>CAWKMU010000006.1:0-15957 GCA_963850905.1 uncultured Gemmatimonadales bacterium | reverse complement strand
GTCGATCCAAAATAGGCAGGAGCGGATTTTGGACCGCACGGCGGGCCAAAATTGAGAGGAGCGACACAGAAAGGAGAAAGAGACGAAGAGCTTGGGCGGCCTGGACGGTGTGGTGCGCCAGGAGGCCGCGCTCCTCGATCTCCTTTCCCCTTTCTCCTTTCTGCCCAGACAGGCACGCTGACGCGCTATTTCGCTCGCTAGTCGTGGGGCGTCCCGTGTCGTAATGTTCCTGCCGCCAGCACGGTAACCTATGGGTACCTCTACAACCGACCGCCGCGCCAACTGCGGGGGAGGATGCGAGTGAAGGTTCGACAGCAATTAGGTGGCCTCTTACTGCTCGCGGTGGTTTCGGCACCCGCGGCCGCTCAGGGGACGCGACTGCTCCGCCGGCCCACAGTGAGCCGCGACATGGTGGTGTTCGAGTACGGCGGCGATCTATGGGTGGCTTCGCGCTCCGGCGGCACTGCGCGCCGCCTCACGGCGACACCGTCGATCGAGACGGATCCGATCTTTTCCCCTGATGGGTCCCAGATAGCCTACACCGCGACCGTCGCCGGCAACACCGACGTCTACGTCGTTCCGACGGCCGGCGGAGCGCCGCGGCGGCTGACTTTTCACCCGGGGGTCGACTATGTGCGGGGCTGGACGCCCGACGGTCGGCGCGTCGTCTTCGCGTCGAGTCGCGGCACGGTGCCGACTCCGGGCGCCAACGCCTTTTTCCGCCTGTGGACCATCAGTGCGGAGGGCGGGATGCCCGAGTTACTCCCCATGCCACGGGCCTTCACCGGCTCCTACGCTCCCGACGCCAAGCGCATGGCGTACCAAGAGCTCAGTGTCGCGTTGTTTGCGGCCGGGTGGGGCGAGCCGCAGAACAGCCAGTGGCGCCGTTACCGCGGAGGACGCACGCAGCCGGTCCGCGTGATGAACTTGGCCGACTACTCCGAAGAGAAGCTGCCTTGGAACGGGAGCAACGACACCGACCCGATGTGGGTCGGCAACACGGTGTATTTCCTCTCGGATCGTGACAACACGGTCAACCTCTACGCCTACAGTCTCGACAGCCGCCAGGTCACGCAGATCACGCACCACCGCGACTTCGATATCATGAGTGCGTCGGCCGGCTCTGACGCCATCGTGTACGAACAGGCGGGCTACATCCATCTCGTGGATCTCAAGACCGGGCAGTCACAGCAGCTCAACATTGAGGTGCGGGGCGACTTCCCGTGGGCCGAGCCGCAGATGAAGAAGGTCGCGTCGCTGATCGGAAGTGCGGCGCTATCGCCGACCGGCGTACGCGCGGCGTTCGAGGCGCGTGGCGACATCTTCACGATCGCGGCCAAGAACGGTAGCTACCGCGACCTCACACACAGCTCGGGGGCGCACGAGCGCAGTCCGGTCTGGTCGCCGGACGGCACGCAGATCGCCTGGCTCTCCGATGCGACCGGCGAGTACCAGCTGATGATCGGCGATCAGGACGGCGCGACCGCGCCTCGGGCGATCGCGTTGCCCTCGACGGCATTCTTCTCGGATCTCGTCTGGTCGCCCGACGGTGGACACCTCCTGTTGACCGACAACGACGTGAATCTGTGGGTGCTCGATGTGCCGGGCGGACATTTCACGAAAGTCGATACGGACGCGTACCACGATCCCGGCCGCGGATTCGACGCGGTGTGGTCACCGGACTCCCGCTGGGTGGCGTACCAGAAGTCGCTGGACAGTCATATGCGCGCCGTCTTTCTCTACTCGCTGAGCACGGCGAAGACGGACCAGCTGACCGACGGCATGGCCGATGCCATCACGCCGGCGTTCGATGCGAGTGGGAAGTACCTCTACTTCCTGGCGAGCACCAATTACGCCCTCCAGGCGGGATGGCTCGACATGAGCTCCGAGGAGCAGACGGTACGGCGCAACATCTATCTGGCGGTGCTGAGCGCCGGCGTGCCATCGCCGGTCCTCCCCGAGCCGGAGGATGAGCCGGCTCGCTCGGCTGATACCGGCCGAGGGGTGGAAGCCAGGGCTGCGACAGCCCACGGCGCTCCATTGGCCGCGGCCGGCCGCGCGCCGGCGACGCGACCCGACAGCGCAGCGGCCATGCGTGTCGACTTGGAGGGCATCCAGGGACGCATCGTGGCGCTTCCCGGACCACCGGGCGATTACGGCGATCTCATCGCCGGCGGTCCCGGGACCTTCTTTTATACGGAAGCACCTGCGCGCGCCGGCCGAGGTGGCGCGCGACACCTGTGGCAGTATCACGTCGCCGACCGCGGGGCCCAATCGTTCCTCGACGGGGTCGACTCCTACATCGTGTCGGCCGACAACAAGAAGCTGCTCTACCGCGCGGCCGGGGATCACTGGGGGATTGTCCCGACCGATCATCCGGCGAAAGTCGGCGACGGCAACCTCGACGTCGCTGAGATGGAGACAGTGATCGATCCCAAGGCCGAGTGGGCCGAGATCTTTCGGGAGACGTGGCGGACGGAGCGCCAGTTTTTCTACGATCCCAAGATGCACGGCAACAACTGGCAGGCGATCTACGACAAGTACAGCCCCATGGTGCCATACATCGAGCACCGCGCCGATCTGGGATACCTGATCGCCGAGGTGGGAGGCGAGCTAACGGTCGGGCACTCATACCTCGAGGGTGAGGGTGATGTGCCGGACACGGCGCACGTCTCGGTCGGACTCCTGGGTGTCGACTACACAGTGGAGAACGGGCATTACCGCATCGCGCACATCTACACGGCCGGCAGCTGGAACCCGCAACTGCACGCACCGCTCAGTGCCCCCGGCCTCCGGGTGGCCGAGGGAGACTACCTCCTGGAGGTGAATGGCCGGCCGTTGGCGGCGCCGACCAATCTGTACAGCCTCTTCGAGGGGACTGCCGAGAAGCACACGACGATCCGTGTGAACAGTGCGCCGACCCTCGCTGGCTCCTGGCTGCTGACGGTGGTTCCTGTCGGTGACGACGAGGCACTGAGGACGCAGGCGTGGATCGATGGCAACCGGAAATTGGTGGACAAGCTGTCGGGCGGGCGTCTGGCGTACGTGTGGCTGCCCAACACCTCCGTTGGAGGGTATGCGGCGTTCAAGCGGTATTTCTATCCGCAACAGGAGAAAGACGGTGCGATCATCGATGAGCGGTACAACCAGGGCGGCTCGATTGCCGACTACATCGTCGACCACCTGGACCGCGTGTTCGCAGGCTACTTCGCGCGCCGCGCGGGGCGGGCCATCACCGTGCCGATGATGGGGATGAATGGGCCCAAAGTGCTGGTCATCAACGAGTCGGCGGGCTCGGGCGGCGATGCCTTGCCGTACTACTTCCGCGCCGCCAAGATCGGTCCGCTCGTCGGGACACGAACGTGGGGCGGGCTGGTGGGCACCCTCGGTGTGCCGGCGGTGATCGATGGAGCTGGCATCACGGCGCCCGACCTGGCGTTCTATAACTCACAGGGCAAGTGGGCGATCGAGAACGAAGGCATCTCGCCCGACGTCGAGGTGGAAAACACACCTGCCGACGTGATCAAAGGGCACGATCCGCAGCTCGAGCGTGCGGTAGCTGAAGCATTGAAGCTCTTGCAGGCGCACCCCGTCGAGCGTGTTCCCCGGCCCCCGCCGATCAATCGCGTGACGGTGCCGGCTACTTACTAGCGCGTGTGGCGCGGCGCAGGGAGAATGGCCATCGATTGGCACGTGGCCGAGAGGTCAATGGTCGAGCGCGCGTTCAACTCGTGGCAATAGTGACTTGCAGCTCCGGCCATTGGCCGGAGCTGGATCACACGCAGAGGAGCCATTGACATATTCCCGCATAGGCATGAGATTTAGGCTATGCCTCGTGCCGCCACGACCTCCGACCCCTTCAATGCCATCGCCGAACCGCGTCGGCGGGCCATCCTCGCGTATCTCGCCGCTCGCGAGCGTCCGGTCGGCGATGTCGTCCTGGCGCTGCGCCTGGCGCAACCGTCGGTCTCCAAACACCTCCGCGTGCTTCGCGATGTCGGCTTGGTCGAGGCCCGGCGCGACGGCCGGCAGATATTGTATCGCACGAACGCAGAGGGGCTGAGACCGCTACACGAATGGACGGGTCGCTTCGAGCGCTACTGGCGCCGCCAGCTCACACGGGTCAAGGCACGCGCTGAGCAGCAAGCGAATTACGACACCGACGAGACTCAAGGGAGGCAATCATGACCGCACTCGCTCCAGCCATCGACACCCTGTCGCTCGATATTACCGAGGAAGCCCACGTTCGCTCGTCTCTCACGGCGGCGTTCGCGGCGCTGCTCGAGGAGATGGGTCCATCGAACGAAGGGCACAACGGCACGCCGTTGCCGATGGTCCTCGAGCCCTGGCCTGGCGGCCGGTGGCTGCGCGACCTCGGCGGCAACAACGGGCACCTGTGGGGTCACGTCCAGGCGATCAAGCGACCAACGCTGCTCGAGATCACGGGACCACTGATGATGTCGTTCGCCGTAGCCTGTAATCTGCAATACCGACTCAAAGAGGCTGACGGCGGGACGTTGATCACGCTCCGTCACACGGCACTCGGGCTGTTTCCAGACGGCTATCGAGAGGCGCTCTCGCAGGGCTGGCCCCTCCTGGTCGCGCGCATTCGGCGACGAGTCGAGCAGGCGTGACTCGAGACACACGCAGAGCGGAGGGCAGTAAAATGGCGTTGATCGACGGTCTGTTGCAGGAGCTCGAGCAGGAGACGCTCACCACGCGTCGCGTCCTCGAGCGCGTTCCGGGCAATCAGTTGGCGTGGCGTCCGCACGAGCGGGCGAGGACGCTGGGGCAGCTCGCCCTGCATGTCGCGACTGTGCCGGGCGGGGTCGCGGCACTCGTCGCGTCACCATCGCCGGCTCAAGCGCCAAATTTTGCGAACGACCCAAGCCCCACGAGCGCTGCAGAGCTGATTCCGGCGCTCGACCACAGTGTCGCGCAAGCCAAGCAGCTCCTCGGCAGCATGGACGACGCCACGCTGACCGCGACATGGCGGCTGATGCGTGGCGACCGGGAGCTGTTCGCCGTGCCACGGGTCGCCATCGTGCGGTCAATCATGCTCAACCACTGGTATCACCACCGTGGCCAGTTGACCGTATACCTGCGAGCACTCGGCGTCCCGATCCCCTCCATCTACGGCCCGAGCGCCGACGAGAACCCGTTCGCCGTATAGCGTGGGAGCACCGCGAGAGCCATAGCCGCTCAGCCGATGTCTCGACCTAGAGTCTACTCGAGAGAAACTGTTCGCTGCCCCGCGGAAATGCATGAACGGCCTTAGAGACCGTTTGAGAACCCATTCAGCGGCGGGTACGGGCGAGATTCAAGCTTGGGGTGTGGACCCCAGAGGTCAGTCCTTCGTGATCGCCACGCAATCGACCTCGACGTCGAAGGGCCCGGTCCACTCAGGCACGCAGAAGAAGATGCGGGCTGGGGGGTTTTTCGGGAAATAGCGCTTGTAGACTTCGTTAAAGGCCTTGAATCGGTCCGCCGAGATGCACAGCACGTTGCACTTCAGCACATGGTCGAGGTCCGACCCGGCGGCCTCGAGCGCCTTCTTCACCTGCTCCAGGATCAGCTCAACCTGGCGCTCGAACGGGGCGTGGACGAGGACCTCGCCGGTCTCAGGATCGAAGGGCGGCATGCCCGAGACGAACACCATGTCGCCGGCGCGGGTGCAGGTGGACACCGGCACGCCCCACTTCTTGAAATTGCTGTCAATCGGCTCGACCCGGATGATCTCTCGTTGCATGCGTCCGTCTCCGGTTGTGTCGCCAATTTAAGGTCTTAGAGACCCTTGGAAAACCCATTGAACGGCAGACTCGGGTGTGATTCAAGCTTGTGACGTGGACCCCAGGACGCGTGGCCCGATAGCCGAAATTTAAGAAGAAGACCAAGCGCTACCCGACGATTTGACCGACGAGGGGTGGGCGCGGATTGAGCCGTTCCTTGCCATGATCCCATGTCGCCCTCGAAAGTATCCTCGTCAGACGCATCGCTCACCAATAGACGTTCTCAAACGAACTCTTAGCGTGAACGAGCGGCGGGTGGCTTAGCCATGTCATTCTGACGTGTGCGCGAAACAGGACGGTCAAGCCAAAGGAGCCGGCTAGTGCCAGACGAATCCTCGCCTGACGAGCTGCCGAACCGGACACGTCTGGACGAGCGCAGGATGAAACCGAAGCTGCTGCAGTGCCTGCAGAACCTGGCTCGGAAGGATACTTCTCGGGGCACTGCTGTCCGAGGTTACCGCGTGGGCACTCGAAGCCACCACACGACCGTGCTCGTCCACCACGAACTCGAGCATCAAGCTGTCGCGACCAGTGATACCGGAATCTTCATCTATGATCTGCATGGGCCCTTCGTTCTCCGCGGGCGTCGCGCGGCGGCCGAGCGGCCAACCCGGCACGTGCAGGCGCCCCAAGACGATAGTGCCGTCTCCGATCGTGGGTTGTCCCTCGGTTACACTCAGCTCCCAGCCCATGCCACTCCTATCGCCGCCGATGTGTTCCGCCGTACGAACCGCGCCGCTGACGGCGCCGGCGGCGATGCCAGCAAGGACAGCCGTGTCCGCGCCGCCTGATAGTGCCGATGCCTCGATGCGGACGTCGCGCGCGCCCCGGCTCGCATCGAGCATGAACTCGATCACGCTCGCGAGCGTCGGCGCGATCTGCAGCGCCGCCGACTCCCGCGTCGTCGACATCGGTTTGCGAAACATGTACCCAAAGACTGGGAGTTCGAGGACGCTCGGCATGACGAACGCGCTGCGCAGCGCGGCGAGCACGCGCCCGACATCTCCCGGCCAGATGCTGTCTCGCGGCGGTCGGCGCGTTTGACTCACCAGCGTCGCATAAATCGGGACGTCGATGCTGTCCCAGGGCGCGGGAGCTTTGCACACCGCAGTGTCAGGAAACGCCGCCCTGCCGCGGCTCTCGATGTACTCGTCCGCAATGCTCGAGTCAGATGGCTCCCCCAGCCCAAGGAACTCGCGGGTCCAGATGAAGACGTACGTACACTGCGCAGCTCCCACGTCCAACCCGGCGAACTCACTGGATCGATCGCCCGGACGGTAGGCCTCGATCGCGCCAATGCCGGCCGGCTCAATCAGATGGTCGATGTTCGCGAGCGGCACCACGGCCTGGGTTGGCAAGTGCACCTGCGGCACGCCGTCGATGGCGATCGCCAGACATCCGCGAGCACTCGAGCGATCCACCATCGACTGCGGCCAGTCGGCGAAAGCTTGCGTGCTTCGCAACAGCTGCGACAGCGTCACGCCCCGTCCTTCGCGAACCTGCGCCTCGATCGCCTGTGACGTCACGAAGTTCCCGCCGCCCTGATACTGAGCCAGCGGTTCACCGAATTGTCGCATTCGCCGGTCCAAGCCGATCGCTTTATATGCCTCCGCGTCCGACGCTGCTTGGTGATTGGGAACCCTGCGAGCGAGGGTGATCTTTCTCACGTCGCTCCCCGAATCGGAGTTGATCGTGACTGGCATGCGAATCGACTCAAAACCGGGGTGATTTAACCAAAGCATGTGCGGACCCGCGCGTGCGGTTCGGACGACGAAGCGACCGCTGTCGTCCGTCATTGTCGTGTCGCGCGCATCGAACAGGCCCACGACCGCGCCGATCACAGGGGTGCCGTCGCGCTGGACGACTTGACCGACGATTTGCGCATTTGACGCGGGGACGGAGGTCGCATCGCGGACGTCAGTGCCTGTTGCGTGGACCTCGAGGCGTGAAGCGCCGTTCCCCGTTGCTGAACTACCTGACGGCGACTGGGTACCCAACACGCGGCTTTCAAAGGCGGCGTCGAGGACTCGGTATGACCCGATGGCGGACCGATCGACCCGCGGGGTAGGGACCGGGCCGCCCAGGCTCAGGACCGTGTCCGGCTGACCACGTGCCGGTCCACGCGGCAACTTCTGTTCGGATGCGACGGAGTCGAAGACCGCGACGAGCGGTACGATTTCCCGAAAGGTCGTTGTGACCGCGAGGCCCAGCACTGGTGGCCGAGCGGTAGCGGGTTTCGTCAGCCGAAAGACGGCTCGACGAACGATGAAGGTCTTGGCATCGAGATAAACCGCGCCCTCCACATCCGGACCGGGGATTGCAGTGGCGGGGCGGAAGTCGATCTCCAAAACCTTGGGGCCTCTCTTGCCGCCAAGCGCCTTGGTCCCGCCATAGCTGAAGCAGTGGGCAGACAAGAACGCCGTGTCTCCGAGCTCACCGAACGTCGGGAGCTCCATGTGCCGACGCGCGTGGGCAACGGCGTTCGAGTCGACGAAGAGGACGTCACCAACCCGATACCGTCTGTCTCGCTGCGACTCGTACGCCAGTGTGTCGACCCACGCCGTGATATCGCCTCCGGGCATGAGCCGCAGCACCATCCGTTCCTCGCGTCTGTACCGGAAAGGATACTCGTCCAGCACTAGGCGAAAACGGTCAACATTCTCACGCACCTGTGTGAAGATTGCCGCCAGGCCAGGGTTGACGGCCGAGTCAGGCGGACCGGTTGCAACACAGTCCTTACCACCGTTCACTCTCACGAGCGGTAGGACTGCCGGAATACGATGCATCCGAACCACAAGCGGGACACTTGGCGGCATTGAGTCGATCCGCAACGCGGTATCGTGGGGCGCATACCCGATCTGCCGAGCGCGCAGCGTGAATGCGCCGCGTCGCAGGGTGGTCAGCCTGAATTGGCCGTTCGCGTCGGCAAATCGCGCGGACTCCGTCCCTACGAGCGTCACCGTACCGTAAGGGACGGGCCGGCCGTTCTCGGCATCGACGAGCGTACCGGCGACAGCTGCAGATGAGCCAGGAGGCGCCAGCGGACGCGGGACGAGCGTGAGATGGTTGTCCGCGGTCACGAGCACGTCGAGCGGGGCGTTGACCAACACCCAGCTGAGAGCTGCCGCGATCGTCACATTGTCCGCCTTCATCGAGACGCGAGCGCCTAACGGGATGAGCTCCGTACTGAAGGTGAGCTCGACGCCAGCGTGCTCACCGATCGCCTGTAACGCCGTCCCGAGCGGGACGCCGATCAGTGTCAGCGAAAGACGTCGGCGCAGGACCGGAGCATCGCGACCATCCGCCCACTCACCATTGGATTGCGTGGCGATATAGAAGGACGGGCCGGTTGCGGCCAACCTCGAGGGAGCTGAGAGGCCGGGCGGCACGTGCGTCACACTCGTGTCTTGCGCGAGAAGCCGACCGGCCGCGACAGCGGCGACACCAGTGGCCAGTAGCAACAGGGCACGGCCCCGCGGCAAGCCACCGCGTACACGCTGTACTATATGCGCAACCATGTGACCGGTGGATACGCAACCATGTGACCGGTGCGATCTGCCTCGAGCGTGCCTCTCACACCCCAATTACGAGCCAGCCGGGTCCCACCCCCAAACTCCCGCCCGATGAGTCCGTCGCTCCACCCAAGAACGGCTTCGTGCACCAGCCCTTGCGCGCCCACTCTGCGCTGAGCGCAGCGCGCATATCAATTCTCATCGCGTGTAGAATGGGACCATACGCAGTGTCATGCTCGCTAATCCGACGAAAGCGCGACGACCGGATTGACGCGCGTCGTTCGAAGTGCCGGAACACTCGTAGCCGCCAGCGCGACAAGGGCAAATGCCGCCACAGCACCGGCGAAGATGACCGGATTGTGTGGGCTGACACCGACTACGAGTCCAGCAAGCAGACGCGTCAAGATCCAGGCGCCGACGCATCCGATCGCGATGCCGAGTCCCGCGAGAATCGATGCGCGACGGAGCACGTCGCTCATGACGTGTCCGTGAGTGGCACCGAGGGCGAGCCGCACGCCAATCTCTCGCTGGCGCTGAGTCACGACGAAGGCCAAGACGCTGTACAGGCCAACCACGCTCAGCACGAGAGCCACAGCAGCGAACAGCGACGCAAGAAAGCTCGAGAACCGCGCGGAGCCCATTGACGCTGCCATGCGCGTCGTCATCGTCTCGACGTCGGAAATGGGCGCGGTTGGGTCAACTGCCTGAATCGCATGCTTCACTGCTGCGGTCATTGCCGGCGGATCGGCGGCTCGCACTTCGACGTATATCCCGGGCATGGGGCACTGCGCGAGCGGGGCATAACTGACGGGCACATCGTCCCCCGCAAGACCCCGCTGCTTGACCGGCGCGACGACGCCGACGATCGAGGCGGTATCGGACCCGAACGCGAGACGCTGGCCCACGGGATCTCGACCCGCGAAGAAGCGCCGCGCCAACAGCCCATCGACGACCATGACCTCGGGTGCCCGCTAACCATCGGTTGCAAGCACGCCGCGGCCACGCCGAAGGTCCATGCCCATTGTACGGAAATAACCCGGGCTCACGCATGCGAGATCGGTGGTCGGCATGTGTGCGGGATCCGGGGGCGGGTCGCCAATGACGGTGAACCCGGCCGCCCACACCAAGGCGGTTGGGAGGTTGTTGCTGACGCTCACCCCCAAGACGCCGGGTATGGCAGACAGCTGCTCGAGGAGGCGAGAGACGAATGCTGTCTGTTTCTCGGGCGTCGCGTATCGCTCGGCCCGTGGCGTGACCAGTGCAGTCAGTACGCCTTCAGGCCGGAAGCCAGGATCCAGCCGGCGGAAGTGCTCGAAGCCCGTAACGAAGAGTCCCGCTCCAGTGAGGAGGATGAGAGCAACTGTCATCTGAAGCACCACGAGCGAGTCTTGCAGTCGGTGGTGTCGCCCCGAGCTCGTGCCGCGGCGGCCTTCCTTTACGGCGCCCGCAAGCGAGGCCCGCGAAGCATGCCACGCCGGAACTAATCCGAACAGGCATACGGTCGTGAGCGCCGCGACGACGCAGAACGCGACCACCCGGGCATCGACGCTGATCTGACCCAGTCGCGGAAGGGTGGTAGGCGCAAGGACTCGGAGCGCGCGCACGCCTCCGAAGGCGAGGGCAACACCCACGACGCACGCGATCGTGCCAAGGGTCAGGGCCTCGACTACGAGCTCACGGACGACGCGGCGACGTGTCGCGCCGAGGGCCGTGCGCAGCGCAAGCTCCCGCTCCCGCGCCAAATACCGAACCAGAAACAGGTTTGCCAGATTGGCCGCACCAATCAGGAGCACGCACGCCGCGGCGGCAAACAACATCGTCAGCGCTGGTCTGACGCTCCCGAGTATTTGCTGCAGCACCGGCATCGTGACGACCGACCAACTCTTGTTGGTTTGCGGGTACGCGAGCGCCAAGCGTGCGGCAATCGTTTTCAGGTCGCGCTCTCCTTGCTGCTCAGAGACTCCGTCGCGCAGTCGACCGTAGACTGCGATCACATGCGCGCCGCGATCGACCTGTGCGGGAGCGTCGAGCGGGAGTCGCGTCCAGACGTCGGGGTCGTAGAACGAACCCGAGGGGAGGCCTGACGGCGTCGCGCCGACGATCGTGTACGGATGACCTTCCAAGGTGAGCGTGCGACCAAGGACACTCGATTGGCCACCGAATTGACGTTGCCAAAACGCATACCCGATCACGACTTCCGCGGGGCCAGCGGAGGACGGGGCGAGGAAACGCCCCAGCGCCGGCGTGATGCCAAGTGTGCTCGCGTAGTTCGGTGTCGCCGCGGCAGCGCTCAGGCGCTCCGCCTCGCCCGACCCGGTCGCTGTAAGGAATTGATACTTCAACGCCGCCAGTGACGTGAACGAGGCTGTGCTCTGGGCCTGCCAGTCGAGATAGTTCGCCGGCGCTACGGCGAACTGCGGGAACTGTGGGTTGCTCTCCCAGATCGAGAGCACGCGACTCGGATCACGGTACGGAAACGCCTTAAGCAGCACAGCATCCACGAGCGCAAAGACAGACGCCGTGGCGCTTATCGTAATCGCCAGCGTGAGCGTCGCGGCCATCGCGAATGTCGGACTGTGCGACAACCGCCGGCAGGCCATGCGGATATCCTGCAGTGCATCACTCAAGGACTCGCGTACCTGGGACATTCGTCCTCGCCGCATTCCAGCCCGCACGAGATCATCACGCAGTGCGTCGAGATCGCCTACCCGGCGCACGGCCTCCGCCTCAGCTTCGTCGGGGCTCATACCAAGCGCGCGCAGTTCGGCGATGCGCATCTCGAGGTGAAACCGCATCTCGTCGTCCACATCGCGCAGCAACCTTGCTTGGCTCGGCGGCAGCCGGAACAACCGACGAGCTCGGGCGGGTAATCGTGTCCCTGACGACATCGCATCTCCTCACGCGGTCTCCAGTACGCTCGCCACGGCGGCGGCGTAGCGCTTCCAGGTCGCTACTTCAGCCCGCAGCAGCTGGCGGCCGCGCGGGGTAAGCGAGTAGTACTTCGCGCGGCGGTTGTTGTCGGAGGTACCCCATTCCGCCACGATCGCGCCGCTTGCTTCGAGCCGATGGAGCGCCTTGTATAGCGCGGCGTCTTCGACCGTGAGCGTCCTGCGCGTCTGACCCTCGATCCATCTGCTGATGCCGTACCCGTGCGTGGGGCCCCAGGACAGCGTCTTGAGAATGAGCACGTCGAGAGTGCCGTGCAGCAGATCGTTCGGTTCGCGAGCCACGCCCCCTCCACCACACTAGGTTAGGGGACAAAAACTGTGGTCGCGATGTCAGGGCGTCAAGTCGGATTGATTCTCACGTCTCGCCAGAACCGGTCAGGCGGCGAGCGCAGTTACGCTTCCGGCAGCGAGTCTGAGGCTGTGACCGGAAGGCGGTGGGCGGTGCCCGGGGCGGGTACCGTTGCGAGAGCGGCGATCAAGAACGCCCCGCCAGACATTGCCAAAGTGATGACCGCGTTGGTCCAGTTGTCTTCACTCCTCGGGTTCGCCGCAATCGCTGGCAGCCAGAGGACGAGGACCCACAGCAAGAACATCACACCCAACATTGTTCCGCCGAGGCGCGCCTGGATCTGTGTCGCCATGGCCGCAGCCGCCGCGAAAAATGCCACACCGGCGAAGTACGTCCAGAAGAGATGCCAGGGGATCCAGGACGGCACCATTGGGGCGATGTCTCGCGCAGACACGAGGTGCTCCACCCCGAAAACCGGGAGACTGCTCGCGAAAAGCAGGCACCCCACCCGGGTCACTGTCGCCAAGAACGGCCTCCGCCCCGCCTTCGGCGTGGGTGCAACCGATGCGGTGTCTGCCAACACCAGGCACACCCCACACCATGCCAGCAGCTGGAATGCATTCGTCCAGTTCCCCTCGGCGCGGACATTCCATGTGAGGTCGGGGATGTACACCAGGGCGCGGGCGAACGCTAAGACCGCCAGGAGCGTCGCCGCTACACGCGCGTGGGAGGTGGCGAGGCCGATGCTGCCGGCGAGGGCGACGACGCCCACGAGACCGGCCCAGCCGCGGCTCGTGACGGTCCAGGGCGACATGGGGTTTGGGTCACGCAAACCGCTCGCGAAAACAAGGAGTTGCACCCCAAAAAACGCCATCGACACGACGAACAACGCCGTACCGATCTGGCCGAGTCTGTTGAACGACACGGGGCGATCGTCTTGCTTTTGCACTTACGGCTTGGTCTTCAACTCGCCCGCGTGCTCCGCGATGAACGAGCGTATCTCATCCGCCATGTCGAGCAGCTTGGTCCACTGCTCTTTGTAGAGCGTGATCGGAAACCGGCCGAGTCCATACACCGAGACGCCACCCTTCTCGCTGACCTTCATCGAGACGCGGCTGGCGGGCCTCTGGCGGAGCGCTTCGTTCTCCTTGCGAAGACGGTCGAGTTCCGCTCGCAGATCGTCATCAGGCATTCACGGCACCTCGCGAAAGTTGGCGGATTGGCGGTTCCCTGAGCAGGGTTTCGGGTCGCCGCCTGTCCCGAGCCCACTAGTAAGCGGTCGAGTCTCGTAGAAAGCTAGTCCGAAGCCGGCGATTCTCTTTCGGGTGGGGACTACAGGCGGTCTCACCCAGACGGCTATCGTTCGGGACACCGACCGGGGGCAATCATGCAGACACGCACACTTGGCAACAGCAACCTCGAGGTTTCGGCGATCGGCTACGGCGCGATGGTGTTGAGCGCGAGCTACGGAGTACCGCCCGATCGACAGGCAGGCATCAAGACCCTGCGAGTCGCTGTCGAGAAGGGAGTGACGTTCTTCGACACCGCGGAGGTGTACGGTCCTTTTGTGAACGAGGAACTCGTTGGCGAGGCGCTCGCACCGTTTCGCGAGCGGGTGGTGATTGCCACGAAGTTCGGCTTTGGGATCAAGCCGGACGGTACTCGACACGGGCTCGACAGCCGCCCCGATCACATCCGACGGGTCGCTGACGCATCACTGAAGCGACTCAAGGTCGAGACGATCGATTTGCTCTACCAACACCGCGTCGATCCGGCCATTCCCATCGAGGACGTCGCCGGGACAGTGAAAGAGCTCATCCAGGAGGGGAAGGTGAAGCACTTCGGCCTGTCGGAGGCGAAGGCGGAGACGATCCGGCGCGCGCATGCCGTGCAGCCGATCACCGCGGTCCAGAGCGAGTACTCGCTGTGGACACGGGATCCCGAACACAACGGCGTGCTGGCCACGTGCGAAGCGTTGGGCGTGGGGTTCGTCCCTTTCAGCCCGCTGGGCGCGGGCTTCCTCACGGGCAAGATCGACCCGAGCACGACATTCGACAGCGCAGACTTCCGCAATCGGTCGCCACGCTTCGCACCCGAGGCCCGGTCGGCGAACCTGGCGCTCGTCGATATTCTCAAGCGCGTGGCCGAGCGGAAGGGTGCGACGCCTGGGCAGATCGCGCTCGCCTGGTTGCTCGCCCAGAAGCCATGGATTGTACCGATCCCGGGAACACGCCACGTGGAGCGCCTGGAGGAGAATATCGGCGCGGCCTCGGTCCGGCTGTCACGTGACGATCTCCGCGAGATCGAGCAGGATACGTCGAAGATCGTGGTGCAAGGCGCCCGTCTTCCGGAGGAGGTCCTCAGGCTGACGGAGCGTTAAGGGCCGTTTGCGGAGTACCGAGTCGGGCTAGAGGAATTTCAACAAGGCGTCGGTCGTCTGGTGCGGCTGCTCTTCCAGGATCCAGTGGCCGGCGTTCTCGATCACCACCGCAGTGACGTTTGTCGCAACGAGTGGGATCTGGTGCCCGAGAAATTCACCGAGCGACTTGCTGCCGCCCACCGTGAGGACCGGCATCGTGAGTTTGGTCTTTCCAAGGTCGGCGAAATCCGTGGCGGTCTGGGGGAAGGACTCGAAGTATCCCCATGCCGCCCGCATCCGGCCCGGTCGGCTATAGGCGGTGGTATAAGCCTCTCGCGCGTCTTCCGGCAACGAACGTGTCGAGTCGGCCGCCAGGTGGTTCCAGAAGTACTCGAAGTAGACTCGCTCGCGTCCTTTGACGAGCGCTTCCGGCGTCGGGCCATGGAAGCGAAAATGCCAGGTGTCTGGATCATTGTAGATGGTCTCCCACGCACCGACACCTGGTAGGAACGCGTCCATGAGCACGAGCTTCCCCACCTCGGTGGGGAAGAGCGCCGCGTATCCGTACGCGACCATGAGGCCAATGTCGTGTCCGACGACCTCCGCCTGCTGAACCCCGAGTGAGCGGACGAGTGCGTGCACGCGAATCGCCGCGGTCTTCATGTCGACACCCGCGGAGGGAATCGCCGACTCGCCGATCCCTGGGAGGTCGGGCGCAATCACGGTGAACCGCTTGGCGAGCGCCGGCATGATCGGCCTCCACATCCGTGACGTCTCGGCGTAACCGTGAAGCAGGATGATGGCTGGTCCCTGGCCGACGCTCAGGTAGTGCAGTGTCTCTCCTTCGAGCTGTGCCGTGCTCGACCGAATCGCCCTGTCGCTCACCTGTGTCTCCATGGCCGAGTCCTCGCCCGAAGTCCGTGAATCCAGGTCAATGCGTCAGTCATTTGTATGGGCTGTATGGGTGCACGTTTGGCGCCGTTATCTAGCGTCGCGCGGCTGATTCTTTCCACGAGGATTTCCGCTCCTCGTACCCCAGAGGGCGTTCGCCAGCGCGGCG
>CAWKMU010000005.1:0-42128 GCA_963850905.1 uncultured Gemmatimonadales bacterium | reverse complement strand
CCTACAAGCAGCGGATCAACGAGAAGCTCGGGCTCAATCATTGGGCCGACTACGTCAAGCTGGCTGTCAGATTGAATCTGCTGACGGAGGTGTGAGGGGCTGGACGTTAGACGTTGGACGTTCGAGAAAAACCTCGAAGGCCAGCCACGGTGCTTCCAGCTGGCCTTCGAGGTTTGTTAACGTTCCCGAGTCCCGAACCCCGTTGTGTCCGGCTTCTCAGAACGTCCGGAATCCTGGGCTTCCGTACCTGACCAAGTGGAAGAGATCCCACAGGGGTCCCGCATACGCAATGACGAGTAGCGCAACTGCTACGGGCACCCACCGACCGAGATTGTCCCAAATGCCAACGTGAAATCCGTCGGCTGGCGCCGCGAGCGGCTCCGCCCAGATGATCGCCTCACGATCCTTGCGTTGACCCGCCAAGAGCGTTCCCAGCATCACGAGCACGAAGAACATCGCGCTGACGAAGAGAATCACGCCGCCCATGGCGGACACCCAGGTGAGGGCCTGCCACATTTGCGCTTGCGGTTGGCCAGCGTATGCGCCCTCGAAGATGCGACGCGGCATCCCCATCAGGCCGGTGATGTGGTTCGAGATCGCAGAAGAGCAACATCCCGAGGAACCACAAGTACGGCTGCACTTTGGCAAGGAGGCCGAGCTCGAGGCTGCGTCCACTCACCTTGGGCACCAGCCAGTAGGCCGTCGCCATGAAGGTCAGCGCGACGGCGCTGCCCACGGTGAGGTGAAAATGTCCCTGGATCCACGCGGTGTTGTGCACGACGGAGTTGAGATCGAACGACGCGTTCACCGCGCCGCCGAACCCTCCGACGAGAAACAGCAGCATCGCACAGAGGATCGCCTGCAACCGTGGGGTTCCCCCACGGCAGCGCCCGGATCCAACCGAAAAGGCCGGTGCCGCCACGCAGTCGTCCTGCGACTTCGAGCGATGCGCAGATGGTAAATGCCGTCACAAGGCTGGGGAACGAGATCAGCATCGTGTTGAAGGTATGGAACAACTTCCATCCCGAGGCGATGCCGGGGTCCTGGAATTGGTGATGCAAACCCACCGGTATCGAGATGATCGAGAAACAGCGTGAAGACCATTCGACCCAGCGGCTCGGAGAACAGCTTGCCACCGGCTTCACGCGGCAGCACCGTGTACCAGATCATGTACGCTGGCAGCACCCAGAAGTAGACCAGCGGGTGGCCGAAGAACCAGAACAAGGTGCGCGCCAGCAACGGATCGATGCGTGCTTCGAGGCCAAGCGACCACGGAATCAGCTGAAAGAGCATCTCGCAGGCGACGCCGATAGTGGCGAGCAGCCAGAGCATCGCCGTCACAGCCATCGCGTGCATCGCGAGGCTGACAGGTCGATCGGCGCGTGCCTTACGGGCCTTCGCCCACGCCAGAATGACGTTCACGCACCAACCCCACGATCCGACCACTAGCAGGGTGAGTCCAATATAGAACGCGGGCTTCGCCTGCATCGGTGGGTAGAACGTGAAGAGCACGCTCCCATTGAAGGTGAACACCGTCGCGATCGTGAGCACCGTGCCGATGATGGCCACCGCGTAGGAGACCTGCGCCAACGCGCGCGACGGCAATTCACCGATTTCCGTATCGACCACCACGTCGCCCAGCGCCATGATGAAGAAGGTCGTGAAAACGAGCGCCATGAGGATGCCGTGCGCGGTCACGGACATGTAGTACATGCGCGGCGACCGGTATGGGACCTCCAAGCTCGCCCGACTCAGCGCTTGCATAACGGCCATGCAGGCTGCCAAGCCAAACGCAATGATCGCGACCCACAGATTCGTCAGAATCAGATCATGATCGGCGAACGGCCCACTTCGGCTCGCTGCTCTGGGCGAGTAGGTCGCGGCTTGCGATGCACTAGTGCTGCTCATGGGTGCCTCCTGCGGCAACCATCGCGGCCCCGGGGTATCTCGCGGCCGGCACCCGCCACTGGGCAGCAGGTACCACGGTCATCTTGGTGAACATCAGATGGTGGCCGACACCACAGTACTCATTGCACACGATCATGTAATCGCCGGCGTCAAACTGGGTCGTGAACTGACTCACGTACCCCGGGATGACCATTGTTTGGCCATTCGTCCGGACGATCTCGAATCCATGGATCACGTCGAGGGATGTGACGTGGAACGTCACCGGTGTCGCCGCTGGCAGAGTCATCATGGCCGGTAGCCACGTGAAGGTCGTACCGACCACCGCGACGTGCACGTGGCCGCCGGCGTCGGTCGATACGCCTGCCTGCCGGAACCGCGCGTCATGCAAGACAGCGCTGGGATTGATCGTCTCAACGTGACTCGGCGGAGTCTCCGAGTGGCCAATAGCGGCGATCGCCATCGTGATGAACATGATGGCGAGCATAATGGATACCCCAGCCATCCATATGCGCTCGTACAGGTCGACCTTCATGGCGTGACGACCCCCCTCGCGCGGTAGATGAAGAAATAGATCGCGAACCACAAGATGATGAACACCACGGCGTAGGTCCCCACAAAGGCGAACGTGCCGATGGGATGCTTCGGAAGACCGGGAGGCATGTCGGACATGAGATCCTCTGGTTCGGGTCACTCAACGATGCCGGGATCATGGCCGCGGCGTCTCGCACCGGCTGTCGGAGAAAACACGTTCAGTTGTCAGGCGCAGCCCGACGGTACGGAGCTCATTCCACCAGCATCCGCACCCCTTCTCCCGAACCAGCTGCAGTTTGAACTCAGCGCTGTAATTACGGTTGCGCATCCGAGTCGGGGTGGTGGTGGCCCGAAGGTCAAACCAGACCCCTACCTCGCCGCGATCGGCGCCGGGGTAGGGAGTGGGGTAGGCGCCGCGCTAGGAACCACGCAACACGGTCGCTTCGTGGATCCAGTTCAATAGGACGGGCGGCTTGCGAGTACTCGGCGCAGGAGGTGTGCGCGGCACCCCGATGATGATCGGGGCGAACGCGCGGACGTCCGCGGGAATGCCGAGCTCTGCTTTGACCTCGGGCGCGTTGAGCGCTGCTACGGCAAACCCAATGCAGCACGTGCCCAGTCCTTCCGCCGATGCCACGAGCATCAGGTTCTCGGCGGCCAACCAACAATCCGCAGCCACGAACTCACTCGTCTGCCGCGCGCAGATGATGACCAAGGTTCCGGCATTGTAGAAGATGTTGAACTCCGGGTCGCCAAGTGGCGACGCGAACCCGTCGCCGGCGGCACCGGGTGGCTTGAGCAGATTACCGTGGTTCACCGCTTGTTCGCTGGCCATTGCCTTGGCGCGATCCGACAGCCGCCTCAAGAGCTCGCGGTTCTGCACGATCACGAACTGCCACGGTTCCTCATGCATAGCCGTTGGGGCGTGCACCGCCACATCCAGCAGCTCGCGCAGCAACGGCTCATCAACAGCCCTTGACGTGTACGATCGGACCGCTCGTCGACCGTAAACGAGGTCTATGAGGCTGATAGTGTTGCGCGTGGTCTCCACGATCGTGAGTGCGGCCATCGATTGCTCCGGTGGTTGTGAGGCCTCAGTGTGGACCCGCTATCCGATAATGTCAGTCAGGGGATCTCCGACGGGTTGCTGACGCGATCCTCCTGCGGCTTGGATTGTGGTCGAATTTGCATCGACCAAACGGCCTCATCCCCCGCCATCCACATCGCTACGACGCGCTGCACGCGACCCATCCGGTGAAGTATGGCGTCAGGCGATCCCGCGCCGACCGTCGGCGATTCCCTCCTGGCCCCCGAGTTCTTCCACTGAATATTCTTGCGCTGACTGGTCGCAGAGATAGAGCGCCCACGGATGCGGGTGGGTACGATCTGCTGATCTCCGCACGTTGATCCGCGACGCACAGGGAGGAACGTCTGTCGTCGATTGCGAAGGTCATCGGGGCGATCGCCGAGTCCGACAAGAGGCGGGATGACCTGAATCGCTCCGCGGTAGCACGGAGTAACACGCTTCAACGGAGCCTGTGAGGTGCTAATGTTGACGTATACGGCATTGGTCGAGCTAGAGCGCAGGCTACATTCGACTCGACTGTTGAGCGTGTTCTTGGAGCAGGCTCCAGCGGATCCAGCCACCCGTCACGGTTGGCGCGTGCGGGTTGATCATGCAATCAGCGACGTCCGGACGACGTATGAGGGTGCGCCGCGCGGCGAGCGCGAGGCACTCGATCGGGCGCTCGCCGGACTCGAGCGGGAAATCGCTCAAATGGGCGGGACCGTCGAGGCACACGGTTGGGTGGGCTATATCGAAGCCGAGCACGTGTGCCTTGCCGCTTCCCTGCCGATCAGGACGCCGACGCTGATTTCATGGGGCAGGGGGATTCGCATTGCGCCTTTACTCTCGGCCCTCAAGGAAGAGCGTCCTGCCATTGTGGCGATCGTCGATAGTCGCCAGGCGGACATCTGATCGATACCAAGATGGCGTCGCTGAGCACGTTGAGACGTTGCACGCCCCGACGCACACGGAGCCGGGCACCCACATGGGTACCGCATCTGAACGTGGTTTCCATCAGGGCACCCGCGGTCGCACGGATACGGACCAGGCGCAGCGGGAGCACCTCGCTGGTCGGCACCGCCTGATGGCTGCGCTCAGCACGCGGATGACGGAACTAGCCGGACCGGACGGATGGCTGCTGGTAGGCGGACCATCCACGGCTGCTCATGAAGCGTTAGCGGCGTTGCCGCATCACGCTGCAAGACGCTCGCGCGTACTGAGCGACTTACGCCTTCGGGCGACGTCCCCGGAAATCACGCGCGCGGCTTCCGCGGGTGCCCGAGACCTCCACAGAGAGGAGGATCTCGCCGCGATTCGCGACACTCTCGAGGTAGCAGGTGCCGGCGGGCGCGCCGCGAGGGGCGCCGCCGCAACTCTGCAAGCGCTGAACGAGGGCCGGGTCACCCGCGTCTTCCTCAGCAAGGGATTTATAGAGCGGTCGCCCGCAGATGCGGAACAAGCCATTCACGCCGCGTTCGAGGGGCGAGCGACGGTCGAATCGGTAGCGGACGGAGGGGCAGAGTTGCTGGACGCGGAGGCCGGCGGGATCGCCGTCACCCTGAGGTATACACTTAGGTAAGCAGCCCACCTCGGACGCGCGCGACCACCCGTCATCCGAATCGTCCCACGCCACGCGAAGATAGCGCGGTCGCGAGCTTCGTGGCGGACATCGTCGTCAGCCACCTCGCCTATCGGCTCGGCATCCGGGACTCCAAATGGTAGACGAGACGCGAAGCGCAATCGCCGCGGAGCCTCGCGGGGACGTCGGTTGTGGCTCGTGCACCGTTCCTCACGCACGAGGTCGAGCAACTCTCGACCTTTCGATCTCGGAGGAGCGCCCGTCAGTCCGATGGTCACTTGTCGTGTTTGACGTGTGCGGCTTGCCGACGATGGTCCGCGCGGCCAAGAGCGCAAGGAGCAACAGCACGATGAGAACAACAATCAGCCAGACTGGATGCACATGCGACCCTTCGACGGCCGAGTGCGCGGAAGCGCGGTGATGACGGGTGGGCATTGGCAATTCCATGGAGAGAGGATCGAGAGCGACTCGTATGCCCCAATCTCTCTCGATGGGTCCGGTGTTCCATTGGGTACTCCCCCGGGCTGTGTGAGGACTCATCCGACAGAGCGGCGGTGGTAGTCCCCGACTGTGCGGCTGCGGCACGTGTCGACATTGGTGGCAGTCCTGAAACCATTTGCGATCCACTGGACACGGACTTCAATGGCGCTGGCGAAACACACTTCAAGTCACACGGGACAATGATGCCGACCAGCAAGCAACTCCGACACATTCGAGCGGCGCCTCCTGCAAGAACGAGAACGCAGGCTCGCCACCCCTGAACGAATCCCAGACGAGCGCCGCGCAAGGCGAGCTCGAACGAACCAGTGACCTGTCCGAAGCCCCCACGCATATAGCTGAGCGAGCCTCCTAGAGATCGGACCTGTTGAGCGTCGGCCTCTGCGCCGGTTGCAACCCCGTGCAGCGCATCGCACTCACGCCCGTGTCCTGTCGGCGAAATGCGGACAGTGAAGCGACTTGATCCTGACAGACGCGAAACGACCCGCGGCCGAGCTTTGACCATTGCGTCTCGCTGAGGTAGGTCATATCCATGACACTCACAGCCGCGCCGAAGCCCCGTCGCGGCCATAAGGTGCACTACGGAGCTCGAACGCACACAGCTGCACCAAGGATGACACTAGCCAACGGAGCGCGCCGAGCATGGCCAACAGATCGGAAGCGAACGGTCCTCCCAATCACAGGTTGCTGTCCGCCGCAAAAGCAGCGGGTTGGCTGGTAGTGGTCGGGGTGGTCATGATGCTCCTGTGGCCATCAGAGTCGGATCATGCCGTACAGCGGATCCCGTACAGCGCTTTTGTCGCGGCCCTGGACTCTGGGCGGATCGCGCGTGTCGAAGTCGACGAGACGGAGCTGCGAGGAACGTTCACGAGACCTGGCCCCGAGGGCGAGTCGACGTTCGTCACCGAGCGTGTCGACCCGGCGATCGCCGACCGCTTGCGCGCGCACAACGTCACATTCAGCGCCGGCCCCAAGAGTAGCTGGCTGGAGTCGCTGTTCACCGTACTCCCCCTACTGCTCGCATTAGGCATTGACCTCCTCATCATGCGTCGTTCGGTGGCCACACCGGCCGCGGAGGCGACAAGATTTGGCAAGAGTCGCGCACGGGTCTACGCGGAGCAGCATACCAAAGTGACATTCGACGATGTGGCCGGCGTCGATGAGGCAAAAGCGGAGCTCAAGGAAGTGGTCGAGTTTCTGCGCGACCCGAAAAGCTTTGGCCGCCTCGGCGCGCGAATGCCGAAAGGCCTTCTCCTCGTGGGTCCGCCGGGAACCGGGAAGACCCTGCTCGCCCGTGCGGTCGCCGGTCAGGCCGGCGTGCCGTTCTTCTCCATCAACGGCTCCGAGTTCGTCGAGCTCTTCGTTGGTGTCGGGGCGGCACGCGTGCGCGATCTGTTTGCACAGGCTCGCCGCAGCGCGCCGTGCATCGTCTTCATCGACGAAGTTGATGCACTCGGTCGTTCTCGTGGAGCCAGTACCGTGGGCGGCGCTAACGACGAGAAGGAGCAAACCTTAAATCAGCTCCTCGCGGAGCTCGATGGCTTCGATCCCGGGAGCGGCGTCGTCTTACTGGCCGCGACCAACCGGCCCGAGATTCTCGATCCGGCGCTCCTGCGGGCGGGACGATTCGACCGGCAGATCATGGTCGATCGCCCAGATCGAACCGGACGCGTTCAGATTCTGCAGGTGCACATCAAAGGGGTCCGGGTCGCGCCCGACCTCGAGCTCGACCAGGTCGCGGCGCTTACGCCGGGCTTCACTGGGGCGGACCTCGCCAATCTCGTCAATGAGGCAGCGTTGACCGCGACGCGACGCGGCGCGGATAGTGTCACTCTGCAAGATGTCACCGTGGCGGTAGAACGCATCGTGGCTGGACTGGCCAGGAGCAGTCATGTCTTGAGTCCGCGAGAGCGCGAGATCACGGCCTACCACGAAATGGGGCACGCCCTCGTCGCCCTCGCAACACCTGGCGCCGATCCGGTACAAAAGGTCTCGATCATTCCACACGGACAGAGTGCGCTCGGATACACGTTGCAACGGCCCGCCGAAGAGCGCTACATCGCGACCGAGCACGACCTCGAGGGCAGGCTCACGGTGATGCTCGGCGGCCGCGCAGCGGAGCTGCTGGTGTTCGGTGAGCTGTCAACTGGCGCGGCGGATGATCTCGCGCACGCGACGGGGCTCGCTCGTGAGATGGTAACCCAATACGGGATGGACGCCAAAGTCGGAAATGTCGTCTATGGCCAGGAGCCTTCCTCCCTGCTCGAGCCAAACGTCTACGCCCGGATCGACGGGGGGCCCTACAGCGATGAGACAGCGCGCGATATCGAGTCAGCAGTGCGCGCACTGTTGGAGCGTGCTCTCGAGCGCGCACTGATTATCCTCCGAGAGAATCGCCGGGCGCTTGACCACGGCGCTGAGTTATTGCGGGAGCGAGAGTCTCTGACTCGCGACCAGCTGCCGGCAATCAGTAGCGCACCGGCTCGCACCGCAGGCTGACCGTCACCCCCCCTTCCGTGCGATGTCAGGGATTGTCGCGCAGCACAGCCGGACTCACCTGACTCTCTGTGGTCGCACGAGCGATCAACCTTACCGCACTCGATGTCACCACGCGAACCGCGACCACTGGATCGGGACAGGCAAAGATATGCAAGTACTGCAACTGCCACCCTCTGCGGCATGGCGACGGAGCATGATGTGGTGGCGATTCTGTGTGGCCGTGCTGTCGTATGTCGCTGCCGGCAGCAGGGCCGCCGCGTCCAACGTGCACTGTCCAGCGTCCACCGTCCAAGGTTTAACGTCTAACGTCCAGCGTCCAACCTCGCAGGCGCCTGGCCTCACGCGTCCTATTGATCCTGTCTGGCTCTGGACGTACGCCGGTCGCCCCACACGCGAGGCGCTCGATGTCATCCGAGCCCTTACCCACTTAGACGAGAAGGGGCTGGTGCCCGGCGATTACGATCCCGGCGCGCTCGGCGCCGAGGCCACCGCATTGGAGCTCAATCGGCCAGCCTCTGATAGCGACTTAGTACACTTCGATTTCTTGATGTCAGAGACGGTAAGGCGCGTCCTTCTCGCCTTGCATTCGGGTCGCGCCGATCCTAATTCTCTGGGATTCCATCTACCATTGCCGCATGACGGCATTGACATTGATGCCGCGGTGCGTGCGGTCGCCAACGGAACCGACGTGTGGGCGGACATGTCGAAGGTCGAGCCACGATATGCAGGGTACGCGGCACTCGAGCGCTTGCTTCGCCAGTACCGTGCGCTTGCTGCTGACTCGGAGTTACGACCCCCGCTTCCAGTTGGCCGGACGATCCGCCCCGGCGACCGATACGGAGATATGCCTGCGCTCTATCGCCTGCTCGAGGCAACTGGCGACTTACCCGTTGATGTCGCCGTGGGTCCCATGGGGAGCTCGGATGATCTCTACGTGGGGCCCCTAGTCAGCGCCGTGACGCGATTTCAACGCCGGCACGGTTTGGACGCGACGGGTATCCTCGACGCGGCCACGATGGCAACTCTGCGCGTTCCAATGAATGTCCGCGTTCGACAGATCGAGCTGGCGCTCGAGCGATGGCGCTGGCTGCCGAGCCAACCGCCAGCGCGGTACATTGTGATCAACATCCCGGCGTTCCGCCTGTATGCCTTCGAGGACGATCCACGGGCTGCGCACCCCGTGCTGGCTATGGATGCGATTGTGGGCCAGTCCCACGGCCATCAAACGCCGGTATTCGCTGGTGCGATGCAGGACGTTGTATTCATGCCCTATTGGGACGTGCCTCCACACATTGCGCGATCCGAGCTCGTCCCGCGTCTGTTGCGCCATCCGCTGGATTTCGAACGAGAGGGGTACGAGATCGTCCGTGGTGGAGGTGACGACGCAGTGCCGGATTCACCGACCGCCGAAAACCTGAAGCGCGTAGGTTCGGGAGGCTACCGTTTGCGCCAGCGACCCGGGCCTCGGAATGCGCTGGGTCAGGTCAAGTTCGTCTTCCCAAACGACTATGATGTCTACCTACACGGGACGCCCGAACAAGAGCTCTTCGCCCGCGCCCGGCGTGACTTTAGCCACGGCTGTATCCGTCTCGAGGATCCTGCCGACCTGGCGGCCTTTGTGCTGGCGAGCGGGGAGCGATGGACCCCCGCCCGCATCGACGCGGCCATGCACGGAGCAACGACGGTGCACGTCCCCGTTGAGCCGCCCGTCGAGGTATACGTCTTCTACAGCACGGTGGTCGTGGACGATGACGACATACCCCATTTCTATGCGGACCTGTATGGCCATGATGGGCTGCTGCAGCGCGCGCTGAACCTCCCGCCAGTCGGTGAGGTCCCGAAGCATGGGCCCATCCCCTCTCACTCCCCGCCGCACGTTGTCGCAGTAGCGCTCGCCGGGCAGTCGAGCGACGCGGCGGAGAGATAGAGCGCCCCAGCGAACGAGATGAATCCACTACGCCTCGTAGCCGAGGCTCTCGACGTTCGTTGCCCAGCGTCCGGCGTGAAGCTAGGTCGCCAGTGTTCGGGCCAGCGCCATGAGGCAGGGATCGAGTTGTTTGCGGCGACCCGCCACTTCCGCGAGTGGCGTGGCCGATATCTCATTGTTCGTCAGTCCAATGAGCACGCCGAAACACCCACGTGCGATGTGATCGGTTGCGGCAGCACCAAAGCGCGTGGCGAGCAAGCGATCGAAGGCCCCCGGCGAACCGCCGCGCTGGACGTGTCCGAGTTTGATATCTCTCAGCTCGAAGCCGAGGCGCTCGCGGTGCTCGTGAAAATATCTCGTCAGTCCCTCCGCGTTGTACCGCGCGCCCTCAGCGACGACGGCGATTGCGTGCGCTTTGCCCATTGTATACGCAGCGCGAAGTTCTGAAGCGATCTCTTCAGGGTCGACATTCTGCTCGGGCAGCACGATCGCTTCGGCTCCGCCCGCGATACCAGCCATCAGTGCGAGATATCCACACGCGCGTCCCATTACCTCGATGAGGAACGCGCGCTCGTGCGACGAGGCCATCACCTTGATCCGGTCGATGGCTTCGAGCGCGACATTGAGCGCGGTGTCGACACCGATCGTGATATCCGACCCGACCAGGTCGTTGTCGATTGTCGATGCAATGCCCACCACGGAGACGCCTTTCTTCGCCAGCGCCAGCGCCCCCGCTTGAGAGCCGTCGCCACCGATGACGACGAGCGCATTGACGCGGCGTGTCTCGAGAAACTCGATCGCGTCGTCCTGGGCGCGCGCTTCCTTGAACGCTGCCCAGCGACGACTGCCGAGTATCGTCCCGCCACGCTGGATGATGCCGCCGACATTGCGTGTGCCGAGGGACACAAAGTCGCCCTCCGAGAGGCCCGCGTAGCCATGACGGACGCCCACCATTGCCCAACCGCGCGCAACCCCGGTCCGAACGACGGCTCGGATGGCAGCGTTAAGCCCCGGCGCATCGCCACCACTTGTGACGACCGCCACGCGCACGACTGCACCCGGTTGCGTCATTACTCCTCCCGAGCGGCTCTGTGCTGCATTCAACTCACTGGCCCGGGATCGGTCGACCGGCCGGCGCGCATTCGAGATGTACGATGCCCCTCTACAGCATTGGCGGCAGTCGGCGGACCGCGCTCTCCGCTGTCAGGTAAAGGCCGACGACTACCGATCGGCTTTTCCGACACGCGGACGGCACGGTGCCTGACCCCGCATCCCGGTCGTGCCAGTGATCGTTTGGGTAGCGAACCAATCTTCATGAGATACGGGATTTTCGCCGAGAGGGTAGATCAATGCAATGGATGCGCTGGTTTACGGAGGTCGGTATTGGTGACGTCGCGCTGGTCGGCGGCAAGAACGCCTCTCTTGGGGAGATGCTGACCGAATTGCACAGAGCGGGGGTTCCGGTTCCGGACGGATTCGCCGTCACCGTCGACGCGTTCCGTTACTTCGTGCGTGCAAACGGCCTCGAGGCCCCGATCGCAACGGCACTAACGCGCGCAGGCAGCGATGTGTCCGCTCTCGAAGAGTGCAGTCGTGCCGCGCGAGCGCTCATGATGTCGGGCCGGCTGCCCGCCGATCTGGAGGCGGAGATCCGTGATTGCTATCGAGAGTTGGCCCGCCGCTCTGCCTCGTCAGATCTACAGGTTGCTGTCCGCTCGTCCGCCACGACGGAAGACCTGCCCGGCGCCAGCTTTGCCGGCGCGCACGAGACCTATTTGAACGTCCGTGGCGAAGATGAGCTGCTCGTGAGCGTGAAACGATGTTTCGCGAGCCTCTACACACCGCGCGCGATTCGATACCGGCGCGACATGGGGTTCTCGGAGGAACACGTTGGCCTATCGGTCGGCATCCAGCGGATGCTGCGAAGCGACGCGGCGGTCTCTGGGGTGATCTTCACGCTCGATACCGAGACGGGTTTTCGGGACGTCGTACAGATCGACGCCATCTACGGACTCGGCGAGAATATCGTCCAGGGCCGAGTTCGGCCCGATGAGTATTACGTGCACAAGCCGACGCTGCGCGCGGGCTATCGGCCGATCCTCCGACGCACCGTAGGCAGTAAGGAGCTCCGCCTCGTGTACGATCCCGCGACGCGCGAGCATGAGAACGTGCCGGTGTCCGCCGCCGACCGGGATCGCCTCGCACTCTCGGACGACGAGGTGCTGCAACTTGCGCAGTGGGCACTCGCGGTCGAGGACCACTACACCCGCGCACGGGGCCAACCAACACCCATGGATCTGGAATTTGCGAAGGACGGCCCCGACGGCTCGCTCTACCTTGTGCAGGCCCGACCCGAGACCGTGCACAGCGCGAAGCGCTCGCCAACGATCAAGCTCTATGAGTTGACCCAGCGCAGCTCAGTACTGGTCCAGGGGCTCGCAGTCGGAGAGCAAGTCGCCACAGGCGATGTCCGTGTCATTCAAGATCCGGCACAAATGGAGAGCTTTCGTCCGGGCGAAGTCCTGGTCACTGAATCAACAAACCCGGACTGGGAGCCCATCCTCAAGCAAGCGCGTGCTGTTGTGACGGCCCGGGGTGGGCGCACCTCCCACGCCGCGATTGTGGCGAGGGAGCTCGGCATCCCCGCGGTCGTCGGTGCTGCGAGCGCACTTGCACGTTAACGACAGGTCGCGCGGTGACGGTCTCCTGCGCGGAGGGCGACATTGGGTATGTCTACGACGGGATCCTCGAGTTCCGGACCGAGGACATTGACCCCACCACGCTGCCGAAGACTCGCACGAAAGTCATGCTCAACGTCGGCGATCCCGAGCAGGCATTCAAGCTGGCACTTCTTCCCAACGATGGCGTGGGGCTGGCGCGGATGGAGTTCATCTTCGCGAGCTGGGTCCGTGTACATCCCTTGGCGCTGACCCGTTACACGAGCCTTCCTCAGGCGGCGAAGACGGAAGTCGATGCGGTGACCGCCAGATATGCGGATAAACGCGAGTATTTCGTGGACACGCTGGCGCAGGGCATTGCGACGCTGGCCGCCGCCTTCTTCCCGCGCCCCGTGATCTTGCGATTTTCGGACTTCAAAACGAACGAGTACGCGCACCTCATCGGGGGCGCGATGTTCGAAAAGACAGAAGAGAATCCGATGCTTGGCTGGCGCGGTGCAAGTCGGTACTACCACCCCGACTATAAGGAAGGCTTCCTCCTCGAGGTGGCAGCCGTTCGTCGCGTGCGTGAGACCATTGGCCTCACGAACCTCAAGGTGATGATCCCATTCTGTCGAACACCACGGGAGGGGGCAGATGTGCTGGCCGTGATGCGCGAGGGCGGGCTCGAACGTGGCGTGAACGGACTCGAGGTATACGTGATGGCCGAGATTCCGTCGAATGTGATCCTGGCAGAGCAGTTCGCAGAACTGTTCGACGGCTTCTCGATCGGATCCAACGATCTGACGCAGCTCATTCTCGGAGTGGACCGCGATTCGACCCAGGTTGCGGCGCTCTTCGACGAGCGAAATGACGCGGTGCGCTGGGCGTGCGCCCACCTATTGGAAGCCGCGCACCGAGCCGGCCGTCCCGTGGGGATCTGTGGGCAAGCCCCGTCGGACTATCCTGACTTCGCTGCATTCCTCGTCGAGCGCGGTATCGAATCCGTCAGCCTCAACGCTGACGCGGTGGTGCGAACGAAACGACGCATTGCTGAGGTAGAGACTGCGATGCGCGCCTACCCTATGGAGAACCCCGAATCCGACGGTCGCCGCATGGCGGCGACCCCTGCGTCGCCCGCCGGCACTGCGGTGTAGGGCGACGCCTGCGTCGCCCGCCGCTACCGGGCTCATTAACCCCTTGAATTGGCGGGGTTATGCCCTTGTCGGCGAAACCCTGACGCGTTCGCGCGGAGTGCCCGATCCCCACCCCCCTTGCCTGGACGCACCTTCCCGGAGGCTTCACCGCACGAAGCATTTCGAGTTCCTACGATCCCACTCAACGACTTTCCGGGTGTCCGATGCTGATAGATCTCCCAAACACACCCAGGGCTTCGTCAACGGATTCACCGACGGAACGATCAGTCGGCGACCGAGTCGCGGACCTTCGCGTCGCTCCGCCTCCTGCCGTACAGCCCGAGATCGGCGGGAACGGACAGCGCGCTGCCATACCACCGGAGCTGACTTCGGAAGCGGCGCCGGCGCGCCGGCCGCGAAGGCTGCGAAAGCTCTTCCCGATGGTGGCTGCGCTATTGGCGACGCTGCTCGTCATTCGCGCCGGCGTGCGTTGGTGGCAAGGGCAACAGTCGCGACTGCCGGCGGGTATTGTCTACGGGAATGGTCGCCTCGAGGCCGACGAGATCGATATCCAGACCAAGTTCAATGAGCGCCTGGTCGAGCTCTATGCGAACGAGGGCGATCTCGTGCACGCGGGTCAAGTCGTGGCCCGCATGGACACGCGCGATCTCGAGGCCCAGCGAAAGGCGGCTGCTGCATCCCTCGTCCAAGCAGCTCGAGCCATCGATGAGATGCAGGCCGGCATTGCGCAGCAGCGAACACAAATTGCCCTCGCAAAAAAAGAGGTGGACCGGTATGCGGACCTCGTGCACAAGGACTTCGTCACGCAGGAGGATTTCGACCAGCGCCAAGAGACCTACGATGCGAACGTCGCCACATTGAACGCGGCAGTCGCGAAGCTGCACGAAGCGGAGCAAGCCCACGGCGCCGCGCTTCACGTAGTCGAGCTCGATGACGTGAACATAGAAGACAACACGCTCGTCGCGCCCCGCGACGGTCGCATCCAATACCGCATCGCCAACCTTGGCGAGATGCTCGCCCCGGGGAGTAAGGTGTTCACGATGCTCGATGCGACGTCGGTGTACATGGATATCTATCTGCCGACGAACGACGCGGGCCGCATCCGGCTCGGCGCCGATTCGCGAATCGTATTGGACGCCTATCCCAACTTCCCGATCCCCGCTCGCGTGTCCTACCTCGCGAGCGAGGCGCAGTTCACGCCGAAGGCGGTCGAGACGCAGAGCGATCGCGATAAGCTCATGTTTCGCGTGAAAGTCCGCATCGATTCGGCATACTTGCACGAGCATGAAGCCGGCGTTCGAGTTGGCCTGCCTGGCGTGGGGTACGTGCGTGTCGATGCGACGACCGCGTGGCCGACGTCGCTCCGTGGGCGTGTCGCGGCCGCACCGACTTCCTGATGCCGAGCGACACCGTCGCTCGGCTCGAGCGGATCACCCATCGCTACGGCGCGACGACCGCACTCGATGACGTAACGGTGACCATCCCCGCCGGCCGCATGGCAGGATTGATCGGGCCGGACGGCGTGGGCAAGTCGACCCTCCTTGGACTCCTGGCGGGCGCAACCCGGATCCAGGAGGGTCGCGTGTTCGTCCTGGACGGCGACATGGCTGATCGGCGCCACCGGGACGCGGCCTGTCCGCGCATTGCGTACATGCCGCAAGGACTCGGCAAGAATCTGTACGCCGATCTCAGTGTCACCGAGAACATTGACTTCTTCGGCCGGCTGTTCGGGCACGGAGCGGCAGCGCGGCGCGAGCGCATCCGCGAGCTGCTCGACAGCACTGGTCTCGCAGACTTCCCCGATCGACCAGTCAAGCAGCTGTCGGGAGGGATGCGCCAGAAATTGGGACTGTGCTGCGCACTGATCCACGACCCGGAACTGCTGATCCTCGATGAACCCACCACCGGCGTCGATCCGCTGTCACGCCGACAGTTCTGGGAGCTCATTGCGCGCATGCGTGCGCGGCAGCCCGGCATGAGCGTGATTGTCGCCACCGCGTATATGGAAGAGGCTGACCAGTTTGATTGGCTTGCGGCGCTCGACGGTGGTCACATCCTGGCCACCGGTGCGCCGCTGTCGCTCAAGGCACGAACGGGCGCTGACTCACTCGAGGAAACGTTCATCGCGTTATTGCCGGAAGCTCGTCGAGCCGGCCACACGGTTTTGACCGTGCCCAGCCGAGCGCCGACCTCCGAACCTCCAGTGATCGTCGCCCGCGACCTCACTCGCCGATTCGGTGACTTCACGGCGGTCGATCACGTGAGTTTCACGATCGAGCGCGGCGAGATCTTCGGCTTCGTCGGTGCAAACGGCTGCGGGAAGACGACGACGATGCGAATGCTGACCGGTCTCCTGCCGTCGACAAGCGGAGAGGCTCTGTTATTCGGCGCGCGCGTGACGGCGAATGCGATGGACGCCCGAAGACGGGTTGGCTACATGTCGCAATCCTTCTCGCTGTACACCGAGCTCACCGTTCGCCAGAATCTCACGCTGCACGCCCGGTTGTTCCATCTCCCGAGTGCCGCCATCCCGGGCCGTGTACGCGAGCTCCTCGAACAGTTTGGGCTCGGACCCTACGCCGACCAGGGCGCCGCCGACATCCCACTCGGCATCCGACAGCGCCTCTCACTCGCGGTGGCGGTGGTGCACCGCCCAGAAATGCTCATCCTGGACGAGCCGACGTCCGGGGTCGACCCCTTGGCGCGCGATGCGTTTTGGCGCTTGCTGATCGAGCTCTCGCGCGCCCAAGGGGTGACGATCTTCGTGTCCACCCACTTTATGAACGAGGCCGCACGATGCGATCGCGTCGCGCTCATGGCTGCTGGCCGTGTGTTGGCAGTCGACTCGCCGACAGGACTGGAGCGAGCTCAAGGGGTCGACACGCTCGAAGCCGCGTTCATTAGCTACCTCGAGCAAGGAGGGGCGACGCCTGCGTCGCCCGCTGCGGGCCCGCGCCCGCCCGCGCTTGGGAAGCGAGCGTCCCAGCGCCGAGCGCCTGCGCCGTTCAGTCTGAGACGACTCTACGCCTATACCCGCCGCGAGACACTCGAGCTTCGACGCGACCCGATTCGACTCGGTTTTGCGATCTTCGGCACGGCGCTGCTGATGTCCATATTCGGAGCCGGCATTTCCACGGACGTCAATAACTTGTCGTTCGCCGTCCTCGACTACGACCGCTCGGCTGAGAGCGTCGCGTATCTCGAAGAGCTGCGGGGGTCCTCGTATTTCGCCGAAAAGCCCCTGCTGACCGACGAGGCGGATCTCGAGCGTCGCCTCACGACAGGCGCGATCAAGGCCGCTATCGAGATCCCGCCCAACTTCGGCCGCGATCTCGAGCGCGGCACGCCAACCGAAGTCGGGGCGTGGATCGATGGGGCGATGCCGTTTCGAGCGGCGACCATTCGCGGATATTTCCAGGCGGCGCACGCGCAGTTTCTCACCGATTGGCAACAGCGAACCAGTGGGGATAGTGTGGTTCCGCCAGCAACGCTCGAGGAGCGATTTCGCTATAACCAAGACTTTGACAGCATTTACGCGATGGTGCCAGGCACTATCGCGCTCTTGCTCGCGCTCATACCTGCCATTCTCATGGCGCTCGCGGTGGTGCGTGAAAAAGAGCTCGGTTCGATCACGAACCTCTATGTGACGCCGGTGACTCGGTTCGAGTTTCTCACCGGCAAGCAGCTTCCCTATGTTGTGCTCTCGCTGCTCAACTTTGCCGTGCTCATGATGTTGGCAGAGTTCGTCTTCAAGGTGCCACTTAAGGGCAGCTTGCTGACGCTGCTGATCGGCGTCACCGTGTACGTCATGGCCACCACGGGGTACGGGATGGTGATCTCGTCCTTCACTCAAACCCAGATTGCGGCTCTCTTCGGCACCGCGATCCTCACTGTGTTGCCGGCCACACAGTTCTCCGGAATGATGACTCCGGTCTCATCTCTCACAGGGCTGCCTGCGTTTATGGGGAAAGCATTTCCCATGACGTATTTCCTCCGTATCAGCGTCGGCACCTTCACGAAAGCGCTCGGATTTCGCGACCTGTACCTATACGTCATGGCCGTCGCTCTCTTCGTGCCGGCCTATACGCTGTTGTCCTTCCTGCTGTTGCGGAAGCAGCAAGCGTAACGGTCATGCGCAGCCTTTCCACCATCTTCTGGCTCGGAGTCAAGGAGCTGCGGAGCTTCTTTCACGACGCGGTGCTGCTGACGCTCGTAATCTACTCGTTCTCGCTTGCCGTGTACTCGCAGTCCCAAAGCAACTCGCAGGAGCTGCACAACGCATCAGTGGGCGTGGTGGATGAGGATCATTCAGGCCTCTCGCGACAAATGGTCTCAGGTCTGCTGCCACCGTACTTCAAGATACCGGAGCCGGTGAACGCTGCCGATGTCGACCGGCTTATGGATGTTGGCCGGTACACTTTCATCCTGGACATCCCGCCGCATTTCGAGCGCGATGTACTCGGCGGTCATGCGCCCGCAGTGCAGGTGAACATTGACGCCACCGCGATGGTGCAGGCGGGGCTTGGGTCGGGGTACATCGACCAGATCCTCACGACCGAGATCAACAATTTCGTCAGTCGCAACGAAGGCGTGTTTCTCTCCCGATCGGAAGGCATCCCGATGAGCCCGGTCACGCTTGCCGTTCGGGTTGCCTACAACCCCAATCTGGTCACCGCCTGGTTCACGAGCGTCATGGGCATCATCAATAGCGTCACGATGCTCGCCATCATCCTGGCTGGTGCGGCCGTTGTGCGAGAACGCGAGCACGGGACCATGGATCACTTGCTCGTCATGCCGGTGCGCCCATTCGAGATCGCGATGGCGAAAGTCTGGGCCAATGGACTCGTCATCACGGTTGCCGTCGGCCTCTCCCTTGCCGTGGTCGTGCGGACACTGCTCGCGATCCCAGTCGCCGGATCCGTGCCGCTCTTCATGGGTGGCGTTGCGCTCTATCTCTTCTTCGCGACGGCGATCGGTATCTTCCTCGCAACCCTCGCCCGGTCTATGCCGCAACTCGGGTTGCTCTATATGCTGGTCGCGATGCCGATGAACATGCTTTCGGGAAGCAATACGCCCCTGGAAAGCATGCCACCCGTCCTCCAACACATTATGTCGGTGTCGCCATCCACGCACTTCGTGTCCTTCGCTCAAGCCATTCTCTATCGGGGCGCCGGATTCGCTGTTGTCTGGCCCGAGTACCTGGCCGTTGCCGGGATCGGCGCGATCTTCTTCGCGCTGGCCCTGGTCAGGTTCCGCTCGGTCGCCGCGCTGACCTAGCGGGCGTGGATCCGCAGCTCCAACTCACACATTGATGCCGACCACCGCGCCACCAATGCCGCTGCCGCAGCTCTTGCTCGACATCAACCATTGGCGGTGCACGATAGCCAGCCCCGCAAGTGCGAGTCTCCTCACCGTCTTGCGAGAGGAGCTCCGGCTCATTGGCGCGCGTTTCGGCTGCGGCCACGGCATGTGTGGTGCTTGCGTCATACTTCTGGACGGAGAACCAGTGCCCGCCTGTCGGCTGACAGTCGAGGAGGTCGTGGGCCACACGGTTCTGACTATCGAAGGCCTTGCGGTGGGCGATGAGCTCCATCCCGTACAGCGTGCATTTCTCGACGAGGGCGCCTGGCAATGCGGGTACTGCACGAGCGGGATGATTCTGGCCACCGTTGCCTTGCTGCAGCGATCCCCGACACCGGACGAAGAGGAGATACGGGGTGCTCTCGCACCGCATTCTGTGTCGCTGCGGCGTGTATCTGCGGGCTGTCCGGGCCGTTCACCGAGCGTCGCAATGCCGCGAGTAGAGGAACGCCTGCGATTCGAGCGTGACGGGACCGTCACAGCGCTTTCTGGCAAAATGGAGTACGGGCAAGGACTCCGCGCCGCCTATCCACGTATCGTTGCCGAGGAGCTTGGGATTGCCCATACGCGGATCCGGGTCGTACTGGGTGACACGGATGTGACGCCATGGGATATGGGCACGTTCGGCAGCATGTCAGTCGAAATGGACGGACGTGAGTTGCGCCAAGCAGCCGCGTACGCGCGCGGCGAGCTCCTGGCGCGTGCGGCCCAGCGGTGGGCATCGCCCGTGACATGTCTCGAGATCGTCGACGGCATGGTGCGGCACTCGGGGGATGGACGTGCCATGAGCTTCGCCGAGCTCGTCGCAGATGCACCGATCATTGGCGCGATTCCCGAGGCGATCGCGCTCACCTCGCCGACGCCGACTTGTCCGGACGGGCCGCCAGCGGATGGCGTGTCCGTCGTGACGGGGAAGCTCGAGTTTGCAGGCGATATGGTGTTGCCGGGTGTGTTGCACGGGGCGGTCCTCCATCCGGCGACCTACGGCGCGACGTTGCTGCGCATCGACCGCGAGGCGGCGCTCGCCATGCCCGGCGTGGTCGCCATCGTCCAGGAACCAGGGTGTACCGGAGTGGTCACCGAGCGACAGTCTCAGGCGTTCGCGGCGCTGGACGCTCTGAAGCCGGTGTGGAGCCCGCCTGTTGCCGCCGCGTCGCCGACGATACACGTCGCATTGCGAAACGACAGCGAGGTCCACGCCTCGTTACAGTCAGCCCCGGTGCGCGCTGAGGCACACTATTTCACGCCACACGTCGCGGCGCAGCCGCTGGGGCCCAGCGTCGGCATCGCGGACGTGCGGCCAGACGGCGCGACGATCTATGCAACGACGCAAGTGCCCTTTCGACTTCGTGAGATTGTCGCACATATCGCGGGCCTTTCGGCAGAGCAGGTGCACTTTAAGCCGAAGGCGATGAGTGGTGGATTCGGCCGGCATGGCGCGAGCGATGCCGCGATCGAAGCGGCGCGACTCTCCAAGGCTGTCGGCCGTCCCGTTCATGTCCAGTGGAGACGGGTTGACGAGATGCGAGCGGCTCCGCATCGCCCCGAAATGCACGCCGATCTGGAAGCAGCGCTGGACGCGAGCGGCCGAATCGCGGCGTGGTGCGCAGCGATTCGAACCAACCCGTACGCCTACGACGGAGCCGGCCAACGACCTCCCGGCGGCTCGTCCGCCAAAAGTCACCCCGTTGCGCAAGGTGGCGAATGGGGGTCGCCGGAGCAGATGGCCGCGATGATGGCGGGTCGGAACGGCATTCCTCCGTATGAGATACCGCGCGCCATGATCACCCTACAGGTCGTGCCTGCCAAGGTTCGGACCGGTGCACTCCGTTCGCTGGGCGCATCGCCCAACACCTTCGCGACCGAATCGTTCATCGACGAGCTAGCCCATCGCGCGGGGCAAGATCCAATTGCGTTCCGGCTCGCGCACAGCTCAGACACGCGGCTCCGGCGAGTGTTGACGACCGTTCGAAACCGCAGCGACTGGCAGACAGGCGTGCGCGGACGTGGAATCGGTGTGGCGTGCGTGGTCTATCGGAACACGTACGTCGCAGAAGTCGTCGAAGTGGTCGTCTCGGCGGACGGAAAGGTGCAGGTCCATCGCGTATGGTGTGCGGTCGACCCTGGACACGTGGTACATCCAAACGGCGCTCGCAACCAGGTCGAAGGCGCGGTTCAAATGGCGGCAAGCTGGGCACTGCTCGAGGAATTACCCCATCGAGAGGGCGAGGTCACCGGAACGACATGGGCTGACTACCCGATCGCGACGTGCCTCGAGGCGCCTCGTTCCATTGACGTCGTGTTTACGGGTGATGACTCGACACCATTGTCCGGATTGGGTGAGCCGCCCGCGGTACCCGTTGCCCCTGCGATCGCGAACGCGATCTTCGATGCCTGCGGTGCGCGCGTCAGACGCCTGCCAATGACGCCCGACGCGGTGTTAGCGGCGCTCGAGCACTAGCACCGTCTGTTGAGGCTGACGGCTCCGCTGGTGTCTGAGCCGGCGTCAGGAACGTGCGAGGCGCGATTCCTTCGTGACACTGGTTGTAGGCGTCTTCCACCATGCACTCCACCGGCTCTGAGAATGCGCGCCGTTGCGCGTCGTTCAAGGCGGGGAATACGCTCGCGTCGATTACGTCTTGCACCGCGTCCAAAGCCCATTTCAGATCCAACCCGCGGTGTCGTGCATTGCGAGCGAACTCGCCAACCGCAGCCCGAAGAGACGACGAGTCAAACCGATGCGCGGTGTACGCCTGCTGCAACGAGAACACGAGGCGTCGTCGGCCGTCGACCGCAGAACGGCGTGCGCCGTCGGGCATGATAGCTACCATAACCGGATCAGCAGGGTCGAGGGCGCTCTTGCTGCGTACGCAAGCACACCGAACGCGAAACGCTCGTGAGATAGCTCAGTGGCGGCGGGTCCAGCCATTCGAGGCTGGACAGCGCAATGGGTCCGCGCGTTTCCGTCGTGCCGTTTGGGTGGGTTCGCTGCACTTCGATGACGGCGGTATGCCGCAGCACACACCGGACGGCGACTTGCACAGCCACCGTGTCCCCCCCTTGAACCGTCCTCGCCCAGACTGTCAACGTCGGATTCGAGGAGTTGATCTCGGTCCGTTCAAGCGTGTGCCAGTCGACGGCGGTTCCCCGCGAGTCGATCTCGGTCCACTGATGCACACTCTGAGCACTCCCACTTGGCGCAAAACCCACCAGCACCAGGACACTCACTAACAGTAGGTGCGCTGTCCGGCTCGCGGGGCCCAGCCACTGGGAACGTATTCTGTCGCTCATCGGGACTCCTTCAACGCGCCGACGCCTCTACCAAGGGAGCACCTCACTACATTGGACAGATCGCGCAGACCCTCACGAATGTCCCATACTTCCGTCCTGGCTGGTGCACGATACTGCACCACTAAACCACCCGCTGCCGGGAATTTCACCCAGACGGTGTCGGGCGAACGAGGACAGGCAATGCGATCGACCTGCAGCTGCCCCGTTCGTCGTCGGTATGGATGTTTCCTCGGTCCAGAACCCCGGCTGTTGTGCTAACCCTCTGCAGCAGCCGGTAGCTCGAATGGCAAACGTACTGCCACGACCGAGCGTGCTTTCGACCGAGATGCGACCACCGTGGGCCTGAATGATTCCGCGTGCAATCGCCAAACCCAACCCGGTGGAGCGAATCTTGGTCCGGCGGCGACCGTGCCAGAACCGATCGAAGACATGCGCGAGATCGTCAGGCGCGATCCCCATACCCGTATCGGTAACCGTGATCGCTACTTTGTCGCCCGCCTGCGCAGCGCTCACGGTCACGATTCCGCCAGCCTCAGTGAACTTCAACGCATTATTGACCAGGTTACCGAGTACCTGCACGATGCGGTCTCGATCCACATCCACCATCGGAAGTCGGTCGAGCGCACGGCGCTCGAGCACGAGCGCGATCCCCCGTTCGTCGGCAGCTCCACGAAACATGCCTTCGACTTGCTCCAGCAGGGGCTGAAGCGGCTGCACCTTTCGGTCGAGCGACAATCGTCCGCCGTCGATGCTTGCGACGTCGAGCAGATCCTCGATGATGCGCGACATGAGCATCGTCGACTCCTGCACGAGCTCCAGGAGCTCCCGCACGCTTTCCGGACTCGGAGGAGGATCATCCCGCAGCGCGCTCATATACATCCTGATCGCGCTCAACGGATTGCGCAAATCATGCGACACGACTGCAAGGGTCTCGTCGCGCGCTCCGACAGCTTGGCGGGTCCGCTGATAGAGCATCGCACTGTCGACGGCAAGCGCGATGCGGACAGCAGATTCCTCCGCCAGCACGCGGTAGGTCTCGTCGTGATGGCGACCCCCCGCCTGCATCGCGAGACTGAATGCGCCGAGCACTCGTTCGTGTGCCACGAGGGGGACTACGAGGATCGACCCGAGATCGAGCGGGGAGAGCACCCGCTGGTAATCTGGACGCTCGGCCAGCCCAGCCCAGCTGCCAATGCCGTCCGCTAGGAGCAGCGTCTGTCGCGTCCGCATGGCGTCCATCGTCGGCGAACGGTCATCCCACTTCAGCGGCCGCTCATCGCGAATGCGTTGCATCGAGCGCGTCATGTCGATGTCGCGTGCAGCGACCGCTGCCGTGAGTAGCAGCTCGTTCTCAACCAGGTCAATGACACACACATCGCCCAGCGTCGGCACCGCTCGTTCGGCAACCCGCTGCAGAATGGTCTGGTCCTGAATCAAATCGCCAAGCAGGCTTCCGATCTCGGCGAGAAACCGAAGTCCGTCTTCGGTGCGTCGCCGGTCGGTGATATCTCGCAACATGACCGTGAATGTCCACTGCCCTCCACTCATATACCGTGAGATCGAGGCTTCGGCCGGGAAGGTCTCACCGTTCTTGCGCCGTCCCAGGATCGTCGACCGTTCGCCCATGCGTCGGGCTGTCTGCGCGGACCTGGCAAACTCCGCGATGTCGGTGGCGTGATGCCGGCGCAGGTGTTCCGGTAGCAGCAAGTCGAGCGGCTCCCCGATCGCTTCGTCCGCCGCGTACCCGAAGATGCGCTCAGCCCCCCAGTTGAACAGGGTAATTCGCTGTGCCTCATCGATCGAGATGATCGCATCCGTTGCGATAGCGATCGTGCCCGCGAGCTGCGCCTCCGCATTGCGATGCGCCTCCTCCGCCTTCTTTTGCAGCAACAACGGACCGAGTTGCGCAGCGACGCCAGCCGCGGCCTGCGCGAGACGGCCGTAAGGGTTGCGGACATCGCCCATGTAGCAACTCAATACTGCGACCACCTCTCCCCGAGCCATCACCGGAATGGCGACCGCTGCCCGCAGCCCCACCTGGCCAGCCAAAGAGGCCCGCGTGAACTCCTGCGAGGCGACGAGCGGGCTTGCCCAGACGGGCTCATGCCGCAGCCAGGCCGTCCCTGGCAAACCCTCTCCCTCTTGGAATCGAAAGCCCGAGCCTTGGGCAATGAAGGTCTGCAGCCGGCGATCGGGTACAGCCCAAACAGCTGCGCGGATCAGCCGCTGTTCGTTCCCAGCAACGAGCGAGGGCACCCACGCTTCACCGAGCGACCAACCCCCGGCGGTGCACATGGTCTGGAGGGCAGCCGTCAAGGCGAGCTCCAGAGAGTCTGTCTGTCCGAGGGCGAGTGCGAGATCCGAAAACAGCCGGCCCTGGACCACCGCGCGGCGTTCTTCGGTAACGTCTCGCGCCTCCGCAACCAGCGCCACGCCGCCGTTCTGAGATCCCTCGAGCCTCCGAATTGACCATGCAGACGTCCCCTCGCGCGTCGGCTCCTCTACTTCATGCGTAAGGAGACCGTGAGCGCCGGTGTTCGCCTCACCGATTGCCTGCCGGAACCATGCCGCGTCGTCTTGCGATCCGACCCTCGCCACGACGTCCCAGAGGCGTTGACCCACGACTGGCATGTCTGCCTTTGACGCAAACTGCAGCCCAGCCGGATTAGCGGCGACAATCACCCCATCCCGCGAGAGTAGATACATCGGATGCCGGAGCTGCGTGAACGCAGCCTGCGCTGCCACGTCCGTCAGTTTTGCCGCCCGGGAACCTTCGTCGCTGAGTTGCCAGGCCGGCTCTGTCGTCATGGGTTCCATCGGGTGCACCGAGATTGGAAGCCGGCACCCTGCACCACGGCCCTAGCGAGCTGTGCGTTGGGTGATCACCCTGGGCCATCATGTGACGGGCGGCAACCGCGAGGCAAGCGAGAGTCTTCGTTGCGGGAAGTCACGAACACGACCCCGCATCCAGCAATGGATTCTAGGCTTCCGTCACCATGGTACGCAAAATGACACTGAATTGGAGACCTTCGTGGACCACCCGCTCGTCACTGTGCCCCAGTCTCGCTGGGCGCCAGGCCGACTCGTCGTGAGCCGTGCGTGAACCGACTGGCAAAGCGCCGCCCGGCGGGAGCCCAACGGAGCTTCCGCGATTGCGACACCGTCCGCACAAGGCGACAGTGCTCACGGCGCGCTCGAGAATGAGCGCGCTGCACGTTGCTGTCTCTAGCAATCCACGCACCGTGGGCCCGACGGGCGTCGTGGCAATGCCCACCGATGAGGATCGTCCTTGCCGGCCGAGGGAGAAGAGATCGGCACCGTTACGCCGGGTAAACTGTAACAGGGCAGGGATCCTGGCGCCCGTCAAGACTATGGACGTCGCGGCGACGCCAGCTGGAGCGACAAAGGTATGCGTTAAGGCTTCGAGCAATAGGCGCACGTGTCGCGGCACCGAGTCGGCTTCGCGAGCCTCGTCATCTCCCTGGTGCACAAACACTAGCACGAGCTCGGCAGGCGCCTCGAGCAGCTCGACGGCCGCCATTGCGGCCGCGATGCTCGATTGGCCGAAGTCCACTGCCGCGACGCATCGGCGTGGAGGCCACACGGCAGCTTCCGGGACGAGTAGCACAGGGTGTCGCGTTGAGACGGCGACTCGACAGGCGCGATCGGCGTAGGTCCGTCGCTCACCGGATGCAGCATCGGGGGATGGTAGCACGACAATGGCGCGTCCACGGCTATCAGCCTGCCTGCCAACAGCCGACGGAAAAGTAGTCGCTGGCAAATTCAGTGCTTCGGAGCCGAACCGTGTCACAAGCGCTCGAGCAACTCGAAGGGCACCGGAACCATGCGCGTCGCCAATCGTCACCGCGATCACTGCATGATGACCGGACCCCACGGCCGCCCCAGACCGATCGGCAACTGGAGAACTGCCTGATTGTGGTTCTTTGCTCAAGGAGTCGTTTTCCGTCGCGGCCCGCACTGGTAATCCCGTCTGCTGCATCAACCTTCTCGCAACCTCGTGACGTCGGCACGTACTGTGTACAGCCTGCATGCCGAACCTCGATCGAGGCATCAGGTGTTGCCTGACGCACAGTCAGGGACGCCCCGACGCGACGAGTTCCTGAAGGCGCGCGCGGGAGCGCGCTCATTGATGAGAGGCAAAACCGGACGCGGCGACGGGACCTCCCCGACTGTTTGTCGATGCGAAAGGGCGTACTATCGCATCGCGGTGAACGATTCCTCACCGTGGATCGACGTAAAGGAATTCGTACAAGTCGCAGGAGGCGTTATGACCAGCATCAAGATTCAGCGTGCACCAATGAAGTTTGACCGCGAGGTCGACCGGTTCCTGGCGGAGGCACCCGGACTGTTTCATTTCCCGTTCGGCCGGCTCTTCGCGCCCGTCTTCTCGTTCACGTCACCTGAGAAGGCCCTCTCTTGGGCGCCGCTCGTCGAGATGACGGAGGTGAATGACAAGTACCTGATCACGGCGGAAGTACCAGGCTTGAAGAAGGAGGACATGAAAATCGAGTTCGCCGACGGCGTGCTCACAGTCAGTGGAGAGAAGAAGGAGGAGGTGAAGCAGGAGGAGGCGCGCTTCTACACCTTCGAGCGGTCGTACGGCTATTTCGAGCGAGTGTTCGCGTTCCCGACCGAGGTCAATGCTGACAAGATCGCGGCAACTGTTACCGACGGCGTGTTGAAGGTCGAAGTACCCAAGGCAGCAGTGCCAAAGGTGGAAGCCAAAACGATCCCAGTCACCGAAGCGAAGTAGTCGTCTGATCAAGTCGAAAGCGTCGCGCTGAGCGCGGCGGAGTAGTCGGCGGGGCCGGGCAAGGATGAGATACGCAGACTCGGCCCCGTCCAATTACGAGGGGTGAGTGGGTTCGGGCGCATTAGCGCGCTGGGGAGGATCTATGAGTGCCATGCCCATGGTTGTCCAATTCGGAGACGAAGTCGATGGACTGGCGCGACTGTTCCGAGATCGCGACAATGCTGGGACCCACTTGGGTGCCGTTCTCGCGAAATATCGACGGACGCACCCGATCGTTCTTGGGCTGGCGCGAGGCGGCGTACCTGTCGCTGCTGCGGTCGCCCGCGAGCTCGGAGCTGAGCTTGACGTAGTGGTCGTGCGCAAGCTAGGCTCGCCCATGTCGAATGAGCTTGCGATCGGCGCTGTCACCGCGGACGGCGGCATCTATTTCAACATGCAGGTGATTCGCGAGCTCGGCGTCTCGCGCGCATATATCGATTCGGTGGTGCGCACTCGCATGGCCGAGGGAAAGCTGTTGGCCGCGCGCTTGCGTGACGGCACAAGTCCTGTGAGTCTCGAAGGTCGGACCGTGATTCTCACGGACGACGGCTTGGCGACCGGTGCGACAATGATCGCTGCCGTCCGCGCTGTTCGCGCGCATCACCCAGCTCGGGTTGTCGTGGCGGTTCCGGTAGGTTCCCAGGAAGCCTGCGCGGCCTTGGAGGCGGAAGCCAATGCGCTTGTGTGCCTCGCAATGCCTCACCCATTCTGGGCCGTGGGAATGTATTACCGAGATTTCAGCCAAACCGAAGACAGCGAAGTCGTGGAGATACTGCGTGAAGCACGCGCTCTCCGCACGGTACAGGACGTTGTCCAGCGAGGGACGTGAGAAGGAAAGAGCTGGCGTTGCCATGGGCCGCACAATGGAATGCCGACCATGACGTGACGCTGGACACTGGACGGTGGACGTTGGAGAACCAATCTCGGGGGCCAGCATGCCGTATCTCGCGAATGATGAGTTGCCATCGCCTGTTCGCTCCGCGTTGCCGTCCCACGCGCAGGGCATCTATCGTGAGGCGTTCAATCACGCGTGGGATGAATACGGTGAGGATGAGCCGCGCGCACACCGGGTGGCTTGGGCCGCAGTCAAAAGGCAGTACGTCAAGGAAGGTGCGACCTGGGTGCCGCTCGCTCGCTGAGGGGCGCAAGTCATTGCCGCCCTCCCTCAGCCCGTGAATCATTCACGAATGGATGATGGCGACGAGATGCGCAGCGACGGAGCCGGCCCGTCCCAACAATCGCGTTACGATTCGGCGCTGGCGGGGCGCGCGATTGACGGACCCCAGAACCCGGAGCCCGGAGTCCGGATCTCGGCACCCGTCCTCGAAGTGAGCCATCTCACGGTCGCCCTCGGACGCAGCCCAATTCTGTCTGACATTAGTTTCGCCGTCGGCCGAGGCGACACCTTGGCGATTATCGGTCCGAATGGCTCCGGGAAGACCGTGCTGCTGCGGGCACTCATTGGAGCCTTGCCATACGAGGGAACCATTCGATGGGCGCAGGGGACACGACTGGGCTACGTACCGCAGAAGCTCGACATCGAGCGCGATTTACCGGTGAGCGGACGAGATTTGCTTAGAGCGAAAGCCGCGGTCGATCACGCCAGGTCCGAGGAGATACCGCGTGCGCTGAAGCGAGTGGACCTGTCACTCGAGGTGCTGCAGCATCCCATCGGCAGCATGTCCGGGGGGCAATTCCAGCGCCTACTGGTCGCATGCGCGCTGATTGGAAGCCCAACCGTCCTGCTGCTTGACGAGCCTGCCGCCGGCGTCGATGCGCCGGGTCAAGAGGCGCTGAACACCGCGCTTCGGAGATTGCGTCTAGAGGAGCACGTCACGACGCTGCTCGTCTCGCACGACCTGAGCGTTGTGCATCGCTATGCGTCGCTGGTGCTTTGTCTCGCGCGGCACCACGCGTGGGTTGGAGTACCCGATATCGCTCTGGCGCCGGAACGATTGGGGGAGTTGTACGGTGAGCCGCTCCGCTTCCACCTACATGATGATGGTGGACATTAGGGTGCTGCTCGTCTGCGCTGCGATGGCAGTCGCAGCGGGTCTCGTGGGTTGCTTTGCCGTCATGCGGAAGATGACGTTGGCCGCTGATGCTTTCTCTCACGTCGCGCTGCCGGGGATCGGCCTCGCACTCCTGCTCAAGATCAATCCCTTGATTGGCGCGCTCGCCGCGTTGGTCGCTGGCAGCGTGCTGATCTGGGCCATCGAGAGCGAGACCCGACTGTCGACCGAGGCGGTTACGGGGGTCGTCTTCTCGGTTGCCCTGGCGATCGGGGCTCTCACGGCAACGGGCGAAGCACTCATCGACGCGTTGTTTGGAGCGCCGACACGCCTCACGAGCGGCGAGGCGGTGTTTGGGGCGATTGCCGCGCTGTCCGTCGTCGGTTTTACGATCAGGACTCGAGATCGCCTGCTCCTGTCCTTGGTTTCGGCCGACCTCGCCACGGCGTCGCGCGTGCGCGTCAGAGCCCTCGATCTCGCGTTCCTGCTCGCCTTTGCGGTCACCGTGGCGCTTGGGATGCGCTACCTCGGGGTGCTGCTCATGGGATCACTCATCATCATTCCTGCCACGCTTGCGAAGCGCCTGACTCGCAATATCGACACGATGTTCATCGTGGCGGTCGGGGCCGCGCTGGTCGCCACGCTGTCCGGGGCGTGGATCGCCGCGGCGACACACAGACCCTCCGGCCCTATGATCGTGGCGATCGCCGGTGGGCTCTTCTTCCTGAGCCTCCTCAAACCGTAACCGATGCGCCGTGGCATTCAGCCCTTTCGGCGCGAGCCCGGCAGCGAACCAACGATTTACGAGCGCTGCCAACACGCCCCAAGCGGCAAGGCATCGTCCCGAAGGGGCACTGGCTGTTGGGAATCACTTGCAAGCCTGTAGGGGAATACCGTCGTAGCGCTAGAGACAAAGCTGATGGGCACGAGGACCGTCCGTGGGCATTTTGCAGGCAGTCGAGAAAAGGAGGAGCGATGCTGCACCATGAGTCAAGCGTGGTCATTCACGAGCAGCCGGTGCAGATCCCGATCGATGGGATCACGCTGCACGGCGATTTGGCGGTCCCGCGCCCCGTGAGTGGTACTGTCGTGTTCGCGCACGGCAGTGGCAGTAGCCGCCACTCGCCTCGCAATCAATACGTAGCTCGGGTGCTCCAGGAAAGTGGTTTCGCGACACTGCTGCTCGACTTGTTGACACCGCTCGAGGAACGGGAAGACGTGGTGACCCGTCTCCTGCGATTCAACATCGAGCTGCTCGCGGTGCGGCTCGAAGCGGCGACGGACTGGGTTCGTCGGCAGCGAGCCGTCGCGAACCTTCCGGTCGGCTATTTCGGCGCAAGCACGGGCGCGGCTGCCGCACTGCAGGCCGCCGCCGCGCTGCCCGGCACGGTTCGAGCGGTTGTGTCTCGCGGGGGACGTCCCGACCTGGCTGCTAAGGCACTCTCCCGCGTCCACGCGCCAACCCTGTTGATCGTCGGCGGGGCTGACGAGGGAGTGATTGAGCTCAATCAGCGCGCCCTGCGACAACTCCAGGCGCCCAAGGAGCTCACGATCGTGCCGAACGCGACGCATCTGTTCGAGGAGCCGGGCGCGCTCGAAGCCGTCGCCCGACTCGCGAGCGATTGGTTCACCCGCTATCTGAGCGCTCCAGAGCCGACTGCGGCGTACACCTGGTGAGGGAAGGGGCCTTGCTGGCGCTTCGCGCCAGAGAGAGTAGAATGTCTGAAAGTAGAAAGTAGATAAAGCGGATCAATGTCTTGCCGTCAATCTCACTCAGCTAATGTGCATGCCCTCCGCCCCCGCCCCCTCCCGCGCGAGGCGCTGCCGCACTGGGAGGCATGCGAGTCATCCCCTGGCTGCGAGCAGACTGATAGCGTGATTGGATCTCTCGGCGCTCTGCCTCCTGCCTGTTGTAGAGTGCTTGCGACGACTCGCCAGCCTGGGGCTTGGCGTATTGGGTGATGTGACGGCTTTCCATTTGTTGTCGCTCGGCGGCATACGCGCCGTCGAGGGGTGACTGGGCGGCGCCGACACGCCGCGCCGACACGGGTGGCAACGCCGGCCTTGCCTGCGGTAGCCCCGAGCGTTGAGGCTGGAGCGTCGTACCGCCACTCGAAGGCAACGCGGCCGATCGGATATGGGTGACCGTCGGTCCTGCAGGAATCGTTGTCCGCAGCTGTGCCCGTTCCGTCCACGTCAGCGGCCGTCCTCCATTGGCACCCAATGCGCGTTGTTCGGTGCTAAACGGTATCGTCGTCGGAGGCGCGTGCAATGCAACGCCCGGCGTGGCTGCGAGGCGCGCGGGCGGTGACGCAACCGCCTGACCAGTGGCGCCGCTACGCACCAGGCTCGCCGTCGTCGGTATTACCGGCGCTCTGCCGTCATTGACGGGCGCACGCGCCAGCGCCTCCCCGGGAACCCGGACCGCCGCTCGGGACACAGCCTCGCCAGAGGGAAAGGCGCGCTGCGGAATCGCTGTCACCGCTCCTGCTATGCCGCGGTTCCGATACGGAGTTGGCGCAGGACCGCGCGGGGGCAGGGGGTTGATTCTGTGCCCATACATCGGGCCAAACCTGTACGGCGGGACATACGCGTCCCACGGCCCGAGTGGGAACCACCCGATCCCCCACGCTCCGCCAAAGTAGTCCAAGCCCCAGCCTGGCCCCCCGATGAACGTGACCAGGCTAGGTGCGTACGGCGGATAGTACGGGTAGCCATACGAGCTGGCGAGAATTGGCCCCGGCCACCAGCCCCACACGCCGCCAATGGATGCCCAGCGGCCGTAGTGAAATGGCGCCCATCCCCAGGGCGCGTCGTCCACCCAGGTCCATCCCCAGGGATCGACCCATATCCAATGGCCGAACCGGTACGGCGCCCAGCCGGCTGCGACGGTGTTCGGGAACCACACCGGGCCGTAGTCGGGCTCGATGACCCAGTGCCCGTATGCATTGAGATCGGCGGCACCTGCGATGTCCGACGAGACATAGCGCGACGATGCCGGTGCCTGGTCCAACGTTTGGTCTCGCTCAACGACCCACCGGTCGAAATCGTCCGGGGAACTGACAGTGACCACGTTATAGGTGGGGTTCCCAGTCCCGTCGACCGTTGCCACCTGGCCCGAATCGACTTCGAACGTCGAGCCCGCAGCCGTAACCTCGGCCCGCCCCGCCCACACGGCCAGACGCGTCGTGTCTCCGCTCGTTGGGACATCGAGGCGATACTCGCCGGGTTGTAAAAGGGTGATCGCCGCGTTGGACCCATCCAGCTCGTTCACATCGCCAACACGAATGCTCTTGAGACGCACGCTGGCGGTCCCTTGCGAAACTCGGAGCTGCAGCATGTCGTCGTCGAGGTGGAGGACATTGAGCTCCGTCTCCCGGGCGATGCGAATCGCGTCGGCGCCCACCTCGATTTCCGCGCGTCCCACCGAGTCAACCCACAACCGGTCACCTGTGGTGATGACCCGGTTCGGCGTGGCGACCGCCCAACTGTGCGCCGCCGCCGGACGAAACGACACCACACCCTCGGCAATCGACAGCCGACCAACCCGCGCCGGCGGATCGCTGGCATCCGGTGGCGCCGGAACGGGCCCCTGCGCCGCAGCCGCATGACCGGTCGCGAGCACCACCATCAGGCCGATAGCACCGTGCCATCTCATTGTGCGCTTTTCTTGGATAGGAAGTACGGAATTACGGCAGAATGTCCCTACATGCACTGTGCTCATACGCCCCGCGCGGTAATCAGTTCCGAACTGCGTTCATGCGTGCAGAAGGTGGCGGCGTGTCTGGTGAATGACCGTCAGGCGTTCGCCGACTACCAGGCCAGGCAAACCCTCAGCATCGAGCAGGGCGGGCACTTTGTGTTTGGTGAACAGGGTTGGTGTTACCAAAGCTGCGTGTAGTCAGTGTCCCGGCGTTGATCCTCGCCATTGCGCCGGATGAGAATGCACCGACATTCATCAAACGCCTCGCGCCGGGTGGCCGGGGGGCATAAAATAGTCATGAAGCCGCTGGTCCTGGATTCTTTCTCTTTCATTCAGGGTTCCGTGCCAACCGCTCGACCGACCATCAGAGATCTGTCCCGTGCCGAGTGCGAGGCCCTTCTCGCTCGTCACCACGTGGGGCGAATCGCGTACGCCAGTGGGGCCCGCGTCGACATCGAGCCGATCAACTATGTGTTCGCCGATGGCTGGATCTACTGCCGCACGTCGCGCGGAGTAAAGAGCGCGATTCTCCCGCATCATCGTTGGGCTGCCTTTGAAGTCGATGAGGTCAAGGGCACATTCGACTGGCGAAGTGTGGTGGTGCACGGCGCCGTGTATTTCCTCGACTCGGATTCGCCGCCGGTCGATCAGCATTCGTTCGCGCATGGAGTTGAACTCCTCCGCGAGCTCGTACCCGGCACGGGCACGGCGGACGATCCTGTACCGTTTCGGCTCCTCGTGCTTCGCCTGCATTTGGACGAGGTCACCGGGCGCGAAGCGACGTCGGGATCGTAGCGTTCCTACGCAATCCAATGTCGGCGGATGAGCAGGACTTTGATCGCCTGGGTCAACGCCACGTACGCGAGAAGTGTCAGGCCGAGTAGGGGCCAGTACAGGCCGGGCAGCGGCTCAAATCCGAATGAACGGGCAAACGGGGAGATGGGCAGCCAGGCGGCGATACCCATGATCAACGCCGTGTTCACCAACAGAGGCCAACTCGCCCTGCTTTGCAGGAATGGGATTCGATTCGTACGAATCACGTGGATGATCAGGGTCTGCGTCATTAGGGATTCGACAAACCATCCGGTCTGGAAGAGCGCCGCATGTGCAACCGTGCTCGCACCAAACAGGAACCACATCATCGCGTACGTCGTGTAGTCGAAAATGGAACTGATCGGCCCGATGACTATGATATATCGGCCGATGGCCCCGATGTCCCACGGCCGTGGCCGCGAGATCAGCTCCGCATCGACGTTGTCGCTCGGGATGGGTATCTGCGAGAAATCATAGAGCAGGTTGTTCGTCAGCACCTGAATCGGAAGCATCGGCACGAACGGCAGAAGCGCGCTCGCACCCAACACGCTGAACATGTTGCCGAAGTTGGAGCTCGCGCCCATGCGGATGTACTTCATGATGTTTGCGAACACCTTGCGACCTTCCATGACACCGTCGTGCAGCACCATGAGGCTCTTCTCCAGCAGGACGATCGCGGCCGCCTCCTTGGCGACATCGACCGCACTGTCGACGGAGATGCTCACGTCCGCTATGTGCAACGCCGCAGCGTCGTTGATGCCGTCCCCCATGAACCCCACGACGTGACCGCGTCGCTGGAGCGCTTTGATGATCCGCTCCTTGTCGCTAGGCGACAGGCGGGCAAATACCGTCGTCTCCTCAACGACCTCCTGCAGGGCTGCATTGGACATCGTGGCGAGCTCTGAGCCTAGGCGGACATGCTCGACCGGCAGCTGGACCTTGTTGCAGATGGTCCTGGTCACGAGCTCGTTGTCCCCGGTCAGAATCTTGACCCGCACGCCGCTGCCTTCGAGTGCGCCGATTGCCGCGTTGGCCGTCTCCTTCGGCGGATCGAGAAAGGCGATGTAGCCGGAGAGCACCAGGCGGCACTCGTCGAGTTTGTCGTACCCGGCCCGTTGCACCACATCCTTGGACGCGACTGCAAGAACGCGAAAGCCCTCGCCGCTCAGCCGCTCGTATTCCGCATGTGCAGCTGTAAGAAGCGCCGCATCGAGCGTTCGCGGACAGCCGCCGACATTGACGGACTCGCAGCGACGAAGGATTTCCTCGGGCGCTCCCTTGGCCAACAAGCGGCAAGGACCGTCAGGGCAGTGAACGACCACTGACATGAACTTCCGCGCGAAGTCAAAGGGTATCTCGTCAACCTTCTGGTATTGATCAATTGCCAACTCCGGATGGCCCGCCAGGTGCGCGAGCACCGCAGTATCGAGCGCGCTCTTGAGCCCGGTCTCCAAATGACTAATCAAGAGCGCGTCGCGCAGCACGGCATTGGCTGACCGACCTTCCACATCCACATAGCGTTCAAGGATGATGCTGTCCATCGTCAGCGTGCCGGTCTTGTCCGTACAGAGCACGTCCATGGCACCAAAGTTCTGAATGGCGTTGAGGCGTTTGACGATGACACGGTGCCTCGCCATGGCAACCGCGCCTCTTGCAAGACAGACGGACACGATCGTAGGAAGCATTTCCGGCGTGAGACCGACAGCCACCGCCAAGGCGAAAAAGAACGCCTGCCTCCAGTCGTGCTTCGTGAGTCCATTCACCAAGAACACGATCGGCACCATGACGACCATGAACCGAATCATGAGCCAAGTGAAGCGATCGATCCCGCGATCAAAGGCCGTTGGTGTTGGTCTGGCCCCGACGCCCTGCATCATACCACCGAATACCGTGCGCGGGCCTGTCTCGATGATGACCGCCCTGGCGGTGCCGCTCTGCACGCTCGTTCCCAGAAGCACCAAGTTGGGATGCTCAGCGAGCGTTGCGGCCTGCTCGGCCCCTGGGACGTCCCTTTTCTCGACCGGGAACGACTCGCCAGTCAGACTCGCCTGGTTGACGAACAAATCCTTGGCTGCCAGTACGCGAGCGTCGCCAGGAATCATGTCGCCGGCCGCCAGCAAGACGACATTGCCAGGGACTATACCAGAGAGAGGGATCTCGCGAGGCGCACCATCTCGGATCGCCGTGGCCGTGACATGAATCATGGCCCGTAGCGCCGCTGCCGCGCGGTCGGCTCGCGCCTCTTGTGTGAATCGAAGCGCAACCCCCAACACCACCATAGCCACCATCACAACCGTCGAGCGAATGTCACCGGTCGCCAGCGAGATGCCTGCGAGGACCGATAGCAGGATGACCAGCGGGTTGCGAACGGCACGCAGCAAGCGTGTGGGCCATCGCATCGGCCGCTGTGTGGCGACCTCGTTCGCGCCGTATCGTGCGAGCCGAACCTCCGCTTCTGTCGACGTTAGCCCGTCGGCGACCGAGGCGCACCGCCGCAAGACATCGGCAACACTCTCACCGGCAGCACCGATTAGCGGGGCCGGTTTCCGCCGCCGGCTTACGAGGCCAGGGTTTGCCGACACGTCGAGGGATGCTCAAACGCTGCGGGTGAGCGCTCCTCGGACATTTGCATGAGCATGTACGAGCGCCATCGTGGGCCGTCGGAGTCGGCGCGCTCGGCGATCTTGCCCGATACCCCGGGTACGATGAATCGCGTGGTCCACTGGTCCATTGAGCATGCTGCCATCAGGCTGAGGCGACCAAGACGGACGTTCGGTGGACCCCAAGCACACGTGAGGCAACGGTGCCGACGAGGAACGCACCAAAGGCGGGACGGTCGTGCGTGCCAACGGCGATGAGGTCGGCGTGCTCTTGCTCTGCGACTTCGAGCAGGCGGCTCGCTGGGTCGCCGCTCAAATCGTGACATCGCACCCGGACACCATCTGGTGCTCCGAGCGCCGAGATCATGCTCCCCAAGCGGTCGGCAATCTCCTGCGCGTACGCCACGTCGGTCGATAGCGCCCCCACGCCGATTTGGGACATGAAGGGTCGGACATGCACCAAGTGCAGCGATCCGGACGACCCAAGGCATTCGAGTGCGGCTCGAGCAGCGTTCTCACTGGCCGGGCCGAAGGTGGTGCCCACGACCGCGCACGTCGGCAACGCTCTGGCCAGCGGATCGACGGCGAGGACGGTGCGCCTGCCCTTGCTCGCTGCACCGAGTGCGGTCGACCGCCCCCAGAGCCGTGCCAGCGCGATGTGACTCTTCAGGCCGACCAGGAGGAGCGATGTGCGGTCGTTGCCTGCGATGTCCCCCAGCGCGCCAGCGCGTTCGCCCCCGACGATGCCGACCGGCCACTGTCCTGCCGGTACCCCGAGCTCGACGAGCTGACGCTCGATGCGAGCGAGCAATGCGTCCGCCGTCCGCGCGTCATAGGGTTCGCTACCCTCACCCGTCCCGTACGTGCTTTGCCAGTCGGTGTCGAGCACTCCGACAACGTACACGGCCCTCGCATTCTCGTTGCGCAAGGAGGTGCGCGAGACGGATCGCCCCGTTTGAGTCCCGGGTGCCACAGGTGCCCACAACGATTGGCGAGCCCATTGCCCGCATTGGAGCGGCTGTCGCCTGCGGTGGTTTGGGATAGGCGTCATATCCGGTCGCCATTTGCATGCTCTCCTCGTCCGGACGGACGTCATGAGGAGGGAAAACGATCCTGCCGGTGTCGTGACTGAAGATCGTCAACCAGGAAAGTCCGCGCTGTCGGGGCAGTCCATTGCTTGTTGTCGGCGGTCGCCTGACAGCCTGTTACCCCAAAGCCGCGACTCTTGAGGGCCTGCACGGGCCTGGCATTACTCGCGGGCACGCCCCACAATCTGTCAGCTCGTTCTTCAGCGTCCCGAGGGTTACGCATGAGGCGATGGTGGTCACACCGTATCGTACGCGCGCTGGCGCTTCTGACCGTCCTGGCCGTGCTCGGCATGCTCGGCTACATGGTGATCGAGGGCTGGAGCGTCGGCGACGCCTTGTATATGGCCGTGGTGATCCTCTCCACGGTTGGCCTCGAGGCTCCTCATCCGCTCTCGCCACGGGGCCGACTGTTCACCGTCGCACTCATCGTCACCGGCGTCAGCGTTGCCGCCTACATTGTGTCGGCCCTGGGCGAGTACGTGACGGGCGGTGTGGTCACTGGCCTGTTTCGTCGGCGACGCCTTGCCCGCAGTATCCATTGCCTGTCCGACCATTACATTGTGTGCGGATATGGGCGCGTCGGCCGCCAGGTCGCAGCGGACTTGCGCCGGCGTCGGTTTGCGGTCGTGGTGATTGAACGAGCGCTCGAGGCGCTGGATACGAGTGACGAGCTGCTGATCACTGGCGACGCGAGCGATGATGCCGTCCTCCTTGGCGCCGGGATCACGAAGGCCCGTGGGCTCGTGGCCGCTACTGGAGACGATGCAATGAACCTGGTCATCACCCTTTCCGCACGTGCCCTTGCGCCCGACCTCACGATTCTCGCACGAGCGAGCGAGCCTGCGGCTGAAAGCAAGCTTCTCCGTGCGGGCGCAACGCACGTCGTCTCACCCTACGCCATTGGCGGACACCGTATCGCAGCGGACCTTCTATCACCAGGAATTACTGCCTTCTTCGATACAGTCGTGCACGCGCCGGACGTCGACCTGAGGCTCGAGGTCGCTACGCTCGCCGAAGACAGCGTGTTGATTGGGCGCACCCTTGGCGACGCATTCCCGCCCACACAACACCGCCTCAACATTGTCGCGTTTCGGCGAGCGAGCGACCCCGAGTTTGTGACCAATCCACGACACGACACAGCGCTCGCAGCCGGCGACACCCTCGTGGCGATCGGGCCGCGGAGTGCAATACACCAAATGGGCAGCCGCGCCGACGGCGTCGGCAGGCGACGGGCGCATCTATCGACCGACCGTCGGCACCGTCCCGTAGAACGCCCTCGCTGAGACGCTATCGATGCCGCAGGCACCACTCGGGCTCACGGATCACTACATCATCTGTGGCTGCGGCCGCGTCGGACGTGAGGTAGTCCTCGCCCTCCGACGCCGCAGTCGAGCTGTCGTCGCCATCGATGTCGATGCGCGGGCGTTCGCCGAGACACATCTGGCACACACCGTGACCGGAAGCGCGACCGATGACGCGATCTTGATTAGCGCTCACGTTGCGCATGCGCGTGGCCTGGTCGCCGCGACAGGAAGTGACGCTATCAATCTTTCGATCGCACTCTCAGCTCACGCGCTGAACCCAACGCTTCGGATCGTAGCCCGGGCGAACGAACAGGATTCAGAAGCCAAGCTGCTGCGAGCGGGAGCGACTCGAGTGGTGTCCCCGTATGCCATCGGCGCGCATCGTATGGCTACCCAGCTTGTGTCGCCAGGAATCGTGGCGTTTCTCGACACCATTCGGGATGCGGAGCAAGTCGACCTGTGGATGGAAGAGGCTACCCTCGCGGCGGGCAGCTCAATGGTCGGTCAAACGATCCTCGACGCCATACCGTATCTGCCCGGACTCCCCAACCTCGTCGCCGTCCGACGGGGCAGTGCAGGCGCCTTTATGACGAATCCGCCGCCTGACCTGCGGCTCGCGACAGGCGATACGTTGATCGTGGTGGGATCGCGTGCACATTGACTGGCCTCATCGCGCGGGCAAGCCTTGTGGCTCAACCCACCCCACGGCCGCCGCCGTGATCCACGTTCCTTCTTGGCGTCGACCTGCAGCGCGCTGACGAAGCGCTCGGCCACGACACGTCGACAGACCGGACTCCTCCAGCCACTCCACAGGTCCCGACGGGGTTGGATCCCCGCTCGCTCACGGGCTCCGCTTTCGCCTCCCGTTTTTACTTCGAGCGGCAGAAGGCGTGGCACCTGCGGCATGTCGCGAGTAAAAGTCTGCAGCGGGCCAAACGACGTCGGCGTCCTGGACCATACGGCCTACGGCAGAGCAGAGGGTCTCCCTCTGATACTCGTCGAGCGACGGCACGACTGCCGTCTCAATCGCGTCCTCAACTGATGTCTGGACCCACTCGAGACCGAGCCCTGCATGAGTTGCACCCCGTGCGAATTCCTGAATAGCACGTCGAAGTTGCGGCGAGTCATAGCGACGCGTCCGACAGGATTCTTGCAACGCCTCCACCAAGCTCTGGCGAAGGAGCATAATCCCCTCAGGGCGCTGTTGCGCGGGTCTCGTCACGCTCATCACCTCCCGGATCGCATTGGGGCTCACTGGATCCGCCGTCGCGACCCCCACTGCTGCCTGCACCAAGCGCGCCGGCTCTCGCGCCGGCGCGCCAATAGGTATGACAAGGATGCGGGCTGACTTTCCTCTTCGAATCCGCATGCGAAGCTTTTGCCTCATCGGCTTCGAATCAACCCGTTATCACGGCGAGGCGATCGTCGACGTTCGTCACGCCGGGCGTGCTCCACGCTGCGTGTTCGGCGGCGCGTCGCTCGGCCCAGGACGACACCGCTCCGCGCAGCGTTACCCTTCCATCTGTTGCGTCGATGCTGATCCTTGTCGCATTGAGCTCAGCTTGTCGCTTCAGGGCCTGCTCGATGTCATTGCGAACGGCAGTCGGCGATACGGACGGCGGCTCGACCTTCACATTGTTTGTGATGCCCCGCAGACCGGCCAGATCCCGCACCACGCTCTCGGCACCGAGCCGTTGGTACCCGTACTTCACTGTTCCTTCAAGAGTCACCCATCCCCGCTCGATCCTCGGCTTGACGGTTCCTTTCGGGACTTGCACAGCCCAGTCCAAAGCGCTCGCGGCACGAACCGCCAGTGCCTCGTCGCTCAGTTCGACGGAGGTCGGCACGTGGACCTCGATCTCCTGAACCACGGCTCGCACGCCCGCCACACGTTCCGCTGCACGCTCCGCCGCTCGCTTTTCCCTATAGCTCGGCACGTCGCCACGCAAGGTGACTACTCCAGCCTTTACGGTGGCGCCGATCCCCTGGTCGGTGATCGACGGATCCCAACGCAACTCCGCCAGCACGTCTTGTTGAATAATGATGTCGTCGCTTTGCATATTGCGTCCCTCCACTTGTTGAGTGTACGCGCAGGTGCACGCATTGACTCATTGTGTCCCCACGAACCTGATGCGGACATTGGGGGAAACCTCACAACCTGCCGGGAGGTCCCGCAGTGATGCGGCTCCAGACGCTCGGCGTATTTCCGGACGTCGAGCTCATCAGGACCTGCTCGGTCGACACCCCGCGCCCGATCTTCCCGGGCTGACGCGTCCGCTGCTTCAGCTCAGGATGCAAAGTCAGGCGATCCTTGACACGACGGCTCGGGTGGTTGACCGAGCCATTGAGAAGTCATGGCGTGATGCGTCCTCGTTCGAAGAGCGCGCGGATCGCGGTCAGATCGTCGGGGTCAGTGACCCGGTCGTGATGCGGCCGAGTGAATTCATGGTGCGCGTCATTCTGCAACTCCACGGCTCGATGGTAACAGGAGTTATTGCTTAGGATTGTCGGCCGACGTCTTCGCGCACGGGCGCACGGCCAGAGACCAACTTGTCAGCGCACCATGACAAATCTTTACCTCCGGACCGTATACGCAGCCTTCGCAGGCGCCATTGGGTTCTTCGCCGTCATCTTCATCCCGGCGTGGACACTCGACTACTGGCAGGGTTGGGCATTTTTCCTGACACTCATGGTCTCGACGACCCTCGTCACGATGTATATGGCGCGCAACGACAAGCCGCTCCTCGAGAGCCGTTTGCGCAAGGGCCCGGCTGTCGAGAAAACAGCAGTTCAACAAAGCATCACATCCATTGCCCGGCTTGTGGTCCCTGCAGTGTTCGTGATCATGCCGCTCGACCACCGCTTTGGCTGGTCACCTGTTATGCCCACGCAGCTTTCGGTGTTTGGTGACATTCTCGCCGCACTCGGGATTCTTATCTACTTCCTCGTGGTCAGGGAGAACCGCTTCGCCGCTGCAACGATAGGCGTCGTCGAAGGGCAAACGGTCGTATCGACCGGCCCCTATGCGATCGTCCGGCACCCGATGTATGCCGGCGCGATCCTGGTGTGTCTCGGGGCGCCGCTCGCGCTTGGCTCATGGTACGGGTTCCTCCTGACGCCGATCGTCATTGGTGTGCTCGCGTGGCGACTCTTCGACGAAGAGAAATACCTTCGCGAGAATCTACCTGGGTACACGGAATACACGCGCGCCGTGCGCTACCGTCTCGTCCCGTACATTTGGTAACAGTTCGGGCAAGGTCTGTGGGGATATTAGACGCTGGACGCTAGACGCTGGACGCTGGAAACAAACCTCGCGGCCTA
>CAWKMU010000004.1:0-713697 GCA_963850905.1 uncultured Gemmatimonadales bacterium | reverse complement strand
GCAATGTCCCGTTGATCCGAACCTTCGCCCCCTTCGCCGCCACCCTCGGCCATCCATCCGCGTGCCCCACCGGCAACGTCGCCACCCAAACATCCTCCGTCGGCGTGTACGCGCGATTGTACCCGGCCGTGTAGAGATTCCCCGCAGATTGGTCCCGTGATTTTTGGCTGAGGCTCAGGGTGTCGTCACCCTACCGAGCGGCGCCTCGCCGTGCAGCCTCGCTATCTGCGCTACAAGTTCGGGCGTCATCTCTTCCACGTCCTCGGGCTCGGCGACCTGCCGGACCTCGATCTCGGTGTCCTCCGGCCACGGGTTTGGAATGCGCTTGACCCACTCGATCGCCTCCTCCATCGACTTGGCCTCAATAATCCAGAACCCGCCGATGAGCTCCTTCGCCTCGGTGAACGGCCCGTCGGTGACCGTCCGCTTCTCCCCCGAGAGCCGCACACGCGCACCCTTCGAGCTCGGGTGCAGCCCCTCGGCCTGCAACAGCACTCGGGCTTTCACCTGCTCTTCGTGGAAGTTCACCCCTGTCTGCATTTGCTCGGTCGTCGGCATCGGGCCGGCCTCGCCGGCCTGCGTGAAAAAATGGATTGCCATGAACCGCATGGTCCGGATCCTCAGCTAGGGTCGGAAATCGGGGGTCGGAAGTACCCCTTATAGTGGCGTCGAACGAGGGTCGGGGAAATCGACAGACGACCGTTACTCGCCTGCTTCCTTCAATAAACAGATGGTTCGCTCGCCCTCCTGATAAGCGTGAGGTCGGTAGTTCAACTCTACCCAGGCCTATTTGTCCGCGGAGCGGCCAAATAGAGAGTAGCGAAACGGAAAGTAGAAAGTAGACGAGAAGCAACAACGGGCCCCGATGGCGGTAAAGCGCCACGGGGCCGCGCTACTCGGTCTACTTTCTACTTTCTGCTTTCTGCCCTGACGCTTGGCTGACGCAGAAAATCAGAATGGGAGCGTGCCGTTCGCCTTCGAGAAGCTCCTGGTGTACCAGAAGAGCGTCGTGTTTGGTGATCTGGGAGAGCAGCCCGGAACGCCACATACCGCAATTCGCGGCGCCGGCGCCGGGGAGGCGTCAGCCCACCGGGCGTCCACGCGGAAGCGGTGAATCGAATCAGGTGCTACGCGTCAGTTGTGCGCTCACGCAGACCCACCGACCGTCACGGCGCGCCCAGATGTCGGTATAACGCGTGAGTACTTCCGCTCCGGAGGACGTATTGGAAATCGTACGTGCGTGAATGATTGCAAAGTCACCCATCCGTCGGATCGCGACTTCTAGCAGTCGACGGTTCGAGAGACCTGAATCACGCGCGACTCGCTCAATGAACTCAGCGCGATCAGCGAAGGTGCCATCCACATACGTGTTCGTGAAGTCCTCTGCCAGGTGTTCATTGAACCAGTGCGGGTCCCGTTCTTCAACAGCGCGAACGTAGTCACGATTGAGGCGCGACAGTTCCGCGTCATTGGCGCTTTGGCCGAGCTCTTCAGGTGCGACCGCTGTCATGTGGCTCCGCTTCTTGAGCATGTTTTCCGGTCAAGTCGGGGGCGAGTGTCCGTCCTCAGCTCTATGGATCGACACGGTAGTACCCCGATGATAATCACCGGCGGCCGCTAAGCCACGGAGGATCAGGGAGCGCGTGGATAGGACTGACGCGATTCTAACGATGAGAGAACGGAAGAGGCTTCGCAGCCTCAGCGGCGCACATCCTCGGACATGTCGTCGTGATTTCCTGCCCCCTTTCGGTGATTTGTTGCACCCATTGCCGCTCCGAACGGCGGGATCCATGATTACGCATGGTGTCTGACGCCATGCGAACCTCCCGCGTTGTCGCGCTGGTACTCGTCGTGGGGATCTTCTTCACGGCGCAAGAGGTCAGCATGGATCTCGCTCGAGGACACTCGGTCGACACGCTCCGGGACATTTGGAATGGGCTGGAGTTCTGGGCGGTTTGGGGCGTTCTCACGCCCGTCGTGCTTGTGGCTGCGCGTCGCTGGCCGCTCGAGGCGAAGCCGGCGTACCGTCCTCTCTTCGCGCACGCGACCATCGCTATCACCCTGGCGACGGTCCACAACCTGATCACAACAGGTTTGCAAGCCGTGGCGCTATCTCTTTGGAGCACGGGCGGCGTCCTCCGTGAGGCCGCAGCGCCGCGGGCTGCAGTCGCGCCCGTCCGTTGCGAGGTCCAACTTCCGGGCCTGAGCGGTGGTTTCCACACCGTATGGTCCGCACCGTGCTCCCGGCTCGCCGCTTTCGTGTGGGGACTGTTTGCCGGGCTGGTCCTGTACGCCGTAATCGTCATGGTTTCCACGGCGCTCCGTTATCGCAGCAGTGCGTCGGCGCTCGAAACGGAGCTCACTCAGTCGAAGCTCGACACGCTGCGATCGCAGCTCAGGCCGCACTTCCTCTTCAACACGTTGAATACCATTTCGGTTTTCATGACCGAGGATGCCGCGAAGGCGCAGCAGATGCTCCTGAGGCTCTCGACGCTGCTCCGCCGCAGTCTGGACGAAGAAGCGCACGAGATCTCGTTCCGACAGGAGTTGGCGTTCGCGAGCGACTATCTCGACATCCAGCGAGGGCGTTTCGGCGAGCAGCTGACGGTCACCCTTGCGGTGGACCCACGGGTCATGAATGCGCGTGTCCCGGTGTTCCTGCTGCAACCTCTCCTGGAAAACGCTTTTGAGCACGGCACCTCAGGCGATCGGCGTACCACGATCGGCCTGCGTGCCCGTCGGGAGCTGGACGTTTTGCATATCGCCGTCGAGGATGACGGTTCCGGGATCGAGGGTGGCGCGCCCGCGCGAGAGGGCGTGGGACTGCGCAACACGCGCGCCCGACTGCGGCACCTGTACGGAGCTGGGGCCACGGTGGCGCTCGCCCCACTGGGGGACTCAGCCGATGCGCCGGGGACCAGGGTCGACGTTCGCCTTCCGTTCCAAGAGATGTCGGCGTGAGGGTGCTCATTGTCGACGATGAGCTGGTGGCACGCCGAGGGCTGCGGCGACAGCTAGCGCAGCTGCCCGGCGTGGCCTGCGTCGGAGAATGCGGGGGCCTCGCCGACGCCGTCGTCGCGATCGTCGAGCAGCGGCCGGATCTCGTACTCCTCGACATCCAGCTAGGACGAGGAACCGCGTTCGCGATCATCGAGGAGATCGGGCTCGATGCGATGCCACTCGTTGTGTTCGTGACCGCGTACGACCGGCACGCCGTGAAGGCGTTTGAAGTGCACGCGCTCGATTACGTACTCAAGCCCGTCGACCCCGTCCGGCTTCAGGAGGCGATCGAACGGGCCGGATCGCTGCTTGCCTTGAAACGGGGAGCCTCGCTCGCGGACCGACTGGAAGGTGTGCTCGCGCAGCGTCCAGCGACGGAGCCTGTCGCCCCACCGCCCGCCGAGCGCTTTGTGGTTCGCGACAGGGATCGGCTCGCGCTGCTCGACGTCGGACAGATCGACTGGTTCGAAAGTGCCGGCAACCACGTGCGAGTCCACTCGGGAGGTCGCACATACCTCATGCGCACAACGATGGATCGCGTTGCCCAGCGGCTCAGCGGACGCGACACCTTCGTCCGAGTCCGCCGCTCCGCCATCGTGAACATCTGCGCGGTTGGAACCTTGGAACGCTATGGAAAGACGACGTTCCTCGTGCAGCTCCGCAGTGGGACGAAGATCGTCTCGAGCCGCTTCTATCAACCCGCCCTTCGTCGGTTGCTCCGAGCCGAGCGATAGCGGCCGCAGGGCCGCAGGAAATCACACGAGAAGGGCAGGAAATCACGCCGCTCGGGCGCCACATCCCGCGTGTATGGCGCGTTGACGAGACCGCCGATAGCGTGCAGTCGCTTCGCGACCGTGCCCAAACGTGTCACCTGAGTCGCAGAAATGCTGGGATGGCAAGACGAGATTGGCGCCATTGAGCGGGGACATTTTGGAGATGGTCGTTCTCCCCGGTGGCAGCTTCACCATGGGCTCATCAGCCGAGGAGAAATCCTGGGCCGCGAGTCACGGTGGCAGTATGGGCGCGGTTGCTGATGAAGCCCCGCAACATCAGGTCTCATTGCCTTCATTTGCCCTGGGCAAGTATGACGTCACTCGTGGCGAGTACGCGGCATTTGCTCGGGAGACGGGCTACCCGGCCGGTGATGGTTGCGGCAGCGGCCGCGCCATCTTCAAATGGGAGAAGGATCCGAAGATGACTTGGGAAAATCCTGGCCATGCGCAGACTGACCGTGATCCAGTCGTATGCGTGAGCTGGCACGATGCAGGAGCCTACATCACGTGGTTGAACCGCAAGGCGCATTGTGGCGGCGCGGCCTCAGCAGACGGGCCTTATCGGCTGCCCAGCGAAGCGGAGTGGGAATATGCCGCACGCGCCGGAACGACAACCAAGTTCTACTGGGGCGATGACGACGCTGCCGCGCCGGTCCACGCCTCGTTCAATGCCAACTCCGGCTGCGAAAAAGTGGAAGGTCTTTTTTGCGACCATGGCCAGACACATCCGGTGGGCGCGAAGCCGCCGAATGCGTTCGGCCTGTACGACATGGCAGGGAACGTGTGGCAGTGGACCGAGGACTGTTACGACAACAGCTACGCCGGCATTCCCGCCGACGGGCGCGCGAACGAGACCCCTTCGAGCGACCCCAAGGCGAAGGACGGCCACGGCAATTGCCTCCGCGTTGATCGCGGCAGCTCGTGGATGTTTCCGGCGTGGCTGCTGCGACCGGCCACCCGAGAACGCAATCCTGCAGAGTTTCGGGACGCCATCATGGGCTTCCGCGTCGCCCGGACGCTGCCGTGAATGCGAGCTGCCCCTGTGGTCCACGTTCTGGAGGTTCCAACATGAGATTGCACGTGCCTGCACTGACCGCCTGCTTGTTCCTCAGCATGCAGATGAGAGAAGCTCCCGGCGATGAGGTCTACACCCGCCCCGGGCGAATTGCCGTCGCGGCGGACGGAGCGCGACTGAGCCTCTACTGCATGGGGAGTGGTTCGCCCACCGTCATCTTCGAATCGGGGTGGGAGGATTGGGCGCCCGCGTGGGCGGTCGTGCAGCCACGAGTCGCGAAGTGGACGCGGGCCTGCGCTTACGACCGCGCTGGCGCGGGGTTCAGCGGGGCAGGTCCAATGCCGCGGACGAGCGTGCGTATCGCCGCCGAGCTGCACAGCGCGCTGCGGAATGCGGGTATTGCAGGCCCGTACATCCTCGTCGGCAACGCCTTCGGGGGTGACCCTGCCCGCACGTTTGCCGATCTCTTCACGCCGGATGTCGCGGGGCTCGTGCTCGCCGAAGCCGACGCCAGCGACGTCGAACCACAGGCGATGCAGAATGCCGACGACCTGGGAGACGCGAGGATCGCCGCTCGGTTGCGCGACTGCCGTGAGGCGGTCGCCGCGGGCAAGCCGCTACCGCTGCTGCCCTCGCGTCCCGGCCAGCCCGATCGCACGTGCGCCCAGCAATTCTTCCGCGGCCTACCGGAGTCCGAGTGGTCCTCAGAATTAAACGCGACGCTGCTGCGGATAGCGCAGACCAAGGTCGCGATGTATGACGCATACATCTCCGAGATGGAGCAAGTGCCGTGGGATGAGGCATGGCTCCAGCAGCATCGCCGATCACTCGGCTCGCGTCCGGTGCGAGTGGTGACGACGGGCAATCACGGTGTTCACTTCTTGCCGGGCAGCCACACCCCGGATCCGAAGGAGCTCGAGTACCAACACCAGATCGCCCTGGCGCAGGCGCGCTGGTTGGACCTGTCCTCAAACGCCAAACAGATATTCTTGGCGAATAGTTCGGAGTATATCGAGTTTGATCAGCCCGATACATTGGTGAGCGTGATCCACGAGGTCTACGACGAGAGCAGGTAGCTCCTGCAAACAAACGCGCGTCCGCGTCGACATCGCCCACTGGCCCAGGCTCAGACGCGTCGCACGCGTCACCTCCCTCCCACCCGAGTCGTTTACCCTCTTGGTCCGATCGATCAGTCTCGTTAATGGAGCCTTGAACACGAACATCCCGATGACCCCAGCCGATAGTGCAGCCCCTGCCCAAACGAGTGTGTCAAGCATGGGCTATGATGGCCAGCGTGGCGTCTTCCCGCAAATAAGAACCACCACCACGCGCGGTGCGGCGAGTCGTCCAGACGACAGGACGAACGCATAGCGCAACCGGCTTGCCGCTTACCGCCTGTCCAAGCGCGGTGTGTTGACAGGGTGGGTACGAGAGCTCTGTCGCGAATTTCCTTTAGCCGTTTGGCAGAGCTACGTCTGAAAGCCGCCGGCAGATATCAAGCAATCGATTCTGTCGCGCTGTGTCGTAAACGGCAGGATCAGCCGCCCGTTGATGCATGTGATAGAAATACCGCCCAGATACCAATGCCTGAGGATCATTACTCACGGCAAGCCACACTTGGGTTCGATGACTCTGGTCGATGTCGTCAGGGGCACCGGGGCCACCCATCTTAGTTGGCACCCAGCCTGGCTCCAGTGCGTTGGAAAGGACATCGGGCCAGCGCCGAGCCACAGCAAACGCCAGCAGCACGTCGCACAGTTTGCTTTCGGCGTAGGCCTCCGCCCCCTGCCAACGTCTTTGCGTCCACTCGACGTCCTCCAGACTTGCGTTGGCCCCTCGGTGCATACCAGAGCTCAGATATACCATGCGCTTTGGCCTTTCGATCAGGGCTGTCAGCACGTAGGGCGCGAGCACGTTTACGGCGAAGACGTGCGGCAGACCGTCCTCTGTCTGGATACGGCGTGGCTCCCGATAACCCACGCCGGCATTGTGGATGACTGAATCGAAACGGCCCAGGCGGTTCGTTTGCTCGGCGACGGCGCGCGCCTGAGCGACGCTGGAAAGGTCGCCCACGACCACAGCTTCGGCAGAGGGTAGGCTGCGCTGGGCATCGGCCGCACGAGCCGCGCTGCGTGCGTGCAGCACGACCTGGTGGCCCTGCTCGAGAAGAAGCCGGGCGCTCATGAGGCCGATTCCGTCAGTAGACCCTGTAATAAAAACGCGGGACATTTCTCGGACTCGCAACCGTTACCAATGTTCGCGGTGGATGACGGATTGCATTTTGCGGGAATCCTTTCGGCGGTGCCCTTTGTGCTGCCGATCGGGATATTTGAATGAGATGACAATGCCTGCTGCACATTCTGTCGGCAGTTCGCGGGATCTTCCAGCGGATTACAAATAGCGAGGGATTACCCATGGCCTCGACCGAGAGCGACACCCAGAAACCCAAGGCCATCATCAGCGGTCCGAGCCAGGCCGAGGGCATCGCGAAATTCGCCTGTCGAGCGACGTATGAGGACCTCACTCCTGAGCGGCGGGAGCGGCTCAAGGTGAGCGTCCTGGATTCCCTGGCGTGCGCGATCAACGCCTTGGGAGCAGGACCGACGGAAGCGTGCATAGCCCAGGCAAAGGAGTTTGGCGATTCGGACGCCCGTTGCACGCTGATCGGCGGTGGGGAAGCCAATGTCGTGTATGCCGCGTTGGGTAATACGGCACTGGTTCGCTACGTCGATTTCATGGACAGCTACCTCTCGCATGGCACGCTCTGTCATCCGTCGGACAACATGGGGGCGGTCCTTGCCACCTGCGAACATGTCGGAGGTTCGGGTAAGGATTTCCTGATCGCGCTGGCGGTCGCGTACCAGGTCGATGCGACACTGACTGACGCCGCCCCATGGATGGCCCACGGGTTCGACCTTACAACCCCGCTCGCCTTCTCAATAGGGGCGGGTGTGTCGAAGGCACTGGGGCTCGACGAGACAAAGTGCGCGGCAGCAATCGAAATCTGCGGCGACAATGGCATTCCTCTGACGGTTGTGCGGACAACCCCGATCTCGCAATGGAAGGGTCTCTCGTCGGCCGAGATCGCGCTGGGGTGCGTCAACGCTGTCTTCCTGGCGTCCCGCGGCGTGACCGGGCCAAAGTATGTGATCGAAGGGACAGACGGGATTGCGTACGCGCTCGGCCAGTCGATCGAGGTCGACTGGGACGGTGTGAAACTGGATTGTTTCGACCGGCTCTCATTGAAGAGCTACAACAGCGCAGTCCCTACTCAATCCGCCATCTTCTGCGCGCTCGAGTTGCGCAAGACTCAGGCATTCGATCCGAGCCAGATCGTGAGCATCGAGGCTGACGTTGTCCAGGACACGTACGACTTCACCGGTGGCGGACGCTTCGGTCCAAAGACGAACGTTCAGACGAAGGAAGATGCTGACCACAGCCTGCCCTACCTGCTTGCCGTCGCCTTCCTTGATGGCGATGTGCAGCCCGGGCAGCTCGACCCGCGGCGGATTGACAAGCCGGACGTGCAAAACCTGCTCCGCAAGGTCACAGTGAGACCGGACGATTCCTTCACGGCCGTCTATCCGAGCCGCTTTCCAAGCCGGGTGACGGTACGGCTGAAGAGCGGTAAGTCGTTTAGCCATGAGGTGTCGGATTACCCCGGGTTCGCGACCCAGCCGTTTACGTGGAAGGACATTGACGCGAAGCTCGACAAGCTGGCGGCCGGCCACGCCGACGAGCAACTGCTCCAGGAAATCAAGGATGCCGTGCGCTCACTCGAGGATGCTCAGATCAAGGATCTGACGAAATTGCTCGGCGAAGTGAAGCAGGAGTGGACTGACGAAAGGGTTGCGAACGTTGCGAGCCGTTCTCCTCGGGTGGGCGCAAAGCCTAGTGAAATCCGCCCCGGTCTCTGACGGCATGGATGCGGAGCATGGGGGATGACGCGCGGCCCGCACGCTCCCGGACTGCCTTCTTCTGATAAGCCCTTTGACGAAAGAAGAGGTAATCACGATGATGAATAGACGCGATTTCTCGGCCACGCTTTTTGCCGCCGCGGCGGGTTCGATCACCTCCAGGTTTGCCTGGGCCGCACACCTCGCTCCGACAAAAGCGCGCAACGTCGTGCTCGTGCACGGGCTGTTCGCCGATGGATCAAGCTGGTCCGAAGTGATTGCGCGATTGCAGCCGGCTGGTCTCAACGTCACGGCGGTACAAAACCCGCTGACGACGCTCCCCGACGCGGTCGCTTCGGCCCAGCGAGTGCTGGCGCGGCAGGATGGCCCGACGGTTTTCGTGGGTCATTCCTTTTCTGGCATGATAGTGACCGAGGCCGGCGTACATCCAAACGTCTCGGCCCTCGTCTATGTGGCGGCGCGAGCGCCGGATGCGGGCGAGGACTACGCAGCTCTCGCCAAGACCTATCCGCCGCCGCCGGCGACGGCCGGCATCGTGTTCGATGGCGACGAAGGACGTCTCACCGAGGAGGCGTTCCTGCGCGATTTCGCTGCTGACCTGCCGGAGGCAAAGGCCAAAGTCCTCTACGCGGTCCAGTGGCCCTTCCAGAAGGAACTGCTTACCGGCAAAACCACGCATGCGGCGTGGCGGTCGAAGCCGAGCTGGTATGCGGTATCGACAGAAGATCGAGTGATCAACCCAGATCTCGAGCGCTTCATGGCCAAACGGATGGGAGCCACGACCATCGAAGTGAAGTCGAGCCACCTCTCGCTGATCTCCCACCCCGACGAAATCACGCGGCTGATCCTCCAAGCCGCAGGACAGCAAGGCTAGCCGGTCGAATGCGGATGCGCGCAGACAGCGATGGCGAGCAGTCCGAATCGTAGGCTCATCTGGCGTCTCCTTTCTTATTCGGCCGGGTGCTGGCACTGAGGCGAAGGTTCGCACGCGCTGCGTCGAGAGCGATGCGGAGCTGGCCCGCGTCGCGGCGCACCTGGGTGAGCAGCAGGCCGCCCTGGATGCTGGCCATCGTCGCCGTGGCGAGCGCTGACGGATCGGCGTCGTGACGTAGCTTCCCGAGCGCTTTCATCCGGACAAGCCCATCCCGGAGATGGGCCTCCCAGCGATCAAGGCCGGCGGCGATTGCCGCCCGGGCGCCGGGGTCCCGTTCCGCGAGCTGGCCGACGAGCGAGCCGATCGGGCAGCCGCCGCGGGCTTGGCGGTGGACCTGCAGCTCGACGAGGGCGTCGAACCACCGGCCGATTCCGGTCCAGGAGTCGAGGTCGCTGAGCAGGTCGCCCTGGATGTCGATGACCATGTTGGTCGTGGCGTCGATGACGGTCCGCACGAGATCGTCGCGATCCTCGAAGTAGTGGTACAGCTGGCTGCGGCTGGCGCCCGCGCGCGCGCAGACATCGTCAAGGCTCATGGCGGCGGCGCCCTTCGCTGCCACCAGCTCGGCCGCGGCTTGCAGGATCCTCTCCCGGGTCGCCCGTCCCCTGTCGGTCGCCGGCGCCTTGGTGTCGCGCATGAGCACAAAGTAGCGCGACTGGACTTGACAGTCCAGTGGTCACACCGTATTCTGGACTACACAGTCCAATCATGATCAGCGGAGAATCACCATGGGCGAACTGACAGGTAAGACAGCGCTCGTCACGGGCGGAACGTCTGGGATCGGGCGAGCGACGGCGGCGGCGCTGGCCCGTGAGGGTGCACACGTGCTGATCAGCGGCCGCAGTGCGGAGCGCGGGGCCGAGGTGGTCGACTCGATCACGGCCGAGGGTGGCGAGGCGGAATTCATCCGCGCCGATCTCTCCTCGCCCGAGGACGTGCGGGCGCTCGCCGCGCGTGTGTCCGAGGTCGACATCCTCGTCAACAACGCGGGCGTCTTCCCCGCCGGCCCCACGCACGAGTTGCCAGAGTCCGCGTTCGACGAGACGTTCGCGGTGAACGTTAAAGCGCCGTTCTTTTTGACGGCGGCGATCGCGCCTCGGATGGCAGCACGTGGACGCGGCGCGATCATCAATGTCACCACGATGGTCGCCGAGTTCGGCATGCCCGGGCTGTCGGCGTATGGCGCCTCGAAGGCCGCGACGGCGCTCCTGACCAAGGCGTGGGCGGCCGAGTACGGGCCGCACGGCGTTCGGGTCAACGCCGTTTCCCCCGGACCGACGTTGACGCGCGGGACCGAGGCCATGGGCGACGGCTTCGCGGCCATCGTCTCCACCATCCCACTCGGCCGCGCTGCGCAGCCGGAGGAGATCGCGGAGACAATTCTCTTCCTCGCCTCCGACCGCGCCAGCTACCTCAACGGTGCCGTCGTTCCCGTCGACGGCGGCCGCGTCGCGGTCTAACGCAACCGGCGCGCCGGTCTCTCCAACCTTCCTCCGCCCACGGAGTGCTCCAGATGACGACCACTGTGCCTCGCGACACGAGGGAACTAGTGGCCCGCATCCGAGTTTGTGGTAGCACGTACGCCTTCAGAAGCTGGGGGATGCCGCCTTGCATGCCGTCAACAACTCTGATTAGGTCGACTGGATCCAGCCCGTCTGCCTACCGAGGGTGTCCCATATTTGACAGGGCTCCGTTCGGCGTGTGTGCCGGTCGGAAAATCAGGCCGTTAGCCTTGACGGGCGGTCGGAGAGGGCTGACCTCTCGATACACTCATTCTTTATCCACCGGGAGAATCCGATGAGCACGACACTTAGGGCAACGCTCCGGCGCGTGGAGCAGATCACGTCACAGGCTACAGTTCGCACGCACTCCGTCCTGGTGGACCGCAGCGTCGGGAGAGGGGGACTGGATCGCGGACCGGCTGGCGGCGAGTATCTGCTCGTCGCGCTCGGCGGCTGTTTCACGAGCCATCTGCTCGCGGCGATCGATGCCCGTAGCGCGGCAATGAGCAACGTCCGGGTCGAAGTGAGCGGGACGATGGACGGCACGCCCGAGCGGTTCGTCGCATTTACGCTCGACGTGTTCGCCGACAGTCCCGATCTCGAACTCGGCCGAAAGATGGTCACGATTGCCGGGCGTGGCTGTCAGGTTGTCAACACGCTCCGTGAGACGGCGCCCATCGCGATCACGTACGCCGGGTCACCGGTCGAGGTGGGCGACGCGTCCCTCGTCGGGCCACCGGCCTGACTGGGTCTGTCCAGGCCGAATAACAGCGCCGCCTTTCTGGCGACGGTGACGACGGCTAGGTCGCGACCGGAGAGAGAGTGGGGCGAGGGTCTGGCGCGGCACTCGTTGACGATTCACCGCCCGACTGCGCCCAGCTGTCGGAGGAACTCGTAGGTATCTGTTTGCACCCACTCCTCGACGAGACGGCCCTCGTCGGTGTAGCGGAAAATGTTGATTAGCTCCCACCGCACCTGTTTACCGTTGGGTTGGACGGTGCCGACAGGCCTGTAGGCGAACTCCTTGTCGAAGCGGCCTGCCATCACTGTGCGGGCGATGACGAAGTTGCCATCCACGAAGATCTGCGCTCGGCTGATCGTGAAGCCAGTGAAGCTGTTGCGCAACGCAGAGAAGTAGGCCTTGATCTCGGCGCGGTTGAAGTCACCTGCTGGGCTATGCAGACGGTAATTATCGGCGAAGTAATTATCGAGCAGCGCGTTTACTCTTCGCAACAGCATTTTCGCCAATGGCGACGACGCTGTTCGCGAGAGTGGCCCGATCAGCAGCGGCCATGCAGTGCTCCCTTCGTTGATTGTTTAGGGTGCGCTAACGAGCACGTCAACTAATAGGCGATCACTGTCGTAGATGCTTGAACCTCCGCGGTGCTTGACCTCCCCTTGCGCGACTTGAAGTGGCCAAATCCTCCTTCCGCCTGTCATGGATCCGCGAGAGGCCTACGCGTCGCTTAAGCCGGCGACCAAGCCCATCGCGAATCCCAGCATCCGTCACCATCATATAGATAGAAGGCCGCTGGTCGAGGAGAGCCTGTGAGTTCCGCTGTCCACTGTCCTGTGAATCGCACATCTTCATAGTGAACAGTACCGCCTATCGGCCCCGAGTTCTGTCAACTCGCGCGTAGCCTCTCCGGCACAGGTCACGCATGAAACCCGCAACAATCGGTCTTCGGATGCATTCCGGCTGGGGAGTGCTGGTGGTTATTTCGGGAGAGGCCCACTCGGTGGAGCTAGTGGACCGGAGACGCATCGTCACCAGCGATCCGAGAATCCCCGGGGCCAACCAGCCCTATCATCATGCAGCGAGACTCGCATTCCCAGAGGCGGAGGAATACCTCGTGAAGTGTGCAGCCGTCTCGGAGCGCTTGGCTTTAACGGCTATCGGGGAAGTTCTCCGGGAATTGCGCGGGCGCCACTATCGAGTCGTAGGCTCTGCGGTACTCATGGCCTCAGGTCGGCCTCTGCCGCCTCTTCCGCACATTCTCGGGTCGCACCCGCTGCGTCATACGGCGGAAGGCATATCCTTCCGCCAGGCTGTCACGAAGGCGTGTGAACGTTTGAACATTGCCGTTACGCCAATGCGAGAGCGAGAACTCGATGAACTGGCTAAGGCGGCGTTCGGGAAGGCGGCGAGCCGAGTGCAGCGCGCGATCTCGAGCCTGGGACGCTCTCTCGGCCCACCCTGGACCAAGGATCACAAGAATGCGGCACTTGCCGCTGTAATGATTCTGGCCCCCGCGGAGACGGTTGCTTAGTCCCGCCCCCACCCGGGCCACAACCGCGTGCGGCTCAACGGCCACCACAACCCTTCGCGAGGCGTGGTCACCAAGTGATGGCGCCAGATCCCTGCACGATTCGCTGGCACGATGCTGGTCGGCCCACCGTTCTACGTACGGGCTGTGTACGTTTCTGTATAGTTCAGCCGCCCAAGAGCGCAACGAGCACAGCGATCTCCGACAAACCGAGACGCGCAACCGTCGCGCGGCCGCGGCGGTGCTCAGGGCGACCGTGACTCAGATCCTGTAACCAACCGGAGAGACACACAATGAAGTATCGATTGCGCCGCGTGGCGCCTGCGGCGGCCCTGCTCCTCCTCGGTCTGGCGGCGCCCGCGTCGTCCGCTCGCGGCCTGCAGAGCGGCAAGGGCCTGACGCTGACAATGACGACGTCGTCGACATCGGCGGACGAGCCCACTCCCAGTGTCATGATGGTGGTGAAGTTGCAAATGAATAGCACTGGCTTGCTGCGAGGCGACGTCCTGCCAAACGGGTCACCGACCCCGCGCACTGCCCCGACGGGTGACAAGCCGCCAATGCTTGTTCCCGGCACGTACTCGCTGAGCAAGAAGGGAAGCGATACGACTCTCCTACTGGATCCCAGCCAGAAAAGGTATTGGATCGTGGTCGCCCCCACCGCTCACAAGGCGATCGGGCACGTGCAGTACACGAACGTGGAGGTTTCGGCTCAGCGCGTGCAGCCTGACAGCAGCATCGAGGGGATCCCAGTTCAACATTGGCGAGTGGTCGACAACGTTGTGATTGGTGGGACAACCTCCTCCAAGAGCACGTACGACGTCTACAGCGCACCGGAATTCGGCACAAGCCTAGCCGCCGGCCAATTCAGCCCGAGCACGTTTGCGCAAGTCACGGGTGACTCGGCGTACGGCGCGAAGCGCAGCGCCGCTTTCACGCAGGCAATGCCAGGGGTGCCACTCCTGATGCGGACGCAGACGCAGATCCAGGTGAACCAAGGGAAGCCGATGTCGATGGCCATGATCATGCGGGCTACCAACATCTCGCGAGGCGACCCACCAGCTAGCGTCTTCGCGATGCCTGCCGGGTACACCTTGGTCCATACGGCGCAGTAAGCCGCAATTGCCTCGAGCGCAGCGCTTGCGCGCCGCTACGGGGAGTTGGTCGAGATCAACGCAATCTCGAAGCAAGCCTACGACGACGCGCAGATAGGCGCGGCTCGGGCAGTCGCCGAAGTCGCCAAGCAGGGCGGCGCTCGCACCGCACAGATCGACATACAGCGATCTGCCTCGTCGATCAAACCACTGCGCCCAACGAGGCAGCGATGCGCTCCGCGGTGTCAGCGTCAAATACTCTTTTGGGAATGGCTGCGTACATCGCCTGCGGCTGCTTCGACGCGTAGATCGTGTTCACTTGATGCGAGTATTGCGAGACGCGGAAATCGCCAACGATGCTGCAAAGCGCATAGACCTCCTGTTCGGACAGCAATGTAGCGGAGCTCAACCACGCGATGGTCCTCCTGAGGGCCGCGGTGAGCGCACCGTCGAGGGTCGCATCGAATCCAAGCACGATCCAGTGTGTGTCCGTTTCAGCAACCGGACCGTCGAGCGACGCCCGCTTGTGCAGGACATACTGGATGCGGAGGTCCTCCATCGCGGTTTCAATGGCCGTGTTGTCGACCACCCCGTCGCCAACCGCCGCCCATGAGCCGCCAGTCCAAATGCGCGCACCCTCTACCTCGACTGGCAAGAACAACGCGCTTGCCACAGTGAGCTCCCGGAGAGCGACCATTCCTCCGTACCGCCCAACCAGCAACGCACTGACCGGCGCGTTGCCGGAGGGCTGTGTGGCCAGCACGCTTTGCACGGGGGACAAGGGGATGCGCACCCCTTTGCCGAAATCTGCGTAACGACGGTCGGCATCGAAGCGGAAGTATTGCAGGTACGAGGTCGTGAAATCCGAGGGCAGAGCGCCCACGCCGAGTGGCGCCGAATTCCAGCCCCAATCGATGGGCCTGATGCGCAGCATTCGACATTCGATGGCATCGCCCGGTTGAGCGCCCCGGACTGCGACGGGCCCCACGAGTGAGAACGGTCCCTGGGGATAGCGCTTGCGGATCGGTTCGCGCTCGGCGAAAGACATGCCGTACTTCGGCTCGTTGCCCCAATTGAGCCACGTGTTGGAATAGTGCACGACGTCGCCCGATTCGATCTCGAGAACGGGACGCGCAGCAGGATCCATCGCACCCACACGAACTGTGTCCGCGGTCGACGGGAGCTCGTGTACTTGCGAAGTCGCACCAAGCTCTGTGCCCTGTTTCATTGACGAATGCTCCGTCTTAGCCTGGGAGTCGCACTGTTACGGCGTCGGCCGCGAAAATGCCTCTTGCAGTCTGTGCCGCGACCGAGCGACCATTCCGGTCAAGTTCATCGCTCCGACGCGTCAGCGCCAGCACTCTGTTCCAGACGCGCAGATCGCGACACATTGCGCGGTATCGGGCAGTTGCGGTATATCCACCGAGCCGGTTCTCCTGCATGCCGAAGCGCCTCCACCACCACCGTACGGCTGAGCTTTCAGCGTCAGACCGCCTCGACATCCTCGAACTCCTCGCCAAAGCCGACTCTGCCGCCAGTCAGCGGGACGTGGCCGCGTACGCGAATCTTTTTGTCCCCGACGCGGTTCTCGACGGCGCACAAGGGCGCCATGACGGGCAGGCGGCAATCGTTGAATCGGTCGGGCCCATCTGGGCCCGCGAGGGGCCCGCGTCCGTACATCTCACCCTCAATGCCATGCTAGCGGCGAGTGATGACGCCGATCACGTCGTGGCGACGTCCACTCTTGTGATCGTCGCACCCGGGGCGGTACCCAGAGCATCGGGAGTTGTGCTTGGCGTCGCGGCCATCACGCAGCAGGTCGTGCGCACAGACGCCGGCCGGCGCCATCGTGACCATACCCGTCACGGCGCTGTTGTTCATTGGCAGAATGAGTGCGCGGAACTCACGCCGTGTTGTCATGGTGGCGAGTGTTCGGCTGCAGCCTCCGCGGGGACGTCCCGATTCGCGGAGTGCTACCATCATCTACTGCGTACACTCGCGTGTTGTTGGGGGTCGGGTGCGACTCATCGGCACCTTACTCCATCTCGCACCAATGTCGTCTGTCGAGAGAGTCCACTCTCTGCCACTGAAGCGCGCGCGTTGCTCGTCGCGTGCGTTGGGAACGGCGATCACTGCAACGTTGATGTACTTCTGGCCTGAGATCGCGGGCGGCTCTTGCGCCCGTATCCCGCGCTGTGTAGCCGTTCACCACGGCGACCCCGCGCTCCCGTCCCCGTCACCCTGACCAGAGATCAGCATGGGCATGAAAAGAATCGGTCGTGTTGCAGGCGTGTCGTTGCTGCTTTTGTTGGTGCGCGTTGCGCAGGGACAAGACTCGGTCGCATTCCAAGACCAGAAAGTCGACGTTGGCGGGTATCGCCTCCAGTTCCATGTCGCGACCGGCAAACCGCCGACGATCGTATTCGAGGCCGGCGGCGGAGACAACTCTTCGGTATGGAGCAATACCGCGCGCGACGTGAGACGCAGAACCGGAGCGCGCATGATCACATACGACCGGGCAGGGCTCGGACAGAGCGACGCCGACCCGGGGCCGTACAGCATTACCCAGGAGGTCAAGGCTCTTGAACGAGGGTTGAAGCAATTGGGGATCGATGGCGACGTGATCCTCGTCGCGCACTCGTACGGGGGCTTTCTCGCAGCCCTGTTTGCGGCGCGCAATCCCACCGTCGTAAGGGGCGCCGTGCTGATCGACCCGAACCTCGCATCATTCTTTACGGATAGTGTCGTCGACCGGTTGATGGGAGGGCGGGCAGCGCAGCGCGAGCAGCTCAGGAAGGAGGATCCGGAAACATTTACCACGATGGAGAAAGTGCTGAATGGCTTCCCGGAGACAGTACGCACCATGCGCGGCGTGAATTGGCCGGCTGGTCTCCGCATCACGGATATCGTGGCTGAGAAGCCCCCGATGCCACCGCCGGACGACACCGAGTGGATTGCCGCGCACAAGCTGTTCGACAAAGCTGCTGCGGGGCGCCGAGGCGTGTTCGCCACCGGCAGCGGTCACTACATCATGCGCGACAGACCCGACCTCGTCGTCAGCGAAATTGTGGCGATGGTGCAGGCAGTGCAATAAATCGCCACGGGAACGTGTGACCTGGTCTGCTTGATGGTCGCTGTGTAGCCGAAGCCGCACTGGCTTGTGGATTCAAGGATGGGGATCCATTGTTGTGCGTTTCGCTCGACCAGAATGGCTGGAGGGATGATGCGCTATGTCGCTAGGATCGTCCGGGGTGTCACGCTCATCCCCTTTACGGCCGCTATCTGCTCCGCGGCGACGCCGCTCCGCTACGAGCTCGGTTTCGAGCGATGGAACACACACCTCTTGGACGTGACCATTCACACCAGCGGACTCGTCGGGAGCGTGGTGCTCTTCTCGATGGCCGTCTGGTCTCCCGGCTCCTACGTGGTGCGCAACTTCGCCGCGGAAGTCCAGGACTTTCGCGCCACCGACAGCGCGGGCCGCGCGCTTTCCTGGCACAAGACCGATGCCCAAAGCTGGGAAATAGACCTCAACGGCGCGACCGCGGCGATCATTCGATATCAGGTGTATGCGAATTGGCTCGCCACGGTCCAATACGACGATCGCCACGTAGCCATAAACGGCCCGGACCTCTGGATGTATCAAGTCGGTGCCAAGGAGCGGCCGATCACCCTCACGATCGATACCTCACGGCTCCCCGCGGACTGGAAGATAGCCACGGGACTCGAGAAGACCGGGCCGACGGGATTCCGCGCCGCCGATTACGACTGGTTTGCCGACTGTCCGATCGAGATCGCGCCGTTCACGGAGAAGGACGTCACCGTCCTCGGCACGACGTACCACTTCGTCGTCCATGACGAGATGGACAAGCAAGACTACACGCAGTTCACCCGGGACGTGCAGCACATTGTCGAAGATGGACTCGTGCCCATCTTGGCGCCGGCGGTCGGAGGCCCGCGCCCCGCTCCGTTTGCCGAGTACTGGTTCCTCATCCACGTCGTGCATGAAACCGGTCTCGCCGGCGGCACCGAGCACCTGAACTCCACGAAGCTCAACTACACGAGCGACTGGGGAGACAGCACGCCGACGACGCGCGGTGACATGATCAACGTGTACGACGGCAAGGTGCTCACGGCGGTGCACGAGCTGTTCCATGCCTGGAACGTGAAACGACTCCGGCCCCGGTCCCTGGGCCCGTTCGACTACACCCAGATGGTCCATACACCATCGCTGTGGATCGCCGAAGGTTTGACGCAGTACTACACCTCGGTCGCGGCGCTCCGCGCCGGCTTTTGGACGCCGCAGCGATACCTGGGCCATGTGAGTCGACTGATCAGCACAGTGGATGCGATGCCCGGGCGCGCCGAACGCAGCATCGCCGACGCCAGCTGGGATACGTGGTTCGGGTACATCGGCGGCAGTGCGCTCCAAGGGGTGACCAACCTCACCCCCACCAACATCATCAATACCAACTATTCGTACTACGACGCAGGCGAGGCGCTGGGTGTGCTGCTGGACCTCGAGATTCGCCAGCACACCAACAACCAGAAGTCCCTGGACGCTTGGATGCGCGCGATGTACGAGGGCTACGCGCTGCCCAAGCCCGGGTTCGAGGAGAAGGACGTGGTCCGCGTCGCGTCCGAGGTCGCTGGTACGGACATGAGCGACTTTTTCCGCCGCTACCTCTTCGGCAAGGATCCCCTGCCGTACGAGCGCGATTTCGGGTACGCAGGGATCAACGTGAACCGGCTCTCCTCGTCAGGGGGCTGGTCCGGGCTTGTGCTGGCAACGACGCGCGATGGGCAGACGGTCGTCAGCAACATCATCCCTGGGAGTCCAGCGGAGCGAGACGGTCTCGATCGCGGCGACATCGTGGTCGCGCTGGACGACCACGCTCTCGACCGGTCTGGCATCGAGCATACGCTGAGCGCTCATCACCCAGGCGACCGGGTCGTCTTCACGGTGGTTCACCACGAGGTCCTCCGCCCAGTGCCGGTCACCCTGGCCCTCGACCCGCACCCTGGGTATACACTCGTGCCAATGGCTACCCGCTCGCCATCACAAAGCGAGATTTATCGCGCGGTGCTGAGCATCAAGTAGGTGAGCATCGCGCGGCGACGCGACCTCGGGACCTCCGAACCGGCTGAATTGCGCTGCTTCATCATGTTCCTCGCTGTCGACGCGAGCTGTGCGCCGTGATCAATGGAGGAACTCGAACGGACCCTTCTAGCCGCGCTTGATTGCTCAGTAACGCACGCTGAATGTCACGACGACGCGGCGCGGAAAGCCGGTTGTGACAAACGGCACGATCGGCGCGTCGGGGTCAGCCAGTGGCAGTTGCGAGTAGATCGGGATCAGGTTGTTCTGGGCGACGACGCCGAACGTGTCATATTGCCTGTTGAACAGGTTCTCGATCTCGAACTTTGCCCCGAAGCGCTTGTAGTCAATGTGTCCGCGGATCTCCGCGATTGTGTAACCTGGAAGCTGAGGCAGTTGGTTCGCCTCGTCTCCTCGGAGGTACTGCGACGAAAATCCGTGGATGGCGAACTCGGCGTTCACGAGCAGGAACTTGAGCGGGCGGAGTAGGCCAATGCCGATGCGGCCGCGATTGAGCGGCGAGGAGGGCAAGAAGTCGCCGGGTTTCGTCGGCTGCTCATTGGGGTTGGCAGACGAGAATGGCGACCACGCTCTGGAACGTCGCCGCGATGTAGCTATAGGACGCTGTCAGATAGGCGCCTTGGGGCAGGCCGACGATCGCGGATGTTTCGACTCCCGCGCGGCGCGTCTCGGGCGCATTGAGGTAAAAGGTCTGGATACGATTCGGCGAGGCAAATACGATGTCGTTGAACACGTCGGTCCAGAACGCATCCGCTTGGAGGCTCGTGCGACCGTTGGCCTGGAGCGTGACCCCACCTTCGTAATCCCGCGTCGTGACCGGTTTGAGCGTGGGGTCGGTCCCAAGCGCGGACGGGAGACTGCACGGGGCTGTGGGATCCGCACACGCCAATTCCAACGGGGCCGGCGCACGGAACCCGCCCTTGTAGGCCACGTACCCGGTGAGAAAATCAGTGAATCGGTCCGTCACCCCAATCTCTGGTGAGACGCGGTTGTACGAGCTGGTGCCATTGTTCGCAGCGTCGAGTCCGTCGCGATATGGGATGTGCACGTAGTCGTACCGCAGGCCAGCCGTGATGTCGACGCGACGCGTGATGGACGCCACCGCCTGGGAGTACGCGGCGGCATTGTCTTGGTGGATCGTCGCCAGGGTCGTGACGACCAATGGGCCGGCAAGCACATTGAGCACGCGGATCGCCGAGGACTCGCGCGAGTACTCGGTGCCAACCGTGAAACCGATCGGCACAGACTTGATCAACAGTGGTCGCGTCCACTCCACCGTCGTGCCACCACTCAGGTTCTGTGTGTTGTCGTCGATGTCCGGCGGCGGAATGATGCTGTTGAACTGCCCGATGACGTTGCGTCGAGCGAACAGCGTCGCGCGTAGGATGCCGCCGAGCGCAACGGAGTTGCCACGCAGGTCAAGATCCAGGGCCTCCGGGCTGAAGTCGTCGCCTGGTCCGAAGTCGTACCGCGGGTTGATGCCAGCGTACACCACGGGGAGCGAGCCGACCTGAAAGATCTTATCGTGGCCGTAGAGGACATCCAATGCAATGTCGCCACTCTCGTGCGATGGGCCCCACTGGTATCCAATGGTGGCGAACACATTGCGGGTGTTTGCTGAGGATACGCCCTTCCAACCGACCTCGTTCTCTCCCGTCGCTGCGACGAAGGCATCGAGGCCGCTTTGCCTGCCACTCGCAGTCACCGTCGCCAACTGATCGCCCCACGATCCGATCCCGAGCTCGGCAGTGGCCTCGGGCGTTTCATCGCCCCGCTTCGTGGTCATGAGCAAGGTGCCGCCGAGCGAGTTCCGCCCGAAGAGCACGTTGGATCCGCGATCGAGAGTCGCGTGATCGATGGCGGCCGAGGGAAGAAGGTCGTAGTCAACCTCCTGAGCGTCGGGTTCATTGACCCGGATGCCGTTCAGGAACACCCCGATCCCCTGTGGCGTGCCGACGACCGATGACGAGGTGAAGCCGCGCACCTCGATCTCGGGTTGGAGACGCGCCCCTTGGTCGTCGTACATGCTTACGCCCGGAAGTTCGAGCATCGCGTCGCTGAGCGCCCCAGGGCTCGCGATAGGTGCCGTGTGCAGATCGAGAGACTCAATGGTTGAGGGCACGTGTGGATTGACGTCGGAGAGCCGGGTGCCGCTGACGACGACAGAAGGCAGTTGGCCGCGTCGCGTGGTGTCGGTCCGAGTCGTGGAATCGTGCGGGGGAGCTGGCTGCTGCGCACCGACGAAGGATACGATGGCGATCGTCGAGCCAACTCCCGAGATGAGAGCGCGCCAGCCGCGCACGACCGTCGCTCTGATCACGCCATCCAGAATGTGCTCGCGTCGTATCATGGCACCGTGCATCCGGCTGGGACCCACGCGACTGCAACAGCGGCCGACGTCGTGGTGGCCATCGCTTGGCCGAGGATCGCGCCACAGGGCGTCACGCCATTGTCAGTTACGCGTGTCATGCCGCCGCCGAGGGTAGGGAGAGGTCTGAACGTGGCTGCGAGGTTGGTGACGGACACGATCGCGGCGATGCTGGTCAACGTATTGCCGGCAGCGTCGGCCGTCGACGCTGTCCCGGCGATGATGCCATTGTCGGTGACCGCATTGGCCGCAACGCCGGTGTAACCGGCAGGCGGGATCCCCAGCACGTCGGTCCCGGCCGCATCGGTGAACGCGAACGCTTGCGGCGGGCCCGAACCCGCGATGATGGCGCCGACCACGATTCCGTGTTGGTTCATGCCGTGGGCGACGGTGGCCCCCGCGCCAGGTGGCGTGATGGTGTCGACCCCGACATCGGGGTTCGCGTAGAACGCGTCGGCACCACTCATGGCGGGTCCCAAGTTGCCAGCGACGTCCATGATGTCGTCGACGTCCACAGCCTGCCAGCCGACGCCGCCACCCGAATCGAACGGCGCAACGACGTACTGAGAATTGCCCGTTTGCCAAAGCACGATCACGGTGTCGCCCGCTGCGGTTTGCGACACACCGGCGATGATGTTCTGGCCGTTGACGCTTTGCGCAACGCAAAAAGAGCCGCCCAGGGTCGGCAGGAACGTTGGCGTCGTCGTCGGTGATGACCAAACGATGGCGCGCTGGATTCCGGCGATGGTCGCCGCACCGACGATCACGCCAGCCGCGTTCACCGCATTTGCCACGCTGGCCGATGCCCCAGCGGGCTCAGGAAGACGCAAGGCCCGGCCACCGGCAAATGTCACGGCATGGCGCTGGTTGTCCGCGTCCGCCGCCCATCCGACGAGCATCGTGGCCGAGCCCGAAGTGGCTTCGCTTGCGTTCCCGCCATTGAACACGCCGAGTTGCTGGATCGTGAACACCGGCAGCGCTGTAATCGGATTGCTGTATTGGTCGTACTCACACGCCGCACCGCCGGCGGCGCCGATCAGCGCGGACGCACTGGCGAGAAGTCTTCGCGCGCTCGACCAGCGAACGCGCACGCTCATATGTATTGGCACCGTGGCCTCATCTGGTACTGTCACGTTCGCGTCAACAACTGGATGACACCCATGCCCCCTTCGGCCCCTACCAGCGTCCGTGCAACCAGGATCGGCAAATGTGCTCCAGCTCTGGCGAGAGGACGCCCGCGCTCCGCGACGCGGCGCGCGCGCCGTACCGCAAATGCGCCGCCACTCAGCATCGGCCGCCGCAATTCTGCGGGCGTGCGCGGTGTTCCGGAAGGTCCGTCGGAAACCGTCCGCTACTCGGCCAACTGGCCACCATCAGGTCGATCCGCCTCACGATGGCGAACACATGGCGGTCCCGCCTTGCAGAACTGAGCCGACGCGGCAAATTCGACATCCCATGGTGCGACTCGCGTGTATCGGCGGCTTCCTTGGCGCCGGAAAGACGACGGCACTAATCGCCGCGACGCGCGAGCTGATCGCGCGAGGTACTCGCGTTGGCGCCATCACCAATGACCAGGGCTCTCACCTCGTCGACACCACTGTCGTACGCGACTTCGGTCTCGACGTGACCGAGATCACCCACGGATGCTTCTGCTGCCGGTTCGCGGAGTTCATCGCCAGCGCATCACAACTAGTGGAGCAGCACCGGCCGGGCGTGATCCTCGCCGAAGCCGTCGGCAGCTGCACCGACCTGGCGGCCACGGTCTACACGCCGATACAACGCTTCCATGCGGCGGCCTTCTCCCTCGCACCTCTCTCCATCTTCGTCGAGCCAGCACGCCTGCGCCAGCTTCTCCGCCCCGTCGGACCGTTCGACGACAGCGTCCGCTACCTCTTCGAACAACAAGTCCGAGAAGCGGAGCTCATCATCCTGAGCAAGAGCGACCTGCTCGACGCACCAGAATCCAACCGCCTCACGTCGCACCTCCGGGAATGGATTGGCGATGTCCCAGTCATAGCCATGAGCGCCATGACCGGCGCGGGGGTGGACGAGTGGGTGAGCCACCTCCTCAACACATCCTCTCGCAATGACCGCGCGCTCGATATCGACTACGACACCTACGGCCGCGCCGAGGCCTCGCTCGGATGGCTCAACGCCATCGTGGATCTCGTCTCGACGAAGGAATTTTCTCCTACGGGGCTGGGCGAAACGGTGATCGAGGCGGTCCGGGCCGGGTGCGCGGAGGTCGACGCCGCCATCGCTCACGTGAAGATCCTGCTGGCCACTGCGCACGGCAACGATCGAATCGGCCTCACGACCAACGATGCGCGCCCGCGATGGGATCGTGGCGCCTCGCTCGCCCCGGTTCGCGAAGCGTCCGCCATCATCAATGCGCGGGTCGCTACGGCGCCGGACACACTTCGACGAATCGTGGAGCACGCTCTGCACTCGGCGACTCACGACTTGGGCGTGCGCGCCAAGATGCTTGACTTGGAGTCGTTTGCGCCCGCGCCCCCCAAGCGACCCGCTTACGGCGCGACGACGGACCCTCTTTCTTTGACCGCCGATGATTGACCGCGGCCGCGCCGACACCGGCGATCCAACAGGGAGCCACGACGCCGCACGATTCCGATAGCCCCGCTGACAAGCCCATCAATCGTCGAGACTTTCTCGTCTCCACGTCCTCGGCCGCCATTGGCGCGTCGACCCTCGCGCAAGCGCTCGAGGCGCAGGCGCCCCGGGAGCCGAACGCGTTTCGTTCGGCGGCCGGATCCATCATCCCCTACTCGCCTCAGGATCTGTACCAGGCGCGGAAGCCGCGCGTTCTCACCGGCGACCACCTGAACGAGGTTGCCTTCCCCCTGGGTGGCATCGGCACGGGTACCGTGTCGCTCGGCGGCCGCGGTCAGCTCAGGGATTGGGAGATCTTCAACCGACCTGGCAAGGGAAAGATCCTCCCGTTCAGCTTCGTCGCGCTCTGGGTGCGCAGCGAAGGGGCGCAGTCCGCCGTGCGAGTGGTCGAAGGCCCGCTCGCCGCTCCCTTCCGCGGCCAAGAGGGCTTACACCGAGAGTCCGCCGAAGGGTTGCCGCGGTTCCGCGCGGCGCGCTTCACCGGTGCCTATCCCTTTGCGACGATCGCGTTCGAGGACGAGTCGCTACCGGTCGAGCTCTCACTCGACGCGTTCAATCCCTTGGTCCCACTCGATGTCGATGATTCGAGCCTGCCGGTGGCGATCCTTCGCTACCACGTGCGCTCGCGCAGCTCGAAGCCGGTCGAACTGGCACTGGCGTTTTCGTCGCTCAACGCAGTCGGCTACGACGGGAAGGCCGACCTCGCAGGCCCGCAGCACCCCGGATTCGGTAAGAACCTGAACACCTTCCGAACGGAAAACGCCGGAGGTGTGCGGGTACAAGGGCTGGAAATGACGTCAGCCAAGTACGGACCCGAGGACGTGGGCGGCGGCTCGATGGCGCTCATCACGACGAGCCCAGACGTGACCGCGACGACCGCGTGGGCGGATGTGGGTGATTGGTGGGACGCATACCAGACATGGTACGACGAGTTCGCCCAGAGCGGGACGCTGCACGACGTCGTGCCCCCGTCAGCGTCGGCCGACGGCCGCTCGACGTATGCGACGCTCGCGCCGCGACTGCAGCTCGCGCCAGGAGAATCACAGTCGGTGACGTTCATCCTCGCCTGGTACTTCCCGGTCCGCCAGAACTACTGGAACGACCAGAAGGAGGTCAAAGGCCAGCATCTTCGCAACTACTATGGCACGCGATTCCAGAGCGCGTGGGAGGTCGCGCGTCACACCGTCGCACGTCTGCCGGAGCTCGAAAGGAAGACGCGAGATTTCAGCGACGGGTTCTACTCCGCGACGCTCCCCGGGTACGTGCTGGAAGCCGTGTCCAGTCAGGCCGCCATCATCCGCACCAACACCTGCATGCTGCTCGAGGGCAAGCAGTTCTACGCCTTCGAGGGGTGCGACGACAACGCCGGGTGCTGCCCGATGAACTGCACCCATGTCTGGAACTACGAGCAAGCGCTCGCCGCCCTCTACCCGGAGCTCGAGCGCTCGATGCGCCGCACCGACTTCCTATCCAACATGCGCGCCGACGACAGCATGGCCTTCCGCACACTGATCCCAGTCGGGCGGGCGCAGTGGGACTTCCGCCCCGCCGCTGACGGCCAGATGGGTACGATTATCAAGCTCTATCGCGAATGGCAGCTCTCGGGCGACGACGAACTCCTGAAGCAGCTCTGGCCCGCCGCGAAACGCGCCCTCGAATTCGCCTGGACACACTGGGACGCCGACCGGGACGGCCTCTTCGAGGGGGAGCAACACAACACGTACGACGTCGAGTTCTACGGCCCGAACTCGATGATGAGTACGCTGTATCAGGGCGCGCTACGGGCGGCGGAGCTCATGGGGACCGCAGTGGGCGATGCCGATGCTGCCGCCACGTATCGGCGGGTGCGGGAGCGCGGGGTCGCCAATCTCGAGCAGCTGTGGAACGGCGAGTTCTACATCCAAAAGGTGCCAGCGGCCGACCAGATCCATCCCATGACGAAGTACGCCGACGCCAGCTGGCACGCGTCCGCTATCCAGAACGGGCAGGTTCGCTATCAGTTTGGCGATGGCTGTCTCTCCGACCAACTGCTTGGCGCGTGGATGGCGACAGTCGTGGGGCTGGATCCAGGGTGGTCGCACGAACGCATCCGCCAGGCGCTACAGGCGATCTACCACCACAACTTCCGCACCAGCTTCTACGATCACCCCAACACGCAGCGCATCTTCGCCCTCAACGACGAAAAGGGCCTGCTCCTTTGCACGTGGCCAAAGGGCGGTCGCCCCGCGCTGCCGTTCCCGTACTCCGATGAAGTGTGGACCGGCGTCGAATTCCAGGTCGCCGGCCACATGATCTACGAGGGTCTCGTCGAGGAAGGACTGGCCATCGTCAAAGGTGTGGTGGATCGGTACGACGGCGCGCGCCGGAATCCGTGGAACGAGGTCGAGTGCGGCCACCATTACGCCCGCGCGCTTGCCAGCTGGTCCGTCCTGTCCGCGCTCGCCGGGTACCGGTACTCGGCGATCGACCAGACGCTGACCTTTGCCCCGCAGGTCAATGCCAGCAACTTCCGCTGCTTTTTTGCCGCCGGATCAGGTTGGGGCACCCTGAGCCGAACGGCGGACGACCGGTCAGTCACGTTCCGCGTCGCCGCGCGACGCGGCGAGGTTCCCATCCGCCACCTGATCGTCAACGTCGCGCAGGGCTCGGCCGTCGCCACGACGCGAGTGACCGGCCCAAATGGACAGCCGATCACCGGTCACACCGCTGTGGTCAACGGCACCGATGTGCATGTGGATTTCGGGCGCCCCGTGGCGCTTGCGGCACGGACTGAGATCAGCGTCGAGCTGGGCATCACGACAGACCGCCGCGGATAATGGGGACGGCTACCGACACCTGACTTCCGGCGGGGTTTTTTGCGCACACGCCCGTCACGGAGTCGTTATAGTCACGGCGCCGCCCATCGTGCCTTCCCGAATGCGAAGTACAATTCGCGAAACTGACCAAACAGATCCTGATATGTCTGAACGTCCCGTGCGATGGGCTCGCAGACTCGGTGACGCGGCGCAATCGCCTGCTGCGCCTCCTCCACCGACTTGAATGCTCCGGCACACACGAAGGCGAAGATCGCAGAGCCCAAACTCGTCGTGTCGGTTTCGGGCACCAGGATCGGCTTGCCCAGCACGCTGGCATACACGCGGTTCAGCGCCTCATTGCGCTGGGGTATCCCTCCGGCGTTGATCACGCGATCGATCGGCACGCCGTATTCCTGCAAGCGTTCGAGAATGATCCGGGTGTGAAATGCCGTGCCTTCGATTGCCGCAAAGAGCTCGTCCGCGGCTGTGTGATTGAGGCGCCAGCCGAGCGTAATTCCCCTCAACTGCGGATTGACGAGAATCGACCGGTCGCCATTGTCCCAAGCCAATCGCATTAGTCCAGTTTGGCCGGCACCGTAGTGCTGAATCCTGTCCGACAGCGCTGACAGCGGCGTACTCGCTCGTTTCGCGATCGCCTCGAACAGGTCACCAACTGCGGACAACCCGGCCTCAATACCAAGCTTCTTCGGATGAATGGAGCCCTGGGCCAAACCAGACACGCCGGGAATGAGGCGCGGGGTATCGGCCAGCGCCATGATGCAGGTCGAGGTACCGATGACGTTGACAACATCGCCGAGCCGACAGCCTGCGCCGAGGGCATCCCAATGCGCGTCGAGCGCACCGACAGCAATCGGGATGCCGGCCCCGAGCGTCAGTCGGTCGGCCCACTCGCCGGACAGTTCGCCTGCGGTCTGGTCTGAGGTCAGGTACCGACCCGCCAGGCGGTCTCGAACGCCGGCGAGCAATGGATCGACGGATTCGAGGAACTCGCCCGACGGCAGACCTCCGAGCTCCTGGTGCCACATCCACTTGTGGCCCATGGCACAGGCTGAGCGTGGCAACTCGTCGAGGGTGCTGATGCCGCAGAGCGTCGCGACGATGTAATCACAGTGCTCGGCCGCCGTGCAAAATCGTGCACGCGCCGCAGGATGGGATCGCAGCCAGTGCAGAACCTTGGCAAACCCCCACTCGGACGAGTAGCTGCCGCCGCACCAATCGAGTGCAGTGAGCTGCTGGGCGCAGCCAGCGCGAGTAATCTCCTGTGCCTCACGCCATGCCCGATGGTCGCACCACAGGTAATAGTCATCGAGTGGCTGGAGGCGCTCATCGAGCATGACGACCGTCGACCCAGTGGTGTCGAGTGCGAGAGCTTCGATGACCTTGCCACTGACACGCGCGCGCGACAGCGCAGCGTGACACGCGTGCTCCAACGCTCGCAGATGATCGGCGTGACGCTGTGTAGCCCAATTGGGATCAGCAGGGTCGCGCAAGACAGGATACTCACCAATGCCCTGGGCAAGCCGACCCCGTTCGCTGTCGACGATCGAGACTCGCACGTTGCCGGTTCCGAAATCGACTCCCGCAACGATCGTCATGGCGACGTGACCAATGCGCTACGTACGCGCATGGGTTGCGATGAGACCCATCGCGACGTCAGGTCGCCGGCGCGGCGCTTGCAAGTGGCGTGGTCCCGCAGAAATGGGTGTCGATGCCCAGCGCGTGAAACGTTGCAGCCTTCACACAGAGCGCGTGGGTCGCCAGTGCCTCATCAGGTGCATACGCGACCTGAATGTGATTCGAACAGTGCCGCGCCATGAATTGATCGCGCGTAATGCCCGGAAACACGGTATGCATCATCGGCCACTGTGATGTCGTCATCCGCCAGCGGCGGTCGGTTTCCGCGTCGGGGAGCTCGATTGCGCGCGCCAGGCCGACATTGGCCTTCAACCCTGCAGGCTCGACATAAATGCGGCTCCACACAACGTGGCCGGGCTTACTGATACCCTTGATCGTGCCGCCACCAAGACGGAAATACATTGGCGGCTGGCGCTCGCTCACTGCATCTCGGTAGCCACGCCCGAAGTGTGCGGGCGGCGCCGACCCAGAGCACTCGAGCGTCCAGACAAAGGCTGCATCGGTCGTCTCGCCATAGTGCTCGCCGTACCGTAGATCATGAAGCGTGGTCTCCGGCGGCAGTCCAAGCGCCGTCCACACTCGATTCGTAATCAGGGCGTCGAGCCCCACGCACTCATCGACTTCGTTGAAGTGCGGCAGCGCTTGACCCGGGAACAGTGGTCGCCCGGCGCGGTCGCAGACTGGGGGCCGATCGACGTTGTTGAGAAGCCCCTCAGCAAGGTCCGAGGCTGGAACGAGATCCTTCAGCCCTTGCTGGTACTGAATGCCAACCGCGGCACAACCAAATTCGTCCGCCAAGCGTACCGCCGCGATGTACATTCTGCACTGGTCGAGGACCTGTTTCTCCGTCAGATCCGTCTCGGGATCGGGCCCGAATCGGAACTGCATGCCCTTATCGAGAAGCCAGCGGTACACCGCACGCGCGTCCGCGTCTGACGTGCGTAGCATCTCGGCGTACAGCGCGGATTGGCTCAGGCGCTCCTTGAACACACCCAAGGGCTGCAGCAGCTCGTCCGGGATGATGGCGTTGTACATGCCCATGCAGCCTTCATCGAACACGCCGAGAATGGCCTTCTCGCGCTGCAGGGTCTCGGCGAGATTCGCACCCAGCCGCCGAGCCTCGGCAGGCACATTGACTGCCGACCAGTCCCGAACGTGAGATTGATCGTGGACGATTGGTTTGCCGTCGAGCCATTGTTTCAGGCCGTTCACAAAAAACTGATCGGTGAAGTCGCTGCTCCAGAGCGTGCTAAACGGGCGGCCGGCCTTTCGAAGCGACGCGTTGAGATTGAGGAGTCCCACGAGCCCAGGCCACTGGCCGCTCCAGTTCGCAATGGTGAGAATGGGGCCACGATGGCCGAGCAGTCCCGGCAGGATCTGCTGGCTGTACTGCCAGACGGCTTCGATCACGATGAGTGGGCGATCAGGCGCGATCGCGCGGAATACTTCAATACCGCGCTTTTGGCTGTCGATGAATCCGTGTTGTTTCACCGGGTCATAGGCATGCGCACGCTGTAGGTCGTGCCCTAGCAACCGGATCGCGGCGGTGACGGCCTTCTCGACTTGCTCTTGCGCCGCCCAGCAGGCTCGGTTGGCCGACAAACGCAGATCGCCGTTCGCAACCGCGAGAATTGGCTCGCTCATAGGGTTGCGCCCGTTTCTTCCACGGGGCTCCTCATAAACGACGAGGCGACCGCTCCGACGCTCAGCACACGCCACGCGTAGCCATAGAGCGCGATGAGTGCAAAGCAGGCCAGTGGCACCCAGAACGCGACCGACATGTTGTAGACGTCCCCCACGTGGCCCATGACCTTTGGCATCAGCGCGCCGCCCAGGATCGCCATGACCAGAAAGGCCGACGCTTTCTTCGTCTTCGGTCCCAAGCCGTCGATTCCGAGCGCAAAGATCGTCGGGAAACTGATCGACATGAAAAAAAAGCTCCCGAAGACCGCGGCGACCGATAACCACCCGAGCTTGGCGACGACGAGCGCACAGAGGATTACGTTGGCGAACGAGTATGCGCCCAGGACCCGATCGGGTCGTGCTTTCCCCAAGAGCGCGGAGCCGCTCAACCGCCCAATGGTAAATAGGCCAAAGCCGACCAGGCCCTGCAGACGCGCAGCACCTTGTTCGTTGATCGACCAACCGTGCGCAGCGTGCGTGACCATGCCATGTTGCGCGAGCCAGGCGACACCCCAGCCAGTGCTGAACGACGGTGCCTCGGCGACCATGTAATTAATGAAGAAGCTGAATATCCCGGCTTGCGCGGCGACGTAGAGAAATTGCGCCAGTACGCCCCCCACGAAATGCGGGTGGGTCCAGATCGATCGATCTGGCGAGGACGCTGCCGGGTCAACTGGGGATTCCCTCGGATCATCACTCTGGTGCGTGTGGGCCACGAGATCGGGTACGTCCGACAAAAAAAAGATGCCTCCTAACACGAGCGCCACGATGGCGATCGCCGCGTACGGGATATAGAGTCGACCCTGCGCGACCTCCGCGCCCCCCGCCGCGTAGAAAAACGCACCCCCGATGATTGGGCCGGTCATCCAGCCCACTCCGTTGAAGCTTTGTGCCAGGTTGATGCGAAAGGCGGCGAACCGCGGGGGGCCGAGCACAGTCGTATAGGGGTTGGCCACTGTTTCGAGCACGGTCAGCCCCATTGCGATCAAGCAGACCCCCAGCAGAAACGCCCAGAATGCCGCGATATGGGTCGCCGCGACGAACCAGAATCCTCCGACGGCGACGAGCACCAGGCCCGAAATGATTCCACCCTTGTAGCCGATGGCACGCGCGATGAGGCCCGCGGGAAAGGCCATGAGCGCGTAGCCCATGTAATGAGCGGTCTGGACCCACGCGGATTGCGCTTTCGACAGATGCAGCAGATCCTGAAAGTGCTTGTCCATCACATTGATCATGCCGTTACAGCAGCCCCACAGCAAAAAGAGCGATGCGACGAGAAAGAAGGTGGCCGTGTGCGTGCGGCCATCCGCCGCGCCGAACCAAAGCGCTGCCCCGCTTCTCCGTTGTTTCTCGATACTCGGCATGCGGGACGCGGCTAGTGCGGCGCGAACGCGGATTCCACTTCGAGCAGTGACACGCCGAGCACCGATCGCGATACGCGATCCAACTCATCGGGTGGACCCATGAGATGGATCGTGCGATGCACGTGGGATACGCTTTGACCTGCGGCCAGCGCGACGGCGGGAGATGACGATTCCAGCTCGACAAACGGTCCCAGCGGCGCAACGCCCGGTGCAGGCGGGCCATCGTTATAGGCGTTCGCGACATTGCCGCCGTAAGGGTCAGTCTGGATGTGCCAGAGGGAATTCACGTAATCAGTGGTCTCACGCGGTTGATCGAACTGCACGATCGTGAGCACGTGATCACGGGCATCGTAGCTCCCGAGCGTCGCCAGGCTCCGCCGTGGATTAATGCCGATCTTGCTGCGGTACTTCCCATCGCCGCGTAGGAAGATCGCGCGGTCTGTCACTTTGAGCCGATCTGCCGGGATCGCGCCGAAGTAATCCGTAGTCACGGCCTTGCCAAGTGTGCTCTCGGGCCCGTCTCGGATCGGTATCACGATCGTCGTCGCCGGTGAGGGCTTGAACATGCCAAGAACCCAGAGAGAGAGCAGACCCGTTTCCTTGCGCCAGTCCACCGCACCCGCATTGGTCAGGGAATTCTGCGACTCGTACGCAACGAGCGCGACGTCTTTGGCCGGCGGCAGGGACAAATCCTGCCATGCGAGGTCGGGCTCGAGCACGCGAATCGTTCGCTGCAGCCGAACCGTGAAGACAGTCTCCGAATAGTTGCGCAGCACAAAATCGGACGCGAACGAAACGCGGTCTCGCGCCGCCGTATCGGCGCTGCGGAACGGCTTGGTATCAAAAGGACTCGGCACGAACCAGTGCGCGAGATCGAACGGCGCGTGTGGGGCAAAGTAAATCGAGAACTGTCCGCCCTCGGGTCCTAGCCACAGCCGATCCTCACCACCCAGCGGGTTGAAATGCGGCAAAACTTTGCCGGATGCGATCAGCTCGCGATTGATCCAGCCGAAGCTGTGGCCATCGACGCCTCGAGCGGAGCTCGTCATGACCCGACCCTGCCACGCCGGCGCTACGGCGACCTGGCCTGTTCCCGCTCGATCGGAGAGCACCAGGATCGTCGTGTACTGCCGCAGGAAGCGGATATCGTCCGCGAACGTCGAATCTGCCGTCGATGCGTGCGCATTGGCCGGGCGGTCGATGTGCGTCACCCTCCACGCGATGAGCACGAAGCATCCCACTGCCACAAGCGTTCGCATGGCGTATACGTTATCGCTCGATCGGGCGGACGCAAAGGCTGAGATCATTGCGGCATTCCGGGGAGCATGTGCCGGGCCTACCCGTCGGCCCGGGATGCAGAACGGGGAGCACGGTCAGGCGCCGCACCGGGCGGCATTCACGCCACCCGCCCTTGCGATGCGCCATGGTTCTCAGTCGATTCGGTGCACCCAAACATTGAGAGAGCCGCAGTGCGGTCAACCATTAGACTTGTAGCCGCCGCGTTCCTGGTGTGCGCGCCGCGCGCCGCTTTGGCTCAGAACGGGTCGTATGACGGCCTCGATACGCATCTTGGCAATCTGTATCGCCTATCGACTGCGCGGACACTTTCCATCAGCCCGGAGAATCCGACTGGTGAGAAGGGCAAGGGTGGCATGGCGACCGAGGGGACGGGCGCAAGCATGGCTCGTGACTTGGGTCCGGGGTGGAAGATCAGCCCGTCCGTCAAGATCGGGGCGGGCACGACGTACACGCTCGCGGAGATCACTGGCTCTGGGGCGATCCAACACATCTCGGATGACTCCAACCGGGAATTGGCGCCTCTCGATTCTGCGGATGTATTGGGACGACGAGCGCGAGCCCTCGGTGGAGGTCCCGGTGGGTGACTTCTTCGCGATGGGCTGGGGTAAGTACGCGCGGGTGTCGTCGCTGGCTGTGTGTGTGAATCCGGGGAGCGCGTTCAACTCGTATTGGCCCCTGCCGTTCAGGCGTAAGGCGAGAATCACGATCGAGAATCTCGATGGTAAACCCATGGAGCTGTACTATCAGATCGACTACGCACTCGCGCCTGTGCCCACCGACGCTGCCTACTTCCACGCGCAGTTTCGCCGAGTGAATCCGCTGCCGTACAAGCAGGTCTACACGATCCTCGATGGAGTCAAAGGCAAGGGTCACTACGTCGGCACTTACATGGCGTGGGGCGTGCACAACAATGGGTGGTGGGGCGAGGGTGAGATCAAGTTCTACATTGACGGGGACCAGACCTACCCAACGATCAACGGGACCGGCACCGAGGACTACTTCAACGGTTCGTACGACTTCGAGAACAGTGAGACGAAGCAGTACGAGGAGTTTACGAGCCCGTACTCGGGTCTCGTGCAAGTCATCAAGCCGGACGGTTTATATCAATCGCAGCAGCGGTTTGGGTTGTACCGTTGGCACATTGCCGACCCCGTTCGCTTCAATTCGGATCTGCGCGTCACCATACAGGCACTCGGTTGGCGGGACACAGGGGGATATCTGCCGCTGAGGGATGACATTGCCTCGGTGGCGTATTGGTATCAGGAGGAGCCGCACGCGCCGTTCCCGAAATTGCCGGGGAAGGAGGCACTAGAAACGAACTGAGCCCGCGGAGTGGGCAACCGCCTGGCAGTCTGGTCGCCACCTTGCCACATTTGCTGCAACATGCACGTTCGACCCCTCGCTCCGTCGGATGCCGCGGCGCTCGCACCGTTGTGTACGCAGCTCGGGCACCCAGCCACCGCTGGGCAGATCGAGCCGCGCGTGCGCGAGCTGGTGGGTTCCTCGGACCATGGCCTGCTGGGCGCGGCGGCGGATGACGGACGACTCATCGGCTGGATTCATATCCACGGATACCGCACGGTCGCGGACGACCCCTATGCGCTCATCGCCGGCCTTGTCGTAGACGAGGCGCTCCGCGGATCCGGTGTGGGACGAGCGCTCGTGGCCGCGGCCGAGCACTGGGCGGTGGCCCAGGGCTACAACGTTGTCCGGGTCCGCTCGAACGTCGTGCGGGACCGCACTCATCACTTCTATGAGGATTTGGGCTACACGCGGAAGAAGACGAGCCACGTGTTCGATAAGCGGTTGCCCTCAAGTTGAACCGCCGGCTCACTCGCCGCCGCCAGGTGCCTTCGTAGGATCTAACGCTCCGTAACGCTCAAGAGGAAACGTCGCATGAAGAACATGGGTCGCAGCATGCTGTTCGGCGTCGGCGTGCTGTTGTCGGCATCGCTGGCCTCGGCGCAACAGGCGCGCGGGACGATCGCCTTCACGGTGACGATGCCGGATGCGGCCTCGCAGGTCTATCACGTCGTCATGCAGTGCGACAGCCTGACGGGACCGTCGATCGATTTCAAGCTACCGGTGTGGTCGCCGGGCTATTACGGCATCATGGATTTCGCGCGCAACGTGAAAGAGTTCAAAGCCGTGGATGGCGTGGGGCATGACCTTGGGTGGGACCTCGTATCGGTCAACGACAAGGTATCGCCCAACGACTGGCGCGTGCGGACGGCCAATGCCCCGAGGGTGACGCTGACGTACGACGTACTGGCCACCACGTCGTTCGTGGCCAGCCCCTTTCTCGACGCCTCGCACGGCTTCCTGATCGGCACCGGCGTCTTCATGTATCCCGCGGGCCTCATCAATCATCGCGTGACCGTGGACATCGAGCCGCCGGCGGGGTGGCGAGACGTGGCCACCGGTCTCGATCCTGCCTCGCCAGGCGCGCGCCACGTCTACGAGGCGCCCAATTACGACGCGCTCTACGACAGCCCAATTCTCATCGGGAATCTGGATTCACTGCCGGCCTTCGAGGTAGGTGGTGTGCGCCACGAGTTCGTCGCCTACAACATGGACGCACAGGCCTTCGACGGCGCCGAGTTCATGGGCCAGCTGAAGGCCATCGTGCAGGTCGCCACGCAGATGATGGGCGATATCCCATACTCGCACTATGTATTCCTGGGCTACGGCGCCGGCGCCGGCGGCGTCGAGCACCTGAACTCTGCGGCCGTTCCCTTCCATGCGAACCCCGCATACGACACCCCGGGACCGGTGCGGAATCGCGAGCTTGGCTTCCTGGCGCACGAGTACTTCCACACGTACAACGTGAAGCGCATCCGCCCCATCGCGCTCGGGCCCTTCGACTACGACCACGAAAACCGCACGCACATGCTCTGGGTCTCGGAGGGCTTCACGGTCTATTACGAGTACATGCTGGTGGCGCGTGCCGGGCTCATGACGCTGGATGATCTGTTGGGCAGCTTCACGAAAGACATGAAGACGGTGGAAGACGGCACCGGCCATCTCTATGAGTCGCCCACCATGGACAGTTGGAACACTTGGACACAGTACAGCTTTGCGAGACGGGGGCAGGGAGGCGCCGGCGGCAGCGGAGCCGCTGGCGCGCGCGCCCGTGCTGGGACGCCTGGTGGCCCCGCGCAACCCGGCATCCCACCGACCGGCCCGGTCTCCAAGACGGTCTCCTACTACAACACTGGGCCGTTGTTGGGTCTCGTCCTCGACTTCGCAATCCGCCACGACACGAAGAACCAGAAGTCGCTCGACAACGTGATGCGCAATCTCTACCAGAAGTACTACAAGCAGCTGAAGCGTGGCTGGACTGACGAGGAATTCCAGAAGGCATGCGAGGCCGTGGCCGGCGCGCCGCTGGGCGACGCGTTCCAGTACGCCAACACGACCAAGGAGATCGACTATCCCAAGTATCTCGCCTACGCTGGACTGCGACTCGATCCGCCGGTCGAGACGAACGATCCCTTCCTCGGCGCGATCGACGAGGACGTGGACGGCAAGGTGGCGATCACGGCGGTCATGGAGAAGTCGCCCGCGGAGCTCGCCGGCCTCCGCGTGGGAGACGTAGTCGAATCGATCGATGGCGCCACGACCCCGGGCGCGACGCTGCGCGGCTATATCGTGACCAGAAAGCCCGGCGATGTGGTCAAGGTCGGGATCTCCAGGGGCGGCCAGGACCGGACGATCGACGTGACGCTGGCGCACCGCATGGACGAGAGCTACCACATGACGCCGATTGACCACCCCGACCGGCTGCAGGCCGAGATCCTCGCATCGTGGCAAGGCAACACGGCCAAGCCACCAGCCGACGTCCAATCCCGCAGCCAGTGACGGCCTATTGTGGCCCGCTGTGCGGGCCACAATAGAAAGGAGCGAAGCAGAAAAGAGGGAGGACGGCTGGCTGAGCGCCGCTCAAGGGGCCATTACGGCGGGATTATGAATGGGACGAGTGCCGCCTGCACCTCTTGCATGGTCATTGGTTCGTCGAACGCCTCGCTCGCGTCCGCCGCGCTGAATTGCAGCGTCACGAGGTCGATGCCGTCCTGGACGGTGTTTTCCTCCCCGGCGTAGAACGCGCTGGTGAGGGAGATGTCCGTCTGGTCACCCGTGATCCACCCCCGGTTGGGCACATTGTCGAGGAAGTTGCCACGGAGCCGCCGCACCTCGCATGCGTGCCGCGCCTCGACCGAATGGATCTGTAGCGCGGCGAGCAGGAGGGGTTGCTCCCCCATCAGAGCCGGCGCTAGCCCCTTATACATCCGCACGCCGAGGTCCTCGAAGGACTGCGATAGCGCCTTGAACTCCTCGTACTCGTAGAACGCCGCATGGTACGGGCCGTTGTACGTGCCGCCTCCGCCCGACCAATCGAAAAACGGCTCGCGAACGGCCTCCGAGCCCAGTGTGGCAAGGAGATACTGCTTGTGCAGGTTCTCGTGCGCCTGGATGGTCTGGAAGAGCGGGATGTCCTCGCCCGGAACGACCTGAAAGTGCGCGGAGAGGCCGTAGTTATACAACGTCGACTCCATGTACTCGTGCATCAGCGCAAAGTTGAGAATGGACACGATGTTGGCTGGGAGACCTCCCTGCGCGAACACGTCGCGCGCCAATGCCGCGAGCGCGACGGGCACGGATGCCATGGCCAAACCGGCCGCCGTCACGCGCGCAACGCTCGCGCCGTGCGCGATCTCTGCCTCCCGCTGCGCCAGACGGGCGCGAATCTCCGGGTCCAGCGTCTCGAGAACGGGTTCGGAGGAACTGGTGTACGGATCCATTCGTCGCTCCTTACGCCGTAGTCGAGGGGACGTTGGTGAGCACGATTTGATTCTTGACGTACGGTGCGACCGACGTCAGCACATTGGACGGGAGCAAAGCCTGGTCGAAGCCTTCGGCGTTGATGACATCACTTCCTGCGAAGGCGCTCGTCCGAGGCGCCAGGAGGTCCCGCACCGCCGCAGCGTGCCGCGCCTCGACGGAGACGATCTTCGCCGCAAGCGTGAGGTTGGTTGCGCTCTGCAGAAACTGCGCCGCCCCATTGTATGCTCCAACGTCCAAATCCTCGAGAGTCTTCGCGGCAATGAGCACACTGTCCCGGTCTTTGAAGTTCACGGTCGCAAAGTTGAGGGTGGCCTGCGGGATGCCATGGCTGCCGAGGGCCGTCTTGAAGAAGCTCACGTGGATGGCCTCGTGAACCGCGATCTGCTGCAGCACATACAGCTCGTGGCTATCCATGTTCGGCGGCGGCGCCGTGTTCACCTCTGCGTAGAACGCAGACGCCACCTGCTCGAGCAGGTAGGCGAGGTTCAGCACGCCGTAGTCGGTGCTGAAATCGAGCGTAATCTTCGGGGGGCCCGAGGACTTGGTCGTGGTGTCCACAGGCGGCGTGGAACTGACCGGCGACGTGGCCGGTTCAGTGCTGCAGGCGCTGAGCAGGCCCGGTAGACAGGCCGCTGCGGCGCCGAGGCCAACCATGCGGAGGAACTCCCGTCGGTCGCTCCCGCGCAACTCGCGCGCGGCTAAACGGGCCCGTTGAGTCGAGTCATGTGGTGCATCGGATGGCATGTGCGTATCTCCTTCCTTGCCTCCCTCGATTGTGCGCGCGCGTTCTCCTACCACCGCGCGCACGCGATTACCAACCGCGCTGACAGACTCGTCCCAGGCGCAGGATGCGCGCCACGCACTGTCGCAATGCACGTGAAACGCGTCTGTACAAAGTCCACAGGGGACGGCGGCGGCAACCGCCGGGGGATTTACGGGAACATGTGTGACGCGACCTGTGGTCGCGCAGACTGATGAGATTCAGGTCTACGACGCCGAGATCGTTGGGGTGGGCGGGTGGAATCTCACCTGGCACAATACCTTCACGCCATCGGGTCGCACGAACAGCGACCTCCAGTCAAGGGCCCGAGGACCTCGCCACGGTGGGCGATCGTGGGTGGCTAGATGCGAGACGCTGGATGCGAGCGCCGAGCCCTCACTCGCCAACGATCATCTGCTGGCCGGCGCGAGAACGGGTGTCGAGGCCGACGCGCAGGCGCTCGCCCGGACTGCGATCGAGAAGCGGCACCCCCATTCGGGTCCAGTCGACCGAGCGATCAGGGGGCATTGATCGGCGGTTTGGCGCGCGCAACTCCGCGTAGTTCCGGCATCCGATCTGTTCTAATACGGTGGCCGGCAAATCCAGCCCGTTGAGCACCGCAGACGGGAGGAGAGGAGTCTCGTACTGTTTTGAAGACAACATCGAGAGATATGCTTCGACGCGCACGCGAATCCATTCCGCGGTCTTGTGCCGCGTCCTGGTCACAACCAAATCGGTGCCGAAGAGGAACCGGTCAGAATGCTCGACGACGACCTGCCGTATGGCGAGAGGGTTTTGCGAGATGCGCCGCAACCCGGCAATGAGGAACGCGTCGACTCCGAAGCTGACGTCGGTGACCAGATTCGGAAATACGTCGAGTAGCTCGGCGAGCCGGGACGGTCTTGCAGTCGATAGAATCCAGTGCGGGGCGTTGACCAGGAGCTGAGGATGCCGCTCTAGGGTCGCGACGAATTCATTGGCGAAGCCCGGTGTCTTGGGGCCGGGATTTACGTGGAGGCAGATCGGGAGACGATGGGCGCCGCAGTACTCGTACACCGCGTCCATGCTCGGATGATCCATTGCCACTGGGCTGAAGAGATATTGGGCGGAGCCCGGCGCGACGAACCCGTGGCCCAGATACAGCTTCACGCCACTGGCGCCCACGTCGTGATACGAACGAAGCTTCTCGACCTTGTAAGGGTCGAGGGGATCGAGCGTTGGCCAAGCCTCAATGCGATCGCGATGTGCCAGCGCTGCACCGATGATGGCCAGGTTATTCTCGTCGTATCTCGTGAATCCGAGACGATGATTCGATGTCAGGGTGAAGGCTGAGCTGCCCAGTATCACCGCACGCTCGATACCGGTCTCGTCCATCGCGCGCAACAACACCGGCAGCTCCCGCCTCGACTGCAGATGCTCATGAACGTTTATCAATGGCATGGTCAACCCAATGGACCTGCCGGCACGAGCTGCACGCATTGGGGATGCAGGACGTCTGGCGGCTGCCGTCGAGTCGTGGTCGTCATCGACTGCTTAGACAGTCAGCGACTCGACCTGTCACCCCCCGCCCTCGCCTTCGCCTTCACTCTCACTCTCACTCTCGCTTTCGCTCTCACTCTCGCTTTCACCTTCGCTCCCACCCCCTCCCTCCCCGTTGCCAACCGATGCCGTCGTGTCACTCGTCGTGTTGCCCGCAGCATCAACCTCTATCGTCTCAGCGGTGCCACTGCCGGTGCTGTCGACCGTAGTGATCACGAGGGTAGAGGTGCCGTCGGCATTGACCGTGACCTGGGCGGTGCTCGAGTTGTTATCGGGGTCGGTAGATGAGGAGGTGAGGCCCGCGACAGCGCCATTGACAGCAGTCTCGCTGAGACGACTATCTCCGGCCGCGTCCGCGTATTCGATTGTGGCGGTTTGCGTCTCGAGGCCAGTCGCTCCGCTGGACACGCTATAGTTCACGCTCCAGGTCGTGTCGCCCTCGGCGGTGCCCTGGAAACTCATCGTGGAACCAACCAACCCGGTCGTTGCGTCCAGGGTCATCGCGCCGACTACGCTGGTGTCAGCGCCGGCCTGACTCGAAGCTGTGGCGGTATACGATTGTACGGCTCCATCCGGTGCCGTCTGTACGTTGATCGTATAGGTAATGGGACCAACAGGGGAATCCACGGTGAACACCAGCCTGTCCGTCGTGGGAGCTGTCAGATCGAGGAGCTTCGCCACCAGGCCACCGGTTGGGGCGAGGATCTGGTCCACTAACGAAATGCGCTGGGCCGCGGACGCCGGAACACTCATGGTAGTGGCGGCATTTGGGTTGGAGCTGGACACATCAATGGTTCCGTCGGGATTGACCGTGAGTTTTGTCGTGGTGCCGCTCGGTCCACCGATCGACGAGGTCTGAGACGTCACCAATCCGTTCACGGCAGTCTGCGTGAAGGTGCTCGTGCTGTTGTCCGTCCCGCTGAGGGAAACCGTGTAGTCGAGCTGACCCAGCGAATATTGCGCGTTCGCGATGTCACTGGAGTACGTGTAGCTGATCGTGCAGTTGCCGTCGGCGTGGCGGATGGCCATCTCGCCAGTGGCCGTGAGCTTGCCCCACGGGAAGCTCCAGTTGTACGTGCCCTTCGTCTTTTTGTCCGTGCTGGAAAAGCTGACGGCCACATCCCCTGATTTGCCAGGATTCAGCCCCGGTGGGATGGTTGCCGTGAACGTCAAACCGTTCTTGGACACGAACGTCTTGGGAATCGTTGAGAGGCATCGGGCGAGCAACTGTGCAGCAGTTCCAAGACAATAGCCGAGGAGCACGCCCACCGGCGACAGCAGCCTGGTAGGGTAGGTAGGAAATGGAAAGAGCACGGATCCGCTCACGGTCGGCGCGCAAGTGGTGCTCGAGCCATCCAATTGGACGAAATCTGATGAGCCGAAACCAGCCCCTGTCCAGACGGCAGATTCATCGGGCGGTTCCGAGCCGTCCTGCAACATGATGTGCCGGCCGGCCTGAAGAACCTGTGGCCAATTGTTGGCAATCCAGGCGTCGGTCCCCGAGATACAGCTTTTTACGTTCTGCGACGGTTGGCTCGTGTCTACAAAGCCATGAGCGCGCCCATCATTCGAGTAGTGAAAGACGAAACCGCTCTGCCGTATGTAGACCGCGCTGAAGTCCACCGGCCACCAGAGCCAGGAGAAGAACCAGCGCCCTGTACCGTCGGCCATAACGTACGTATTTGCAGCCGACCCGTCGCCCGTGTCGGTTCCACCGAAATTGAAGTAGGTCCCGAGGCGGGCGTAAGCCGAAAAGACGTAACCCTTCAGAGGAGAGATGCTCCCTTTGTAGCCGTGGGGAAACAAGGATTTTACGCCGTGACGGGCGTCAAACCCCGAAGGGAGATGGGGCCCTAAGTACATCAAGCCCTGTTTCAAGCTCCACATGGGCCGGCCCTCCAGACGCAAGACTGGCGGCGCTGATCGCGGGTGGACGTAGAGTTCAGGATCGCTAGCGGAACCGTTGAGTCGGTCAACCCTTAGTGCAGTCCAACCAAGATCGGGATCACGGCTTGACCCGCCGGAAGCGGTTTGAGCGCCTTTCCGATGACAGCGCCGAAGGCCTGCGCAGCGTCCGTCGCTTTCATACCGAACCCCGGACGCTCTGAGGTGGTCAGCAGATCGCCCACAGTGATTGGTGCAGGATCGGCGTCCACCTTGCAATAGACCTTGCCAACAAGCGCGACGGCTGCGCGGCCCACCGATGACACCCGACGATCGAGCAGGACGCCAGGTCTGTAGTCGCCGGCGCCGGATACGACACCCGCTACTCGCTTGTCATACGCGGTCCGACTCTCCCGCAACTTTCCCTCCTCATCGATCACCACGACTGTCCCCGACTCGACGCTCGGGTGCAGCAGGTCGAACTCCTCTGCGCAATCCGCGCCTGAGAGAATCACGTCCTTCGCGGTGATGTTGCCGGTCGCATCGACGTCCGTCGCGGTGAGGTCGCCACTGATCTTCACGTTTCCGTCGAATTGCCCGGCCAGTCCAGAACCGAGGCTCTGACCACGGACTCCAACGCCAGTCGTCGTCTTGCCAAAAACGCCGGAGCCGCTTGTACTAGTTCCGCCCACGCCCGTACCGCTGGTGCCAACTCCGTGCACACCATTAATGCTCCCGAACCCGAAGATCCCGTCGCCACTCGCGTCTGGATCGCTCACCGGGTGGCCGTTCTCATCTTCTAGCCGGCCGTTTATACCAACAACTCCCGGGCAGCTCAGGTTGCCTTGGCCCAAAACGGCGCATGTCATGGGAGGCGTACTGGTCTGTAAGAGGGACTGAAGCACCGGACCGACATAACCCGCAACGGCCGCGACATTGCCCTTGGTGGGATCCGGATACGCGACTGGCATTTGGGGATTTGGCGCGTACGCTGCCGGGTTTGATCCCGCTCCTACCCACGAGAGCGCGGTCACGATGTCGATGTTCTCGAAGGGTGAGGGCGGTGCTACGGGCACACCTGAGCCTGGCTTCGGAGAGGGCGCTGGCGATGGGACGGGAATCTTAACGGTACCCCCGCTGCCACTAGGTGGATTTGACATCTGCGGCTCCTTGCTCTGGAGGATGTGTCTGAAAGGCCTACGCGACGGCATTCATCGCGGTCGCGATGGTAGTTCTCGCGCGCGGGGCGCGTGCCATCGCGCGTGGGAAAACCGATCGTACGGTGCTCGCATCATCTGTTCCAATATTTCGTTTCGCTGGAGTCGATAGCCGTCGGCTATGCAGTGTCGATGGGTACGGGCAAGCCCGTTCTGAACGGAGAGACCTTCCACTCGTTGCATGGAACTTGTTTCCCACGACCTGAGCGCCATTCTCGAATGCTGCGACCTGTCGCCATACAGTGCCCGACGACTTCACGGCACGTGTGGAGAAGAAGGCGACGCTCCCTACCTCGATGGTGGCTGCCGGGTCCTTCCGTGATTGGGCAATCTGTAGAGCAAGAGCTGCGTCAGAGGCGGTTCTTCCGCGGGGCCCAAGAGTCCCTGCACCACGTGCGAGCTGGCGCCCAGAAGGCGCGGCCATCGTCTCGTCACTTCTGCGTGGCCATTCACAGCGTTCCGGTTAGTGGCGACTTAGGTCGAATGGCACCTAAATGGCCCGGCTGCTTTGATCGAGTAGTGCTTCCGGGTGACGTGATCGGGAGGAATAGCCGTGAGCCGTGCTGCGTCACCAGGCGACGTTCTTTGACTTCGCGACGGCAGGGACCAGATCCCTGACTCGTACGTAACGTACGGAGCCTGCGCCATGCCGAACGAACAAAAGGAGGGCCTCGATCGCCGCGACTTCATGATTGCAGCTATCGGCCTGGTTGGCACGTCGGCCATTTTTGCGAATAGTGCCGGCACCGCGAATACCCAGGACGCGAAAGCGCCGCCTGTTGGCCCGGCACCGGCTGCACCACAACGAACGGTCTATACCGGCGATGTGATTCAGGGAAAGAAAGTCATCAGCGTGCTTGACGTGAATGATCTGGAACGTGGCAAGAAGCACGCGTTCTACTTCGAGGGTGTGCAAATGCCCACGGGGCAGCACTGGTATGTATCGGTGATCGTCGCCGTGGGGACGAAGCCGGGTAAGCGCATCGCTCTCACCAGTGGTGTGCACGGCGATGAGATCAGTCCGGTGCACACGATACAAACCGTCATGAGCCAGCTCGATCCGGCCCAGATGTCGGGTACGGTACTGGCGGTCCCTGACGTATCCCGTCCGGCGCTGGAAGGCATGGCGCGCAGATGGCCGAATTCAGGAAGAGGAATCGACCTCATCGACATCAACCGCGAATGGCCCGGAAATGAGAATGGTGCCAGCGCTGCCAGCCGGCACGCTGGGATCCTGTTCAACAAACTCTTCCGACCGAACGCCGATTACGCCCTGGATTTTCATACCGGGACGACGGGTATGGATGTGACCGCGTTCAATCTCGCCCGGATGGAGTTGCCTGAGGTGCGGGCGATGGCGGAGCTCTTTCCCATCGACCAGATCTTCGACAATGCCGCCTATCCCACGCTGCTCGCGAACGCATTCATCAAAGTGGGCATCCCGGCACTCACGCCCGAGATTGGCGCTTCGCGCATCCTGGACCTCAACATGATCCCGTTGTTCGTGGAAGGCACGATGAATGTGCTCAAGCACCACGGGATTATCTCCGGTCAGATCGGCCGCACCGGGAAGGACACGGACATCTTCATCGCCAACAGCGGGCACACCATCCTGGCAACGCATGGCGGATTCGTGGAGCTTCTGGTCAAGCTGAAGGACAAGGTCAACGTTGGGCAGAAGGTTGCCATCCAGCGCAATACGTTTGGCGAAGTGGTGGCGGAATACACGAGCGGGGTGGCCGGCGAGGTCATGGCTCGTCGCTCAGACGCGACGGCCGAGCCTGGCATTCCGTTGATCGGTATCCTCTACAACGACGCGACGCACGAGTTCCCGGTGGACTACTCCGAGTGAGGCCGTCGCGAGTGTTGAGCTAGTGACAAACTCGTCGTTCGACCATCGCGATCGCGAAAGCGGGATGAGATGGGACACAACCGATGGGCGCCCACGGTATCGAATAACGACGCGGATGCCAGCGCGACTGTCGCGGCCCTCGCAACTCACCTTGGCTTGGCTCCAATCGAACTCGGAAGGCTCGATAAGGGCGACGTATCTCTTCGTGTTGTGGGTGGGCGGCCGCGCGGGCTTCAGTTTCAGAGCTAGAGGCGTCGGCCTGCGGCATTGTTGAGTCACGTGCGGGGTAAATGTCGATCACGGCTACGGTTAGCGACATCAGCTGTCCGCCGCAAGCCCAGTTGCTGTTCGCCCGTCGATTCCCGCCCCCCTCGTTCGACGCCACTATACGGGGGCGCTTCCGATCCCCGATCTCTGACCCTAGCTGAGGATTCGGACCATGCAATTCATGATAATTCAGAAAGCCACGAAGGACAGCGAGGCCGGCGTGCCGCCGACGACCGACCAGATAACGACAATGGTCAACTTCCACGAAGAGCTGGTGAAGGCCGGAGTGCTGCTGGACGCCCAGGGGCTGCACCCGAGCTCGAAGGGTGCGCGTATTCGGATCTCGGGGAAGAAGCGGACGGTCATCGATGGGCCGTTCACCGAGACGAAGGAGCTCGTCGCCGGATTTTGGCTGATTCAGGCCAAGTCGAAGGAGGAGGCGATCGAGTGGTTCAAGCGCGTTCCCAATGTGTGGGCGGAGGACATCGAGATCGAGATCCGGCAGGTAATCGGGCCCGAGGACTTCGGAGCCGATATGACGCCCGAGCTGGTAGCGCAGGTAGAAGGGCTGGAGGCTCAGAGACCTGCCGCTCGGGGAGTGTGACGACACCCGACGTTCGGCGCACGATCGAGGCGGTCTGGCGGATCGAGTCGGCGCGACTGATTGCCGGGCTCGCCAGGATCGTGCGCGACGTCGGGATCGCTGAGGATCTCGCGCAGGATGCTCTCGTCGCCGCGCTCGAGCGCTGGCCGGAGGTCGGCATCCCGGACAGTCCCGGGGCCTGGCTCATGGCCACGGCGAAGCACCGCGCGATCGACTCCCTGCGGCGGACATCCCGAATCGATCGGACACACGACGCGCTCGATGCGACGCTCGAATCGCAGCTCGAAGGCGCGTCGCCGGACCTCGATGAACGATTGGACGATCACATTGGGGATGACCTTTTGCGTCTCATCTTCACCGCCTGTCATCCCGTGTTATCGAGCGAGGCGCGCGTAGCGCTCACACTCCGTCTTCTGGGCGGACTCACGACCGAGGAAATCGCGCGGGCGTATCTCACGTCCGAGGCGACGATCGCCCAACGGATCGTGCGGGCCAAACGTGCGCTGCGCGAGGCGCGCGTGTCGTTCGAGGTACCGCGGGGCGACGAGATGGCGATGCGGCTCTCATCCGTGCTGGAGGTGATCTACCTCATCTTCAACGAGGGCTACTCGGCCACCATGGGCGATGACTGGATGCGTCCAGCGCTGTGCGAGGATGCGCTGCGGGTAGGGCGCGTGCTGGCGGAGCTTCTGCCGCGCGAGCCAGAGGTGCACGGACTGGTCGCGTTGATGGAGATCCAGGCGTCGCGCGCGGCGGCCCGAGTCGGACCGAAAGGGGAGCCGATTCTCCTGCTCGACCAGGATCGCGGTCGATGGGATCAGATGCTCATCCGCCGCGGGTTGGCGGCGCTCGCGCGCGCATCGGCTCTCGACCGTCCACGTGGACCGTACGTGCTGCAGGCGGAGATCGCTGCCTGCCACGCCAGGGCAGGGACACCCGGCGAAACGGACTGGCCCCGGATCGTCGCACTCTACGATGTGCTGGCACAGGTGACGCCCAATCCGGTAGTGGAGCTCAACCGTGCGGTCGCGGCTGGGATGGCGTTTGGACCGGCCACGGGACTGGAGCTGGTCGACGCCCTCAGCACCGAGCCCTCACTCGCCAACTATCATCTGCTGCCCAGCGTCCGCGGCGACCTACTCGCCAAGTTGGGGCGCCGCGAAGAGGCCCAGCAGGAGTTTCTGCGCGCAGCGTCACTGACGCGGAACGCGCGCGAACGCACCCTTCTCCTCGACCGCGCGCGGGCATTGCGAGACTGAGTTCGCGCACCGCCGACTCGATCGACGAACAAACCTACGCGACTTGGGCGCCCGCTCAACGCCTCGCGTCGGCGACAGGTTCGCTTCGCAGCGATCCAACGTGTCGATACGTGTTGATGAGCACGCCCGTGGGCGTGGCCTTCGTGCTGACGAGAGCGAGTTCGCGCGGGTCGGCACTGTCCGAAAAGAAGCGTTTGCCCCGGCCCAGCAAGACCGGGTAGACGATCAGCACAACCTCGTCGACCAGTCCCTGCTCGAGCAGCACGGACGTCAGCGTCGAACTTCCCCAGACGATCAGGTCGGGGCCGTCCTTTGACTTGACGCCGCGAACACCCTCCATGATGTCCGCGCCCAGGTCCCCGACCGGACCCCATCCGAGGCTGTCCGGCCTGTGGGTCGCGACGTATTTCGTCGCGGCGTTCAGACCGTCCGCGAACGGACCGCTCTTGACCTTCGGCCAGAAGCCGGCCCAGAGATCGTAGGTGCGGCGGCCAAGCAGCAGATCGAAGCTCCTGCCCTGTGCCTCGGCGAGGGCCTCTGCCCCGGCCGCAGTTCGATACGGTGCCGACCATCCGCCATGCGCGAAGTCGCTGTCTTCGCCCCGTCCGCCGGGCGAGATCACGCCGTCCAGCGAGATGTGTTCGCAGATCCTGATCTTTCTCATGGCGAGTCTCTCTCTACTAGATGGTTTGCGCCGGCGGCCGCCACGCTGCCTGAGAGGCGCACCGCGTTGCCCGGAACCGATTCTGACACGTTTGACGCTAGACGTTGGAGAGCAAGCTCGAGGGCCAACCACTGTCGATGTGGCTGACCCTCGGACCGGGTAAACATTCAACGTCCAATGTTCAACATCTAACGTCCAACGTCGAGCATCACACTTTGACCCCTGCAAGCAGCTCATCCAACTTCCCATACCCGGCTTCCATCCCCCTCGCCATCGGCGTCTTCAAGGCCATGTCGCGCGTCTCCGGCGAGTCGTACCGGATCGTCATGTTGAGCGTGGTCTTGCCGCCGCGCTCGGCAAGCCTTTGGGACACGACTGTTTCCCCGGGATCGAAGCGTTCAAGACCCGGGCGGAGACTGTCGAGGAGCTTTGCGTCTTGCACCCCACGCGCACGCTCGAACCACGCCTCATCGAAACGCTCTTTCGCAACGAGCAACTCGGGTGGAACCACCTCTGTGCAGATGCCGCGCATCCCCATAGCCGAACCGTCCGTGTGGCGCCATGCGTACCGGTAGGCACCTCCTACCCTTGCATTGACCTCGCACTCGGTCATGGCCCAACCGGGTGGTCCAATCAGCCATCGCCTGAGCAATTCAGGCGTGGTCAGCGCCTCGAACACCAGGTGACGGGGCGCGTCGAACTCTCGTGTGATCGCGACCTCCCGCTCGCCTTGCGTTGTCACCGTAAGCTTGCCAATCGTCGCCATCGTTTCTCCTCGCTAGGGCTTCGTACGCTTCCGCCGTTTCTCGGCGGCCTTGAGCTCCTCAAGAACCAGGTCCAACTCGCGGAATCGACCTTCCCAGAACTTTCTATATCCCTCGAGCCATTGCGCAGCTTCTGCAAGTCGACCGCCTTCGAGGCGCCGCGGCCGGCGTTGCGCGTCGCGCGCACCAGAGACGAGCCCGGCACGCTCGAGGACCTTGAGATGCTTCGAGATCGCGGGCTGGCTCATCGCGAACGGTCGAGCCAGCTCGCTGACGGACGCCTCGCCAGAGGCTAGCTTCGCCAGAATCGCCCGCCGAGTCGGATCGGCCAGCGCCGCGAATGTGATATCCAAACGGTCAGACAATGTCATATATAACCCATAGATTCTACAACCTGTTAGTTATATACAGCAATCGCCACGCCCTTGTCAAGGGTGCCCGTGGACCTCGCCACGGAGTCCGATCGTGGTGGCTAGCCTGCCTTAGAGGCGGATGATGGCCTTGCCGCGGATGCCGCCTGTGCGAAGCTGTGCGAGCAGTTGACCCGCGGCTTCCAATGCAACCACGGAGCCAATGCGCGCAGTGATCGTCCCGTCGTGGACCATGCGCGCAAGCTGGGTCAGCCCTTGCGGAGATGATGCGGGATTCGCCGTGACCAATGAGGTATCGGTCGGCGAGCTCGAGCCAATGTTGTGCGCCGTAATGTGACGCCCGGCGAACCAGTCTCTGTCCGCCGCCATCACGGCCGAGACGAGGGTTCCACCGGACTTGAGAATCTCAGCGTCCCGGCGGATTGCGTCCGAGTCGTTGACGAGATCGAGGACCGCGTCCACGCCTTCGGGATGCGTCGACCGCAGCGCGTCGATGACGTCGACCACTTTGGTATCGTAGACTTCGTCGGCGCCGAGCCGGCGTGCTTCGTCCACGTCGCCACGAACAGTCGCGATGACGTGCGCCTTGCGGGAGCGTGCGATCTGCACGGCGTAGCCGCCGACGCCGCCCGTCGCGCCCATCACGACGAGGCGCTGTCCGGCACCAATACCCAATAGTTCGAGCGACCCCAGCGCAGTTATTCCTGCCATCGGGAGCGCGGCCGCCTGTTCGTCAGTGACGCCGTCGGGGATACCGGCCAGTGGTTCTATCTTCACACCCGGTGCGACGGCGGTGTACTCGGCGTACGAGCCGCGTGTGCGGGCCAGACCGAGGACACGGTCCCCGATGTGGACGTCCCCTGCTCCTACCGGCACGCGTTCGACGACACCGGCGAAGTCGACGCCCATGACGTATGGATACCTCGACGCGGCGGTCAAGTGGTCGAGATTCTTGTAGTCGACCGGATTTACCCCAGCGTACGTCACCCGTATCAGGAACGCGCCGTCGGCGGCGGGGATCGGTAGGGCGTGGATCGCCGGTGCTTCGCCAAAATGCTCGACGGCGAACGAGCGCATCGTCATTTTAGTTGCGAGTCAGGTACGCGGATGCTTGCCTCATGATGGTCGACCGTTGAGATGGGTGCTTACCGGTCAGGCCGAGTGAAGACACGATGGCGTCAGCACAGCTTATGCCGTGCTGACGCAGTAGTGTGCCCAGCCGCTCCGCTTGCTGCGGTCATCGCGTTCTAATTCGGCCAATGCGATCGGCTTCCCGCCGATGACCCGAGAGGACATCCTCTAACCAAGCTCAAGGAACTCCGCCTACGTGACCTCGTCGGCGCACCGTTTGTCGCTTTTCCTAGACGGGCAGTGCCGGCGCTATACGACCGCCTAGCGCAGGCATGCCTTCGCGGTGGCTTGAAGTCCCCCCATGTCGTTCAGGAGGGACTAGACGAGGCCACAATCCTCAGTCTGGTTGCGACCGGCTTGGGGGTTGGATGGGTCCTTGGAACGGCACGTTGGCGGCGTCCAACGAGTGTTGTCATCATGTCCGTTGCTGATTTGAACGCGCCGGAGTTGCTGGCTCTCGCCTGGAGAACGGACAACAGGTCTCCGTTGCTCGCGCGCTTCGTGGCTGACGTGCGGCGCTTGCCAGAGGTGCGCCAGATCAACAAGGGTTGAGGGCGTCGACGAAAGCGTCGGCTACGGCCTTGCATTGGAAGGCATCTCCGCCGCGGATGTCGCGCGCGCGCAAAGGGGTTGATCAAGCACGCACCCCCTGTCAGCATTGCGGAGCGGTAGCAAAATAGTCATGCTCTAGGCGTGGAGACGCTCATCTCGATACGCGCCTCAGAATGAGCGCCGCCTTGATCGAAGCGGAAGTGCGTCAGAAGCCCGAGCCATCGCGTGCCTCGCGCTGGGTTGTCCTCGTGGCGATTGGCATTGCCTGTTACGGCGGCTATTACGCGTTCGATTACATCGGGCCGCTCGCGCCGCTGCTCAGTCGCCAACTCCACTTTTCGAACGCGGATATTGGCCTGCTGCAGGCCATCTACAGCTTCCCCAACATCGTCATGGCGCTGGCCTGCGGTGTCATCGTTGACCGGATTGGAACGCGGAAGTCGCTGTCGATTTTCGGCATCTTCACGTTCATTGGGTTGGTTATCACGGCCCTGAGCCCTCGTTTGGCTGTCATGGCCGTTGGCCGTCTGCTCGTCGGCTCGGGGGGTGAGGCCCTCGCAATCGCGGCGAATGTCGCCGTGGCGCGGTGGTTTTACGCAAGTGAAATGAGTCTGGCCTTCGGTGTCCGCGCGTCAGCTGGGCGATTGGGCTCGCTGACCGCGCAAGTCTCTCCGGCTTGGTTGCCGCGCGCATACACTCATTGGCGCTGGCCTCTTCTTCTTGGCGTGGCCTTTGGCGGACTCTGCCTGCTCGGCGCTGCGGTCTACTGGATTCTCGATGCCCGCGGTGAACGGCGGTTCACTTTGGGACATCGCGCCCGAACGACGAAGGTCCCCTTGAGCGAAGTGTTCCGCTTTAATCGCTCATTCTGGCTGATTGCGGCGCTGTGTTTCACCTTCTACGGTTGCATTTTCCCGTTTGAAACCTTCGGGCAGAAATTCCTGATCGAGGCTCGGCATGTCTCACCGCAAACCGCATCTCTACTGGTGGGCATGGAACCTTTTTTCTCGCTGATCGGCATGCCGGTCTTCGGCCTACTCGCCGACCGGTACGGACACCGGTCACTGCTCATGATGTTTGGGTCGTTGCTACTCGTACCGGCGTTTCCCATACTGGGGTTCACGAACATCCAGCCTATCATCCCCATGGCCATGATGGGTGTGGCGTTCGCGCTGGTGCCGGCGGTCATGTGGCCGGCGCTTGTGTATGTTGTCGACAGGCCGCGGCTGGGGTTGGCCAACGGAATGTTGGACTCGGTGCAGCAGCTCGGTCTGGTCATTATCAACTTGCTGATCGGCTGGACCAACGACCACTGGCTGGCAAGTGCCGCAAACGCAGCAGGCTACGATACCAGCATGTACACATTCACCGGGATAGCGGTGCTCGCCGTGTTCGTCGCCTACGTGTTGTGGCGTGTCGAAACGGGGCCGTCGCCGCACGGGCTCGAAACGATAACGATTGAGCGCAGCCGATTGCCGGAGCCATCAACTCCTTCACGAAGCTTAGCCGTTGATCGAGCACGGTGAGGAACACGACGATGTCAAAGAACGTGTTAACCGTCGGTACGCTTTCAGCCGGACATGGGGAAAAACGTTACGGCGTCAACGAATTTGTGGTGCAGGACGGGCCGTACCGGCTTCCGATGTGGCTCATCAATGGAGCCGGGGAAGGGCCGACGCTCGTGGTGACAGCCGGCGTCCACGCGGCGGAGTACGCCAGTATCGCCGCGGCGCTCGACCTAGGACGCTCTCTCGATCCGGCAAGCCTTTGCGGGCGCGTGATTGTGGTGCCGGTCGTGGATATGCCTGCGTTTCCCGCGCGTTCCATTTACGTCTGTCCGCTCGACGGCAAGAATCCGAATCGCGTGTTTCCGGGCAATCCGCACGGCACTGCCTCTGAACAAATTGCCGATTGGCTGTTCAGCAACGTCATCAGGCAGGCCACTTGTTATGTGGACTTGCACGGCGGCGATTTGATCGAAGCGCTGGTTCCGTTCACGATCTTCTCCCGCACCGGCGACAACCATGTCGATGAAATGTCGCTGGAAATGGCCAAGATCTTCGGCATTCATTTTCTAGTAGGCAGCGAGGTGCTGGGGTCGACGGTGCGCGCCGCTTCGGTCGCAGGCATTCCATCCATCCTGACGGAATCCGGCGGACAGGGAATTTGGACACCCGAGGATGTGCGATGGCATGCGAATGGTCTCAACCGTCTCATGCGCTACCTCAAGATGATTCCAGGCGGCGCTCCAGAGCCCGTGCCGTTCACCCTGCTCGAACGGTTTATGTGGTTGCGCAGCGACCATGCGGGCTTTTGGTATCCGGCGGTTGCGGTGAATGAAGCCGTAAAGACCGGTCAGAACCTCGGCTGCGTGAAGGACTGCGAAGGGGGCGTGCTCCAGACAGCAGTCAGTCCGGGCGATGGCGTGGTTCTTTTTATCGTCTCGTCGTTAGCGATCAACAAGAGTGATCCTCTTCTAGCTGTCGGCGCGTGACGATTGTGGCCCGCACAGCGGGCCACAATAGAGAGGAGCGACAACGAACAACGCAGCCCCGAATAGAAAAGGCAAAGGATTGCTCTCTGGTGCGCTGCCTCGGTCACCCTACGCCTCGATCACGGTGCGCGAAACACGGGTTCTTCGCGCCGCTGCGCGAGCGTAGTTAGAACCAGGTGGAGATCGCACCTTTGACACTGTACTCGCCATCGACGATCAGCACGGCCCTCCATTTGTCCATTGTGGTACAGGGATGGGATATGCCGAGCCCAATGAGATCTCCAACGCTCAGGGGTGAGTCGTCGGGCAATCTCAAGTAACCATGCTGATCATTCAGTGCAACGATCTGGGTTCCATCAGGGATTATCTGTGGACGCGAATGCACTCGGGGCCGGAACCAGAATTTCGGCTGTGGCAGGCGGATGTCGTACGAAACGTCCCGCTTTCCGACATTGATCAGGGCCAGCTGGGGCTCGGGGCGCGACTGCACGTAACCCCATACTTCCAGGGCATCCTCAGGTCGTCCCGGGATGCTCGCGACTAGGGGCGACCGTTCACGCATTCGGTCGACATAACCGGGCATCCAGCCAGAGTCCTGCGTCAAATAACAACCAGCTCGGATCAACGACAAGGTCGGTAGACTGAGCTGAATCGAAGTGAGCGACTTCGCAGCCACATCGAAGTACGTCGAGCCGCCCGCCGACAATATCACCTGAGGACCGTGGAACAAGCCGGCACGATCCAGCTCATGGGCAAGGGTCGCAATGTCCTCAAACAGCGTGGTGATATTGCGTTCGCGCTCATCATCGTCGTGTGCTGGAACAACGAACTCAAAGGTCTCGATACCTGCCAGGGCGAGCCCCCGACACCGCTGCACTGCCTCAGCAACCTGCATTGCCTGGTCCCGTGACCGTACTCCTGTCCGACCACCCTGCTGCCCGACCTCGAGCAATACGTGCAAGGGGCGCTTGCAACCGTCCGTTGCGGCGCCCAGAGCCTGCACATTCGCTACCGAATCTACGAGGCAATAGAACTCAAACTGCGGATTAGACTGCAGTTCGCCGACGACGAAACGGACAGCGGGTCCGCCCATCAACTGGTTGGCATAGAAGATTCGATCGATCCCAAATGAACGCAGGATCCGCACCTGGTGGGGAGTCGCGGCTGTGATTCCCCAAGCGCCATTGAGGAGCTGACGGGCGAACAACTCCGGGCTCATTGTGGTTTTCCCGTGAGGGCAGAGCTGCACGCCCGCCCGGCTGCAGAATTCACGCATCCACTCCTCATTCCCACGCAGTGCATTCTCCTTGAGAATCGCACACGGCAGGGCGATATCCTCCGCAAGAACGTTCAGGCTTAGTGCCGCGATGTCGTCGGAATTAGCCTGGTCGATCCCATCGGGCATGCCCTTCATCCATCCCGAGAAGGGTCTTGCGGTTTGAATCCAACGGATTAGCTGCGTCATGCGAGTCCCAGTTTCTTGGCGAGGCCGATGCGCTGCAACTTCCCCGTCGCGCCCACCGGAATCTCGGGGAGAATGACGATCTTGCACGGCACCTTGAACGGTGCGAGGCGCGTCGACGCGAAGGCGCGCAGCTCCCTGTCGTCGGCCGAGACGCCTTGCCGAAGCACGACTGCGGCCGCGACGTCTTCGCCGAGCATCTTGTGCGGGAGTGCGAATGTCACGCACTGATGCACGGCCGGGTGGAGCATGATGATCTCGTCGACTTCGCGCGGTGAAATCTTCTCGCCGCCGCGATTGATGATCTCCTTGAGTCGGCCGGTGATGCTCAGGTAGTCCTCCGCATCCATCATCCCCTGATCGCCGGTGCGAAACCATCCGTCGTAGAATGCCTCGGCGTTCGCCCTCGGATTGCTCTCGTACTCCTTCATTACATTCGGGCCGCGGATCACGATCTCGCCCGGCGTGCCTGCGGGAACCGATTTCCCGAGCGAGTCGACCACGCGCACTTCGGGGCCGGCGGCGCGCCCCACTGTCCCTGGCTTGCGCTTCCCGGGCGGCAAAGGATTGCTCGCCATTTGGTGAGCTGCCTCGGTCATCCCGTACGCTTCGATCACCGGCACGCCGAACACGCGCTCGAGCTCGGCGGTCACCGTCGGCGGGAGTGCCGACGACGACGAGCGGATGAATCGAAGCCGCTGCGACCGCACGACATCGGCGTTGTGCGGCGCGCGCAGCAGCATCGCCTGGTGCATCGTCGGTACGCCGGTGTACCACGTCGGCCGCACCTCGCCCATCCAGGCGAAGAACTTGAGCGCGTTGAACCCGCTCGTGCACGACACCTCGCCGCCCGCTGAGAGCGGCGCGAGGAGGGCGGCGACGAGGCCGTGGATGTGGAAGAGCGGCATGACTACGAGGCCGCAGTCGTCCGCCGTGAGCGCGAGCGTGGAGCGGATGTGCGCCGCCGACGCGCAGACGTTCTTGTGCGCGAGCGGAACGATCTTGGGTCGCGACGTCGTCCCCGACGTGTGCAGCACGAGCGCGATGTCGTCACTCGTCGCACGGCTCGGCGACGTGGCGCGTGGTGCCCTCGATGCGCTGGTCGCGAACGCGAGGTCGAAACTGCCCGCGCCGCGCTCCGGTCTCGGCTCCAACCGCGCGATGGGGACGCCGAGGCGCGTCGCGACCTCGACGGCCGCCGACTCCTTGCCCTGCGCGATGACGAGGAGCTTCGCGCGCAGGTCGGTGAGGTAGAACTCGAACTCGTCCGCGCGATAGGCTGGATTGAGGGGCGCCGCCGTTGCGGCCGTGCCGATGCTCAGGAACGCCGACGCGGCTTCGGGGCCGTTGTCGAGCACGATTGCGACGCGATCGTTTGGGCCGATTCCCTGCGTCGCGAGCGCCGCCACGATGGTCTTCACGTGCGCGCGGAGCGCGGCGTAGGTGAGCGGCTTCCCGCCCGGTGCGCTCAGCGCGGGCGCATGCTCCGCGCCGGCTTCCAGAACTTCGACGATCGTCTGTCCTGCGTCGGTCATGCTGCGCGATCCCCTTAGAGAGTCAGCGCGCCTTCGCTGGCGCAACGGTCAACGACCCGCCGGTGACAGCGAGCGTTTGCGCGAGCAGGCGTGCGCAGGCGTACACGGCGTCGACGTGCGGCGTCGGCGTGCTCGTGAGACGTCCCAACTCCACGACTGCGCCGACCAAAGCCTCGATCTCCATCGGCCGGCCGGCTTCGACGTCCTGCAGCATCGACGTCTTGTGCGCGCCGACCCTCTCGGCGCCGGCGAGCCGCTTGTCGATGCCGATCCGAAACGTAACGCCCAGCTTGGCCGCAATTGCCTCCGCCTCGCGCATCATCTCGGCGGACAACTCCCGCGTGAGCGGGAACTCGAGGAGATCGACGAGCGTCGCATGCGTGAGCGCGCTGATCGGGTTGAAGCTGAGATTGCCCCACATCTTGAGCCAGATCTCACCGCGGATGTCGTCGGTGATCGGCGCCTTGAACCCTGCGCGTGTGAACGCCGCGGCGATGCGCTCGATGCGGGGCGTCGTCGAGCCGTCGAGCTCGCCGAGGGTGATGCGTCGTCCCTCGAGGACGCGTACGACACCGGGTGCCTCGAGCACCGCTGCCGGATAGACGACGCTCCCGATGATGCGGGCGGGGTCGATCGCGTGGGCGATGGCGCCGTCAGGGTCCGCAGCCTGGATAGGCGTGCCTTCGTACTGGCCGCCGTATCGCTGGAAGTACCACCACGGCACGCCGTTCTGCATCGTGATGATCGGCGTGTCCGCGTCGCAGAGGTGCTGGACGGTGCCGACAACGGCGCCCACCTGATGCGCCTTCACCGCGAGCACCACCACATCCTGAGCGCCCGCGTCGGCCGCAGACTCGACTGCGCGCGCGTTTCTCGCGACAGTCTCCTTGCCGTGCTCGCCGATCACGCGCATGCCGCTTGCGCGGATCGCGGCGAGGTTCGCGCCGCGGGCGATGAACGTGACGTCCTCGCCGGCGGCGGCGAGCCAGCCGCCCACGAACCCGCCGATGGAGCCCGCGCCGACGACGGCGATCTTCACCGTGCGATCAATCCGCCGGTGCGGGCGCCGTCGTCGATCTGGCTGTCGCCGCCGCAGCGGCGCGCCGCGCCGGCTTGAGCACCACGAGCGCCAGCGCCGACGCGACCAGACTCATCGCCGCCGCGACGATGAACACCGTATGCCATCCCCCGCGTGTCGAGCCGCCGATCACGCTGCTCACCCAGACGAGGATCGATGCCATCCCCTTGCCGGTGTACAGTAGCCCGGCGTTCGCCGCGGCGAACTTGCGGCCGTACTCGTCGCCGACGGTCGCCGGGAAAAGCGAGTAGATCTCGCCGTACGCGAAGAACAACAGGCTAGTGAGCAGCACGAATGCCAGTGGGTCGTGCCCGAAGCTGCCCAGGAGCAGGATCGCGATCCCCTCGAGCCCGAAGGCGAGGAACATCGTGTTCTCACGGCCGACGTGATCCGACACCCAGCCGAACGCGGGACGGCTCACGCCGTTCAAAACGCGGTTAAGCGAGAGCGCGAACGGGAGCGCCGCGCCGGTGAGGCCGAGGAGCGACACCGGGATGTCGGCAATCCCGAAGTCTTTCGCGATCGGCGCAAGCTGTGCAGTCGCAATCAGTCCGCCCGTCGCCGTGAGCACGAACATGACGTACATCACCCAGAATGCCGGCGTGCGCAGCATCTCGATCGGCGTGTGTTCGCGCGCGGTGGACGACGTGAGGCGTTTCGGCGCCGACCTGGCGGCGGCGAAGGACGCATCGGGCGCGCGGAGGAACCAGCTGACCACGAATACGACCGCGCCCTGGGCCAGGCCGAACTTCACAAACGTCGCCTCGTAGCCCTGCGACCTGATCATGTTGGCGATCGGGAACACGGTGAGCGCGGAGCCAGCGCCGAACCCCATCGCCGTGAGTCCCGCGGCGAGCCCGCGCCGGTCGGGGAACCACTTGAGCGCGTTACCGACGGTTGCGCCGTACACGGCGCCCGCGCCCACCCCGCCAACCGCAGCGCCCACATAGAGCATCGCGAGCGAACTCGCCGCGCCGTTGATCACCCAGGCGATCGCGACGAGCACGCCGGCGATCACGCCGACGAACTGGGGGCCGATCCGATCGACGATGTACCCCTCGAGCGGGACGAGCCACGTCTCGAAGAAGACGAACACCGCGAACGCGAACTGGATCGAGGGGAGTCCCCACCCGTGGCGGTCGTGGATGGGATTCACGAAGAGCGTCCAGCCGTACTGCAGGTTGGCGATCATCGACATGCAGATGACGCCGAGGGCGAGCTGGCACCATCGCGTGGCTGCCGACGTGCGGGCCGCGCCGCTAGACGGAAGGGCCGCCGCCTCACTCATGGCCGGGAAATGTCGGCGCGGGGGCGGGAACAGGCCAGTCCCTTTGGCGGTCAATTCGCACTTCCGATATATCAGACGGCCGTACATGATTGGCGCCTTCACCTCCTCGCCGACCGATGACCGAGACCTCCCGCAGTTCGTGGCGCATCGTACCCCTCCTCATGGCCATTAGCTTCTTCGGCCACTTCAATCGGGTGAGCATAGCGGTCGCGGGCACCGAACACCTGATTCCCGATTTGGGGATCAGCGCTGAGCGCATGGGTATTGTGTATTCCGCCTTCCTCGTCGGGTACACCCTGTTGCAGACGCCGGCAGGCATGTTTGCGGATCGATTCGGGATCTGGATCACCTTGGGGATCATGGTAACGGCTAGCGCCGTACTCACCGCGCTTACCGGCACGCTGGGGCTCGCCGTGGCATCTGCTGGGCCACTGTGGGTTGGCCTCTTGGTGGTGCGAAGTCTCATCGGGGCGAGCAACGGGCCGCTCCACCCTTCCAGCGCCCGCGCGGTCTCGAGCTGGATTCCACAGCGGTCTCAAGGACTCGCCAACGGGTTCGCGTTGGGCGCCGCGCTTCTGGGCATCGCATCGACCTATATCATCTTCGGCCGGCTCAGTGACGATGTAGGATGGCCTGTGGCCTTCATTGTGTCCGGGGCTGTCACCCTCTGTGTCGCCGCCCTGTGGTGGCTCCTGGCCGGCGACACGCCCACGAATCGGCGCGCCAGAGCTCCCGCATACAAGCCAGCCAGTAAGGCGTCCTGGATGCAGCTGCTCAAGAACCGCAATCTCCTGCGGGTCACGGCCGCCTATGCGGCGCTCGACTACTTCGAGTATTTGTTTTTCTACTGGATGCAGTACTACTTCGGCGATGTACTGAAGCTTGGCACGGACACTAGCCGGCTGTACTCGACGATTGTGACGTTGGCGATGGCGGGGGGCGTGCTGGCAGGAGGTTGGCTAACCGATCTGTGTGTTCGACGTATGGGACTGCGGAAGGGCCGGGCATTGGTGCCCGTGCTCGGTCTATCCGCTGGTGCTGTGCTGCTCATCGTCGGGGTGCTCGCCAAGGATCCGCGGTGGGTTGTTGTTTGGTTCAGCGTGGCCCTTGCCGCCGCGGTCGCGGCCGAGGCTGCCTCCTGGATGACTGCGGTGGAGCTTGGAGGAGCACACGGCACCACGGCGGCCGGACTGCTCAACACCGGCGGCCAGTTGGGCGGCGTACTCGCGCCAATCGTCACCCCATGGGTCGGTACTCATTTTGGATGGACCTGGTCGATGGGCGTAGGCGCAGCGGTCGCCTTCGCGGGAGCCATGTTCTGGCTTGGAGTCCGACCGGGCGGCGACGCCATGGTTCGAGCGTCCGTGGATCAATATGCCGGAGAGCTGACTCAGGCGAGGTAGCGGCCTCCGTTCACGTTTATCGTCTGCCCGGTGATGAATCCGTTGGTCGCCAGCATCAACGCCACTTGAGCGACCTCCTCGACCGTGCCGAAGCGCCCTACGGGCAAGCTTTCAGGCGTCAGTTGCGGCAGCGCGCTGGCCATGTCAGTACTGATGGGCCCCGGGGCGATGGCGTTGACGGTAATTCCCTCTCTGGCCAGGTGCGCGGCGTAGTAGTGCGTGAGGCCGAGCACGCCCGCTTTGGAGGCCGCGTAGTGTGGCCCGACCACACCGCCGATTTGTGCGGCCGCGGACGACAGATTGATGATCCGGCCCCACCCTGCGGCGCGCATGTCCGGCAGCACCGCCTGGGTGAGCAGGAAGACGCCTTTGAGATTGGTCGCGAGCATCTGATCCCAGTCCTGCTCCGTGATGTTCTCAATCGTGCGTCCCTGGCCGACGCCGGCATTGTTCACCAGGATCGTGATTTGGCCCAGGCTTCCGTGTACACTCTCCAGTAGTCGTCCCACGTCGCTCGGCCCGGCAACGTCGGCGCGCACGACGACGCAGCGCCGACCGTACCCCCGGACCTCCGCGCACACTTTTTCGGCCTCGCTGTCGTTGCTCCGGTAGCTCACGGCCACATCGGCTCCCGCTCCTGCCATCGCACGAGCGATCGCGCGGCCGATGCCGCGACTTGCCCCGGTGACGAGGGCCGTTCTTCCCTTAAGTTCCTCACTCATTGTGTTATCCTCCGAGCCTGCAAGCCTCACACGGGGCGCGCCCAGGTGCCGTTCCAACAACGTAGCGCCTCCAAGCAGGAGCCCGGATCATCTTAACGCCCGCAGTCGTTGCAGTACGCGGCCCCATGCGGCCTCTCACGACGGCGCGTAAACGGCGCGCCCTCGCGTTCCGACGCGGGCCAGCACCTTCGTCCGGACGCATCCTCCTGGCTAGCCTCGTCCTCCTTGCGCCGCGCCTCCTGGCCCAGGCGCCCGGGCCAGCTCGGCCCGACTACACCGCGGCGGACGCCAGCTTCATGCAGGACATGATCTTTCATCACGCGCAAGCGGTCGTCATGTCCGAGTGGGCGCCGACCCACGGCGCGAGCCAGACGCTACTCATCCTCGCCAAGCGCATCGCGCTGTCACAGCGGGACGAGATCCGGTTGATGCAGGACTGGCTCCTGGACCGCCACCTCGCGGTGCCCGATCCCCTCCGCATGCTCGCGAAGCAGGCCGGTCCGGTGCACGACACGAGCCCACTGAACATGCCTGGCATGGACATGGGTCCACACCCGATGATTATGTCTGGGATGCTGACATCCGAACAGATGCGACAGCTCGACGCCGCTCACGGTGCGGAATTCGACCGTCTCTACCTGAGTGGGATGATCCCACATCACGAGGGAGCCCTCACGATGGTTGCGCATCTCTACGCAAGCCCGGCCGGCGGCCAACAACCGGACATCTCCGGGTTCGCCAACGATATCGACGCGGGTCAACGCGCCGAGATCGCGCGCATGCAAGCGCTGTTGAACACACTCACCGCGAGTAAATCCTGATGAGGTGTCACGCCATGTCCGTCACGCGACGCGTCGCCCGTTGGTTCCTGCTCCTCGCCGCCGCCCCTCTGACCTTCCCGGTGCTGGTCCAGGGCCAGGACACCACGGACGTGCGCTACCACCTCAAGGCCGGGCTGTACGACGCCGGTGTTGCCGCAAAAGGGCTCGATCTGGTCGCCCACCGCAACAGGGCTGACGTTTTGAAGCCCAATGAACCCGTGCAGACGTACTCCAATTCGGATCTCGCGTTCGGCGGCAACTACGTGTATCAGGGGAACTTCAGCGGCTTGCAAATCTGGGATATCGGGAATCCCCAAGATCCGAAGCTGGTCACCGCCCTCGCCTGCTTCACCGAGCAGGGCGATGTCTCCATTGCCGGCCACCTGCTGTTTGTCTCTGCGGAGAACAGGGGGAGCCGTCTGGACTGCGGGACGCAGGGTGTGCAGGACAGTGTCAGCAAGGAGCGCATGATCGGGGTTCGCATCTTCGACGTGTCCAATCCGGCTCAACCGAAGGAGGTCGCCGATGTGCAGACCTGCCGAGGCTCGCATACCAATACGATGGTGCCGGACCCGGTCGACAAGGGTGTCGTCTACATCTACGTGTCTGGCCTCGCACCAGTGCGCTCGAGCACGGAGATGCCTGGATGCCGCACGGGTGATGTCAGCGATCCGAACAGCGCGCTGTTCCGCATCGAGATCATTCGAGTCCCGCTGGCGCATCCGGAGCAAGCCCGGATCGTCAGCTCGGCCCGTCTTTTCAACGGCCTCCTAGCACCGCCGCATCACGGGCTGGCCCTGGGGGACACTGCCAGCGGGGCGTTGCTGCACCTGCCGCGCCAGTCCATGCCTCAGATGCCGCCCAACACATCCGCGGCGGACTCCGCGCGCATCATCCGGACGTTTTCGCTGCTGCTTCTCGACCTGGACGACGCCGCCATGGTCCGAGTGCTCACCGATTCGCTGCGGCAGATGGGCGTGACGCCACCTTCGTTTCTAGCGCAATTCTCCAGTCCCGGCGGCCCGTCGCAGTGCCATGACATGACCGCCTATCCGGCGATGGGACTGGCTGCTGGTGCGTGCTCCGGCTACGGCTTGCTGCTCAACATCAAGGATCCGATGCATCCGGTGAGGTTGCAGGCGGTGGCCGACTCGAACTTCGCCTTCTGGCACTCGGCGACGTTCAACAACACTGCGACAACGCTGCTCTTCACCGACGAGTGGGGCGGCGGTGGCGCGGCCAAGTGCCTCCCGACGGACCCCATCGACTGGGGTGCGGACGCGATCTTCAGGCTGCATCAGAGCAGCTTGACACATGTGGGCTACTTCAAGCTGCCGGCGGCCCAGACCGCGCAGGAAAACTGCGTCGCGCACAACGGGTCGCTGATCCCGGTACCGGGCCGCGACATCATGGCACAGGCGTGGTATCAGGGTGGCATCTCGATCTTCGACTTCACCGATCCCGCGCACCCCAAGGAGATTGCCTACTTCGACCGTGGCCCGATCGATTCTACGAAGTTGGTCCGGGGCGGCTACTGGGCGGCGTACTACTACAACGGCTACCTGTACGGATCGGACAAGGCGCGGGGGTTCGACATCTTCAAGCTGACGCCGACTGCTGACCTCACGCAGAACGAGATCGACGCGGCGAACCTCGTGCACTTCGCCCAGCTCAATGTCCAGACGCAGCCCAAGATCGTCTGGCCCGCCGCGTTCCCCGTCGCACGCGCTTACGTCGACCAGTTGGTGCGCGACCATGGCTTGAGTGCCGACCAGACGTCGGCCATCTCCGGCGCCCTCGATCGGGCGGAGCAGGCGAGCGGCCCTCAGCGCGTGAGCGAGTTGAAGCGACTGGCAACGCAGCTGGGCAACGACGCGAGCACCGCGAGCGATGCGCAACGTGTCAGCGCCCTGCAGGCGGTGGTCCGACAGATGGAAGGCGCGGGTGCGCCTTGAGCGCCAATCGTCGCTGGCCACGCGGGCCGCAAATCGGCGAAGTGGCACGTTTCGCCGCCGGGCGCGGCGCCCTTCACGCGTGCGCCTCTGGCAGGATCACGTCTCGCGGACGTTTGTCGTGGCGCAGGCCCAGAAAGACCGGCTGTCGCAGCTTCCGGTCAGCGGTCCACTCCTGGTACGAGACCTGAGCGACGAGCCGCGGCGCAAGAAACACAAGGCCCTGCTCACGCGGGGGGTCCACCAGCGCCGATCGTGATCTGACGAACGGCTGAAATTGTCGGTACAACGCGCCGAGGGCGTTTCGATCGAACCCCGTGCCGACCTTGCCGACATAGTGCAGCTTCTCCTTGTCGTACGCGCCGAGCAGAAGGGCACCAAAATGTTGCCGGGACCCGGACGGTTCCGTGTAGCCGGCGATCACGAACTCGTCCTCCTGGTGCACTTTGACTTTCAACCACGCCGTCGAGCGCCCTTCGACGTACGGGGAGGACAGGTCCTTCGCAACTAGACCCTCGTATCCTCGGCGCCGTGCAATGCGAAAAGCCTGGAGCCCGTTGCTCGCGAGTCTGTGCGACGGCAATAGCAGCTCACTCGATCCGATCGCCCTCTCCATTACGCCGCGCCGTTCGGAGAGAGGCGCACGCCGTACATCCTTGCCCTCACAATACAGGCAGTCAAACACCGCGTACACCGGATCACCTTTACTCTGCTGGACCAACTGGAATCGCGAGACTCCTTTTTTATCAAACACAACGACTTCCCCGTCGAGCAACAGGGTGACGGGTTGAAGACTCCCGATGGCGGCCGCTATGTGTGGCAGCCGGTCCGTGCGATCCTTGCCATTCCTGGAAAGCAGCCGGACCCGGTGGCCCTCTTTGTAGGCGAGAATCCTATCTCCGTCGTATTTCTCTTCGTAGACCCACCCGGGTCGATCGAATGGCTCAGCAACGAGCGTCGCCAGCATGGGCTGAACGCGAAATGGAATGCGATTCCTCAACACCGTTCCCCCATCATCCGGGACGGAAATCGATGGCGATCGTAAGGGCTCGGATGTCACGGTTCTCAAGAAATATCATGTGATAGGTGTCCGAAACCATTGAGCTGGCCGTCCCCGGCCACCGTTACGCCCCTCACGACCGTCGGGCGTCCGTGCGTTTGGGGTTGGCGCCGAGGCGCAGCAGATGAAGGGCAGAGCGCCCTTCGGCACGCAGCTGGGCCGTCGTGCACTGTCGTGGGGCCTTGTCTGGACGCCAACGACGAAAAGCGGTTCCGTGACGGAAGCGGCCGTCGGCAAAGTGGTCGTAGGCAACTTCGACAACGAGAGCGGGGCGAAGTGGAATCCACTGGCCCGACCGTTCGGTGCTCCACCGACTGGGGCCGCCCGGCGCCCGTCCCGTGAAGCCCGATCCACCAACGAGGGGCGTGACGCGCGACGCCAACGTTGCTCGCTCCGCCGACGTGAACGACGACACGAATCCGACGTGGTCAAGGAGCCCAGCGGCATCGTAGAGGCCGAGCAATAGCGATCCGATCGCTCGGCCTTTTGAGGCGTACCTGAAGCCGCCGACGACGCAGTCCGCTGTGTGGACGTTCTTGACCTTCTCCATCCCCGTGCGCTTTCCGGACTCGTAAGGCAGATCCAGCCGCTTCGCGACGACGCCATTGAGGCCGCGCCGCTCACCACCGAGCCAACGCCGCGCCACCACGGCGCTGCGCGTCATCGGCGACAGCCGCAGCCCGGACACGGTCACGCCGAACTGGCGCACGAATGACTCGAGTCGCCGGCGTCGTTCGGCAAATGGGCGGTCGATCAGGGACGTCTCGCCGATCGCCAGAATGTCGAACGCGATGAGCAGAGCGGGGAAGCTCGCGGCCAACATGCGCACGCGGCTGGCAGCCGGATGAATGCGTTGCAACAACTGATCAAAAGACAGTGTTCCGCCGGCTGGTACGACGATCTCCCCATCGAGAACCAATCGCTGCGCGCGGAGTGCCAGGATGGTCGCGACGACGTCCGGGAAGTATCGCGTCAACGGCTTCCCGGCCTTCGACATGAGCGACACCTGCTCCCGGTCTCGAAATGCCAGGCAACGAAAGCCATCCCATTTCGGTTCGTACGACCACTCCGGACCGACCGGCAAGTCGTGCACCGGCTTGGCTTCCGCCGGGGCAAAGCGGCTTTCAATGGAGAGTGCCACTCGCGTCAGACCACCCGTCGAAGGTCGAAGCGCCCGCCTGGCCGGTCCACATCGGCCCAGAGATCTCCCAGCGCGCGGACGCGTTCGGGAACGTTGGAGAGACGAAAGTCCTCAGTCTCCACGCCGGCTTCCATTTCTTCCCACGTCACTGGGGTCGACACCGTCGCCAAGGGTGTCGGCCGGACCGAATACACCGACGCCAAGGTCCGCCCCCACGCGTTCTGATTGTAGTCTATCAGTACGCGCCGCTGGGGACGGCGTGCAACGCGATACTCCGCGGTGAGCACGCGCGGTACTTGCGCAGCCAGGGTGCGCGCGAGCTCCTTGGCAACTGTCCACACGGTCTTTTGCGTGGGCCCTCTGCGGATCGGAACGTAGATGTGCACTCCGCGAGATCCCGTAGTCTTGGGGAAGGCAGGCATGCCCTGCTCTGCGAGCGCGTCACGGACTAGCAGCGCTGCCTCCCGTACCAGCGCAAACGGCGTGCGCGGGGTCGGGTCGAGATCGAAGTGCAGATAATCCGGCCGATCCACGTCGTCACACCGTGCGTACCACGGATTGAGGTCGATACAGCCCAGGTTGACCATCCAGAGGAGCGCGGCTGGGTCATCAACGATGGGAAAGTCAATGACGTTTCCGGACGCGTGTCGAATGGAGCACATTGAGAGCCAGCTGGGGCGCGGTGTCGGCGTGCGCTTCATGAAGAAGAACGGACCGTCAATGCCGTGCGGATACCGCTTCATTACCATGGCGCGACCAACCAGGTGAGGCACAAGCGCCGGGGCGACGGCGACGTAGTATCTGAGTAGGTCGCCTTTCGTCGTTCCCAGTCGCGGCCAGAAGACTTTGTCGAGGTTCGTCAAATGCACGGACCGGTCGCCGGTTCCGACGACGGCTTCTCGGGTGTCGCAGGGGACATCCCAAACGGCTGAGGATGGGCGCGTCTTCGTCGATCGCTCCTTAGAGGGTTGTTGTCGAGTCGGCCTCCATATTCGGCTCATACTTCCCTTGTGCCGCCAGCGAGTTCAACCTGGCGCGCTTGAGCAACTCTCGCTGCGCGCGCCCCGTGTTTGCGTCATTTCCGTTCCATGCGGCAAGCGCCGGCTGCTCCAGCGCACGGCTGTATGAGAACGTCAGTGGCCATGGCACGCGTTCGTTCTGTGCGACGCGATTGATCTCGTTGAGGTTTGCCGTTGCTGCTTCGGGCCCCTGACCACCGGAGAGAAACGCGATGCCGACCACGGCCGCCGGCACCCAGCGCTCGAAGCATTGCAACGTGGCGGTGGCGACGTCGTTCGCGCTCACCACCTGGGCGGATTTCTCGCCTGGTATGACCATGCTCGGCTTGAGCAGCATGCGCTCGAGCGCGACGCCCTGATCGGCCAACGCGTCGAACACGGACCGGAGCGCGCGCTCGTGTGCGACGAACGACTGCTCGATGGTATGCGTACGGCCGCCGTCCATCAGAACTTCACACTCCACGATCGGAGCGAGTCCGCCCGCCTGGCAAATGGCTGCATACCGCGCGAGGGCGTGCGCGTTTGCGTGCAGTGCGCCATCCGTCGGCGTGCCAGGGCCGATCGAGACGACAGCGCGCCATTTGGCGAACTTCGCTCCCAGCCGGACATACTCAGCGACCCTGGCGGCCAGTCCGTCGAGCCCCTCCGTTACCTGTTCGCCCGGGTGCAAGGCGAGATCGACTGTGCCCTTATCCGGCTTGATCCCGGGGATCATCCCGCCGTCTTGCAACGTCCGAACGAAGCTCACGCCATCGCTGCGATTCTGACGGATGGTCTCGTCGAAGAGAATCACGCCATTGATGTAGCGCCCCAGGTCCGGCGCCGTGAACAAGACTTCTCGATACGCACGGCGCATTGCCTCGGTCTGTGGAATTCCGAGCGGTGCGAAGCGCCGGTTGGCCGTCCCGACACTTTCGTCGGCGGCGAGCAGCCCGCGTCCCCCCGAGACCAACTGGAGCGCAACATTGTGCAGCGGATCGGCGGTCATATCATCGTGTGGACGCGGCATCAGCGCTCCCTTCCTGATTTATGGCTTCTCCAATGACCTAACGGGGGGGCTTCCTCGCATTGTACCACACGTGGGTGCCTACATAGTACCTAGCTCCTCAATAAGTACGCGATCCGATCCCTGTAAGGCTGAGATATAGGGCTTGGTCGCGCCTGCTGGGGTGCCGTCCAGCCTACGCGGCGGCGTTTCACCCACCAGCTGAAGCCTGGCCTCGTAGACCGGTTGGGTTGCCCGTGGCATCCATTGGACGTATTACAGCAAAGACCCCAGCGTGTGCCAACGATGTGGCGAGATCGACTGTCGAGGATTCGTGGCCACTACGCGTTCTTCCCTCGTCTTCTTGGAGAATCGAACTGGTGATTTGGTGGCCATTCGAACGGACTAGGCTCCGGCACGACCCCGTGAGCCCAAACGGCCTGCTGATGGACGTTCGATGGTTCCGGTGACTATTCTGGTCGTCGAGGACCACGAACAGTTCCGCCGATTCATTTGTTCGTCGTTTCAGCGCAGGCCAGAGTTTCGAGTCGCAGGCGAGGCGGCAGATGGATTGGAAGCGGTCGCGAAGGTCAGAGAGCTGCAACCGGATGTGGTTCTACTTGATCTCGGCTTGCCCAAGCTCTATGGTCTGGAGGCCGCCCGCCGCATGCGTGAACTGGCTCCGCATTCCAGAATCCTGGTGGTGAGCCAAGAGTCGTCCGGTGACGTGCTGCGTGAGGCGCTGATCGCCGGCGTATCGGGGTACGTTCTGAAGTCGCGCGCCCAAATCGAGCTGTTCGTCGCCGTCAACAGCATCCTTGCGGGCGCACGGTTCGTTGGCAAAGGTCTGGACTTCGTTGAGATCATGGAACCTCGGGCGCGCTATCGCCACGAGTTGCTTCTCTGCTCTAACGAGGAGGTTCATCTGGAGAATCTGACTCGTTCTGTTGCCGCAAGCCTCGAAGCGGGGAACGCGGCTCTCCTATGGATTACCGACGCTCACCGCGACCAGGCGTTCCAGCGATTGGCCGGACGCGGCGTGGATATCGGCGCGGCCATCGATGGAGGAACATGTGTCGCGTGGAACGCGGATGAGCCACCGAACCCGGTGCGATTTCCCGAGACGGTCACAAGACTGAGAGACGCAGTCTCGAGACAAGGGAACGAGCAACCCCGTGTTGTCATTTGGGCCGAGCGGGCAGGTCGCTTGTGGGCAGGAGGCAAAACGGAGGAGGCGATTGGGCTCGAGCAGTTGGGTAACACCTTGATCGCCGGCCATGCCGTAGACATTCTGTGCCCGTACCCGGCGCTCGGAGGTAGAGCAGACGATTCCACGCTCCGGCATATTTGTGCCGAGCACGTGGCCGTGTATTCCCGGTGAACGCATTGCGAAGGCCCTATATGCCACCTCGCATTGAATACCATGAAACGACAAAGCCGTGACGTGACCGCCCTCGAGTTCGCTGCAAGCAGGCTGCAGGAATACCAAAGGGCGGTGGAAGGCGCGGAAGAGATGATCTTGGTCGTTGACCGAGAGTACCGGTATCTGAGCGCGAATGCCAGGTTGTTGCAGATGCGCCAGGCGACGAAGGAGGAAGTGGTCGGTCGCTTCGTCTACGATGTCTTGGGCAAAGAAATGTTTGAGACAGTGGTCAAGGAGCGACTGGACGAATGCTTTCAAGGCAAGGTCGTCAGGTACGAGAAGAGAGACACGTATCCGTTGGTGGGCGAGCGAGAGCTCTTGGTCTCGTACTTTCCTATCGAGGGCGCCAACGGCATTGATCGAGTCGCCTGTATTCTCCATGACGTCACGGAACGCAAGCTGGCAGAGGCGCGTCAGCGGGAGAGCGAAGAGCGCTTCCGGCTAATGGCCAATGGGGCTCCCGTGATGATTTGGATGTCCGGGACCGACAAACGGCCTACCTATTTCAACCAGACCTGGCTGGACTTTACCGGCCGAACCCTCGAGACGGAGCTTCGATCGGGGTTGGCCACGGTTACGCACCCTGACGATTTCGAGCAGTGCCGCATCCTCTACTACACGGCATTTGATGCTCGACAGCCTCTCAGGAAGGAGTGCCGTCTTCGGAGGCATGATGGGGAATACCGCTGGGTCTTGGACGTAGGAGTACCGAGATTCCTCGCGGACGGCGCTTTCGCCGGCTACATTGGATCGTGCATCGACATCACCGACCACAAACTCGCGCAGGAGGCTCTTTCGACCGTACACCGTCGGTTGATTCAAGCGCAGGAAGAAGAGCGCGCGCGTATTGCCCGAGAGCTTCACGACGACATCAATCAGCGACTCGCCATGCTGGCGGTGCAGCTCGATGGCATGAAGCAGAGGCTTCCCGACTCGTCGCCTGATCTAGTAAGGCAGATCGAGGCAGTGAGCGCGCAACTCGGTGATCTTGGGAGAGACGTTCAGGCTCTGGCACACCGGCTACACTCCGCGAAGCTGGAGCTGTTGGGGCTTGCCGCAGCAGCACCCAGTTTTTGTCGCGAATTCGCCGATCGAGAGCAGGCGCAGGTTGACTATCACTCCGAAAACGTCCCGCCAGACCTATCGAACGAGCAGTCTTTGTGCCTGTACCGCGTGCTGCAGGAATCTCTTCAGAACGCGATCCGACACAGTGGCTCGCGCTCGTTCGAAGTCACACTCAAGGGTGGGGACGACGCGATCGAGCTGGCGGTGCGTGATTCGGGGATCGGGTTTCGAGCAGACGAGGCTGTCCGCGCGCGGGGTCTTGGCCTGACGAGCATGAAGGAACGACTGGCCGCGGTAGGCGGGCAGCTTTTCATCACCTCGACGCCACACAGTGGAACAACGATCCGGGCCCGGGTCCCAATCAGTTTCAGGATGACGTCATCCCCTACGTTATCGATGCCGAGTCTTTCAGCGTCTGCGGCGGCAGTGCCGATTTGAGGAATGCCGACGAGATGTAGGTGGGCGCCACGCCCTTCGCCCACGGGACTATAGGAGGGAACACACCTCGTTGAACGGCAAACGTGGAAGTCGAGGGAGCAACGTACTTGGATCACCGTACCCAAGGTTGCAGAGGAAATTCGACTTGACGTGCCCTTCAGGAAAGAATTCCTGATCGCAGCCGAAACACGGCTTCCCGGCGGCAAAGAACTCCTCGTCCACCTTGGCGTTATCGAAGCCGGACATCGGCCCGCAATCGAGGCCGAGCGCCCGTGCGGCCAGGATCAGGTATGCGCCCTGCAAGCTGGAATTCCGCTTGGCGGTCGCCTCGACGAACTGGGGATTACTCTCAAACAGCCCCTTCATGCCCGGGCTATGCGGGAACAGCTTGGGCAGTTGCTCGTAGAATTTGAGGTCATACGCCACGATCACGGTAACCGGAGCCGTCATCGTCTTCTCGACATTGCCCGGGGCCAGCGCCGGACGGAGCCGTTCTTTGGCCTCCTTCGACCGAAGAAACGCAAACCGCGCCGGTTCGGCGTTCGCGCTCGTCGGCGCCCACTTGAGAAGGTCGTAGAGATCCCGGATCGTCTGATCGGCCACCGGTCGCGACTGCCACGCCGTGTAGGTACGCGCTTCACGAAAGAGTGTGTCCAACGCTGAGTCGTCGATTCTTTGAGCCATACTGCTGCCTCCCGTCCGCGGTGAAAGACGCTGGCCTTTTAGTCTAGGTCGACCGGCATGAGACGGCTGCTGGCGACGGTCATTTGTCGCGTCCTTCGGGAGCGTCCGGGGTGAAGCTCCCTTCGATCGGCAGCCGGAACAGCCACGAGATGGTGAAGAGCAAAGGGAGGCTCGGTCGTACTCGTGTCCGTTACCATCCGTATAAATATTTGTGGCAACGCGATTTAGCTATTGACGCTGTGCGCGGCGTGGGGTATACTCCTCTTTGTTAGCACTCAGCATCGATGAGTGCTAACGGTAGAATGAGTTGGTTCCCCAAGGCCCATCAGCACGGAGAGAGGGATCGTCATGGCGACAAAAAGTGCGACCGCCACCCGGCTCGGTCCATTGGCAGACCGGGTCGTCGTGAAGGCAATGGAAGAAACGGAGCAGAAGCGTGGCGGGCTCTATATCCCGGATACAGCCAAGGAGAAGCCCCAGCAGGGCGAGATCGTCGCCGCCGGGCCGGGCCGCTTCGACGAAGGGACGCGCGTGCCCATGGAGGTCAAGGTCGGCGACAGGATCCTCTATGGGAAATACAGCGGCACCGAAGTCACCATCGACAATGAACCGCTGCTCATCCTTCGCGAGTCGGACGTACTCGCGGTCATCAGCTAAACCCACCCCACGAGTGACGGACTCGCATCATGGCTAGCAAAGAACTGCATTTCAGTGTGGACGCGCGCGCGGCTCTCAAGCGCGGCGTCGATCAGCTCGCCGAGGCGGTCAAGGTCACCCTTGGCCCCAAAGGGCGCAATGTCGTCATCGACAAGAAATTCGGCGCTCCGACGATCACCAAAGATGGTGTCACCGTCGCGAAGGAGATCGAGCTGTCCGATCCGCTCGAGAACATGGGTGCGCAGATGGTCAAGGAGGTCGCGACGAAGACTTCCGATGTCGCCGGTGATGGCACAACGACCGCGACGGTCCTGGCGCAAGCGATCTTCCGCGAGGGACTCAAGAACGTTACCGCGGGCGCGAACCCGATGGCGCTCAGACGCGGCATCGACAAAGCCGTCGCCGCTGTCGTCGAGGAGCTCAAGAGGCTCAGTCTCCCGACGGCCGGCAAGAAGGAGATCGCGCAGGTCGGCGCCATCTCGGCCAACAATGACGCGGAGATCGGCAATCTCATTGCCGAGGCGATGGAAAAGGTTGGAAAGGACGGGGTCATCACGGTCGAGGAGGCCCGCGGCCTCGAGACGACGCTCGAAACGGTCGACGGGATGCAATTCGACCGGGGGTATCTGTCCCCCTACTTCGTGACGGATCCCGAGAAGATGGAGGCGGTTCTCGAGGATGCCTACATCCTGATCCACGACAAGAAGATCTCGTCGATGAAAGACGTGCTGCCGATCCTCGAAAAGGTGGCGCAACTCGGCAAGCCGCTGCTCATCATCGCCGAGGACATCGAGGGCGAGGCGCTCGCAACGCTCGTGGTCAATAAGCTCCGCGGCACGCTCCGCATCTGCGCAGTCAAGGCCCCTGGGTTCGGTGACCGGCGAAAGGCCATGCTCGAGGACGTCGCGGTACTGACCAATGGCAAGGTCATCGCCGAGGAAATCGGCTTCAAGCTCGAGAACACGGTCGTGAACGACCTGGGTCGCGCGAAGCGGATCGTCGTGGACAAGGACGACACGACGATCATTGATGGAGCCGGCGACGGCGATAAGATCCAGGGGCGAATCAAGGAGATCCGCGCAACGATCGAGAAGTCGACGTCGGACTACGACAAGGAGAAGCTGCAGGAGCGGCTTGCCAAACTCGCCGGCGGTGTGGCGATCATCAGCGTCGGGGCGGCGACCGAGTCGGAGATGAAAGAGAAGAAAGCCCGTGTCGAGGACGCGTTGCACGCGACGCGCGCGGCCGTCCAGGAGGGCATCGTGCCGGGCGGCGGAGTGGCGTTCCTACGCGCACAAAAGGCACTCAAGGTCCTCAAGCTCGACGACGCCGACGAGCAGGTCGGTGTGGACATCGTACGGCGCGCCATCGAAGAGCCGATCCGCATAATCGTGCAGAATGCTGGCGAGGAAGGCTCCATCGTGGTCGAGAAAGTCCGCGCGTCCAAAGACAACAACTATGGATACAACGCACAGACCGACAGCTATGAGGACCTCGTCGTGGCCGGCGTGATCGACCCGACAAAGGTGGCCCGCACGGCGCTCCAGAACGCGGCATCGATTGCCGGTCTCCTGCTGACGACCGAGGCGATCGTAGTCGAGAAAAAAGAGGAGAAGGGTGCGGCAGTCGGCAACGCGTCGGGCGGCGGCATGGGCGGGATGTACTAAGAAATGTGCTCAGCGCGATAGTTGAGACGGGGGCCCGGTTACCGGCCCCCGTCTTCCCTTGTCCCCACACGACCGTACCATGCCGGAGTCAGTTGCGCCACGTTGTCGAGCCCACACGCGCGCATTGTGCTATTCTGCAATAGAGAGGATGGACTCTCGTAGGTTGTCGATGTCTCGCACCTCAGATGAGCAGATCACTATGCGGACCCTGCGTCCCGTTCGGTCGTGATGTCGCCCGCCGACCGCAGAGCATGGAGCGAAGCAGCAGGGGACCTTCGCTATCTGTCCATCCGTCTGCAGGGATACGTGGCGGCTCTCCCGAATCTGAGCCTTCCGCCTCGCGGGCGCGTCCCGTGGTCGCCGGCTGAGATCGAAGAGCTCGGTGTGTTGACGCGAGCGCTGGCCCGAGGCGAAGACGAGGCCAGCCGAGCCGCCGCGTCGCTCGATGCAATTGATACACTCTTTCACCGGGGTCATTCGGATGCCGCCGCGGCGGCTGACTCCGCGGTCCCTGGCGAGCCGGCTACCGGGCATCGACGAGCGGAGGCCGCCCTTCTGGAGCACTATCTCGCGCAGCGTGCAATCGCCATGGACAGCTTGCCACGATTACAGCACTTCGGAGATCCGGGGCGAGAGCCAACGCGCAATGCCCGACCGCCGCGGCGCGCCTCGCTGTGGCAACTGGTCTGGACTCGGACGCTCGCTAAGGTCCGCGCGCGACGATCGGGCTGAAGCGCGCATCAACGTCGCGAATTCCGGGTCGGAACGGAACTGCCTGAGGCCCTGAAGACCATCGCAGTCGAAGAGGAATGACACGATGCCTGCGATTCTTCTGGCGGCCACGCACGCTCAGGGTTCAAGTGCTCAGAAGAGACCAGTACTTGTCTTCGTCGTCCAGTATGCGACCAGCGCCGCGAACGACACACGTCAGAGGGTCCTCGTCGACGTGGATCGGCAGGCTCGTCTCCTGGCTCAGGAGCAGGTCTAGCCCGCGGATCAATGCCCCGCCGCCGGTCAAGACCATTCCGCGATCGACAATGTCGCTCGCGAGCTCGGGCGGCGTGATCTCGAGCGCGCGCCGGACGGCGTCGACGATCTGTTGAATCGACTCCTGGATCGCCTCGCGGATTTCCGCGGAATGGACAGTGACGGTCTTCGGGATGCCCGAGACGAGGTCGCGCCCCTTGACCTCCATCGTCTGCTCTTCGCCCACCGGCACCGCCGATCCGATCTGCATCTTGATCAGCTCGGCTGTGGGCTCGCCGATCAGTAAGTTGTAGTTCCTGCGCACGAACTGCACGATCGACGTGTCGAGCTCATCGCCGCCTGCGCGGATCGACGTGTTGCTGACAATGCCGGACAGCGCGATGACCGCAATCTCGGTCGTGCCACCCCCGATGTCGATCACCATGTTGCCGGTCGGCGTCTCCACCGGGAGGCCGACGCCGATCGCCGCGGCCATTGGTTCGGCAACCATGAACACGTCGCTCGCGCCGGCGCCGAGGGCAGCGTCGCGGACCGCACGCCGTTCCACCTCCGTAATTCCTGATGGGACGCACACAACGACGCGAGGCTTTCTCTTTAATACGTGGTTTCCAATGACGAGCGTCAGGAAGTGGCGGAGCATCTGCTCGGTGACGTCGAAGTCGGCGATCACGCCGTCCTTCATGGGTCGCACGGCGAGCACGCCAGCCGGGGTGCGGCCGAGCATGCGTTTGGCGTCGAGCCCGACGGCCTTGATCTTCCTGGACTCGCGATCGAGCGCCACGACCGACGGCTCGTTGAGCACGATGCCCTCGCCCTTCACGTAGATGAGCGTATTCGCTGTGCCGAGATCAACGGCAATCGCGTTCGTTGGGAACAGGGACCGCGATCTAAATCCGAGGAAGGGCCTACGCATACCAGTTACGGCCTCCCGTCTGCATGGCGCTCCGCCATCCCGTTAGCCACGTTTGATCCTGAAAGGGGAACTGATCGTTGTCGCGACATTCGCCGGTCATCCTGAGGAGCAACGGAGAATCGCTATGGACATCACGGTGCTTGCGCCGCTTGCGTTTGTCGTCTTCCTTTTTCTGACCTGGATATTCAAGTGCCTGAACATCTTCCGCGAATACGAACGGGCGGTCGTGTTCCGGCTGGGTCGGGTACTCCAAAAGGAGAAGGGGCCGGGCGTCGTCCTTATCCTTTGGCCGATCGACAAGATCGTCGGCGTGTCGCTCCGCGTCGTGACCTGGGAGGTACCGCCGCAGGACATCATCACACGGGACAACGTGTCATTGAAGGTGAATGCTGTTGTCTACTTCCGGGTAACCAACGCCACACGAGCAGTCGTCGAAGTAGAAAGCTATCGCTATGCGGTCGAACAGGCGGCTCAAACCGGGCTGCGTTCGGTACTTGGGGAGGTCGAGTTGGACGATCTCCTCTCACAGCGTGAAAAGTTGAACGTCCGACTACAGGCGATCCTCGACGAACACACCGAGGCGTGGGGCGTCAAGGTCACACAGGTCCAGGTGAAGCAAGTGGACTTGCCGCAGGACATGCAGCGGGCCATTGCGGCCCAGGCCGAGGCGGAACGCGAACGACGGGCCAAGATCATCGCGGCCGAAGGCGAGTTCCAAGCGTCCGCGAAGCTGGCGGAGGCGGCTGCGGTGTTGAACCGGGAGCCAGCGGCCATCACGCTGCGGTATCTCCAGACCCTGATCGAGATCGGGACAGAGAAGAACACCACCATCGTGTTCCCGCTGCCGCTCGAGCTGCTCGGGGGTGTCTCGGCCCTGCTCAACCCGGGACAGCGTCCGGTGCCTGGGGCGGTGGCGACGCGCCCCAGCGACCCCTCGCCGTGACAACGCACTTCAGACTGCGGTGCAGGTCGATCGCAGCGGGTAGATGTCGGCATGTGGGTGCGCGTAGCGACGTTGGTTGCTGTCCGTCACCCATTGGGGACCACCGCAAATACTACGGCGCAGGCTAAGGAGCCTGCGCCGTTCCACCATCTGGGCCGAGTGGCGGGGTCGACACAGCGGCCGGCGTTTACTTCGGCTGGAGTGTCCCGCTCGCCTTCGTCGGTGCCTCCACGGGGCTCCCGACATCAGCCAAGACCTTCTGCGGGTGCTTACTCGCGTTCATGCCCGCGGTGATGTTGATCTGCTTTGCCTGCGGCAGCGCCGCTTTCCGGACATGGATGGTGAGCAGACCGTTCTCGACGTCGGCCTTGATCTCCTCGTTCATGACGCCTTGGGGCAGTTGGAATCTGCGGACAAACGACCCGTAACTGCGCTCAGCGAGGTGATAGCGCCCATCCTCTGCCTCCAGTCGCTCCTCGGTCCGCTCGCCGCGCACCGTCAATACCCCATTCTCCGTCGTTACCTCGACGTGCTTCTCCACCATGCCAGGAATTTCGATGGTAAAAATCAACTCTTGATCGAGCTCGCGGACATTGACGGCCGGGCTCCAGTCACCCCGTCCCGTGTGCCCGAGTCGGAACGCATCCTCGAACAACCTGTCGATCTCGCGCCGCAAACCGAACACCGGCGCGGTTGGAGTCATCGTGGCGTACACCATACATGCCTCCCCTTCAGTAGGGACCCCGACTTCAGCCGCACCGGACAACCGGGCCCCGATGGCCTCCAGCTTGCCTTCTAGCAACCTATCCGAGCACCCGGTATTTGTCAAGCTTTTGTCCAATACATAATCTTGACACCGGCTGACCGCCCTCGCTAGCATTCGACCCATGCCCTCGCAGGCGACGTCCAAGCAGCACCGCCATCCGATGCGGGTCGTGACCCGTCGCACCGGGCTGAGCGCCGATCTCTTGCGCGCATGGGAGCGACGGTACGACGTCGTCACGCCGGCACGATCGGAGGGTGGCCGTCGTCTTTACTCGGACGCCGACATCGAGCGACTACGCCTGCTCTATCGCGCCACGCTGGCGGGCCGAAGCATTGGACAAGTGGCCGACCTTCCGACCGAAGCACTCGCCGCGCTGGTCCGCAGAGACGTGACCGCCGACGCCGAGGCGGGACTCGGGAGCCCAGGAGCGCCGGCCCGGGACCGCGGCGCACTACCTGCGGCCACTGATTTCCTGGACGACGCATTTCGGGCGGTCGCACGCCTCGAATGCGACGGCGCTCGACGCGGTCCTCCGGCGCGCGGCAGTCACGCTCCCCGTCGCGGCGCTCCTCGATGCGGTTGTGGTGCCGTTGCTCGAGCGCGTTGGCACAGGCTGGCGGGAAGGGACACTGCGTCCCGTGCACGAGCACCTCGCAGCGGCGGTACTACGCCGCGTGCTGGAACGCGTCGTTGAAAGTGCGACCTCGCCGTTCGCCACAGCGAACCTCGTCGTCGCGACGCCCACTGGTCAGGTCCACGAGTTTGGCGCACTGCTCGTCGCGGCAACCGCGACGGCCGAGGGGTGGCGGGTCACCTACCTTGGCCCAGACCTGCCAGCCGAGGACATCGCCGAGGCCGCCATTCGGACGCGGGCGCGTGCCGTGGCGCTGAGTATCGTATATCCGACGGGCGACCTCGCAGTAGGCGACGAGCTGCGCCGCCTGCGGAGCGCTCTGCCCAAGGACATCACAGTGCTGGTCGGTGGCGCGGGGGCAACGGCCTATGGCTCATCGCTTGCCGAGATCAGCGCCGTTCCGCTCAACAGCCTGGCGGATCTCCGCGTGGCGCTTGGGACGCTTCGCCGTTCCCGGCGGCGGCTGGCGCGATAGGCCGCCTGTTGCGTTCCACATCCCGTCAGGATGGCGACGCCCGTCGGTTTGGCCAAGGTCCTAATTCGCCGTCAGCCTGCCCGGCGTCCTCAGCACCACGACGCGTTTGTCCTCATAAGGCCATGCCCCAAGTGCCACAACCGTCTCGAATGTCTTGCGGCCTATGACAATCGTGTCGACCGTGGCGATGAATTCGTTGTAGCCGTGTGGCTCACCACCTCCGACCGGTAGAAAATCGAGCTCGGCGCTCGGACGGGCGATACAGCCATCCACGCTGGTCCCGACAAAAACGGACACCCTCAAGTGAGCCTCCTTGCGCGTGTTGATTCTCGTTTCTCGACGCGAGCCGTTCCGCGTTCGGGCTGGGCGATATTATCGCCGGATGTAGCGGGAGTCGGTCGGGTCGCCAGGCCGATACAGCGCGGGGTGCGCGCCGCCTTAGTGTACACCGAACGCCCATGTACTGTCCGCGGCGGGGTGGGACGAAACCGCTAGCGAGGTGGTGACACAAATAAGGCGAGAGCGATACTCACCCGTCCGGGTGGGGATCAGCGCTCGCGCAGCGCCTGTCAGACACATCGTCGAGCGCAGGATCTGCTGTCCTCACTCTTTCCATGGAGACCGTGTGCATTGCTCATCGTCACTCGTGTGGCGCGTGGTGGCTGCCACTCTGGCCGTGACCCTGGCGAATGCCAGTCAGGCGCAGATTCCTCGCACTACCGTGCCGACTGCGCGACTGCCCGTGCAGCCACAAGGCGTGGTCGGAATGAATGCGGTGTCGCCGACGCTTCGACTCGTCATGTGGATCAATGGCAGGGGGACTGTTTTCAACGGACTGACGGCCGCCACCGGTCCCGGCGGCGCTGCGCTCCCTACGGGGGCGCAAATCCGGGCGCAGCATCAGCTCGGACAGCTGCGGCGACCGCCAGGCATCCTGCTGATCCAGGTGCAAGCCCGAAGCCAGGCTAGCGAAGCGCTATCCCACGTGAGTTTGTGCAACCCGCCGGCGTGCGTGATTCAGATCGACCAGTTGGGTCCGAGCGGGCAGGTCGTGGCGACGCACACCTTCAGCGGAGGGACGGCGACGGAGCAGGTCCACACGAATGAGCTGGAAGAGTTTCAACTGACGTTCCAAAAGATTACGTTCACCAACATGGGGGACAGCACGACCGCCACGGATGATTGGTTGGCCAACTAGCCGGCAGGCTACGCACGGGGTTGCTCGATCTCCTCGTCGCACATTGCGAACGCTGCGTTGGGACATCACCCTCAGCGGAAGAGTGACTCATGGCGACCCAGCTCACACCCGACCAAATGAAGCAATTGGTCAGCAGTCATTTCGAGGAGTTCGTCAACAAGCGAGACGCCGCCGCCATTCGGAAGAACATGACGCCGGATTTCTTCGATCACGATGGACCTGGCGGCAGGCCTACCGACGTGGCTGGCGATGAGCAGATGATGCTCGCGATGTACACGGCGATGCCCGATCTCAAGGTCACGATCGAGGACATGATTGCCGAACGCGACAAAGTCGTCTGCAAGAACGTCTGGAGATGGACCGACCTGGGATCCGGCAAGCGGATGCGGTTCAACGGCTTTGTGCTCTGGCGCATCGAGGGCAGCAAAATCGCCGAGCGGTGGGCGACCGTCACGCCGCCATCGGTGGAGGTAACGTGAACGGACGTCCAGTCGCGACGCTGGCGCCGAGGGTACGACAGACCAGCGGCGAATCGCTGGCCGTCGCACCGCCGGTGACGGCTACATCTTGCGGTCGTTCTGCTCGATTTCCTTGTCCACCGGCATGGCGCCGTCGGGGGGCTCCTGCGCCTCCTCGCTTTCTAGCAGTCGGCGTGAGTGCTGTTCGCCAGGTTGATCGCCGCGCTGTGCCTCGATGTCGTCCGCGGGCTGCTCGTCAGGGTCTCGGTCCATGAGCTCCTCCTATATACGCGGTTGGGAACGCTAGCTAACGAGATGCACCCCTCGCGCCACGCGAACGCGATGAGCGTGCTGCGGGAAAAGGGTGGGTGTGCCGAACCAGTCCCCCGCAGCACCTGGCCTCCGCGCGAACCTTCATGGCGTGATGACGGTCTTGCCGTCCGCCTGACCGGCCGGATTGTTCATGACTGCGGGCACGTCGGCCAGTTTGATGCGCGTGATCGGCGGCGGCTCGATGCCCCGGTTTCCGACAGCGTCGGCCAGACGTCGCATCGCATCGGCCGACACCTTTTCCCGGAAGTTGATTCCCTTGATGCCTGCCGCGCCGAGGGCGTCGACATCGGCGACGTGGCGTGTCGTCAACGCGCTGCCGCCACGCCGGACGAGCCGAGCGAGTGCCGCGAACTCGGGTGCATCGCTCGCGAGGTCGACGAGCAGGTCGATGCCGTCGGGATGGGCGCGTCCGACGGCATCGATCACCGACGTCGTGGTGTAGTCGATCGTCTCGGCTGCGCCATAGTTGCGCACTCGTTTGGCGGATCTCCCGCGGACACTTGCCAGGATTTCTGCGCCACCTCGCGCGGCAAACTGGGTGAGGAAAGACCCGACGCCACCGCCCGCGCCAATCAGGAGCATCGTCTTCCCCGGAAGGGGCGAAAGCGTGTCTACGATCTCGAGCGCCGTGACGCCGGAGGTTGGAAGAGCGGCCGCGACGACGGGATCAACCTTCTCGGGCGTCCGCGCGAGCGGAGCGCCTGCGGCAACTGCGACGTACTCGGCGAAGGTGCCCGTCGAGCCGAGTGGCAGTTCCATGAGCTGGCCGAACACTTCGTCGCCGGGTTGGAATACTGTCTCATCTGGGCCGACCGCATCCACCACGCCGGAGACATCGCTACCGAGGACGAGTGGGAACGTTGCCGGCATTAGTGCCTTCCAGACACCCGCCGCGATCTGGCGGTCGATCGGATTCATGCCCGCGGCGCGCACCTTGATAAGGATTTGTCCGGGGCCAGGCTGAGGCTTTGGGAGCTCAGAGACCACGGGCTCCTGCCCATAGTCGCTTACCGTGACGGCGCGCATGACTCCTCCTCGATGAAAAGCGGTCTGGGTCAGGTTGATCGCGCCAAACGGGCGCTGGGATCCCCGTTAGAACGGCGTCGGCAGGAGCGAGAGCCGGCCTGGGCCCGCGAGGGCGATCAGGAGGTTCATCGTGACCAGCATGAGCTCGTAGTGCCATCCCATGCTGCCCTTGCCCCAATACCCGGTGTGCCAGACGAACGCCTTCTTATAGATAGCGCCGGCCATGATCGCGATCAGACCGAGTGCCGCCGCCCGCGCCAGAACTCCGGCGATCAGCCCGAAACCGGCGGCAATCTCCGCGACGGCGATGAACACCATGAGAGCCGGACTCACGCCGTTCAACTTCGCGCGGCCGGTCGGATCCCGAAGACTGAAAATACCGCTGGGCAGAAACTCTCCGGCCACCATCAGTCGGACGGCCAGTGCACCAACGTCGTACCCCTGCATGATGGCAACCTCAGTGTGTAAGCGTTAAGGAGGAGTAGCCGCTAATGCGCCGGTAGTCGCCATGAAGAAGTCAGTCCACACCGTACACTCTATTCGGTGAGTGCTTTAGCTGTCTAGACGCGACAAGAGTAGACTCTCGCTGGCGGAAGATTCCAGATGACGCGCTCGGAAGCGACGTGACGGAAGTGCGCTTTCAGAAACTCCTTTTCCGGGAAACGCGTCAGACCGAGTGAGGAAACCCAGTTTGGCTCGCCGTTGGCGTGCAAATATTGATACTGTGTCAGCACGCCGTCGCGTGTCAGGCACGCGGCGGCTTGCGTCATGATGGTCGACCGTTGAGATGGGTGCATACCGGTCAGGCCAAGAGACGACACGATTGCATCCGCCCGGCCGATGCCGTGCTGGCTCAGCAGGGTACCCAGCCGCTCCGCTTGCCCGAGGATTGGGACAAAACGGGAGTCCTCAGTCGTCCGCCCGACGTGGTTGACGAAGGCTGGATTGAGATCGACGCCGAGCAAAACGGCGTTGGGCTGCAACCGCCGCAGAATCTCCTTCGTAATTGCGCCCGTGCCGACTCCAAGCTCGACAATCACCCTCGCGGCATCGAAGTCGATGGCCCGTAGCAGAGCAGAGGCCAGGAACCGGGAGCTTGGAAACAGCGAAGCCGTGACGGAGAGCGATCGCAGCGCCTCGGAAAGGAACAGGCCGTACTCGTGGCCGAGTCGCTGCCGACGTTCCGGCGATCCGCGTCTTGGGGAGACTTTGGACTCTAGATGTTTCGGCAGACTGATATCCAAAAACGTTCTCCTCCGCTTGGGTGGCGACTCGTGAAATTGTGGCTAGATCGCGTTGTAATTCGGATGATGCGATCCGCACCCTGGTGCCATTTCCGGCTGAGTCTCGATCCGCGTGCGATACTCGACTCTGAACAGTAACCTTCAGCCGTTGGCGAGCGACAGGCACGGTCGTTACAAGCCGCCGGGGTTGCTATTGCGCCTCGAGAGCGCCCCTATTTTTGGCCGCATAGCGGCCCAAAAATGGGGACTCTGTTTGATGATCGCTTCGTCGCCCAACTCTGGCACCGATAGGATCCTGCTCAGCGGGCCGTTCCGAAGAGTGAACCGATGCCAGATGTGACGCCCATTGCCAACGCTCCCCAAAACGTGACACGCACCGCGCCGATGATCACCCTGGCGCCGCCAGCGTATGCAGCCAACCCGCCGAGAAGGGCGAGAAACGCCAGAGAGCATGCAGATACAAGTGGGATCAGGCCGACCGCCGGGGAGACAACGGTGACTACTAGGGGCATCGCGGCCCCAACGCCGAAGCTCGCGGCGGAGGTCACGGCAGCCTGGATCGGGCGCGCACGCATCTGCGTTGAGATGCCGAGTTCGTCACGGGCGTGTGCCCCCAATGCATCATGGGCCATCAGTTGGTCAGCGACTTGTTTCGCAAGGGGAGCATCGAGACCGCGAGCCACGTAGATCGCCATCAGTTCCTTGTGCTCGCCCTGGTCATCCGCTTTAAGCTCTGCGCGCTCACGCTCGAGGTCGGCCGCTTCGGCGTCCGCCTGCGAATGCACGGACACGTACTCCCCGGCCGCCATCGACATAGCACCAGCCACCAGGCCGGCTATCCCTGCGACGAGCACATTGCTGTGGGTCGCGTTGGCAGACGCGACGCCGAGCACGAGACTCGATGTTGACAGCACGCCGTCGTTCGCGCCCAGTACTGCCGCGCGGAGCCACCCAGCGCGCTCTGTGCGGTGCTGTTCGATCTTGCCGCCACGCATGATGGACTCTCCTCGGTTTGCGAACCCCCGCCCGGGGTCGACACTCACATTCGCCTAGCTATTGGCCCGGTAGGGAACCATCTCGTACGTCCGCGCGAGTGCATCGTCGATTTCCGGAAAGACATTGGCCGTGCCGATTTCGTCCAGCGTGCCCGAAGCGGTGAGCGCGGCCAGGGGCTGAGCCTGAACCTCGGTGAAGAGAACGTCCGATCCCGCCCGGCGGCTCCGGCGCATCACATCCGTGAGCGCATGGATGCCGGTCGAATCCAGCGCATGCACGTCGCGCATTCTGATGATCAATACTCTGGGATGCTCCGCGAGGTGATCGAGTGTTTCCCTGAAGGTCTCGACGGCGCCGAAAAACAACGGACCGTTGACTTCGAAGACGCTGACTCCTCGTGGGATGTCTCTACGCCACGGCTCCGCCGGATCGAATGACAAGTCATCCTCGATGCCGCCCGTGAGAATATTGACGTTGGTCAGCGTCGCCATGCGGCGGATGAAGAGAAATGCGGCCAGCAGCATGCCGACCGATATCGCAACCGTCAGGTCGACGAGCACCGTCAGGCCGAACGTCGTGAGCAGCACGGCGACGTCGCTCTTGGGCGCGCGCAACGCACCCCGAAAAGTGCGCCATTCGCTCATGTGATACGCCACGACCACGAGAATGGCGGCCAGGGTCGACAGCGGAATCAGCGCCGCATACCGACCGAAGAAAAGCGTGATGAAAAGCAGCGTGACAGCGTGGGTCATCCCGGCAATTGGTGTGCGGCCGCCATTCTTGATGTTCGTCGCCGTGCGTGCGATAGCCCCGGTGGCCGGGATGCCGCCGAACAGCGGAGAGGCAATGTTCGCTACGCCTTGGGCCACCAACTCCATGTTCGAGCGGTGGCGACCGCCGATCATTCCGTCCGCGACGACGGCGGAGAGGAGCGACTCGATCGCGGCGAGCATCGCGATCGTGAACGCCGGCCCAACCAGCCCGGTGACCTGCGCCATGGACAGATGTGGCAGTTGTGGATGCGGCACTGCGGCGTTCAACTCGCCAAAGCGCGTACCGATCGTCTCCACCTGTAGTCCCATCACATGAACAGCGACGGTCGTGACGATCAGGGCAACGAATGGCCCGGGAATCCGCTGAGTGATCTTTGGCCAGACCACAATGATCGCGAGCGCGGCGCCTCCGACGGCGATCGCTGCGGGTGTGAACGCCGTCGCGTGCTCGACGAACGCGATCCACTTGCTGAGAAACTCCGCCGGCACGGCACCCATCGCCAAGCCGAACAAGTCCTTGATCTGGCTCGAAAAAATGATGACCGCGATCCCGCTCGTGAAGCCGATGACCACGGGGTATGGAATGAACTTGATCGCGCTTCCCAGCTTGGCGAGGCCCATGACGACGAGGAGCGCACCCGCCATCAGCGTCGCCACCGTGAGTCCGTCGATTCCGTATTTTTGGACGATGCCGTAGACGATCACGACAAATGCGCCCGTCGGCCCTCCGATCTGGACGCGAGAGCCGCCGAGCGCCGAAATGAGGAACCCGGCCACGATCGCGGTCCAAAGGCCCCGGCCCGGTGTGACGCCACTCGCGATGGCGAACGCGATCGCCAGCGGAAGCGCGACGATGCCGACGATGACGCCGGCCGTGACGTCCCGGCCGAACTGCGCACGGTCGTAGTCTCTCAGGGTCGAGACCAGCTTCGGGACCAGCATTCGCGCTATGCGATCAGCTCAGTCGATCGGCGAGATCGAGTCAAAAAGCGTTGGGGGGGTCGTGCGACATGTGCACAACCACCCAATCCACCATTAGATCATGTTGAACGAGCGTTCAATATAGGTTGCTGCAGACGGCGACGATCGGCGTCCACTACTAAGGTCGATCCAATAAGGTGCCGTAGGGCAGGGCGGACGGGGCATTCGGCACAGTTGTGACGCAGCGGTGGCAGCGTGCCGTGGACGACCGAACGTGAGGCCACGGAAGCGTGACGCCATAGTAGCCAGCGCCGGTGGGCTCAGGCCGTCGATTACACGAGGGTCTGTCGGAGATACGCGGCCACGTCGTCAATGAAGCGATGAACCGACACCTCGGCGATGCGATGGCCGGCAATTGCGTCTAGAGTCTTTCCCAAGGCTCCGAACGGCGGTTCGTACATCCCCGAGAAATCCAACTGCGTTTCCGTCCGTGTCAGCGGGTAGATCGCAAGCTCGCCCCTCATCAGCGGGAACAGCCGCGGCGTCGTTGTGGCTTCCCACTCGAGAATCAAACGCGTGGTGGGACCCGAGGTTGCATCAATCGTCTCTTGGACGCTCTGCACAGCAATGTTTATATCCGTCTTCACCCCCACGCCGCCAATGTCGACGTGCAATTCGGCAGCTACTGATTGCGCACGGGCAGCCGCGGCCTTCGTAGCTGACCGGAAAACGCTGAGGGCGTCCTGTCTCAAAGCACTGCTGACGCGATCGTACGGATGGTTCACGTAGTCGTAGCAGCGTACCTCGCGCCGTTTGCTCATTGGGAGTGTCTCTTCGGTGTGCCGTCGATTGCCGACAATCAGTGACGTCGAACAGTACCATCGGGGGAAGGACAGGGGGTCTGCGCCAGCACTCTTAGTGTTTTGATCGCTTCATCTCGTACAGGGGACGGTCGGCAGACTCGAGAAGGCAAGGGCCTAGGACAAATGGATAGCCACAAGCCATGATGCGCCGGACTGCAAGGCCTTAGGTGCTCTCGAAACGAGATAGTCGATTCCCCATCGCCCGTAATGCATATCCAAGGGGTTGGTTGGAAGCGGCACTAGGATGCTAGCAGGCCAACCCCCGCGGGCCACGTATTGCATCGCGCCCGAGACGCGCAATCGACGTATACCTCCGTCGCCCACGACGTTGCACGATCGAGCATGGTCGCGCGCAGCGCTTCTCCTCCGCCACTGAGCAGACCGTCATCGATCGCATCGGTGAGCGCGGTGAGCGTACGATTCAGTGGGATCCGAGCCTGGCGGAGCCTCTCAGTGAATTCCGACACGGCGACTCGGAGCAGGAATGCGTCGTATCCGCGCCCAATGTGCGCGCGCCTGATGGCGCGCACCAGTGAGCAGCGGGCTTGATACAGCGGCAAGGTCTGCTGCAGGGTGACCGGTGACATCGGGGCCTCCTCTCACATGCCGACGCCGCTATCGTGATGGCGCCCAAGGATCCATCCCACACGAGTACAACCTAGAGGAGTGGGTGCGGGGGCAGCGTCGGCGGATGTACCACCCTGCCGTCGGCGATCGCTTGACAGGCCTGTGCGTGGTTTCCCCGACGGACGTTGGCCACGACGACCGCGCGCCCAGTCCACGAAATCGGCGATTGCCTCCCAAAGCCGATAGCGGAAGGTCGATATATTATTGAACTGTGCAACACGTGGTTGCCGAGCTCTTCGTCGAGCCCCCGCGTCCAGGTCGCGCGCCCGGGATCCGCTCCGCATCCCGGGAGCACGCGACGGGCACTCGCCCTCGGTAGGATCGCCCGCGCGTGCTATTCGGCGCACTGCTCGCGCTGACTGCGATTGTTGCTGGCGGCATTGCTGCCGTCACTGGCTTCGGCATTGGGAGCCTGCTCACCCCGGTTCTGGCGCTCACAACCGGGACGAAGCTCGCGGTAGCCGCGGTCGCATTCCCGCATTTCGTCGGTACCGCGCAACGATTCTGGCTGCTGCGACGCCATGTCGATCGACGCGTCCTCCTCGGATTCGGCATCGCGAGCGCGGTCGGCGGGCTCGCCGGCGCACTCCTGCACACACGGATCTCGAGCCGCGGGCTGGCCGTTGTCTTTGGTTGCTTGCTCATCTTCGCTGGTACATCACAGCTCACGGGGTGGGTCGAGCGAGTTCACTGGGGGCGGCGAACAGCATGGTTCGCGGGATTGCTCTCCGGGACGTTCGGAGGTCTGGTCGGCAATCAAGGTGGTATACGCTCGGCGGCGATGCTCGGCTTCGACGTGCCAAAGGAGTCGTTCGTCGCGACCGCCACGGCGATCGGGCTTTTTGTCGATGTGGCGCGGTTGCCGGTGTATCTGGCCACGGAAGCGCGCGCCATCGCCCACGTGTGGCCGCTGCTCCTCGCAGCGACGCTCGGCGTGGTGATCGGCACCTCGCTCGGCACCCGCCTGCTAGGGCATCTCCCCCAACGCATGTTCCGACGCGTGATCGCGCTCCTGCTGATCGGGCTTGGCCTGTATATGGCGATCGCGAGAGGTGGCGGGTGAGCCGCCCGGTATCGCGAATAGGAATCATCTCTGACCGAGAAGGACACCTCACGTCGCTTCTCAGTGCGAGCCTGGTGATGGCGGCGGAAGAAAGCGAGGCTCAGTGCGGTGTTGTGGGCGCCGCGGCGCACGTCGCGCTGTGTGCTGGGTGCGGGACTCCGAACGTCTCGTGCATGAGTGATGGACCGGGGCGTACGCCGAGAACCAGGATATACAAATCGCCATAATCCTCGGCGCAGATCTCCGGGGTAGCAGGGCCACCCAATGCGCGGATAACGGCAGGTACCGTGTTCTGGTGTCCGACAATGAGCGTCACGCCACCGCTGCGCCGCACGGAATCGCTGACGGCAGCCACATAGCGCCTGATGTCGCTAAGATCGATCGGTATCACGGTCGGGCGGAGTCCCAGCCGTTCGGCCAACGGCGCCGCAGTTTCCTGCGTCCGGCGAAACTGCGTCGTGATCACGTGCGTGACGTGCGCGTCGCCAAGCGCGTCGGCGAGGGCGGCAGCGCGCGCATGGCCAGCGTCGCTGAGCGAGGGATCGTCACCGGCAGACGTCGCCTTCTCCCCGTGGCGGACGAGCACCACGACCGATGGACGCGACCCGGTCGACGTCGACGGACTTCTGGTGCAGCCCATCGCGACGAACGCAAGCGTTATCGTACGACTTGCAAGGCGGGTGAGCCGCACACGTGTCATCGGAGCGCAGTCGTGATCCCGTATCATAGTTGCTCGTCAGCGGGGCTGGTCACGGCTTGAGTCCCTGCATGATCGTACTTACGATGCCGGCGATGAACTGCCGATCGTTTGTGGGTGCGGGGTTCTCGCCCACGACCTGACGAATGAAGACCCGCTGAAAGCATGGTCCGAACAGAAGCAGCGCGACGCTTGCCGGCTCCGCCCTCACGTCGATACGGCCGGCAGCCTGCTCTTGCGCTACGTAATCGGCAATGAGCTGGAACGCCTCCTTCGGCCCGCGCCCGGGCTCGAGCCTCCGGCGGCGCTGGAGCAGCGCTGCGTCGCCGAGCAGGGACGCACCGAGGGGAATGAGCTTCTCGGAAAATCGAATGCACGCGAGTGCGATCTCCGCGAGGTTTTTCTCGACGGGCCGGCTGGTGCGACGTGATTGCGACACGGCATCGCGGAATCGCGGAGCGTTCTCCATCACGACCGCGAGGACGATGTCTTCCTTGCTTCGGAAATGCTTGAACAGCGTGCCTTCGGCGCAGTCGGCGGTGTGCGCGAGCTCCTTTGTGGTCAGGCGCGCGAGTCCGCCCGTCTCGAGCAGGCGCTGTGCCGCGTCGAGAATCCGTTGGCGCGTTCTGTTTGCGCTCGTGCGCTCCTGAAGGACCTTTCTAGGCCGTGGCACCAAAGACCTGGCAGCTACGCGGACAGGCACACTTCACCTCATGAGCGCGTGGTCAGCACGCGTCCAGCGGCCGACAGGCCCGCAACCTCGAGCAAGACAAGCATCGCAACACTGATTTTGAACGGGACCGTCCAGTCGCCGGTGCCCACGTCGAACACGTTGTTAGGACCCGTGACAAAGAAGTGCTCGGAACTCCCGATGACGAGCCCCACAGCGAATACGGTGATGAGGACGAGCGAACCGACTTTCGGTCGCCGCATCCATGAGTTTCTCCTTAGTCAGGGGCCTCCGGTGGTACGCATAAATGACCGTCCGCGACCTGCGAGGCCGTGTACGACATTGGCCCAGCCACGCGGCAACGGTATGGCTGCCGAACATGGCGCGTTAGTGGCGCTCGGCGTTGCGGACGACCGGCGGCGGGACGCATCACCCTCCGTAACAATAGGTGCACCCGCGTTCTTGGGCCAGATTCACCGCCATGACACCGACCGGCACCAGGATCATGCCTGGGACGATGCTCTTCGTCCACTCGGCCTTCGCTGCCTCCCCTGATACGCCAGCCGCGCTAGCCATCCGCGCACTCAGGATCGTGAGCGCGACGTTACAGACTGTGAAGAGGACGCCACGCTGCATCAACGTCGTAACATCCGCCCCAGGGGTCGGTACGCCGTCTCGGTGCAGGAATGGGTTCCGTGTTGCGGGCCCGCCGGTCGTGCGGTCGCTGATCTGCATGTTCTCACCGATGCGATAGCGCTCCCAGAGCGCATCCGGAAGCGCCATGGGCATCGCGAAGTGCCGAAGACCGACTACAGCAGTGAGCTGATTGTCCGTGAGCCCGTACGCTTCGTGGTTGAGATCGAGAAAGTACATCGCGAACGCCAGCGAGAATCCATCATTGGGCTGCAGCGTATCGAAGAACTGTTTGTGCTTGCCCGTCAGCTTCTGCAACCAGGCGTCACTCCACGGCGCACGAGGTTGCAGCCCGGTGGGCAATGTCACCGCGGGAGCCGGCCCCGATCCGACGCTGGCGAATGGATGACGCACCAACGGCGCAACGGCCAGCGCGGCCGCCACGCCGGTCACGCGCTGAAGAAATGCGCGCCGCTCACTCGCCGCCTCGTGGACGGACGATCCCGACGGCGGATGCACAGCCTGATGTGTCTCTTCTGACATGGTCAATGTCTCCTCTCTACTTTCTGCGTTTCTCCTTTCTGGGGCGCAAAGCGCCCGCGGCCCCCGATCCCGCCGTTCCGGTTTCATCAGAACGCCACCCATGCAAACACGTAGACCGTGTTGTTCCCCGTTGCCGCTCGTTCTGCTCCGTCGTAGTTGGTTGCCGCACCGTTGAACTTCGAGTACTGCACCCCCTGCAGACCGATGCGGATGTTCTGCCACGGATTGTAGTCCAGCTCCTCGATGAAGCCGTTCGTTTGCGGTGATCCCACTCGGCTCCCGACCAGCGGGGCGGGCGCGTAGAGCAGTGAATCGCGCGTGCCGGTCGTGGAGAAGTACCCCAGCGTCACCCCGTAGCGCGCGTTGGGTTCTACGCTGACGTTGACCTGCCCTGTGTTGAGCGTGTTGTCGACCTGGCTTGCGGCGCCCGAGGCGAAGAGCGGACTCAAGACCTGACTCTCGTTGATCCAGGTCGCGCGACCAATGACGACGCCAGCAGCACCGAAGGTATGCTCGAGTTGCGCGTCGACCGCGGCATTGGTGAAGCGATTCGTCAGCCCCGTGACGCCAGTCGGGTAGAGATGACTGACCAGGCCATAGACGCCGATCATGCCGTACGTCGGCCCGAATTGATGCTCGAGAGCGAGACGCCAATATGGCGTCACTCCTTGGATCGTGTTGGCCGCGGTCGAGTCAGCAGGCGAGATGCCCTGCAGTGCGCTTCGGTACGCCGTGGCCTCAACGTAGACGAGGTTGTTCCAGAGTCCGTATCCGCCAAACCCGAGCACTTGCTGCGCCAGCTGCCCGCTGATGACCGGCGCCGCAATCGTTCCGGGTGGCACATTGGAGCTAATGAAAGGATAGCCCCAGGCAGGTGTGGTGTTCCACACGTCCTGGACCGTTGGATTGTTGTGCAGCGTCAGGCCGAAGATCGCATCTTTGTCCGCGAGGCGCGCACGCGTCACGTACCGGACGTCGCTGTTGTCGATGCCGAACGAACCTCCACTCCCGGAATACGTCGCTTGCAGCAACGCGCCGATATGCGGCGTCAGCGAGCCCGCGAGAAAGAGGCTCAATTGCTGCGGCATTTCCGCGACATCGTTCTGCGCACCCGGACGGGCATCACCCAAGTGCGAGCCTGAGGCCATGAGCATGACGGCGACTGGCGGGATCGGTAGCAGCGAGAGTGCCGCCCCCTTTTTCGCATTCGGCTCAGTGATCGGCTTGAGCCCAGTCAGCGTATACCCGTTCAGCTTGAACGAGCGTCCGAATGGCGTCAGTTGCGGGAATTGGTAGTGGCACGCGGAACATGCGAGACCGGTCTGACGCGAAAACGCCGGCACCTTCCTGTGGAGCGAGGCGAGCAGCTCGTGCATCCCAGAGGGCATCACCACTCGACGAGCCGCGGAACCGGCGATCGCGGGGTCCTCCTTCCCCCTGGCGTCCTCGTTACCTCTATCGTCGTTGTTGCCGGCATTTGGCGCGCTTGCGACGGCAACCGCCGCATTGGCCACCAACATCAGCACGATCGCGGCGGCGAGCGCGCGTCGCAGCACCCCTGCGGCTCGTCCTCGGCCTGATTCGTTCTTCATAGTTGTATTTCCCGGCATCGGGAGCCAGGAACTCGGAACCCGTCTTCGCAGTTTGGACTTGTGAGGAACCACCGCAAACTCCGGCGTGAGTTGAGTTGTGGCCCGCAACGGCGCGAGCATTCCGGTGCTACGCCGCCAAGCTGCCTCAGGCCGCCGAGTTGCTCAATCCGGTAAATGCCGCCGCCCGTGTAATGGATTCCCCTACAGCGACCATGCGTGTCGCCGGCGGATTGCCTGACGTCCGGGCGGATTTTCCCTGATGCTCGTTTTTGGAGGCGCTGCCTAGGTTTACGTGTCGTCAACGACCCGTGTACCACCTAGATCGCCGTTCACCATTGACCTGGAGACCCAATGCTTAGGGCCATGCTGCGACTCGCATTCATTACCTGCGCTGCGAATGCCATTTGTTTGCTTGCAGCGCTGCAACCCGCGAACGCGCAGACCGGCTCTTCGGCTGATTCGGCCTCGCCCGCCGCCATCGATGCCGGACGTAAGGTCTTCCACGGGCAGGGCAGCTGCATCACCTGTCACGGCTCGAATCTCGAGGGCACGCCGATCGCACCGACGTTGATGGCGCACGACTGGAAGGATGCGAAGGGTGGCACATATGAGGCGATCGTCGGGGTCGTGACGAACGGAGTGTCCGGGACCGCCATGGTCAGTCATCCAGGTGGTATCAGCGACGATGATGTCAAGAAGGTCGCGGCCTATGTCTGGGCCGTCGGTCACGGTAAGGCCAAGCCGTAGCAATCACGTTCGGACTCGAGAGTGAGGGTACTCACGTGATGCGAACAGATTTGAACCTCCATGCGGCCGTGTCAGGCGCGCTGCGGACCACACTTGGTCCAGCGGCGTCGAAGGTCACCGTCAATGTGCAGGACGGCGTAGTGACGCTCAGTGGCGTGGTCGACACGCCAGACGACAAGGTTGCCGCGGAACGGGCGATGCAACGCGAGCCTGGCGCCCATGCAGTTGTCGTCACATTGCAGGTCGCTAACGGTCACGGCAACGCGACCGATGACGAAGGGCTGGCCCACCGCGCCCTCGACGCATTGACGACCGGGGAGCATCCGATCGGCCGCGACGTGATCATTCGCGTCGAGAAGGGGTGGTTGATCCTGACCGGCACCGTTGCGACGACGGCCGAATACGCGGCTGTCGAGCGAGCGCTCGAGTGCGTGGAGGGCGCGCACGGAATGCGCAGCGAAGTCCGCGTCACGGATGCGCACAGCGGGACGCCGGGATGTGTGGTGGCCCCGTCGAGCCTTTAGCACCTGATTTGCGCTATTGCCCGCTGTCAGTTGAATGCGACCCGGCACTTCGCGATGAAGCGCTGGGATTCATGCTTGGAGAAACGTGGCCCGGGCCGCTAGCGTTCCCTAGCGGCCACTCTCCAGCGTCCGACGTCCAACGTCCAACATCCAACGCCACTACATGCTCGTCCTCGCCCTGAACGTCGGTTCCTCGAGCGTGAAATCGGCGGTGTTCGACGTCGGCGGTGGTGCGGAGCGTCGCCTGTTCGCGGCCGCGGTGACGAAGCCGCAGGAGCGGATGGTCGCAAGCCTCTCCTTGTCCGCAGATGTGCAACGCGATGAGCCGACCGAGGCAGCTACCCCTCGAGCGGCGATCGAGCAATTGCTCACTCGGCTCGAGCGGGAGCAGTTGGCGCCGCATCTGGTGGCGGTCGGTCATCGACTCGTGCATGGTGGGCTCCACTATCGCGCCCCGGCGTGGTTGACTCCAGCAGTGATGCTCGATTTGCGAGGCGTCATCCCGCTTGCCCCTGATCATCTGCCGATCGAGCTCGATGCGGTGCAACAGGTCGTCACGCGATGGCCAAGCGTGCGCCCTGCGGCATCCTTTGACACGGCGTTTCATGCAACCTTGCCTGACCGTGCACGGCTCTTCGGGCTGCCCCGCCGATTCACGGATGCAGGAGTGGTACGCTTCGGGTTTCACGGCCTGTCGTACGAGTACATCGTGGAGGAGCTGCGGGCATGCAGGCGCCTTGCCCCTGCGGCTCGTGGCGGCCCACCTCGGCAGTGGAGCAAGCGTCGCTGCCATACGTGACGGCCGAAGCATCGATACGACCATGGGGTTCACGCCAACCGGCGGCATCGTCATGGCGACCCGCTCAGGCGACCTGGACCCCGGCGTGCTGCTTTACCTCGCTCGAACCGAAAGACTCGACATAGAGGCGCTGAGTCGCGTCGTGAACGACGAAGGCGGGTTGCGTGGCCTCTCAGGCACGACCGGAGACATGCGGACTCTGCTTGATCGCTCTCCGACCGACGCACGAGCGTCGGAAGCGGTCGATATTTTCTGCTACCAGGTCGCCAAAGCCATTGCCGCCCTTGGTACGGCGCTGGGCGGAATCGACGCGCTGGTCTTCACCGGCGGAATCGGCGAGCACGCGGCCGTTGTGCGCGACCGCGTCTGTGAGCACCTGTCGTGGTGTGGCGTCTCGCTCGATGCGGGTCTGAATACCAAGCACGCAGCCATCATTTCGGGAATAAACTCAGGTGTCACGGTCCGGATCGTACCGGCCAACGAGGAGCTCATGATCGCGCGACATCTCCGGTCATTACTCGAGCAGGGAGGGCAGTGTGATGCGAACTGAGACCCCTGCTTTCGTGTTCGACCCGTCGGTTTCGAGCGTCGTGCCATCGTCCTCCACGCAGGGCGCCGGCTCGCAGCAACCAGTACCCGCCACGCCCTCAAAGCCGCTCGGAGCGGAGCTCCTGAAACGGATGCAACGATATTGGCAGGCGGCCAACTATTTGACTGTCGGCCAGATCTTCCTCCAGGACAACCCGCTTCTCCGTGAACCGCTTCGGCCCGAGCACATCAAGCCCCGCCTGCTCGGTCACTGGGGGACATCACCTGGACTGAGCCTGATTTATGTTCACCTCAATCGCCTGATTCGCGAGCACGAGGCAAGTGTCATTTATCTCGCGGGACCGGGGCACGGTGGCCCGGCAATCGTCGCCAATGTGTATCTCGAGGGGACATACTCGGAGATCTATCCCGGCGTGTCGCGCGACGTTGCGGGACTTCGCCAGTTGTTCCGCCAGTTCTCCACACCGGGTGGCATCCCGAGTCACGTGAGCGTCACGACGCCGGGGTCGATTCACGAGGGCGGCGAGCTTGGCTATGTCCTGGCGCATGCCTTTGGCGCCGCATTCGACAATCCTGACCTCATCGTTGCAGCCGTCGTTGGCGACGGCGAGGCGGAGACCGCACCGCTGGAGGGCGCGTGGAAAAGCACTCGCTTCCTCAATCCTGCGCGAGACGGTGCGGTTCTCCCCATCCTGCATCTCAACGGCTACAAAATCAGCGGCCCGACTGTTCTGGCCCGGGTCGACGATGCCGCGGTCACGCAGCTGCTCGAGAGTCACGGCTACGAGGTGCACGTGGTCGCGGGTGACGAGCCGGCTACAATCCATCAGCAACTCGCTACGACCCTCGACACCTGTTATGCGCGCATTCGGCGCATCCAGGCAGAGGCGCGCGCAGGGAAAGGCCGCTCGAGCAGCGGGACAGTGACGTGGCCCGCCATCATTTTGCGCACGCCGAAAGGGTGGACCGGTCCGGCTGTGGTTGACGGCCACCCAGTCGCGGGGACATTCCGTGCGCATCAGGTCCCCCTCCCGGCCGTGCAGACCGATCCAGCGCAGCTACGGTCGCTGGAAGAGTGGATGCGAAGTTACGAGCCGGAGTCGCTCTTCACGGAGACCGGTGCACTGGCTCCCGAGCTCGCCGCCCTTTCGCCGACAGGCGACCGACGGATGGGCGCGAACCCTCACGCGAATGGCGGCAAGCTCGTACAACCGCTCGATCTCCCCGACTTCCGCACGTACGCGATCGACGTTCCACGACCGGCGACCGTCCGGCGCGAATCGACGCGTCAACTCGGAGACATGGTGCGCGACATGTTCGTGCGGAACGCCCCCGCGGCGAACTTCCGCCTCACGTGTCCCGACGAGACGAACTCGAACCGGTTGGGAAGTGTCTTCGACGTCGAGAATCGCTGCCTCGACGCTCACCTCATCCCCATTGACGATCATGTCACAGCCGATGGTCGAGTCATGGAGGTATTGAGCGAGCACCTCTGCGAAGGGTGGCTCGAGGGCTACACGCTCACCGGCCGGCACGGCCTGTTCGTGACCTATGAGTCGTTTGCGATGGTCTCGGCGTCGATGACCGTGCAACACACGAAGTGGCTGGAGCACGCGATCACACTTCCGTGGCGTGCTCCCGTCCCGTCGCTCAACATCCTCCTGACGTCTACCTGTTGGCGGAACGACCACAACGGGTTCAGCCACCAGGGTCCCGGTCTCATTGACGTCATGTTGTCGAAGCGTGGCACGGTCGCGCGGATCTACCTGCCGCCCGATGCCAACACGCTGCTGTCTGTCGCGGACCACTGCTTTCGATCATGCAACTACGTCAATCTCATCGTCATCGACAAGCAACCGCAGTTGCAGTGGCTGTCCATGGGGGACGCGATCGAGCACGCGCGACGCGGTGCCGGCATCTGGGCGTGGGCTGGCACTGAGGGCCCAACTCGTCCAGGCGCTCAACCTGATGTCGTGCTGGCCTGCGCCGGGGACACCCCCACGCTCGAAACCGTGGCGGCTGCACACTGGCTGCGACAGCGCGTACCGGATCTTGCTGTGCGCGTCGTGAACGTCGTCGACCTCATGTCGCTCTTTCCGCCGGATGTCCACCCGCATGGCATGAGCGAGGAACAGTTCGTGGAGCTGTTCACGCGGGACAGGCCCGTCATCTTTGCCTACCATGGATATCAGCGTGCCATCCACCAGCTCGTCCACGGTCGCCCCGATCCGGCTCGATTTCATGTGCGTGGCTTCGTCGAGCAGGGGGCGACGACGACACCCTTCGACATGGTCGTGCTCAACGGCATGAGTCGCTACCATCTCGCGGCGCTCGCGCTGCAGCACGCCCCGGTTCCGCGTACGCGGGCCACTGAGCTCATGGCTGAGTGCGACCGGCTGATTGCGGACGCCGTGCGTTGTACGCGTGAGCACTTCAACGACGCACCAGAGATCGCCGAGTGGACGTGGACCGCCTGACGCCCTGCTACTGCACCGCTCCGGCGGGCACGACCAGCACGCCAGTCGTCGCCAATCTGATCACCTTTGAGGCCACGCTCCCGAGCAGCAGGCGCTTGATAGGCCCGTAACCATGGCTTCCCAATGCGATGAGATCAGCGTCGATCTCCTTTGCAAAGGAGAGCAATGAGCGAGCGGGGTTGCCAGAGAGCCCCACGGTCTTGACGGTTGCGGCGCCCGCGGGATGTAGCTCGCTCGCCATCTGGGCGAGCTTCTCCGCGATGGCCGAGTTAATCTTGGCAGTCGGTCTCGGCTCGGGCTCGATCCCTTCGTCGGCGACGTACACGAGCTGGAGCTCGTCACCCGAGCGCAACCATTGAGACACAACTGCAGCCGCCCGCCGGCTGGTCGCGCTCACGTCCGTGGCCACAATTACACGATGTGGTGCGGCGGTGGCCGTCGCGGGGATCGCGAGGATGGGCGTCGTAGCCGTCTGCGCCAGCCGGAGCGCCGTCTCACCACCGAAAGCGCGATCCAGGAAGTCATGTGCTCCCAGTCCCGTCACGATCAAGTCGGCCTGGAGCGCGCGGGCAGTCGCAGGAATCATCACGACCGCGGGGCCGGTACGAACGTCGGGAACGCAGCCGTCGACTCGACATCGCTCGAGTTGCGCCGCGAGACACTCGCGCAACTCTTTTCGGATGGCGTTGTCTTCGTCGGTCGTTGGGATGTAGGCCACGCCGTAGCCAAAGTCTGCTACTGGCATTGGCTCGTAGACGGCGAGGACTGTGAGCGGAGCGCCCAGCCGTTTGGCCAGGTCTGCCGCGACCCGCGTCGCACCGTCCGCGCCTGGTCCACCGTCGCTTGCGAGAAGGATTCCGCTCATTGCGCGCCTCGACTTGGGGACTTCGATTGGCCTGCATCGCAGGGCAGCTGAAAATGCGAATTCGGGAGGCGCACCGCCGTCAGGCCCGGAGTCATTACTTGTAAGGAGCTACCTGACGTCACAGAACCACTGGCTGCACTTGCACGTCGCTTGTCAGGACTTACCCTACACAAGCCGAGCGTGATCCCCGATACGAGGCCGCCTCCTCCAAGGACAAGATTCTGGGAGCGTGAAACCAACGATGGAGACACGATGCACGATGCGGTGATTCGAGTGATGCTGGCTGACGATCACAGCGTCGTCCGAAGCGGCCTCAAGGCTGTGGTCGGCGGAGCCAAAGACATGGTCATTGTCGGCGAGGCGGCAACGGGCACGCAGGCGGTGATGATGGCCGAGCGCTGCGACCCGGATGTGGTGGTGATGGACTTGGACATGCCTGACGGCGACGGGCTTCAGGCGACGAAAGTCATTGTCGCCAAGGGACCGCGGCCGCGGGTGTTGATCCTCACGATGCACACGGAGGAAGAGCACCTCCTGCCACTTCTGCAGGCCGGCGCTGCAGGCTACCTCCTGAAGAGCGTCGCCGACCGCGAGCTCGTCGACGCCATCCGAGCCGTCGCGCACGGCGACGTCTACGTGCAGCACTCCGCGTCGCGCGTTCTCGTGCATGGACTGACGCGGCGCGACCCCGCCAAGGCCGATCGCGAGCGGTTCGAGGGCTTGAGCGCTCGCGAACAGGATGTGCTCCGATTGACTGCGCAGGGATTCACCGCACCGGAGATCGGGACCAAGCTCGCCATCAGCCCGAAGACGGTCGACACTTACAAGCAGCGCATCAACGAGAAGCTTGGGCTCAATCATCGGGCCGATTACGTCAAGCTGGCGGTGCGGTTGAATCTGCTGACAGAGGTGTGAAGGGCTAGACGCTAGACGCTGGACGCTGGAGACAAACCTCGAAGCCAGCCGCGGTGCGTCCAGCTGGCCTCGAGGTTTGTCTCTAGCCGCCTCTTACTCAAACCTCAACGCCTCGATGGGATCGAAGTGCGCCGCCTTGCGCGCGGGGTAGTACCCAAAGAACCCCGGCTGTTGTCCTAGCGCTCTGGGGCGGCCGGCAGCTCGACGGCAAACGTACTGCCACGACCCACCGTGCTTTCGACTGAGATGCGACCACCGTGTGCCTGCACGATGCCGCGTGCGATCGCCAAACCCAGCCCGGTAGAGCGGATCTTGGTTCGGCGGCGACCGTGCCAGAACCGGTCGAAGACATGCGCGAGATCGTCGGGAGCAATCCCGACGCCGGTGTCAGTTACTGCCACCGTGACCATCTCACCACGCGTTGCGACGCTAATGGTTACGATCCCACCGGCTTCTGTAAACTTGAGCGCGTTGTTGACCAGATTGCCGAGCACCTGCACGATGCGGTCTCGATCCACATCCAGCGTGGGGAGTCGTTCGAGCGCACTGCGCTCGAGCACGAGCGCGATCCCCCGTTCGTCGGCAGCCCCACGAAACATGTCTTCGATTTGCTCCAGCAAGGGCTGAAGCGGCTGCACCTTTCGGTCGAGCGACAATCGGCCGCTGTCGATGCTCGCGACGTCGAGCAGATCTTCGATGATGCGCGACATGAGCAACGTCGATTCCTGCACGAGCTCCACGAGCTCCCGCACGCTCTCAGGACTCGGCGGAGGATCCTCCCGGAGCGCACTCATGTACATCCTGATCGCGCTCAACGGATTCCGCAGATCGTGTGACACGACCGCGAGCGTCTCGTCGCGCGCCCCCACGGCCTGCCGCGTCCGCTGATAGAGCATTGCATTGTCGACGGCAAGCGCAATACGGCCCGCCGCCTCCTCCGCCAGCACGCGGTAGTTATCGTCATGGCGGCGTCCCCCGGCTTGCATTGCAAGGCTGAGCGCGCCCATTACCCGGTCGTGGGCCACGAGAGGCACAACGAGGATCGATCCAGCGTCAAGCGGCGATAGATCTCGTTGATAATCCGGGCGCTCGGCCAGCCCAGTCCAGCTTCCAATACCCTCGGGTAGGAGCAGCGTCTGTCGGGTCCGCAAGGCGTCCATTGTCGGCGACCGGTCATCCCACTTCAGCGGCCTCTCATCGCGGAAACGTTGGATCGCGCGGGTCATATCAATGTCGCGTGCGGCGACCGCCGCGGTGATCGGCAGGTCGTTCTCAACCAGATCGATGACACAGGCATCACCCAGCGTCGGCACCGCTCGCTCGGCAACCCGCTGCAGCACGGTCTGATCCTGTATCAAATCGCCAAGCAGGCTTCCGACCTCTGCGAGAAACCGAAGTCCCTCCTCGGTGCGTCGCCGGTCGGTGATGTCTCGCAACATCACGGTGAAGGTCCACTGCCCTCCGCTCATGTAGCGTGAGATCGAGGCTTCGGCCGGGAAGATCTCGCCGTTCTTGCGCCGCCCCAGGATCGTTGACCGTTCACCCATGCGTCGCGCTGTCTGCGCGGACCTGGCAAACTCTGCGATGTCGGTGGCGTGGTGCCGTCGCAGATGTTCCGGCAGCAGCATGTCGAGCGGCTCCCCGATCGTTTCGTCCGCCGCATACCCGAAGATGCGCTCGGCCCCCCAGTTGAACAGGGTAATTCGCTGTGTCTCGTCGATGGAGATGATCGCGTCGGTTGCGATAGCGATCGTACCTGCGAGTTGCGCCTCCGCATTGCGATGCGCTTCCTCCGCCTTCTTTTGCAGCAACAACGGACCGAGTTGCGCAGCGACGCCGGTGGCGGCCTGCACAAGATGTGTATGGCGATTGCGGAGATCGGCCATATAGCAACTCAATACTGCCACCACCTCTCCGCGAGCCATCACCGGGATTGCGACTGCCGCGCGCAACCCTGCTTGGCCAGCCAGAGAACCACGCGTGAATTCCTGCGTGGCGCCCAACGGGTTCGCCCACACAGGTTCACGTCGCAGCCAGGCCGTTCCCGGCAGCCCTTCTCCTCTTTGGAATCGAAAGCCCGAGCCCTGGGCAACGAAGCCCTGTAGCCGCCGATCGGGTACGGCCCAAACCGCCGCGCGCGTCAACCGCTGTTCGCCCCCAGCAAGCGTCGACGGCATCCACGCTTCGCCGAGCGCCCATTCCCCAGCGGTGCACATCGTCTGGAGTGCTGCGGTCAACGCAAGCTCGAGAGAGTCGGTCTGCCCGAGAGCCAGTGCGAGATCCGAGAACAGCCGGCCCTGGATCTCGACGCGGCGCTCTTCGGTGACGTCGCGCGCCTCCGCTATGAGCGCGACCCCACCGCTCTCTGGCCCCTCAAATCGCCGAATCGACCACGTGGACGTCCGCTCGCGCGCCGTCTCATCCAAGTCATATCTAAGGGGAGTACGAGATCCAGCGTTCGCCTCGTCGATCGCCCGCCGGAACCATTGCGTGTCTTCCTGCGGACCGATCAACGCCACGACGTCCCACAACCGCTGACCGACGACTGGCGTGTCTGCCTTCGCCACGAACCGCAGCCCAGCCGGATTCGCCGCGAGAATCACGCCGTCCCGAGATAGCAAGTACATTGGATGCGGCAGCTGCGTGAACGCGGCGCGCGCCGCCACCTCGCTCAATTCCGCCGCCTCCCGGGAACCTTCGTCGCTGAATCGGCGGGCCGGGTCAGTTGTCATTGGTTCCATGGGTGCACCAAGATCGCGAGCCGGTACTCGTGACTACGGCCCCAGCGAGCTGTGCGTCGGGTGCCCGCCCCGCACCCTTGCCGGCCGTTGACAGTCGCGAGGCCAACGAGGGTCTTCGTTCGGAGGAAACAACGACCAGATCCTGCATCCACTGATGGATTCTAGGCTTCCGCCGCGATAGTCCGCAAGGCGACCGCGATGGAGACCCTAGTGGGTCAAGCCTGCAGTCCTCAGGGTGCGCTCGAAATCAGCGCGGTGCACGGTGCACCCTGGAGCAATCCACGCACCGTGGGCCCGACGGGCGTCGCGGCGATCCCCGCAGATGAGGATCGTCCGTGCCGGCCGAGCGATAGGAGGTCGGCCCCGTAACGTCGAGCAAAGGGCAACAGCACGGGGAGCACGGCGCCTTTCAAGATCACCGACGTTACGGTAATCCCCGTCGGAGCCAGAAGCGTGCGCATTAGGGCTTCGCACAGCAGGCGCACGTGTCGCGGCACTAAGTCCGCCTGGCGAGCCTCCTCATCCCCTTGATGCACAAACACGAGCGCGAGTTCAGCAGGCGCCTCGAGCAACTCCAATGCGGCCAGCGCGGCTGCGATGCTCGATCGGCCAAAGTCCATTGCCGCGACGCATTGGCGTGGGGGCCATCCGGTGGCGTCCGGGACGAGTAGCACGGGGTGTCGCGTTGAGACAGCGACTCGACAGGCGCGATCGGTGTAGGTCGGTCGCTCAGGGGACCCCGCATCAGGGGCTGGTAGCACGACAATCGCATGTCCGCAGCCGTCGGCCTTTCGCCCCACAGCCGATGGAACAGCAGTCGACGGCAAAGTTACAGCTTCTGAGCGGAATCGCGAAACAAGCGCCTGGGCAACTCGAAGGGCACCGGGACCGTGCGCGTCGCCGTCCATCGCCCCGATCACTGCATGATAACCGGGGGCGACCGGCGCCTCAGGCCGATCCGCAACTGGTGAACTCTCTGATTGCGCTTCGCTGCTCAACGAGTTGTTTCCTCTCGCGGCCCGTGCTGGCAATCCCGCCTGCTGTCTCAGCGTTGTCGCCACCTCGTGAGGTCGGCGCGTACTGAGTGCAGTGTGCATGCCGAACCTCGATCGAGGGATCAGGTGTTGCCTGACATGCACTCAGGCACGCCCCGACGCGGCGATCGCTCAAGGCGTGTTCGCGAGAGCGCCTCGCATTGATGAGAGGCAAAGCCGGACGCCGCGACGGGCCCTCCCCGACTGTTTTGTCGATGCGGGAGGGCGTACCATCACATTGCGGTGAACGATTCCTCACCGTGGATCGACGTAAAGGAATGCACCGGGGGGTATAAAATAGTTATGAAGCCGCTGATCCTAGATTCTTTCTCCTTCATTCAGGGTGTTGTGACGACCTCTCAACCGATCATCAGAGATTTGTCCCGTGCCGAATGCGAGGCCCTTCTCGCTCGTCACCACGTGGGGCGTATCGCGTACGCCGGTGGGGCCCGCGTCGACATTGAGCCGATCAACTATGTGTTCGCCGATGGCTGGATCTACTGCCGCACGTCGCGCGGAGTAAAGAGCGCGATTCTCCCGCATCATTGTTGGGCAGCCTTTGAAGTCGATGAGGTCAAGGGCACGTTCGACTGGCGAAGTGTGGTCGTGCACGGCGCCGTATATTTCCTCGACTCGGATTCGCCGCCGATCGATCAACATTCCTTCGCCCATGGTGTTGAACTCCTCCGCGAGCTCGTACCCGGCACGGGCACGGCGAACGATCCTGCACCGTTTCGGCTCCTCGTGCTTCGCATGCATCTGGACGAGGTCACCGGGCGAGAAGCGACGTCGGGATCATAGCGTTCCTACGCAATCCAGTGTCGGCGGATGAGCAGGAGTTCGATCGCCTGGGTCAACGCCACGTACGCAAGAACGGTACGCTGCCATCACGCGGAGGCGACCAGGACGGACGTTCGATGGACCCCAAGCACACGTGAGGCAACAGTGCCGACGAGGAACGCACCAAAGGCGGGACGGTCGTGCGTGCCAACGGCGATGAGGTCGGCGTGCTCTTGCTGTGCGAGTTCGAGCAGGCGGCTCGCTGGGTCGCCGCTCACATCGTGACATCGCACCCGGACGCCAGGTGGTGCTCCGAGCGCCGAGACCATGCTCCCCAAGCGGTCGGCAATCTCCTGCGCGTACGCCACGTCGGTCGATAGCGCCCCCACTCCAATTTGGGACATGAAGGGTCGGACATGCACCAAGTGCAGCGATCCTGACGACCCAAGGCAGTCGAGTGCGGCTCGAGCAGCGTTCTCACTGGCCGGGCCGAAGGTGGTGCCCACCACCGCGCACGTCGGCAACGCTCTGGCCAGCGGATCGACGGCGAGGACGGTGCGCCTGCCCTTGCTCGCTGCACCGAGTGCGGTCGACCGCCCCCAGAGCCTTGCCAGCGCGATGTGACTCTTCAGGCCAACCAGAAGGAGCGATGTGCGGTCGTTGCCTGCGATGTCCCCCAGCGCGCCAGCGCGTTCGCCCCCGACGATGCCGACCGGCCAGTGTCCTGCCGGTACCCCGAGCTCGACGAGCTGACGCTCGATGCGAGCGAGCAATGCCTCCGCCGTCCGGGGGTCATAGGGTTCGCTACCCTCACCCGTCCCATACGTGCTTTGCCAGTCAGTGTCGAGCACTCCGACAACGTACACCGCCCTCGCATCTCCGTTGCACCAAGAGGTGCGCGAGACGGATTGCCCCGTTTGAGTCCCGGGTGCCACAGGTGCCCACAACGATCGGCCAGCCCTTCGCGCGCGTTGGAGCCGCTGTCGCGTGCGGTGGTCTGGGATAGGCGTCATATCCGGTGGCCATTTGCGTGCTCTCCTCGTCCGGACGGACGTCATGAGGAGGGAAAGCGATCCTGCCGGTGTCGTGACGGAAGATCGTCAACCAAGAAAGCCTTCGCTGTCAGGGCAGTCCATTGCTTGTTGTCGGCGGTCGCCTGACAGCCTGCCACCCCAAAGCCGCCACCGTTGAGGGCCCGCACGGGCCTGGCATTACTCACAGGCACGCCCCGGTGATCCTCTCCACGGTTGGCCTCGAGGCTCCTCATCCGCTTTCGCCAAGGGGCCGACTGTTCGCCGTCGCACTCATCGCCACCGGCGTCAGCGTTGCCGCGTACATTGTGTCGGCGCTGGCCGACACGTGACGGGTGGCGTGGTCACTGGCCTGTTCCGTCGGCGACGCTTTGCTCGCAGTATCCGCCGCCGTGACCCACGTTCCTTCACGTCGACAGGACGGACTCCACGGCTACGCCAGAAGTCTCGACGGTGACCACTTGCGAGCGCCGCGTCTCTAGTCGCGCGGCCAGAGACCAACTTTTCGGCGCACCATGACAAACCTTTACCTCCGCACCATATACGCAGCTCTCGCCGGCGCCATCGCGTTCTTCGCCGTCATCTTCATCCCCGCGTGGACACTCGACTACTGGCAGGGTTGGGCATTTTTCCTGACACTCATGGTCTCGACGACCCTCGTCACGATTTATCTGGCGCGCAACGACAAGCCGCTTCTCGAGAGCCGTTTGCGCAAGGGCCCGGCTGTCGAGAAAACAGCAGTTCAACAAAGCATCACATCCATTGCCCGGCTGGTGGTCCCTGCGGTGTTCGTGATCATGCCGCTCGACCACCGCTTTGGCTGGTCGCCCGTTATGCCCGCGCAGCTTTCGGTATTCGGTGACGTATTCGCCGCACTCGGGATTCTTATCTACTTCCTCGTGGTCAGGGAGAACCGCTTCGCCGCTGCAACGATAGACGTCGTCGAAGGGCAAACGGTCGTATCGACCGGCCCCTATGCGATCGTCCGGCACCCGATGTATGCCGGCGCGATCCTGGTGTGTCTCGGGGCGCCGCTCGCGCTTGGCTCATGGTACGGGTTCCTCCTGACGCCGATCGTCATCGGTGTGCTCGCGTGGCGACTCGTAGACGAAGAGAAATACCTTCGCGAGAATCTACCTGGGTACACCGAATACACGCGCGCCGTGCGCTACCGTCTCGTCCCCTACATTTGGTAACAGTTCGGGCAAGGTCCGCGGAAGAGGGGCAGCATTTGCGCTGCGGCGGACCCCGCGACGCTAAGCGTCCCGGCGATCAATGCGGCGCAAGAACTGTGGAGCAATGCCCAATTCGAGTCGACTCATTGCGGATGTCGGATGGGAACCACTACCCGCCCGTTGCCGAGTCGATCTTGAACACGTGCCCTTCGAAGAGCCGCACGATCGGTCGGAGCAGGAGGCAGGCTCCTGTGATGCCACACCACACGGACCACGGAAAGAGTCGAGCGCCTGGCAGGCGGGTCTCAATGAGCGGACCGAGTCCGTACCATGCGACGAGCAGTGGCCCGGCCGTGCCAACCAGCCAGAGAAGCGGCACATTGAAGCATTGCAGGAGCCGAGCAGAGGCGGCGCAGGCAAACGCCACGATCGGCAGCGCCGTGTGTGCCGGCGGCGTCGCGATGCAATAGCCTCCGACGGCTAATCCGATGGCCGCGACGAGGCCAAGGATTTGCCTTCCGGGTTGCACTCCCAGGCGTTCGGCGAGGTATGGGCTACAGTAGCCGATCGCAACTGCCGCGATACCGATCAGCTCCGACATCACGTCAGTGAATGTCGCGCGCAATGGATGCGCCGTCGCGACCGCCACGAGCGACTGGACCCCCCCAATGACCAGCGTCGCCGCCAGAGTCGCCGTCGCGAACAGGACGAGAATGCTCGCGGCAGAGCGCGCCCACCGCTCGCGCCTATACACGATGGCGAAGGCCTGACCCAGCGCGTCCGGGTCGCCGAACCGCAGCTCGACCATGCGCTCGATCGCGGCGTCATCGCACCCGTAGGCTCGGAGTGCCTCCGCGCTGTCCTCGAGGTGAGCGCTCAGCTCGCAGAGAAGCTCGCGCCGACGTCGTTCCCCGGGGAGGCGAGACCGGGCAATGACCTGTCGGACGAGGTTCTGCCAGGGACTCATCGTCAGCCGTTGGAGAGAACCGCGTTCACCGTACGAGTGAAGAGCGCCCAATCTCGCTGACTCTGGCTCGCCGCCTTCCGGCCCGCGGCGGTCAGGCCGTAATACTTCCGTTGCTTGCCATTGTTGGCGACCCGCCACTCGGAGCGGAGATAACCCCGTCTCTCGAGTTGGTGAAGGGCCGGATACAATGTGCCTTCCTTGAACTCGAAGGCGTTGTCCGTTCGGCGCGCCGCCTCCTGAATGATCTCGTAGCCATACCGGTCACGTTCGGACAAGAGCTTCAGGATCAACAGGGCGATGCTGCCCTTCAATAGCTCGCGACTGACTGGCACCCCGAATCTCCTCCGTGCGGATCGCGCTGGTCTGCGTGCGGAGCATACACCCTGCGCGTCGGCAGCGCCATTGAGAACGCCATTCACTCGGGCCACGTGGGCTTCCCACGGCCAAGCCGGTTGACAGGACCGCCCCCTGTGCCGTACATATACCTCGCTATACGAGGTATCCAGGCACCGGACGAGGTTTTCCTGGCACACCGCGCTACGCGGACAACACGGGGGGAAACATGACCAAGGGGCTCGAGTCATGGCGGCTGGCGCTCGGATGCATTGTGGCAACGCTCGTCATTGGCGCCGTCGGCGACAACTTGAATCGCACGATCGTGGAGATGCCCGCCTGGCGAGCGCTCGGGCCGAACGCGTGGGCAGCATTCAGCCGTCTGGCCGATCTCGGAAACGGGAGGATCATCTATCCGGTTGCCGGGATCGGCAGCACGGTATTGGTGCTCGCGGCGGCGATCAGCTTTCGCACCAGTCGCTTACGCCCGTGGTCTGTGGCGGTACCGGTGTACGGCGCCGCCCTCATGCACATCGGGGTGATACTCCTGACGACGCAGGCGGCGCCGATCATGCTGAAGGTCCCGCGACTCGGCAGCGATCCAGTCGCACTGCGGCAGGCCTTCGAAGGCTTTTACCAGTGGGACTCCATCAGGGCCGTTTTTGGCGCGCTCGCGTCTTGTGCGCAGGTCTGGGCGGTCGTGGCGCTGCTTGCGAACGGAAACGCCGTGCGGCGCCCCGCTAGCGAGGGGCGTCCGTTCGCTCCGGGCGGAGAAGCCACCGGCCACTAGCCCCTGGTGTAACCGCGTTCCGTCCGCAATGTTCGAACGCCGTCCCGAACCTCATTCGCCTCTCCGCTCTCATGAACAAGCCCCCGCTCGCGATCCTCGCATACCTCCCGTTCCTGTCCTTTCTGACCGCGGGATGCGCCGCGCGCGTTGCCCCAGCCGATACGGTCATTCGCAACGGCAAGGTCGTCACGATGGACTCGACCAGCCCCGAAGGACAGGGGGTCGCGATCACCGGCGATCGGATCATTGCCGTCGGGTCCGACGCCGAGATCGGGCGCTATGTTGGCCCCGGTACGAAGGTCATCGACCTCCAGGGCCACCTCGCCATCCCGGGGTTCATCGAGTCGCACGGCCACTTCACCGGATTGGGTAGGGGGCTCACTGAGCTGGACCTGATGGGCGTGCCTTCATGGCAGCAGATCGCGCAGATGGTCGGCGACGCCGCCAAGACCGCGAAGCCAGCCGCGTGGATTCAGGGGCGCGGCTGGCACCAGGAGAAGTGGGACGTCTCCCCTGGACGCGTCGTGAAGGGCTTCCAGACGAACGATCTGATCAACCAAGCGGCGCCGAAGAATCCCGTGGTTCTCGAGCACGCGAGCGGTCACGCACTCATCGCGAATGACGTGGCGCTTCGACTGGCGGGCATCGGGCCCTCCACCCCGAACCCACCCGGGGGTGAGATCATCAAGGACGAGCGTGGACGGCCGACTGGCGTCCTGGTGGACGGCGCGCAGGTGCTCGTCGGGCGCGCCCTCGCAAAAAACCTGGCTACGCGCACGCCAGCAGAGGTCGACGCTGACTTCCGCCGGCAGGTGTTCCTCGCCACGCAGAACGCGGTCGCCAACGGCGTGACGAGCTTCCAGGACATGGGAGAGTCGTTCGCGACAATCGATGCGATCAAGAAGATCGTCGACGAGGGGCACATGCCGCTCCGCCTTTACATTCTGGTGGGCCGGGACGAAGTGCGACCCGATGACGTCGATTCCCTCGTGGCACATCGGATGGTCGACTACGGCGACGGCCATCTGACCGTGCGCGCGATCGGTGAGGTCACGGCAGACGGCGCACTCGGCTCCAGGAGCGCCTGGATGCTCAAGCCGTACGACGACGACCCGACGAACACGGGTCTCAACGTCACGCCGATGCCGCGGATCAAGGAAATCGCGGAGATCGGGATCGCACACGGGTTCCAGATCTCCGTGCATGCGATCGGTGATCGCGCAAACAAGGAAACGCTCGACACGTACCAGGCGGTCTTCGACGAGCACCACGTCAAGGGCGACACGCTGCGCTGGCGCATCGAGCATGCCCAGCACCTGAATCCGGCAGACATCCCACGGTTTGCTCAGCTTGGGGTGGTGGCCTCGATGCAGGGCATCCACGCCTGCTCCGACGCCCGGTACGTCATCCCGCGGCTCGGGGAAGAGCGCGCAAAGCAAGGTGCCTACGTATGGCAGTCCCTCTGGAAGACCGGCGCCGTCGTCACGAACGGGACCGACGTCCCCGTCGAAGCCATCAGCCCCATCGCGTCGTTCCATTGCAGCGTGACGCGCGACATCGTCGGCACGGATTCGGCGTTCTTCCCGGAGCAAGCGCTCACTCGGGAGCAGGCGCTCAAGACGTACAGCGTGAACGGCGCGTACGTTGCATTTCAGGAGCGTCAGAGCGGCTCGCTCGCGCCCGGCAAGTACGCGGACATCGTGGTCCTCGACCACGACATCATGACCGTGCCGCCGGACTCGATCCTCGGAACGAAGGTCCTGTACACGATCGTGGGCGGCAAGGTCGTGTACAAGGTCGGACAGGTCGCTAGCGCTCAGCCGGCGGCGCAGTGATTTCGGCCCGCACCTTCGTCGCCCTCGGCGCCTTCGCGGCGGTCGCCTGTCGCGCCAATCCATCGGATGCGGACCAGCGGAAGACTGCGACCACTCCCGCGGAGTGGCACGATCCCGCTTCACACACGGTGCAGTTCGTCACCGTGCCGGACGGTACGCGCATTGAAGTCGTGGACTGGGGTGGCCAGGGAGAGCCGATCGTCTTCATCGCCGGACTCGGGGATGCGGCGCATATGTACGATGACTTCGCCCCTCGCTTCACCAACGCCTTTCACGTGCTCGGCGTGACACGTCGCGGGTACGGCGCCTCCGGTCGGCCCGACACGGGCTACACCATCGCGACCTTGTCGAACGACGTGTACAGCGTGCTCGACTCGCTGCACCTCTCGCGGGTCGACCTGGTCGGGCACTCGATCGCTGGGCAGGAGCTCACCTGGATCGCAGCCCACCATCCGGATCGCGTCCACAAGCTGGTCTACCTCGACGCCGGTTTTGATTATCACGCGCACCCGGTCGCGAAGGGATTTCCGGACCAGCCGAAGCCGACCGGTGCTGACTCAGCATCACCAGCCGCTGGACTCGCATTCGCTCGGCGAATCAGCGGCGCGCCGTATCCTGAAGCAGCGTTTCGGGCGACGGAGCGCTTCGACTCCTCCGGGCGTGACATCGGGTTGCTCACATCAGACTCGGTCGACGCAAAGATCATCGCCGCGTCCGATCGCACGCCCCCGCCGCTGAATCAGGTTCACGAACCCACGCTCGCGATTTACGATCGCGACACGAGCGTTGCGTCCGTGTTGCCGTGGCTGTCACCTTCGGACTCGGTAGGCCAACGGTGGTTGGACACACTGCAGCACTGGCGCCGAGCGCAGGCGCGGGAGTTCAAGGCCAGCGTCCCGCAGGCCACCATTGTCGAGCTCAAAGGCGCGGGGCACTACGTGTTCTTGACTCAGCCCGACACAGTCGAGCATCTCGATGCGGAGATTCTTGACAGGGAAGCCCTAGCTACGCTGACCGAGTGTGACGGCCCGTGTACGCCGCTTCGCTCCGGGTCTTGGTATCGCGCAAGAATGCCTCTGTGCGCTGTCGCATTTTGCCGATCACCTTCCCGCGAATGTTGATGATGCCGCCGCTCGGGAGTGCATCAAAGTGCAGGCGGCGGAGCAATACCACAGCGACGCCGGAGGTGTCCGATCCGGCGGTACTCCCGGGAGCGAGATTGATAACTGCCGTGAGGTCCAGCGCCCCGTCGAGGTAGTGATCGCTGTAGAGGAGCTGCTCGGCGATAAGGGTCGTACCCGAGAACTCGGGGGGTTGATAGACGACTTGGTGTGTCATCGTCAGCATCGGCTTCGCGCCGGGCACGTCATCCTCTGCCCAAAAGAACGTGTTGCGGGCAGTCGGGGGTCGGTCCTCTGGGTAATTCGCGAGATACCGCGCGAGCGTCGGTGTGTACTCGTACATGTAGGGTGATCGAGATAGGATGGCCGCCCATACGTTGGACGATGCAATCGGATGCGACTGATCGTCGTACACGACCAGCGCCTGCTTCCCCTGGGAGCGATAGGCTGTGATGTAGGCGATCATGTGTCGCGCGACGTAGGCGATCGCCATCGAATCTGCCGTCGGCGACTGCGGATCGATGGCCCGAAGGTCCGTGATGGACTGCGCGGGAAGCTTGAGCTTGCAGGAGCCCGGCCGGCATTTGGCGAGATCTTGCATGTCGTCATGGGGTAGGGTGAGTGCGCTGACATCTGCCGGTGAAGCAGGATCAGAGAAGATACCGAAGCCCAGCCGCGACGGATCACGCCGCGACCCGAGGGAGTCCGTCATCTGCGCGACATAGAGCGCGCGCGGTGCACGCACTCCGACGACGCCAACGAGGGCTATTTCCTTTCCGTCGGAGTCTCTCAGGACCTTCACGACAGGACTGCCATTGCCAGCTGCGGCCAGCTCTCGTGCAGTGAGGCCAACCTTCGTCTGCAAAAAGTCCACGAGCTTGGGCGGGAAATTCTGCGGCTTGGCCGTCGACGGCATGATCGTCTGTACCACAAGGGCGCACACGCACGTCAGAACGCGCGGTCGCCTCGCGCCATCGCTCAGGTGGCCCGGCGGAATCCGCATCATCATGATGGCCCAATGAGGACGGCGAGCGGAGCAGCGCTCGTTCCGTCGTGACGTTGCGACGCGGCAGACGGAGCGAGCTCGCTGCTCAGGTGGTTGGTGGGCACCGGTCCCTCCATATAGGTGACCTGTCCCGGGCCATCCTGCGGGACTGGGGAGGACGAAAGTGCCGCAACCGGCGTACAATTTCAACAAGGGTTCTGCCCAGACCCTGCGGGCGCACCTTCGCGTGCTACCGCCCCCACCAAAGGCGGCTACTCAAAAAGCGGGGGCCCGTGACCCTGGCCCCCGCGCTTCTCAGCTTGCGAGCGCCTCCGTAGCGGAGCCCTCGGCTTGCTTGAGCTTCGCGTTGCGCGACTCGAGGTCCGCTTTGACGCCGGCGATTCTCTTCTCGATCCTCGCTTTGCGATCAGCATCGGCCCGATTCATCTGCTCGCGGAGTGACGCAAGTCGGGCGTCTGCATCGGTCTTGAGCTGGGATGCACGCTTCTGCTCCTGCGTGCGCGTCGCTGCGATCTGCTGCTTGACCCTGTCAATCTCCTTTTGCACCGCGGCCTTGTTCTGGGCGTTCGTCTGTTTGAGCTCGTCCTGCAATTCCTTGAGCTGGGCCTTGAACTCATTGCTGTCTCGCACGAGTTGGTCTTCGACAACGGCGGAACGTGTGCGTCGCAGGACGATGCCCCCGAGTTTGCCGATAGCCGTGTCGACCGGCGTGGTCCACCCCTCGTCGACATCGGCCAGCACCGCAACCTTCCCGGGAATAAGGACCTTCGAGATGTCGTCCACGAAGTCGAGATTGATGCCGGCCGAGGTCAAGTCTGTCGCGGCTCCCATCGCTCCGCCGATCGCATACCCCGCGATCGCCCCGGCCGGTCCGCCGAGCAATCCGACGATGCCTCCAGTCATCATGCCGAGGAACGTGCCCGCCGGCCCGACGTCCGCCGACTGCTCTACGGTCACCCCCGACGCTTCCCTCTTGATGACCGTGCTTGCATAGAGCGAGATGTCTCCGTTGGCGTCGAGTCTCTGCAGCGCGTCGAGCCCCTGGTACGCTGGCGGATCGGTGTCAAACACGGCGATGAGCATCCTCTGCATGACTGCACCCTCCCGTTGACGTCGATGGTACGCCCGGCAGAATGCTATCGAACGTGGCGGAGCCGCTCTCGTACGACCAAGGTCCACTGGTTTGTGGTTTGTGGCGTGTCGGCGATGGACCTTTCCGGATGGTGTAGGGCACGCACGTCGGTGAGCGTCGAGCTCCGGGTAGAGGGAAAGGGTTGTGGTATCCCGAGTCAATGACAGGGAGCCACCGTATTGGCGCTGGCTATTCAACTCCCTCGGGGGACGCCCGTTGAGCCCGGTCCAGCTCGCCACCATCCTCACCGCACGGTGCCTGCAGGCCGACTAGCCCCTGGCTGGCGACGGCGTACATTCGACGGCTCCTGGGTAGGTGTTCGCCGCGTCCATCTCCACCGGAGGGATTGCCCATGGCTGCCACGCTGGAGTCCAGACTCGCGACCCCGATCTCCAACCCCGTACTGGTATCACTCCCGTCCACTGTGGACGTGTCGAAGCTCAAGATCCCGATCCGCGCGCGGTATGAGAACTGGATCGGTGGGGAGTACGTGGCGCCCACACGCGGTCAGTACTTCGTGAACCCCACGCCGATCACCGGCCAACCGCTCTGCGAGGTGGCGCGCTCGACGCACGAGGACGTGGACCGCGCGCTCGATGCCGCACACGCGGCGGCGGTGACCTGGAACCGAACGTCGGCGACCTACCGAGCCAACATCCTGAACAAGATCGCCGATCGACTCGAGCAATATGTCGAGACGCTGGCGATCATCGAAACCGTGGACAAGGGGAAGCCGATCCGTGAGTCGACCTATGCGGATCTGCCGCTGGCGATCGACCATTTCCGCTATTTCGCGGGGGCGATCCGGGCACAAGAAGGGGGCCTCAGCGAGATCGACGAGGACACGGTCGCCTACCACTTCCACGAGCCACTGGGCGTCGTGGGGCAGATTATCCCGTGGAACTTCCCGTTGCTGATGGCCGTGTGGAAGCTGGCGCCGGCATTGGCCGCTGGCAATTGCGTCGTGATCAAGCCGGCGGAGCAGACACCGGTGTCGATCATGGCATTCATGGAGCTAATCGCCGATCTCATTCCAAGTGGTGTCGTCAATGTCGTCGAGGGATTCGGCGTCGAGGCCGGTAAGCCGCTCGCGTCGAGCCCACGCATCGGAAAGATCGCCTTTACGGGCGAGACGACCACCGGACGGCTCATCATGCAGTACGCGTCCGAGAACCTCATCCCCGTCACGTTGGAACTCGGCGGCAAGTCGCCCAATATCTTCTTCGCCGACGTCGCGCGCGAGGACGACGACTTCCTCGACAAGGCACTCGAGGGCTTTGTGCTCTTCGCCTTGAATCAGGGTGAGGTCTGCACCTGTCCATCGCGGGCACTCGTGCAGGAATCGATCTACGACCGCTTCATGGAGAAGGCTGTCGCCCGCACTCGACAGATTGTCGAAGGCGACCCACTCGACATGCGGACGATGATCGGGGCGCAGGCGTCGAACGACCAGCTCGAGAAGATTCTGAGCTACATCGATATCGGCAAGAAGGAGGGGGCCAAGGTCCTGACCGGCGGCGAACGGCGCATACACCAGGGCGAGCGCAAAGACGGCTATTACGTCGCACCGACGATCTTCGAGGGCACGAACCGCATGCGTGTGTTCCAGGAGGAGATCTTCGGTCCCGTGGTCTCGGTGACGAAGTTCAAGGACATGGACGACGCGCTGGCGATCGCGAATGACACTCTGTACGGCCTGGGCGCCGCGGTGTGGTCACGCGACCAGAACACGGCCTACCGGATGGGACGCGGCATCAAAGCCGGGCGCGTGTGGGTGAACTGCTACCATGTCTACCCAGCACACGCAGCGTTTGGCGGCTACAAGCAGTCCGGCATCGGGCGCGAAACACACAAGATGATGCTCGATCACTACCAGCAGACCAAGAACATCCTCGTGAGTTACAGCTCCAAGAAGCTCGGCTTCTTCTGAGACTCGATCACTGGTGGCGGGTTACTGGTACTCGCATGAGTCAACGTGTCGACATCACTGATGCAGCTGCCGCCATGGTGCGGCAGCTGGCCGCCCAGCATGGCGATCTGGTGTTCCACCAAAGCGGGGGCTGTTGTGACGGCAGCTCGCCAATGTGCTACCCGTCGCGCGAGTTTCGAATTGGCGAGCGAGACGTGTTTCTTGGCGCCGTTGCTGGGGCACCGTTCTACATCGGCGCACAACAATACGAATACTGGCAGCACACCCACCTGACCGTCGATCTCGTACCCGGTCGCGGGAGTGGGTTCTCACTCGAGGCGCCGGAGGGGGTGCGGTTCCTGACACGGTCGCGCCTCTTCGAGGATGCAGAGTGGCAGGAACTTCAAGCGGTGGGTCCGCCAGCGCGTGGGCCGACCGCCTATTTGTGGCCGCACGGCGGCCACAAATAGAAAGGATCGACTGGTGTGTGCCCGCGCGGGTGCTCATCGCACGACGATTGTTCCGTGCATGAAAGGATGAATATGGCAGGTGTAGTTGAATGTCCCTGCAGTCGGGAACGTGCGCGCGATATCTACATTCGCATTGTCGCCCGTGATGTCGGCTGGAGCGCCCGAGGTTGTAAAGAACACGTTGTGCGCGACCGAGCCAAATGCGAAGGTTACTGTCGCGCCGGATTGCACGACGAGGGTGTCGGGGCCGAACATCAGAGCCGGCGTGGCCGCGACGGTCATGCCGGTTGCTGCATTGGTTGGCGCTGCCGAAACGGGTGACGTCGGGCTGCTTGAATTGCCCCCGCAGGCGACGACGCCAGCAGTCGCGACGATGCCGACTGCACAGCGGAAGGATGAAGAGAGTGCGGATTTGCGCATACGAACCACCGAATGACTGATTGTGAGATCGAGAGGTATTACGACGAAGGTTGGCAGCGTAAGCGCCCGATGTCGGGCCCGACAGCATGCTTCAACGTGGCCGCAGGAGGCCGACACATCTCGCTGCCTGAGCGGAATGAAAACGACCTCGATCTCCATCCGGAGATATTTGTTGCGAACGACTATGGCGGCGGGGCGGACAACTAGTCGGCGGCGGTCAGGTCAGGAGCCCTGGCGACCTCGAGCTCCAGCTCGCGCGCAATGCGGCGTGGGTCCGATGCATACTGACAAGTGGCACGGCGATGAGCTGATTGTGATGTCTGTTCATCTGGGGCCGCTCGTGGCCGAGTCGGCCTGCCTGAGCAACCCGGCGAACTCCTGCAACTCGGGCAAGCCAAGGTCGGAGACCACCCAGTAGGTGTAGTCGCCCATTGTCCAGTGCAGGAGGTGATAGCCCTGGCGCGTTTCGGCCGGCGGGCCACCTGACGGCCCACTCGTGCTAGGCCAGAGGAACACGTTGATGAGATGCTGGCGCCGGCCGTACACAAGCACTGCGACCGATCGCCCGCCCACATAGTCGAGCCGTCCGCCGAGCAACGGGTAGCCGCGGCCCGCGAAATCATAGACTGGTGGTGAGTAGTCGAGCCTCCCGTTGAACCAGGGTTTCACCGTATGCTGATCCGACGACAGCACGTCGGTCAGATGGCCGGGCATGAGCGAGCGTACGTGACTCCCGAGCACCTCGGTGGCGAGCGTCTCGCGCGCCGCGTTTGCACGGGTCAGTCGCCACGTGCCAACGGCGACAAACACGAGCGAGGCGGCGAGGGCGAGTAAGCTCGACCAGCTCCCGATCGTGAAGCGGCGTGCCGTGCGCGGACCAGCCGCGGACGCCGCGGCCATCTGCACACGCTGGCGCAGGGCCTCTGGCGCGTGGAACGCCGGAATCTCCGCAGCGATCGCTGCGCGCAGCTCGAGCCGCTCATCCCGAAACCGTACACACTCCGGGCAATGGGCGAGGTGTGCCTCGAGCTCGCGCACGTCGTCCGGGGCCAGCTCGCCATCCAGGTAGGCGTCCAGCTCGGATTCGAGGACCGGGTGCGTCACGTCAGCTGCGCTCCGCCGCGCGCAGTGCTTGCTGCAGGCGCGCGCGAGCCCGCGATAGCCGCGACATCACCGTGCCGACCGGTACGCCGACGACCTCGCTGATCTCCTTGTACGAGAGTTCCTGCAGCTCTCGAAGCACGATTACCTCCCGGTATTCCGGCGCCAGGCCATCAAGCGCGCGATCGAGCGATTCCTTCGCAGCAGTACGGAGCAATTCAGCCTCCGGGTGCTCATCGGCCACCGCGTCACTGTGGGCCTTCTCGTCGAACTCGGTCGCCAAATCCTCGGGGCGTCGGCGCCGACGCGCGCTGTACGCGGTGTTGCGCACAATCGCCAGCAGCCATGCCCGGGCACTCGTCTCCTGCTCGCCGGCGAAGCTCGCGAAGTGTTTCATCGCGCGCAGACAAGCGTCCTGCACGACGTCTTCGGCGTCGGCCGCGTTCTGCATCAGGTAGCGCGCCAACGTGTAGGCGGCGTCCAGGTGCGGCAATACGACGGCTTCGAAGCGCGAGAGCTCGCGTGACCCCAACACGCCCCCAAGATGTCGCGTTGGCCTTCGTGAGTAGACTCCGCGGGCGGCGAGTTTATTCCCGGCGGAATAACTCTGAGTTGTGCGAGGTCTCCGGTGTGGAACGCACCTGTCAACGCACACTCACCTGAGGAAGATGACCAATGATGCCCAGCCAAACCATACCAGGCCTGACCGCCGCTGGCGGACTCCTCGTCGCGCTCTCGCTCATGGAGGCGCCTGCAGCCCGCGCCCCGGACCATACGACACCAGTCAGCGCCAAACTGTCCGAGTGGAAAGTCGAGCTGTCGGAGGCCAGCATCGCCCCCGGGACCGTAACGTTCGCCGTCTCCAACGCCGGGAGCATCCCACACGCCTTCGAAGTCGAGGGGCAGGGGATCGAACAGCAGACTCCAGTGATTCAGCCTGGCTCGATCACCACCCTGACTCTCACACTCACGCCTGGAACCTACGAAGTGTACTGCCCCGTCGGGCAGGACTCACACAAGATGCTCGGCATGCTCACGCATTTGGTCGTCGGCACGAAGTCGCTCGCCCCATCCGGATCGGGCGACGGCAACATGGGCGCGTCTCACACGGGGCCAACGGGTGCGGCCTCTGCGGCTGGAACGAAGGTACGATCGATCCAGGTGACCAGCGGCGGCCCAGTCATCCAGATACTCCCCGGTCCGTTTCCGTTTCCTGACAGCGCTGCCCCGGTCATCAAGCAGTTCGGGGCGGAGCAGCCGGGTCTCGAGGCCCAGGTCAAAAACGGCCCGTACTCGAACAACGTGGCCCGGATCTCCGGGACGTTCAAGTTCACCGCCTGGGACAGGGGTGCCACACGCGATTCGGTGGACGGCGTGGCCGAGTTCACCACGCAAGACGGCGCGCGCTGGAAGCTCGTCATGGACCGTGTGCAGACGCAGGACGTGCCGCATCACCCGCGCTTCGGCGGCGTGATCCTCGGCCTCTACTACCACGGGAATACCGGCGTCCACACGCCACTCGTCCCGACGATCAGGAGCGACGTCGCATTGTGGGCGGTTGCGCATCTCTACCGGAACGACGCGCTCGTGACCGACAATGCCCAGGTGCACGCCATGCTCTTGTCACGCACTCGGCGGGACGGCGATTTCGCGCTCGAATGCTGGGATTGCTCCAGGAACACGATCGACGAGTTGCAGTTGCAGATTACCCCTGCGGCGGGCGAGCCGAAGTTCGATGCGCCTGGCGGATTCCTATTCGTAAATTGGGAAAAGTCCAGTGGTACGAACCCGACTGCCCCGCAAGCCGAAGAGTGATCCGCCACAACCAAGAAAACCCGCCGCGTTGCCGCAGGCCTGGGCCAACGCGGCGCGGCTCTTCAAAGTCACTCTCGGCAAGGGCCTTGATCGAGTGCTACGGCACGCTCCAGATACTGCTGAGCCGCCTCCCAGTCTCGTTCTTCGTCCCGCCTCCGATGATGCGACACCATCAGACACTCGGCGAGCTCGATTGGTCGCTGCAGTGCTTCGCTCTTATCGCTATCTGCGATAGTATTCTGGTGCCCGCAGCCGTCATCTGCTTCGTCCACGCCAGTCGGTTCGAGGCGCTCGCAAGGCAGCACGACCACACTTGACTCACTCCTTCGCCCACTCGGCAATGCGGCAGAGAAGGAGCGCACATGCTTCCGCACGACAGTCTGAGTTTCGCGGCCGATATCCGCCCAATGTTCACCGATATGGACGTTGACCATATGCGGAAGGCTCTGGATCTCTCCGATCGGGACAGCGTGTTCGCTCACGCTGATGCGATATACCAGGCCGTGTTGGGCGGGCACATGCCTCCGGCGGGCAGCGGCGAGCCGCGGTGGCCGGCCGAATGGTGTGACACGTTCAAGGCGTGGAAAGAGCAGGGCGGCCCGAAGTAACAGCCGCTCGGGGAGTCCTGGAGACGGTGCGGCAGTGGCACACTCGCCCTGCGCTTGCCCCTGATGCAGACGAGACCTCGCAGAGCCAGCAGGAGAAGTTCCCTGTCACCGACGTGTTCAAGTACGTCGAGCTCGCGGACGGGCGTCTTTGGATGCGCCCAGAAGGTGTCGTGTGCTTCGCGGGAGACCTCTCGGAGCAAGAGCAAAAGCTTGTCTGGGCGACACACTATGCGCCGGCCGCCGATCTATTCAGCCGGAATGCCCCGGGAGTGGCCTGGCGGTCAAAGCCCAGTTGGTACATCGTGGCCAACCAGGACCGCACGGTTCACCCCGACCTGGAACGCTTCCTGGCGAAGCGCATGGGTGCAACCACGCATGCGGTCGACAGCAGCCACGTCGCGATGCTATCGCACCCCGACGTGGTCATCGACGTTATCCGCGCCGCGGCGAAAACCGTGCAGGATTCGACTGCGACGGCAGCCAAAGGCGTAACAGGAGCTCGCGGCGTCGCCGTTCCAGCATAGCTCACGAGCACGTCGCCGACGATCGCCTTTCGACCGGAAGCCGGTGGCGCGCCGGCAGCGCGCGTCGAGGCACCAAGCAGACAGGAGGTGAAGATGTCAGTGACTCAGGCTACCCCGGCGCACGCCGTTGACGGCGTGCCGGATGCAACACGCACTTCTCTGAGTTGGGACGTGTTCGTGACGCCAGGCATACCCATTGTCACTCGTGACAAGCCCCCGGGCGTCAGAGAGACATTTTTTCAGGCCACGGCGTCAACTCTCATTTATGGCGCGCGGGACGCGGTTCTCGTGGACGCCTTCATGACGGTCAGGCAGGCCAACAGTCTAGCCGATTGGGTTGCGACGAAAGGCAAGAACCTGACAACCATCTACATCACCCATGGTCACGGAGACCATTGGTTCGGCGCTGGCACGCTGCTCGAGCGTTTCCCGAAGGCTCGAGTGGTCGCTACGCCCGACGCAGTCAAACAAATGCGCCGGCACGCCTCCCCGGAGGTCCTGGAGACTGTCTGGAAGGTGGGCTTTCCAGGCCAGATTCCAGACAAGCTGGTGATCGCGGAGGAACTCGAGCGGAACATCATTGACCTCGAAGGGCAGGAATTGGTGGCCGTGGAGCTTGGACACACCGACACCGATGATACGACGTGTCTGAATGTCCCTTCCATCGGACTGGTGGTCGCGGGCGATGCCGCCTACAACGACGTGCATCTCTATTTGGCCGAGTCCAATCCGCAGACGCGACGGCAATGGATCGCCGCGCTCGACAAAATAGAGTCGCTCAAGCCGCGCGCAGTCGTCGCGTCACACAAGCGACCCGAAAACGAGGACAATCCCCGGATCATCGAAGAGACCCGGCAGTACATCCGCGATTTCGATCGGCTGGTGGAGCAGACGACAACCGCACAAGAGCTGTACGACCGGATGCTGGCGCTCTACCCGAACCGGGTCAATCCCGGATGGGCGCTCTGGAGCTCGGCGCGCGCGTTCAAGTCATGAAGTAAACGCTCAGGCATGTGAGTCAGAGACCGATTCCTACGGGGACTGGAGAGATGGAGCCACAATGACCTCACCGGCGGTGGGCGATAGCACAATCACCGCGCCGACGCTGTTCCTGCAGGCCAACGGCGAGCGATACGCGTATCGCCGGTTCGGCCGCACCAGCGCACTTCCCCTGTTGTGTCTGCAGCACTTCACGGGGACGCTCGACAACTGGGACCCCGCGGTCACCGATGCACTTGCTGCCGGCCGCGAGCTCATTCTTTTCGATAATGCGGGTGTAGGCCGATCCAGCGGCACGGTACCGGAAACGATAGCCGGCATGGCAGCGCATGCGTCGGCGTTTCTGGACGCCCTGGGGTTGAATTCGTGCGACGTTCTCGGGTACTCACTGGGTGGGATGGTCGCGCAGCAGCTGGTGCTGGATCGCCCTTCGATCTTCCGGCGCATGATCCTCGTCGGCACCGGGCCGCGCGGTGGAGAGGATATCATGCACCTTGAGAAGCCCAGCTTGGCCAAGTACCTGAACGATCCCAAACTGCAAGGATACTCGCCGTTGCAGAAGATCTTCTTCGCGCCCACGGAGTCGAGCCAGGCAGCTGGCGCGGCTTTCATTGGGAGGCTCGCACAACGACGGGAGGATCGGGACGCTGTGTCAGGGCCAGAGGTGGCCCGAGCGCAAATCGCCGCATTTCGGGAGTGGGAGCAATTCACCGGGGAGCGTTTCGCGACGCTGAAGGGCATTCGTCAGCCAACGCTCGTCGTCAACGGAGTGCACGACGAGATGATTCCAGTGCGCAACTCGTACTGGCTGAGCGAGACCCTGCCCAACGCCGTTCTGATGACCTATCCCGACGCTGGGCACGGCTCCTTGTTCCAATTTCACGAGAGCTTTGCGCACCAGGCGCAAGAGTTTCTCGCCTCCGACTCGCCGGTCGCACCCTACTGAGTGACTGAAGCGTTCAGATGCTCCGCGTGTCGCCAAACTGACGTGAGACACGTCCCATTGCCCTGGCGTAGGGATAGATGAGTGTGCCTCGCGACGAGCCTATGATTGGGGGCCGAGCATCTCAGCTGGTTCTAGGATGAGATGCAAGCAACGGCCGGCGAAGCGTTCGCGCAGTCAGCTTGGATCGAGTTGGCTTTGTGGAACCCTGTCACCGTTGAGGGGATTCGCCCTCCATGCGCATACTCATCGTTGGTGCGAGCGGCACCATTGGTCGAGCGATTGTTGCGGCTCTCGCGGGCCGGCACGACCTCGTCCTCGCGAGCAATCGCGACACGGCTGAGCAGGTGAACATCAGCGACCCCGCATCGATCCGTGCGTTGTACGCTCGGGTCGGGCGCGTCGACGCCATGGTCTGCGCCGCCGGACTGGTAGCGTTCAAGCCGCTGGCTGAACTCACCGATGCCGATTTTTCCCTCAGCCTGAACAGCAAGCTGATGGGACAGGTGAACCTCGTGCGGTTGGGCATTGCCTCGGTCACCGACGGCGGCTCGTTCACCATCACGGCGGGCTCATTGGCTCGGGAGGGAGCGCGAAGCGCGGCCGCCGTCAGTCTGGTCAACGCGGGGCTCGAGGGATTCGCGCGCTCGGCAGCGCTCGAGTTGCCGCGGGGGCAACGCATCAATGTCGTCAGCCCGACGTCGGTATCCGAGACACTGCGCGCTCGCGGGCAGGATCCAAGTGCCGGGCAACCTGCCGCTGATGTAGCTCGGGCCTACGTGGCAAGTGTGGAAGGGAAGCAAACTGGCAGCGTGCTCGATCCGCGGGCCTTCTGAATGGTTCGCCCCTACCGGTCCAAGGCTGGTTGGTCGCCTAGGCGTACGACGAGGTCTTCGGGGCGCATCATGCCGAGGATGGCGCGCTGATTCGGCCAGGCCATCGCCGGCACACCGGTGACGCCGGCCATGCGCGCTTGCTCAACGAACGCGTCGACACCCTGGCGAAACCGGCGTTCCCGCCACGCGTCGTCGACGTCCGACGCGGAGACGCCATGGCCTTCGGCGATGGGAATGATGACATTGCGTTTCGCGATGTCGGCGCGCTGCGTGAAGAAGGCGCGCGAGACGTCGTGATGAAAGGCGCCGGCGGCGCCGTCGCCGCGCTTGGCGCGCACGAGCTCCGCGGTCTCGAGCGCAAAGCGGGAGTTGACGTTCCGATCCGGTGGATCGATCGGGAGACCGACCTCACGCGCCAGTCCCTCAAGACGCCGGCGGACCTGCGGCCAGGCCGCGGGTGGAATTGGCTTCGGTGCTCCTTGGGGCGGCGTCTCCGGGTGCAACTCGAACGGAAGCACGCGTAGCGTCGCTTGGAGTTCTCGTGCAGCTGCTTCGGCCCAGACCGAGCCGAGGTAGCAAAAGGGTCAAACGACGTCAGACCACAGGTCGAGGACGCGATCCATGAGTTTGCTCCCCTCTGTTGGCCAAACTGCGCGAACGAGCGCTACGTCGAGAGATGGCGAATCAGAATAACGCGCAAAGGCGCGCGCGCGGCTGACCTCACCTTTATAAAGTTAATGATTGCCAAAACCGGAGGTTCAGGTGGCGCACGCCTGGCACGACATCTCCCCGGGGGACGGCCTGCCGCAAGAGTTCACCGCGGTGATCGAAATTCCCTTGCACTCGAGCGTCAAGTACGAGCTGGACAAGGCGAGCGGGCTGATCAAGATGGATCGTGTCTTGTATTCGGCCGTGTATTATCCCGCCAACTACGGGTTCATTCCGCAGACGTTGGCAGAAGACGATGATCCGCTCGATGTGCTGGTTCTCTGCCAGGAGAGTGTCGTGCCCCTCACGCTGGTGAAGGCGCGCACGATTGGCCTCATGGCCATGATCGATACCGGGAAGATGGACCACAAAATCATTGCGGTCGCCACGGCTGATCCCGAATTTGATGGGTATCGTGAGGCCGCGGACATGCCGCCGCATCGCCTGCTCATGCTGCGCCGCTTCTTTCAAGATTACAAGCAACTCGAAGGGAAGGCGGTCGAGGTGGATGCGATTCAACCGGCGGAGAAAGCATTCCCCATTATTGATGGTGCGCTTCAACGTTACCGGACGATGCGAGAACGGCTGACTGACGCGAAGTAGGGATTTGTGGCCGCACGGCGGCCAAAATTAGAGAGGAGCGATGGAGAAAGGACAAAGGAGACACGGAGCTTGGGCGGGAACTAGTCTTCTCGTGAGCGACTTCCTAGCGATGATCCTCACGAGCTGACCACCGAGGCCGAGCCGCTGGCGCCGCGTCATGGGCGGTCTCGGCAATCCGTATCCTTGCGCGAGCCGCAATGGCTCGTCGCCAGATGCCCCTCGACGAAAGACCGGTGACTCCATGCCATCATACTATAAGGACGGTGACTCGTACGCCGTCGACCCCGTGCGCAGTGTAGCACGGTTCCACCTGCATGCCATGGGCGTGCCAGTACTTCGGGGCACGCTCCCACTGACCGGGGGGACCCTCGTGATCGACGCGGATAACGGGGTGCGCACGGCGAATTTCCAATTGGACGCGATGCGCGTTGCGTTCGAGGCGCCACTCAATGATCACGACACGCGAGGGCTGTTCGGGACGGAGTCACATCCACTCGTTGAGTTCGAGACACAGTGGGCACGAGGCGCAACCGCGGGGCGCAATCAACTGGACGGGGTGCTCCGGCTGCACGGCCAGGAACACGTTTTCGTCCTCGGAGCCGAGCGCGGAACGTGGGAACCGCTCGCGATTGATGGTCAGTGGTATCGCGGGTTAGTGCGCGGCGAATTGGACCGCAAGGCGTGGGGGCTGCGCACACACAGCCTCGCGGACGGAGCGCTCCTGCTGCTTGGTCATGAAGTCCATTTTGAGGTCGCCCTGTGTGCAGGGCCCCGCGTCTAGCGTCCAGCGTCTAGCGTCTCGATCAGAAGGCGAACCGAACGCCGAGTACCGGAGCAACGTTGTCATTGTAAAGGAAGGGGACGCCGGGGCCGTGAGGAATGGCGATGGCCAGGCCGCCGCTGACGTCGGAATACGTGATGCCGGCGTACGCGTCGACGCGCTTGGTGAAATGATGATCCCCGTAGAGTGACACCTCGTTGAGAGTACCCGCGCAGGAGCTGCGGAACCCGGCGGCGGCCGAGCAGGTCGGCGGTATACGAAAGTCGTTCTGCAGCTGATTGTAGTAGGACAAGGTGATGTCGGTTCTGCTGTCGAAAGCGTATTTCACGCCCACCCACCAGACCTGCACGAGCTTTTGAGAATCCAGATTGTTGTCCTCGACGCCGCTCAACAGGTAACCACCCTGCGCCGAGGCGCCGATGCCCAACGGGTTGGACGGGTTGTTCTGCCAGATGTATTCGTAGCCGCCGTAGAACTTGAACTGGTCCCAGGCATATTTGACCGCGGCCATGAGGGCGGCGTTGTCGGTCACGATGCCATAGACGGTGTTGGTCGTCGCAATCACATTGGCGCCGGTGATCGGGTTTGTGTTGATGCTGTTGAGGGTCGACTGATATGGCGCCGACAGACTCTGCGGTCCCAGCAAGGGATTCAGAACACTGATCGCCTGGTTGTAATGCTGATAGACGACGTCGGCGGACAATTTGTGGTACTCTCCACCGAGATTGAATCCATAGGCGGTGTTGTGCGGCTGTTCCGGCGTACAGGTGGCCGCAGTCCAGATTGCGGCGGCGGAGTAGCAGCCACCAGAGCCATCGGCGATTTTGTACATCGCGCCGAAATGCACCTGACCATAGATGAGGCGATATTTCAGGGCGTTGTCCCAACGGGCGTCCTGGGTGTCACCGGCGCCGGCCATCGTGCCGTTATACCCGATGTACGAGAAGGCGTAGCCACCGCCGGCCGGGTCGTATTGGAGCATCGCATCGGTACCGAGGGAGCGCTGGCGACCGAGGGTCAGCGTGCCGAAATGCGTCGCGGATATACCGCCGTAGAATTCATCATTGAACGGTTGGCCGCCGCGCGAGCCGTCGATAGTGGCCGAATAGCTGTTCCTGGGAAGGCCGGCGTTGGCGGCCATGGTGGCTGGCGCGCTGGCGAGCTGGCCGGACTGTGGATTGATGCCAGTCGACGCGTTGAAGACAACGAACCAGTCGTGGACAAGCTCTTCCTTGCCCCTGATGCCGAGACCCGTCTGCTGGAGGTTGTTCGGCGCAATGAGGAATTGCGAGTGATTGCCGTTCCGGTTCACCAGCGATTCACCTTCATAGTTGTAGCCGTTTTCCGGCATGCCGTGGCTGACCCAGCCCACGCCGACGTCGTAGGCGCCGTACAGGGTGATGCCGTGCCAAGTCAGGGGGCAATCGGTGGCGAAGAACTCCTGAGCACTCGTGCAACCTCCCGGGGTGGGTTGAGCGGCGGCAGCGGGCTGGGAGGTTGGAAGGTTTTGCGCGCGCGCCGCAGGATGCACAACGAACGTAGACGCAAGCGCCGCAATGGCGAACGACGAGACAGATCGCATTACACTTTCCCCGGTCGAAAGCGTCACAGCGGAGACATGTCAGAACGCGTTATATCTGGCCGTATATAACACCGCTGTGCCGTAAAGCGCAAAGTCCCTATGGGGGCGAGCTGGCAGAGACGCTAATCTCTCCAGGGAAGCGGGGCAGCTCCATTTTCCAGACGGTGTACGTTGGCTCGCCTTCGATGTGATGTCGCCAGGGAGGAGCTTCTATGGCTGGTCTCGTTGTTCGATTCAGGATCGATTTTGGGGAACATGCCAGTGTTGGGCCGGGAAAAATCTCGCTTCTCGAAGCCATTCGCGATGCCGGCTCTTTGTCAAAAGGGGCGCGCAACATTGGGATGAGTTATCGTCGGGCGTGGCTCCTGGTCGAGAGTCTGAAGCAATCGTTCCGGGAGCCCGTGACGGTGGCGAGCAAGGGCGGCAAGGCCGGTGGCGGGATGCTCGTCACAGAATTTGGCGAGGCCTTGATCAGGGACTATCGCGAATTGGAACGAGACTTTGCGACGTTGGCAGAGCGGCGTCTCCAGCTCACCATTGCAAGGGTCAGCCGACGCTCCAAGTCTGGCGCTCAACGGTCGCAGGGAGTGATGCACCGACGTCCGATACTCGGCGACAGGGGACGCTAAAGGCGAAGATGGACCCACCACCGTCCGGGAAATCGGCCCACGTACGTCCCCCGAGCGCCGCGACCGTTTCGCGCACGATGCTGAGCCCAAGTCCCGTCCCGTCGATGTCTGGCAGACTCGCCTCGTGCGCGCGAAAGAAGCGCTCGAAGAGTCGGTCTCGGGAGGCTTCGGGCACTCCGTGTCCATTGTCGGCCACCTCGATAACGACTTGCTCGAATTGGTCCGACAACGATCCGGACGGCGATCGCGCACGGACTTCCACCCACCGCTCGCCCGCGCTCGAATCGCTGTATTTGATGGCGTTCGACAGGTAATTCGCGAGCACGAGCTCGACGGCGGCTGCATTGACTTCGACGTCTGGCAGCATGGGTGAGACCCGGACAACTACGTCGGCGCGCTCGGACGCCTCGCGGAGTTGCCGCGCGGCCTCGGTCGCGGCTGCAGGCAGCCGTACATGTCGCTGCTGCCGCGGCATGATGTGCGCCCGGGAAAGTTCCAGGAGGTTCTCCAGCGTCCCCCGCATGGCCTCAGCATTCCGGACAACGACGCCCGCGAGCTCGTCGCGCTGCTGCTCGTCGAATCCGGGTTGGTCAAGGATCTGTGCTGCGCCCAGGATAGCCCCCAGGCGGTTGCGCATCTCGTGTGTCAGGGCGCGGTGAAACGCCTGCAGCCGGCCTTCGCGCTCGGTGAGTTGCGCCGTCATATCCTGCACGAACTGGGTGGTCGTGGCTTGCTGTACGACCGCAATTGCCTGGAAGAGCCGGTGGGCGCACGCCAAAATCTGGTCGCTGTCCGGGGGCGGATCCGTCTCGCGTGCCGCCCGCGTGAGGAAGGCAAACAGGATGCTGCCCAGAAGCTCGTACTCCTTGTGGATCTCGAGTTGCGAAAAGCCTTGCGCGTACCGCAACGCACCAAGTTCCCTTGCACGGGCGAGGGCGCCGGTCTGGCTTGCGAGCGCCTTGGCGGGATCCTCGAGGAAATCGGCGATTCCGCCGATGACGAGCGGCACATGGTCGAGGAGCTCGTCCGATGGGAAGACGTGATTCGCTCCGATGGACGCGCGCGCCGTGATGCGTTCGAGCCAACGCATAGCGAGATCCGTGCGGGCGACGCGCAGCTGCGCTGCCAGCGCGGCACTACACTGCGTCCCTTCGAGGCTTTCCATTCTGAAGCCCTCCTAACTGAGGCTCCCTTCTCATGAATAGATACGGACTCCACGCCGGCGGGTGGCAGCTGCACAGCGGCGCTGTAAGGACCCAGGGAGCATCACTCCCTCACGGGACGCGACCCTCATAGAATGCCGTGCAACCGAGGGACGCGATAGAGCGGTGATGCCCGCTATGACTTGTTGTGCGTCCTCTTCACTGTGTCGACCTGCACGTCGACCTTCTTTTGAACCACCGTCGTGTCAGTTGTCTTCACTGGCGTAACGGTGGTATCGGCGGTTGCGCGTGTCGTATCGTGGCTTCCGCCCGCACTGCACCCTGCGACCAACAGCGCGATAATCAGTATTCTGGGCACGTGCATACCTCGGGAGGGAGTGGCCGACATGGCGCTGTGTGCGCCTTCGGTCCCAAGGAAGGCATAGGGCGTGCCGTCGCTCGGCGCGTACGGCTAGCAACGGCGGCGCGCTCGGGAGCACGCCGTGCCTGTGTGGCCTGTCGAGTCGCGAGACTTCAGACCTGCTACTGCGTCACCGTGAGATTCACTGTCAGCGTATTTGTCGGGGGACTCGCGCCGGCTGCGCTCACGTTTACGACAGCGGAGTAGCTCCCGGCGCTCACTGTGGCGGCGTTTGCCACCAACTCGAGCGACGCTGGCGCCGTGGGCGCCGACAGCGTGACGGTGAGCCAGCCAGACGCACCGGTCGAGTATGCACCGACCGACGCTGAGACTCCCGACAGCGTTCCACCGCCGACATTCTTCACCTCGACTGAGCCCGACGCTGTGGCGCCCGCAGTGGCTGTGAGCGTCACCGTGCTCGGACTGAACCCAATTTTGGGTTTGGGTGCAGTCGAGCCGCAGGCGACCAAGATGCACATCGCGCCGATGATACACGTTGTCCGACTGAGACCACGGCGCGAGGTGCGCGCACGAAGCGCGGGGTTCATTGTCGCTCCGCCGACGGGCGCTTCAAGATCTTCTGTTTGGCGCCGTACAAGTCCTTGAGTTCGTCGACGTACGGACCCTCGAGCGTGTTTGGGGTCATTGGTCCTCCGGTCGGGAGATCGCAATCGAGCCTGCCGTTGCGACAGAGTGCAATCCCCGGTCCGCACCGGTTCTGTGCTTGCCTTCGAACTGATCGGTGTGAGCACGACTGCTCCGCACCCACCGTGGCCGCTCGGTACATTGCGCGATAGGTACGCTGCCGGCTACAGCATTCTCGTCTTGCGCAGGCCCACACCATGCATAGGTGTCGGTTCGAGGGCCAGCCTTTCTGCGCGCCACGCGCGCGGGTCGCGTCCCACAAGCGGCACCTGAACCGGACTCACCAGATGGACGAGACCGAATCGAACGACCAAACTAGCCGTCAGGGTAACCGCCCCCCGCTCAGTGGCGCTCTCGCAGCCGCGATCGAGGAGCTCCGTGACGAGGCCATACGGCGCCGTGCAAACCTGAGCGCCACTCCACGCGTCGCTGACATCATTCGCCGGATCGTGCGCCAGGCGCACGCGGAGGGCCTTCGGGCGGAGCAGTTGGTCATCGCGTTCCACACGGTCTGGAACGATCTGACCCGACCGCTGTCGAGCCGTCTCAGTATCCGAGATGACCGTCTGGTGGGCGCGTTGATCGCGGCGTTCTATGGGCGAGGCGTGACATGAACCGCGTCCATCACGCGACCCAGCTCGCGACCAGCGCGACCGCGGCGGCCGTCATCGTGAGTCCTGCCAGAATCCCGAGCGCGTTCAACACTCGGCCATTCCGATGCGGCCCCATGATAGTGGCGTTGTTGCAGACGATGAGAATGATGACGATGAGCGGTGGCGCCAGGAGGCCGTTTATGACTGCAGACCAAAACAGCAGTCGGATCGCGTTCACTCGCAGCAGATCGATGACCGCCCCGATCAATAGCGCCACTGCGAAGACCGCGTAGAACCGTCCCGCCGTTCGCGGCGTCTCGTCCATGCCGCGACGCCACGCACCCGCCTCCGCGAGCGCATAGGCCGCGGAGCCAGCCAGGACGGGCACGCCCAGCAGCCCGGTACCGATCAAGCCTACAGCGAAGAGGAACTCCGCAGCCGGCCCGGCCACCGGGCGTAGCGCGGTGGCGGCTTGCTCGGCCGTCTCGATGTTGGCCTGGACCCCGTGCAGGGTCGCGCCAGCCGTCAGGATGATGAAATACATGATGAGGTTGGAGAAGAACATGCCCGTCACGACATTGGCTCGCACGCTCCGAAGTTCTCGCTCGACCGCGCGCGGCGCGCGTTCGCCGATCGCCGCTTCTCTCGCGTCGCGCTCCTCGGCCGAGGACGCGGCCTGCCAGAAGAAGAGGTATGGCGAGATAGTGGTGCCCAGAATCGCGACGACCGTGAGGACGTACTCATGGCTGCGCTGTATGTGCGGCGCGATCGTGCCGAGTAGGACGGCGCCCCAGTGAGGCGTCGCAAGAATGGCTGCGCCGACGTACGCAAACAAGCTGAGTGTCAGCCACTTGAATATCGCGGTGACCTGCGCGTACGACGTGAACGCCACAACGAGGAGCATCGCGACCGCGAAGGGCGGAAGGAACCAGATGGCGCGCACACCGGTAATCAGGTGCCCACCCGCGGCCATCGCACCGAGGTCCGCGCCGATGTTGACGGTATTGGCGATGGCCAGCAGGCTGCACGCGAGCCACAACACCCACGCCGGATAGTGTTTGCGCAACACACTCGCCAGCCCGCGATCTGTGACCTCGCCGACGCGCGCACACATGAGCTGGATGGCCACCATGAGCGGCAACGTCAGGAGCGCCGTCCAAAGCAGACCGTAGCCAAAGGCGGCACCCGCCTGCGAATACGTCGCGATTCCGGAGGGATCGTCGTCGGCTGCGCCAGTAATGAGCCCAGGTCCAAGCAACCTGACAGCGCGAGCGACCGCGCTGACACCGCCGCCGCGCGTGCGTTGCGGATGCGGGTCGGGCGGTACCGACACGCGTGGTGCCGCGGCGAGGAGCCGTGTGGCCTGTCGTGTCACGTGTCTTGGATATCAGTGACGCGGGTCAGGCCCCGCGGATCCTTCGCGTGCTAATCATCCCGCTCAATCTTTCTTTCGGACTTGCCGAGATTGTCCTGAGCCTTCCCCGCGTCTTTCTCGAAGCGCCCTTCGGCCTCGAGCTGCGCATCGTCGCGTTCCTTGCCCAGTTCTTCTCTTGCTTTGCCTGCGCCTTCCTTCGCCTTGCCCGCGACAGAGTCGGCTGCTCCTCGGTGAGAGCCGGTCCCGTAGTCATTGGGGTTCGATTGATCGGGCATTGTCTTCCTCCAGTGTGAAGTGCGCGCCGGCGTACCGACCGGCACCCGGCGACTCCGCTAGTGCCGTGGCAAGAGGTCAGGCACATCGCGTGCCGCATACGGCAGCGATGCGGTCAGTGGTATCGCTCTTGCCCGTTGCCGTGTACGACCCAGGCGAGGAGAGTGAATGCGCACGCTCGGTATCCTATTGATCGTGTTCGGCGGAGTGGTGCTCGCGTACGGCGGCATCAGCTACACGAAGAGTCGACACAGCACGGACATTGGTCCCGTGCAGGTTTCCACCGCGAAGCGAGGTTTTATCACACCCGCAGCCGGCATTGTCGTGGTCGTCGTCGGTATCGTCTTGGTGGCCGCTGGACGGCGCGAGGGGGTGTAACGCGGCCGGGTCGGTTCGCACCCGTCGTGCTGGCAAATCAACTCGCGACTAGGAACTCTCTTGGCTAGCCGCTGCCGGATTGCGTCTCGGGAAGCCGCATCCCATTTGGCGTTCATTTCTCCGAGCTGCGGATCGGGAACCAAACTGTGTACGGTACCGCCCACTGGGGGGCCGCCGGCACGCGCCGCTTTGCGACCAGCTCACCGAGGTCGCTCGATCTTAGCAGCGTAGCGCTGGATGCGTATTTTGCGGCGGATTAACAGCGGCGCACGGGGTGACATACCCGGCGCCGCTCAGTCTCGCCTGCGTGGGCGGTTCGGGTCCGACCGTAGGAGCTTGACCATAAAGGTCGATCCAACACCCAGCGTGCTCTCCGCCGTCAGATCTCCGCCCATGGCGCGACTGAGTGACCGACTGATCGCCAGACCGAGACCCGCCCCTTCGGTGGAACGCGCAAACCCACGCTCCACCCGAACGAACGGCTCGAAGATGGTCTCCAGCATGTCGGCAGGAATGCCCCGGCCGGTATCCATGACTCGGATGAGCACGATGTCGGCGCTGGTCTCCGCACACACCGTGATCGTCCCCCCGGCCTCGGTAAACTTGATGGCGTTGCTGATCAGATTGAGGATGATCTGCTGGAGTCGCATGCGGTCGGCGCGGACCAAGACGGCGGGGTCGATCGCTTCGTAGTGGTACGCGAGCATCTTGGCGAAGAGTTGGGGGAACACGAGCGCTTCGGCGCCGGCCAGCACGTCGTGGACCGTGACGTTCGTCAACTCGAGCTGCACATGCCCGGTCTCCAACTTCGCCACGTCGAGCATGTCCTCCACGAGCCGAAGCAAGGCATGTTGGCTTGACCGAATGCGGCGGAGGTCCTCGCGCTGCGCCGCTGTCACAGGGCCGCGTAATCCCATCTCGATCAACTCGACATACCCGCCGATCGCATTGAGCGGTGTCCGCAGCTCGTGGCTCATGTTCGCCAGGAACTCGCTCTTCGCCCGGTTGGCTGATTCCGCCTCGGTGCGTGCCCGTTCCGCCTCGATGCGCGCTGCGCGCTCCGCCTCGTACAGTCGCACGTTGTCGGCAACCAGCGTCGTGCGCTCAACCCGGTCAGCGAGCAGCGCGTGCTCGAGAGGGGCGGCCGTCTGATCGGCGAGGGCCGACAGCAGCGCCTCGTCCTCGGCGGTGGCCGGGCTCGCGCGCGGCCGCATGACTGCCAACAGGCCGGTTACTCGCCCTTTGACGACGAGAGGCACCCCGATGAAGCCATCGGAATGGCCGGTCCCAAAAAGCCCCTGAAGCCGGGTCACGAGGGATTCGTCGAAAGACTGCCGAAAGCGCGCCACCATCTCATCCGCCACGCCAACGGCAGCCCGCACCCGAAGCATGCCATCCGCATCAATGAGCATCAGCACGGCCTTAGTGGCGCTAAGAAGCTCGGCCGCCTGCTCGGCTGCGAGCTGGAGAATGTCCTCGAGCAAGGCCGCATTCGTCAGCGTCCGACTCAGCTCCGCGAGCCGCGAGAGCCGTGGATCGGATGCCAGGGCTGCCGGCGACGCGGCCAGATCGGTCAAAGGGCGATTACGGGCGGCGGGGCCGCGTCTCACACCCTGTCGGCGGTCAGACAAGCCGCGCGCCTCCCGATTGAATGTCCAACTCCCGCACGTCGGTGTCATGTCCACTGTTCCGCGTCTTCACCACCCGCAGCGTGCGTTGTGTTCGCTCCTCACCGCGCATGCCCAGCTGGATGATGTTGTCGGACATGTACGAGAAGCGATGCTCGAACTCGATGGTGCTGATAACATCTCCTCGAGACTCGAACGTCAGCACACTCGTGACATCATTGACCGCGAAGTGCTGGACAAGGGCATACAAATAGTCGTGCAAACGCAGCGCATCGTTGGCCGCGGTGGCGAGATCGCCGATCGCGTCGACCACCACGCGACGGACGTCGCCTTGGCGGATGCGTTCGAAGATGCCGACGACGATACTGTCGATCTGGAGCTCGACCGGCGACACGTAGCGTAGGCCGAGCCCTCGCGCCACGGCTTCGTCCGCAGGCATACCAAGCCCGTCGATCGTCCGACGCAACTGCGATGGGTTCTCCTGAAAGTTCACGAAGAGCACCTGCTCACCCTGTCGCACGCCTTCGAGCGCGAACTGCAGCGCTAGCGTCGTCTTACCGGATCCCGTTGGTCCCACGAGCAAGGTGGTCGACCCTCGCCATAGGCCGCCCCACAGCGCGGCATCGAGGCCCTCGACACCAGTGGACAGCCGTTCCAGGCGAGGCGCGTAGTCCTTGGAGACCCGTGGCGACACGAGTCGGGGGTAGACTTCCAGCCCGTCCTGCGTGATTCGAAACCCGTGCTGCCCTTCTCTATAGCTGCTGCCTCGCAACTTGAGGACCCGGAGAAACCGTTCGTCCCGCGAGCTGAGCGGGCGGCGGGCCAGCTCGATGATCCCGTCTCCGACACCAAATTCCGGGAAGCGCTCAATGTCGTCGGTGGTATACTCGCCGAGCAGGAACGTCGTGACGTCGTACGCGGACAGGAGGCCGGCAAGATCCGAGACGATACGCCGCATCAGCTGTGCCGATGTCGTCAGATCGTGTATCGCGCGAAAGGAGTCGATGACGATGAGCTTGGGCCTCGACACCTTGATCTGTTCTGTCAGCCATGGCACCAGCGCCTCAGGGCCCTCGGCCGCAAGCGCCGCGCCGAGATCGTGATATTGAATGTCCGTACCGAGCTTGTCCGCCTCGAAGAAGCGGAAGCGCTGTACATAGCTGACGACCTTCGTCAGGGGCTCCGAGAGGGTCGTGATGAATAGGGAGGGGCGATCGGGCGTCGCGTTGTGGAATAGCAGTTGTTCGGCGAAGATCGTCTTGCCCGTCCCGGCCTGACCCATGATGATGTTGATCGAGTTGCCGGGGAAACCTCCGGCGAGCACAGAGTCAGCTTGCAGGTTGCCGGTCCCCACGCGCGGGAAGAGATCCGTCGGTGCGCTCGCCTCCGGCGAGACCAACTGGCTGCGGATCATGAGCGGGGGCCTCCTGGCCGCGACGGTCTTTTGGGCGGGCGCGCCGATCCGCTGCCTTGTTTCGCGACCAACGCTCGAACCGTATCGACCAGCCGGCGGTCGGCCAGCGGCTTCATGAGAAATGCATCGGCGCCGGCATCGTGTGCACGAGCTGCCGCCGCCAAGATGCTAAATATCAGCACTGCGGTGTCGGCTAGCGCCGGATCTTCCTTGATTGCCCGACACAGCGAGAGCCCATCGAGCTTCGGCACCAGAATTTCGGTGACGACAATGCGGGGGATGAGCACCCGCGCCATCGCCAGCGCGGCCACACCATCGGCCGCAAACTCGACGTCGTAGCCCGCTTCGTCCAGGAAGTAGGCCTCCAGATCACGGACGTGTGGATCTCGCTCGACAACCAGGATGATGGCCCGACTGCTCTCGGAGCCCGTGTGCCCGGCCACAATACCCCTTACTGGATTCGGCAGAGTGGGCGCCTGCGTCATATGACGGTGCTGCGCTGCGAGCATCCTGCCCGGAAACGCCCATAGTGCTGCACGGTGGAGAACGTCATGTTGCAGCTACGGGGGCCTGGCAGCCAGAGAGCATACGGCCATGGCGTCGCCGCAGCAAGATCCGTGGACTGCCTTGCGCTGGAGATCGGCGCCAATGCCCGATTCGGCTGGCACAATCGGCCAATCGTGTCTGTGTGACCGCTCGCTCCGATTGCTTCGGGACCCGGAGGTCTCTCGTTGAATATCCAGTCGCCCCGACGTCGGTCGGCTCGGTCCTCGACGTCCGGCGACGCGGGCATGGTATCGCTCCTGGATTGCAAGGACCACGCTAGCGGTGCCGGGATGAGCGATCGCCCTATGCCGATCGCGCCTCTGCGGACCGCACAACGGGCGACGCAATGCGTCGCCCCTACCGGTGCGGGGCCGGTAATTGGCGTTGCACCCGTCTACGACAACAACGGGCGACGCAATGAGTCGCCCCTACCGGTCCAGGGCCGGTTATTGGCGTCGACCCCGACCGTGCGTGGAGGGGCCGTCGGCCCACCGTCCAATTGCGGCTGATGGACCACGGGTGTCGTTAGGCACGATGGTGTCGGTCGGGCGCTGTATGGCCGGTGCACGGCCCGAAAGCGTACGCCAATTGCATTTCGAGGCCCACAGATCGGAGCGTGCCGCGTAGCTCAGCTCGTGACCCAGGCGATTGCGGTACCTCCAGGTGACACGTCCGACGGCGGGGGCCGCTTCGTGCCGACGACTTCGGCACGGAGCGAGAATGACCGGCGTTCGGGCCTGCAGGTGAAGGGTGGATACCCGTCTCGCGCGCATTCTGATTCGTGTGGCGATTCTCGCCGCCGCGACAGCCGCTCACCTGGCGGCCCAGGACTCCGCGCGGACCCAGGGCGAGCTGCCAGGAGAACGGGTGGCGCGGTCGCCGTCGGCCGGTCACGCGTTTTTCCGCGTGCGGCCCGAGGACGGTGAGCACGTCGATGCGCACGACGCAGCGGAGCTCGACCGGCGCGTCTCACTCACTTTGATCGGCGTTCCGTTGGGCGCTGCCATTGAGGCCATCGCCGCGCGCGCCGGCCTCGACGTGACGTACGCCACAGAGTCTGCACCACTCGGCGCGCGTGTCTCGATGAAGGCGGATGACGTGACGGTTGCGGCCGCGCTCGCGTGGGTGCTCGGTGATGCGCCGCTGGATGTCCTGGTGGGCGACGGCGGGCGCCTCACGCTCGTGTCACGCGCCTCGGCGACTGATGCTGACTCCTCCGGTGTCATCAGCGGCTCGTTGGTGGATCAGGACACTGGCGAGCCGGTTCCCTACGCCACGGTTACACTCGTGGGTACGGACCGCTCCCGATTCGTCGACGCGTCTGGCCACTTTCGACTGGCGCGATTGACCCCACGTCGGTATGCGCTGCGGGCACGTCAGATCGGATACGCCCCCCTGGATACCACGGTCGACGTCGGGCCGGCTCCCGCCATCGCGACCGTCACGCTCCGCATGCATTGCGCGGCCGTGCTCCTCAAGCTCGTGCGCGTGATCGGTCGGCGGCCGAAAGGCTGTGTGGCGACAGGTCCGCCCAATCCCGCTGCCGACCCTGAGCTCGCCGCGCTGTTCCTGCTCGTGCGCGAGAACGTGGACCGCTACCGGCTGCTCCTCGAGGAGTATCCGTTTCAATACGTCCGAGAGGAGCGGCGAGATCTGCTCAACGGGGGGAGGACACGGCTGTTGTCTCTCGACACCGTCGCGTACGATTCACGAGCTCAGCACCAGTATCGTGCGGGCGCAGTCGTCTACACTGAAGGGAAGCGTCGTTACATGTATCTGCCCACCTTCGCAGACCTCGGCGACACTGCCTTCCTGGCTGCGCACTGCTTCTCCATGGGCGTGTTCCAGCATTCGCGTCGCGGCAGCACCTTCCGTCTCGATTTCAAGCCGGCGGACCGGCTCCACACTCCGGACGTGGCGGGCTCGGTCTATCTCGATGCGCAGCGCTTCGTCGTGCGCAGGGCTGAGTTCCACCTCACCCGTTCCCAAGACGCCCATCCGCCGGTGATGGACCTCAGCGTCACTGCGACTTTTCGAGATTTCGTTCCACTGGTGCCGATCCTGGATTCGGTCGAGGGACACCAGACAGTCGCCGTAGTGGGCCATGACCTCGCCGGGATCGAGCGAGAGATTCCAGGAGACGTGCAGTACGTGGACGAGAACGATCATGTCGTGGCTGCGACCTTTGAGCGGCGATTCCCAGGGGATCAGGTGGAGGCGTTACGGTCCGTGAGCGTGGACTCGACGCTCCGCTTGAATGGGCGCGTCGTCGGCGCCGACGGAGCACCTATCCGCGGAGCGCGTGTCCGAGGATTCGCATCCTTGAACATCGTCGCGACCGATGACAGCGGCCGATTCGTGTACTTCGGCGCGCCGCCCGCCGACCAGATTCTCGAGGTGCGGCACGCGGGTTATCGACCGCGGCGGATCCTCGTCTCGATGCGATCAGCGGCCACCGAGATGCAGATCACGCTCACCCGCGATTCGGTGCTCGCGGCCGCCGCCATCCCCGATAGTGAGGCGGACGTGGTCATTCCGCGGGCACATTCGGTCTTCGGGTCAGACGCGTCCTGCAAGCTACCGCCGGCCAGAGACACCGTGCAGCTCCCGCTGTACGCGTCGCTGGATGGGCATCGTCCGCCGATGGCGTCCGATACGGCGTGGTCGCGGTTCATTGCGCGCACGCTCGTCGCTATCCGCCGATCGTTCGCGCTGCCGAGTGATTTGCCGATCCCGGTTTTCAGCGCGCAACCTGGCCAGTCGGATAGTGCCAGTGTCGATGACCCGCCGCGTCGCCGAGCATCGGTGGCTCCCGTGTTTGCGAGCGCAGTTGTCTTCGAGATAGACACGCTCGGGTCCGCGGCGAGCTTGCGGGTGGCAGCGTCGTCGTTGTCGGGACCCGTTGATACGAGCGTGCTGGCGACAGTCGAGCGGGCCCAGGCGAACGGTGCGTTGCCAGCCCTGCCTCGAGGGTGGGCGGTGGACGGTGAGGCGCAACTCCACTTGATGGTGTCGAGTGGCACGCCGCCAAGCGACGCCGTGGCGGGGATGATCGGCGTCGCCGCGGTGCCCGAGTGGTCGCTCGACCGTGCGGCAACCTTGGATTCCGTCGATCGGCCGGTGCTCAACGCCCGGAAGCGGTGCACCGAGATCATGTGGGATGCTCCCAAACCCTCCCACTGCTTGGATGCCTTGGCCGATGACTCGGCCACGCTCGCACGTGATACCGCTACCTTCACGGGCGTCATTGACACGCGCGGCCGCGTCGTGCCGCAGAGCGTCCGTTCCCTCCGCGACAACACTGGCTGGCTCACAAAGCGGGTGGTCGAAGTCCTTCCACAGTACAAATTCGCTCCCGCGCGGATTGGCTCGTGCGCGGTCAGTGAGCTGACTCGACTCACGTTCCATCTGCCGCTCGATCAGGAATGATCGGGTCCAGCTGCCAATGTCGCACCGCTGCTCCGGGGGCTCGCCGCGCTCACCCCACGCAGGATCGCCCCGCCGACATCGATAACCCTGCGAGACTTCACAGCGCTCTGAGCCGTGGCACGCCCTATGCGTTGATAAGCGTCCGACCCTGACATCACGCCTCACCAACAAGAAGGCCCCGTGTTTCTCGTCATTGGGCTGCTGCTCTCCGTGCCGTGGCTCTTCGTTCGGCGCGCCTTTGTGTGGCGGGCGGTTGATTCACTGATTGATCGTTCTCGGGGCCATTTCGTGATGTGGCACCACACGGCCAAACGACGTGCAGTCTAGCGAGGCGCTACGCGACGATCGCCGGCACTGGATCGGGCTAGCGCCCGCGACCCACAAGGACAATGAAGTGCGCCTCACTCTCGAGCAGTCGCGGACCGTCCGGACCGCACTGGGGGTTGCGTTCGGCGTGGCCTCGCGACCAGGTGCTCGCAATGTCGCCGTTTCGGTCGTGCGTGGCGTCATTGTGGGGGGGACGATGCTCGGCCGCGACGTGCGCGCGCTCGAAGCCGAGTTCTCAGGTCGGGACGGCGCACGGGCATCGCATTACGAGACGGTATACCACGTCTCACTGACACTGCTCGGTGCCGCTTGCCTCACCGACCGAGCGTGGCGTTCGCTCATCGAGCGATTTGTCGGGCGGCTCGGCTTTCATGATGCAGCTCACGTCATTGTCCGACACGAGGTGCCGACTGGCACACGGGTCCATTTAATTGCCGCGCGGTTCGACGCGTGGGGGCGGCACATTGTCCCGCCAAACAGCATCCGAGCCGAGCAAATGTTGGCCGCCGTGTGGTGCGACCGTGAGCAGGGACTTAGCCAATGGTTGCCGTGAAATTACCTCGACCCTGCTGAAGTACGTTCGCGCCCATTGGCGTGCGCGTAAGGGCGCTGCCATTCGAGATCACTCGATCCGTCCTGACGATCAACGGCGGCTCGTCGAGCATCCGATTCGCGGTATACGATATACGCAGAACACCGCGGCGACGACTCGAAGGAAAAATCGATCGCATTGGCTTGAGTCGCACGGCTTTGTTCGTCGGCGATTCGGTTGGTACGCCACAGGCGCCCCTCCGCGTTGCCGCCGCCGACCACCGCGGGGCGGTGGACTTTCTCCTGGACTGGCTCGGGACGCAGCGGGTCTTCGCGTCAGTCGAAGCCGTGGGACACCGCGTGGTGCATGGCATGACGCATTCCGAGCCGGAGCGGGTGACGCCGAAGCTGCTCGCGGCGTTGCACCGCATCGTGCCGTACGACCCCGACCACTTGGGGCGCGAAATCGGAATGATTGAGGCGATCCTGGGCCGACATCCAAGGCTCCCGCAGGTGGCGTGCTTTGACACCGCGTTTCACCGCGCCATGCCGCGAGTTGCCAAGCTACTGCCGATTCCGCGGCGCTTTGCAGCCAAAGGCGTCGAGCGTTACGGTTTCCACGGCCTGTCCTATGCTTCTCTAATGGAGAAACTCGCCGAGCTCGATCCCGAGGCGACGCGAGGGCGTGTGATCCTCGCGCATCTGGGCAATGGCGCCAGCCTGGCCGCCCTGCGCGACGGCAGAAGCGTTGACACGAGCATGGGTTTCACGCCCACGGCAGGATTGGTCATGGGGACCCGCACGGGAGATCTGGATCCCGGCCTACCATACTACTTCGCGCGCGCCGAGCGGATGACTCCGGCGCAATTTCAGCGGATGGTGAACCATAAGTCGGGGCTGTTGGGCGTTTCAGGGATCAGCTCCGATCTGCGGGATCTGCTCGTGCGGGAGCGCCGTGACGTGCGGGCGGCGGAAGCCGTGGCGCTGTTCTGCTATCAGGCGAAGAAGTGGTTAGGGTCCTTCGCTGCTGTGCTTGGCGGATTGGACACGGTGGTATTCGCTGGTGGCATTGGCGAGAATTCGCCGATCATCCGGGAGCGGATCTGTGAGGGACTGGGCTTTCTCGGCATCGCACTGCACCCGACGCGCAATGCAGACAATGCCCCTGTGATTTCACCGGAGACCGGTCGCGTGATGGTACGGGTCATCCACACCGACGAGGAACTCATGATTGCACAATGCGTCATGCGCCTCCTCGACCTCGGCTCACTGCGGGACACTTAGACCGTGCAATCCAATACGCTCACGCCGGCACTACTCCAGAAAATGGACGCGTACTGGCGCGCAGCCAATTATCTGTCCGTCGGTCAGATCTATCTATACGACAATCCGCTGCTGAAGGAACCGCTGACCTTGTCGCACGTGAAGCCGCTGGTCGTGGGTCATTGGGGCACGACGCCGGGCCAGAACTTCATTTATGTGCATTTGAACCGGATCATCAAGAAGTATGACCTGAACATGTTCTATATCGCCGGTCCAGGTCACGGCGGCCCGGCCCTGGTGGCCAATACGTACCTCGAGGGCACATACAGTGAGATTTATCCGAACATCAGTCAGGACGAAGCCGGGCTGAAAAAACTGTTCACGCAGTTCTCGTTTCCCGGTGGGATTTCCAGCCATGTTGCACCGACGACACCGGGGTCGATTCACGAGGGGGGTGAGCTGGGGTACTCGCTCAGCCACGCTTTCGGGGCCGCGTTCGACAATCCGGATCTGATCGTCGCGTGCATTGTTGGCGACGGTGAGGCGGAAACCGGCCCGTTAGCAACCGCATGGCAGTCCACCAAGTTTCTCAACCCACTTACAGACGGAGCGGTGCTGCCGATCCTGCACCTCAATGGCTACAAGATCAGCAACCCGACCGTCCTGGCCCGCATCGAGCACGAGGAATTGGAGCAATTTCTACGGGGCTGCGGATGGACGCCCTACTTCGTAGAAGGTGACGAGCCCGGACCAATGCATCAACTCATGGCCGCTGCCATGGAAAGGGCCATCGAAGGCATTCGACAATTCCAAAGGGACGCGCGCAAACAGAACGACAGCACTCGCCCGCGGTGGCCAATGATCGTGCTCACATTGCCCAAGGGCTGGACGGGACCGAAGGTGGTCGACGGCCTGCAAGTCGAGGGCACCTTCCGAGCGCACCAGGTGCCGCTCCTCGTGGATGCCGATCACCCAGACCATGTGAAGCAGCTTGAACACTGGATGAAAAGCTACAAGGCCGAAGAGTTGTTCGATGACGATGGTCGTCTGAGAGGGGAGCTGGCCGATCTGGCGCCCACGGGTACGCGGCGGATGGGCGCCAATCCACACGCCAACGGCGGCATGCTGCTACGTGATCTGCGTATGCCCGACTTCCGGGTCCATGCGGTCCACGTCCCATTGCCGGGAGCCGGTGACGCCCAAGACACGCTCGTGCTAGGCAGGTTCCTTCGTGACGTGGCCAAGCTGAATCAGGAGCAGCGTAATTTCCGGATCTTCGGACCCGATGAGACGCTGTCGAATCTCCTGGGTGCCGTCTTTGAGGTCACCGACCGGCAGTGGGACGCCCGAACGGTCGCGAATGATGAATTCCTCGCGCCCGCCGGACGTGTGCTGGACTCAATGCTGAGTGAGCACCAGTGCCAGGGTTGGCTGGAAGGGTATCTGTTGACTGGCCGGCACGGGCTGTTCAACAGCTATGAGGCGTTCATACGCATTGTCGACTCGATGTTCAGCCAGCACGCCAAGTGGCTGAAGGTCACGTTGGAACTGCCCTGGCGACGGAAGATCGCCTCGCTCAACTACCTCCTGGCTTCCCACGTCTGGCAACAGGATCACAACGGCTTCACGCACCAGGATCCCGGGTTCATCGACCACGTGGTCAACAAGAAGGCCGATATCGCGCGCGTATACCTCCCGCCCGATGCCAATTGTCTGCTATCGGTCTGGGATCACTGCCTCCGCAGCCGGCATTACGTCAACGTAGTCGTGGCAGGCAAACATGCCCTCCCGCAATGGCTGACGATGGAGGCCGCCGTCGTGCATTGCACGGAAGGTATCGGCATCTGGCAATGGGCGAGTAACGACCAAGGAGCCGAGCCCGATGTGGTGATGGCCTGCTGTGGCGACACACCCACACTGGAGATTTTGGCCGCCGTCTCGATTCTGCGTCAGCATTTGCCCGAGCTGAGAATCCGGGTGGTCAACGTCGTCGATCTGATGAAGTTGCAGCCCAAGAGCGAGCACCCACACGGACTGAGCGACACGGATTACGATGCGGTCTTCACCAAGGACAAGCACATCATCTTCGCCTTTCATGGGTACCCCTGGCTCATCCACCGGCTCACCTACCGCCGGACCAACGGCAACCTCCACGTGCGGGGCTACAAGGAAGAGGGTACCATCACCACGGCCTTCGACATGCGGGTGCAGAACGACCTGGACCGCTTCCATTCTGGTGGTGGACGTCGTCGATCGGTTGCCACAGTTGGGAACCAAGGGGAACTACTTGAAGCAGGCTATGGAGGACAAGCTCATCGAACACAAGCTATACATCGACCGGCACGGGCAAGACTTGCCAGAAATCCGGAACTGGAAGTGGAGCATCCTCTAGGCGATCCCGAGGCGATTGAATACCGGGACCTTGCCAACGTCGGCGATAAACGCGAGAGCGATCGCTCCCAGTAGTGTTCCTCCCAGTACGAAAACCGGCAGTGGCGCCATCGCGATGCCCCGATTCGCCAATATTGAGGCAATCAGCAGATCGGCTACCGACGACAGTACCAGCCACGAGCTTGGGCGGGTCGACCACAGGTGGGAGCGAGTGCGATTCGTGTAGGTCGTTGCTTGATTGCCGAACACAATGGCCACGAAAGCGAGACTTCTCAGCGCCTCTATGCCAAGACCCAGGCGGAACTTGCCAATCACCAGTGCGGCGGTGCAGAACGCCAGCTCGCAGAGACCCATGAAGGCACCAGCGATTGTCAGGTTGCCAACTCGCCATGCATTTGGCTTCGGAGAGGGTCTCACGTTGTCCGTGGTCAAGGCCATGCCGAGGAAGTCGCCGGTCAGCATGATAATGACCATCAACATGGGGGTGAGGATTGCCTGGCCGGTAATGATCAGACCCACCGCTAGAAAGAGGATCTGCACAATCTTCTTCGTAACGGTGTTCAACGTATAGGTCAGGATGCGCTGGAAAGTCACGCGGCCTTCTGTCACTGCGGCCACCACACCACCAAGTCCAGGCTTCGTCAGCACGATTCCGGCGGCCGACTTGGCGACGTCCGTCGCAGTCGAAACCGCGATGCCCATCTGCGCCTGGCGTAGTGCTGGCGCGTCGTTCGCCCCGTCGCCGCACATGCCGACGGTGTGGCCACCCTTCTGAAACGCCTGAACGAGGCGGTACTTGTCCTCCGGAAGGACTCCGGCAAAGACCGCGTAGTCTTCTGGACGTACACTGTCAGGGAATGGCCCCGCCGGACAGATCGCTCCGTCGAGTCCCACTGCTTGCGCGACGATCGCGGCCGTCGCGCGTGCATCGCCGGTCACCATCACAGTGCGCACGCCCAGCGCGCGCAGCTCATTGACAAGCTCGGCCGCATCAGTGCGAGGGAGGTCGCTCAGCGCAATGATTCCTGCCAGCCGCACTGTGGGCGGTGTGCCCACAGCGACCGCCAGCACGCGGAAGCCTTTGGCTTCGAGCTCCTGCGCCGTCGCGGCTGTTGCCGGCGCCGAGGCGGCCAACACGCTAACCACTGCAAAGGCACCTTTCACAACCCGCACCGTTCCGCCGTTCGCGTCCAGCGCTGTCGCCTCGCACATCTTCGTCACCGGATCGAACGGAGTGAACGTGGTCACTCTTGGCAGATTGGCGACGTCGCCTTTCCCGGAAGCGGAGCGGATGGCCATGTCGACGGGATCCTGTCCGCCATCAGAGCTGGCCAGCGCCGCCATCGCCAGCAGGCGGGCGTCATCGAAGCCAGCCTCAGGACGGAGAGCGGTGACCGCCAGTTCGTTGCGAGTCAGCGTTCCGGTCTTGTCTGAGCAAAGCACGTCCAGCGTCGCCGCCTCTTCCACCGCGGACAATCGGGTTGGGAGCACACCGAGCCGCGCCAGGGCGTTTGCGCCCACCGCCGCTGCCAGAGTAAATGTCGCGGGCAGCGCGACGGGGATCGACGCTAGCACTGCCGTGAGCACGAGTGGAATGATCTCGCCGATCGGCATGTGACGCCTCTCGGCGTACGCCACGAGGAGGACGATGATGACGCCGTTCACGATGGCCAGATTTCGCACGACTCGGACGACGGTCTTCTGCTGCGTACTCTCGACATGGGCGGTTCGGACGAGCTCCGCGGTACGTCCAAACTTCGTGCGTGCCCCAGTCGCGGTGACGATCGCGGTCGCTTCTCCTCGTCGGACCAACGCCCCTGCATAGGTCTGCAGTCCCGGCCCTGCTTCGATCGGAACCGATTCGCCAGTGAGCACGGACTGATCGAGGAGGATTGAGCCCTCGGTCAAGCGTACGTCGGCGGGAACCACGCCGCCGAGCGATAGCTTCACCGTGTCACCTGGCACGAGTTCAGTAGCCGGTATGGTCTTCCAATCGCCGTCCCGTCGCACCGAGCTCGTCAATGCGAGCCGCGATTTTAGTGCGGCAAGCGTCGCCCGTGCGTGTCCCTCCTGAAGGAACGCGAGACCAGCATTGAATACCAGAAGTGCGGCGATGACCGCCGCTTCGGCATACTCGTGGAGCACTGCCTGGAGGATGATGGCGGCTTCGAGCATCCACGGGACCGGTGCCCAAAACTTGGTCAAGGCCATTCGCCAAGGTCGCGTCGCGGTGTCGGGCACTGTATTTGGCCCATACGTCGCACGCTGCCTTCGCGCTTCGTCGCTGGTGAGACCGTGCGGCAGGCTATCGTCCCTGGTGACTGGTGGTGCCAGTTTGGCTCCGACAGTCGAGCCCCGTATCAGGCGTTGTCGGGTGATGCTCACTCGAAGTGCAGGGCTTCGATCGGATCCAGCTTCGATGCCTTCCGCGCCGGATAGAACCCAAAGAACATCCCGACAGCAACCGAGAAGAGAAACCCTCCGACAATGGAGGAGGGAAGGATATCGGTGGGCCAACCGGCGATGACGGAGATGAGCTTGGACGTCACGATCCCGGCAATGATCCCTGCGGCGCCGCCCGTGACGCTCAGAAATACGGCTTCGGCGAGGAACTGCAGGAGCACCTGGATCCGCCGCGCACCAATGGCCATTCTGAGGCCGATCTCCCGGGTCCGCTCGGTGACTGAGACGAGCAGGATGTTCATGATGCCGATGCCGCCTACCAGGAGCGAGATGGACGCGACGACCGCCAGGAGCACGGACATCACATGGCTGCTGCCCGCTGCCGCGGTGGCGATCTGGCTGAGATTACGGACCGCGAAATCCGGCGCCTCGCCGGGTCGGATGGCGTGCCTGCGGACCAAGGTCGCGGTGAGCTGTGCGATCGCCGGTTGCACGAGCATCGGCGAGGCGGCCTGAACGTAGATCGAGTTGACGTAGCCGGTCAGTCGCGCGTTCATGCCGAACGGATTTTGCGGCGGCGGATAGTTCGCGGTGAGCGCCGTCTGCGGCTGGTTTGGAGCGGCCACGCCGAGGACTTTGTTCTCGGCAGTCGAGAAGGGAATCATCACGAGATCATCCTGGTCCTGCCCGAACGAGCTCTGGCCCTTGCTGACCAGGACGCCGAGCACCTTCACCGGTATGCCTTTGACGAGGATCGTGGCCCCGACCGGAATCTCGGATGGCGCGAAGAGTTGGCGGGCCACGGTCTGGCCAATCAGGGCGACGAGCGCGGCACTCGATTCATCGTCGTCCGATAGAGCGCGGCCGGATGCAATCTCCCAATTGGTGATCGGCGGATAGTTGACGGAGACGCCCTGGACCGTGGTCGTCCAGTTTTGATCGCCATACTCCACCTGTGCCGACTGACGGACGAGATAGCTGACCTGTCCGACCGCGACATCTTCGCGTCGGATGGCCTCGGCATCGGTGACGGTGAGGGTCGACGCGCTGCCGCTTCCCGCGCGGACGCCGTTGGTCGTCGTGGCGCCCGGCATCACCACCAGCAGATTGGAGCCGAGGCTCGCGATCTGTTTGGCGACCGCTTCGTTTGCCCCCTGCCCGACGGCGACCATGGCGATGAGTGCGGCCACGCCAATGAAGACGCCGAGCATGGTTAGCGCCGACCGCAGCTTGTTCCGAGCGATCGCCTGGATGGCAGCGCTCGCGATCATGAGACCGAAGCCAACGTGCGCTCGTGGTTCGACTTTCTGCAGTACTGCCGGCGGCTGGAATAACGCCGAGGGTTCGCCGCCAGCTGAGGCGACCGACTCGCTGCTCGGGTGGGGTGTCCGTGTATCCGACACGATACGCCCATCCCGGACCGTGATGACCCGCCCCGCATAGGCCGCGATGTCCTGCTCGTGGGTGACCACGATAATGGTCACGCCATGCTGCCGATTGAGCGCGACCAGGGTGTCCATGATGTCGTGCGACGTACGGGTATCGAGATTTCCCGTTGGCTCGTCCGCGAGTAGTAGGCTCGGACTGTTGATCAATGCCCGTGCGATGGCGACCCGCTGCTGCTGTCCGCCCGAGAGCTGCGCCGGGGTATTGCCCTCGCGATCGCCCAAGCCAAGGAGTTTCAGGGCGTCTCGAGCCCGTTCAAGACGGCTCCCGCGATCTCCCGGGCCCGATGTCGAGTAGAACAGCGGCAACGCGACGTTCTCGATGGCGCTCGTTCGGGCCAGGAGATTGAAGCTCTGGAACACGAACCCCAGCCGCGTGCTTCGGACAGCGGCCAACTCCGGCTCGGACAGCGTTGCAACGTCGACTCCCTCGAGCAGGTAGTGGCCGCTCGTGGGTCGGTCGAGGCAGCCGAGGATCGACATGAGTGTCGACTTGCCTGAACCCGACGGTCCCACGATTGCGACGAACTCGCCGCGCTCGAGACTGAAGCTGACACCGCGGAGCGCTTTGACATCGACATCGCCCGTATGGTAGGTGCGGGTGATGTCCTGCACGTCGATCATGATGTCTGGCATACCGCCTCTCGCGTCAGCTCAGAGGCGGGGTTGCGACGCGGCTGGCGCGGCGGCGGCGCGTCGTTCGGACGTGATGACGGTGTCCCCGACCTGCAGGGTGCCCTGGAGGACCTCGGAATACGTGTCGTCGTCGAGTCCCACGATCACGGATACCTTCGCGGGCTTGCCCTGGCGAAGGAGCCAGACCTGCCCGCGAGTGGTGGCGCCGCCCGTCACTCCCGCAGCGGCCGCGCCAGCAGCTGGCACAGCAGCAGTGGGTTGTGCGGCCACTGTACTCGGCGCGTATCGCAGCGCCAGATCCGGTACGCGCACCACGCTATCGCGTCGAGCCGTGATGATGCGGCAGGTCGCGGTCATGCCAGGTTTGAGCAGAAACGCGGGGTTGGCGACATTGATCACGACATCGTAGGTAATCACGTTCTGGACCGACTGGGGCGCCTGGCGCACCTGGGCCACCGCGCCGGCGAACGGTTGCGGGTACGCCTCGACGGTGAAAGTCGCCGTATCGCCGACCTTGATCGCACCGATGTCGCTTTCGCTGACATTGGCGTCGACTTCCATCTTGGTGAGGTCCTCGCCGATCACGAACAGCGTCGGCGTCGTGAAGCTGGCCGCTACCGTCTGCCCCACGGTCACGTTTCGTGATATGACCGTGCCGTTGACAGGCGAGACGATGTCGGTGTAGCCCAGATTGACCTGGGCAGCGTCGAGCGCCGCGCGATGTTGCACGATCCCGGCGGAGTCGACCCTGAGCTGGGCAGCCGCCTGGTCGAGGGTATTCGTTGCTCGGTCCACGCTGTCCGCCGTGATGTAGTCCTGCTTGAGGAGCGGCACCGATCGATCGTACGACAGCTTGGCATACGTGAGGGCGGCCTGATCCTTGGCGAGCTGCGCGATGGCCGTGGTGACGTTGGCCTGCTCCTGATCGACGACTACCTGGTAGGGCCGCGAATCGATCTTGGCGCAGACCTGCCCTTTCGTCACTGTCGTATTGAAGTCGCAGTAGAGCGCGCTGATCACGCCCGAGACGTAGGTGCCGACCAGGATGTTGAGGACGGGGTTGACTGTCCCGCTGGCCGTGACCGCTTTGGCGACGGAGCCCCGTGTCACGGGAGCCGTCACGTAGTGCACAGCCGGCGCGCGGGCTGCATTCCACCAGAGCAGTCCGGCAATGAGCACGACCAGCATCATCGCGGCCGCAATGAGCCGTCGAGGGGAGCCGAGCAGTCGTCGATACAGCGCTACCCTTCTGCTAACCACTCTCGGCGGGGCAGGGGCCAGCGGCTCGGCGGGAGTGGGCGCCTCGTCCGGCGCCGGCTGGTCCCAAGTCGGCTGACTCGGGGCTGGCTGCCTCGGGTCGACCACGAGCGGTGGGCGGGGCGCGACGAGAACGCCGAGTGGTGCCGTCTCACCTGCGGCGTCAACTGGAACTGGCTCGGTCATCACGCCGTTAAACATTTTGGACGCAATCATATTGCGTATAATATAGTGGGAGATGGTGTTGACGCGATCAGATCAGTGACGTGGCGATGTTAAGGCCTTCCCGATGGAGCTAAACTCCGCGATCTCGCTCGCCGTGCCGCACTCCGGGTTGCGGACGCGCGTCGCGCGGTGGCCGCTCGAGCACTTTCACGAGGCCGCCGCTGACGGCACGGACGAGTCTTCCGAAGCCGTGCGAACTACAGCGAGCGCGTGCGTCGTGCCGTCACTGGATCCCAACGACTGTGTGCAGCGCTGAGACGAAACGGCGGCGCTCCTCTTCAGTCGGGAACGACCAACACAGCGCTCCGCCGTCGACGAATCGGTCGCAGTCGCCGGGGGCGAACTGTGAGTCAAATCCTTTGAACTGCTTGGCGAGGTACTCGACCAGAAACTCGCCCGCCCGGCGTTCGCTGAACGTGAGCCGCACACGATAGTCCGGGGACGCCGACTCCACGACCCGAATGGATTGTCCGGGGTTGAAGCCCCACATTGGCGCGGCATCGCGCATCGCTTTGCGGAGCGGTCCGCCCTCGTGTGGGAGGGCTGTACGTATCGCGTTGCCTATCGCTGCCATGTGAGGTGGCCCCTTCCGGCCCGGAGGCGGCGCTCGCACCGCTGAGCGCCTGCGCAGAGTGGTCACGCCCGTCATTCCCTAGATCTAGCAACTTGAGATATAGCTGCCGGCCGGCGATTCGCGGTGCGAAGGCCGGCCGGCAGGCTTGCTGGGTTCGCGCTCGATGGAGTTGAACCCAGGTAGTTGAACGAGCGATTATGGTTTGTCCTTCGTCGCAACCGCCTGATCTTGGTGCGGTGGTTGCTGGTGCGCTTTCAACGTCGCCAACTGCTGGGCATGTTTTTGCGCCAACTGCTGCGTCTGTTGCGCGTGCTGCTGCTCCAGCTTCTGTGTCGTCGCAGCATCAGCCTTCTGTTGCGCCAACCGCTGGTGGTCCTGATCCTGTTTCTGCTGGAGCTTGACACGGTCCTGGTTCTGTTGCGCGACTAGCTTGGCTTGCTGTTGCTGGTATTGCTGGTCCAGCTTCGGGTTCCCTGTACTAGCGGCGACCGGGTGCTCGACAGGCGGCAGGTCGTTCGGGTGCACCGCCGTGCTGGGCCGCGGGTCATTGTTCACTGCCACAGCAGGCGAATTATGCATCGCCCCCGCCTCTGTAGCCGCCACCACCCCGGGCTCATTCAGCGCTCCCGGTTTGGACGTCGCGGCGATCGGCGGTTTACCGTGGTTCGCGGAAGCCTGCAACTGCGGGTTGGAGCGGGCAGCCTGGACGTGCGCGGTTTGCGCAGCGACTGGGGGGATGTGTCTCCCCTGTGCAGCAGTCTGCTCCTCGGCTGTCGCGCGTGCGGTGACGCCGCCGTTTCCGCCGTTGTAGCTCACGCGAGTCGTCGTGTTATTCACAATCGTCGTGGTGTTATTCACAACCGTCGTGTTGTACACGTTGTGAACGACGTTCACGTCGACATTGCTGACCGAGCGGTTATAGGCGAAGTGTCCGTTGTCCCAACGGCCGCCGTCATATCCCTGGCCGGAGTAGCCGTAGCCGTAGTTGATCCCACCGTAGAACCCGACCTGCTCGCCCCAGTAGCCCTCATGGAAAACGAACGCGCTGCCGCCCCAGCCCCAATATCCAGGAGTCCAGAGGTAGCCAGCTTGTGGCGCCTCCACCCATGTGCCGGGCACCCAGTAGTAGTCCGCACTGCCCCAGGCCCAATAGCCGGGCGTCCAGACATACCCGTCGCCGGGACACACCGGCTGCTCGTAGACGGGTAGGTCAGGCGGCCCGACGGTAATCGATGCGCTGGCCGTGCTGTAGCTGGGCGCGACATCCCCGCTTGGCGGCGGACCGCCGTACGAGCTACAGGCGGCTAGTGCCGCCCATGCGAACACGAGAGAGCCACTCGCCGCGGTCACGCGTTGCTTCCTTTGCATAAGCCCCTTTCCATGGAAATAGTACGTCTCATCATTCACTGTCCTATAATATTGTTCACAATTAAATGTGTCAAGAGCTAATTGCTAATAAACACACTGTGTACTATATTATTGCCCACAGTCCGCACTCGGGCGTAGCGGAGTCGCTGGAGGCCTTGTCGAGATACACGTCCGGTGAAGGCGCGCTCGGGTTGCTACGCGGATGCCCGCGGCGCCTGCCCCAACCCATGCAAAGGAAGGGATGAATGCGATTAGTCGGCATTCTGCTCATCGTGTTGGGCGGTGTGGTGATCGCCTACGGCGGACTCAGCTACACGAAGAGTCGGCACAGCACGGACATCGGTCCGGTTCAGGTGTCCAGCGCGAAGAAGGGGTTTATCACACCTGCGGCAGGGGCCTTCGCGTTGGTGGTAGGCGTCGTGTTGGTCGCGGCCGGACGCCGCGAAGCCGTGTAGTAGGCAGGTAGGTGAGACCGAGCGTGTCGTCAAAGCCTACCGAGTTCGCCCGAGTGCGGGCGCGGTTTTCACAGTGAGCAGAAGGGAGGTCACGATGGCGGGGAAACTCGAAGACGTGAGGGATGAGGCCAAGGAGTTTATGGGCCGAGTAGAACGGAAAGCGGCAAGCGCGGGCAAGAGCGTGTCGGACGCTGCGGTCAACGTGCGTGATCGAGTGGAAGAGATGGCGGGGGACGTCGACCTCGACGCGGCCCGCGGTGCCATTAGGCGCCAGACGCGGACGCATCCGTTCCGCTCTTTGTTGATCGCCGGTGCCATCGGGCTGGTTCTCGGCCGCCTCCTCGCAGGCAAGCGAGACTGACGGTCGTTGCGATTGTCCACGCCCGACACGGTTGCTGTGCGCACGTCAGTGACGTGGGTATTCGGTAGCGTCAACGACAACGTGCACTTCACCGCCGTCGCCAACGCGCCGGACAGCCTCCCAGCGTCGACGAATACGAGCGTCGCGTGCAGTTTCACGACGGCCGGCCGCCGCGTCTCGTCCTCCGCCGGAGCTCGCGAAATCCGGCGATGCTCGCTAAATCCGGCGCGCGGCGGTATATTGCTGAGGCTGACCTATGTAGTCGCCGCCAGTTGGGCGCAACAGGTCCTCTGTACCAGCGCCAGTCGAAATGTCGCACGCTCGTGGCGCTGCGGCGGTCGTTACCCGGGGAGGCACGCCACGTGCCGCCACCCACCGAAGTAGCCGCACGAGCGCTCGCATCCAAGCTCCTTACCCGAGAGGCGTCAATACCGCTCGGCGCCGATACGACGGGAGCCGCGGACCGCGTCTGCCACCGCGTATCGGATGAGTTGTCGCGTTGGATGGGAACGGATGGGTGCCGTGCGCTCTTTGCTCGCGCGCTCGCGGCCGCTCAGGTGGCAGGCGGACACCCCGTGCTCGAGACGGTACGAATCAGCGCCGGGTCGGTCTACTGCCTGGATGGATTGACTGAGGGCGCCCTCCGCCACGGGGCCGCGGCGGCAAACGACGGCGCTGCCGCTGTGCTCTCGGCACTCATCGAGCTCCTCGGCCGCCTCATCGGAGACGATATGGCGCTTGGCCTGCTGGACCACGGCGCGCTCACGCCCGCCACGACTCGTGCGAGCGGGCGCCACAATCGAGGTATGCCGTGATTCACCTCATGTCGATTGACGAGGGCGTCGCGGACCGGTCGTTGATCGGATCGTTGGCGACTGGGGTGCCAGGTCTCGATGCAGTGCTACGCGGCGGCCTGCCGGAATTCTCGTTCAATCTTGTCGCCGGCGGCCCTGGCGCGGGGAAGACCACGCTGGCGCAACAGATCGTCTTTCACAACGCGACCGTCGAGCGGCCGGCGCTGTATTTCACGGTCCTCGGCGAGCCGACGCTCAAGATGATTCGCTACCAGCGCCAGTTTCGCTTCTTCCGGCCCGAGCTCGTTGGGTCTGCGGTGCGCTTCATTAATCTGACCGAGGAAGTGCTGCGGCACGACCTTGCCGCCGTGCTCAAGCGAATTGTCGACGAAGTCGAGCAGGCCAACCCCGGGCTCGTCGTCGTCGACTCGTTCCGCACCCTCGGGCTGCAGGCACGTGACGCCAACGGCGCGGACGCGATGGGACTGGACCAGTTCGTCCAGCGGCTGGCGCTTCACCTGACGACCTGGGAAGTCACCTCTTTCCTGATCGGCGAATACGTTGAGCCCGAGCTGCAGAATCCCGTCTTCACCGTGGCCGATGGCATTCTTTTGGCTGTCGCAGGTCCTGGACCGCAACTCCGTCGTTCGCAAGGTCCAGGCAGTCAAGGTGCGCGGGCGATCGTCGATGCCGGGGCTGCACAGCTTTCGCATCACCGACACCGGCATCCGGGTCTTCCCGCGTATTCCGGAGCAGCAAGAAGCGCGACGGCCGCGTCGCACCGAGCGGCTCGCGACGGGCGTACCGGGACTCGATGCGATGACCGGTGGCGGATACCCTGCGGGCGACGCCGTCTTGTTGAGCGGTCCGGCGGGCAGCGGGAAGACGACGTTCGCCACGCAGTTCCTGGCCGAGGGTCTCACGCGGGGTGAAGCTGGGGTGGCGGTCGTCTTCGAGGAATACCCGGAAGCGTACCTGGCGAGAGCGAAAGCGCTGGACATCGATCTCGCAGCGATGGTCGAGCGCGGCAAGTTGGCGCTGATCTATCTGCGGCCACTGGACCTCTCCGTTGATGAGACGCTGGCGGCGATTCTGGATGAGGTCGAGCGGCTCGGCGCAACACGCGTGGTCATCGATTCGTTATCGGGTTTCGAGGTGGCGCTCGCGCCCACCTTTCGGGAGGACTTCCGAGAGTCGCTGTATCGCCTCGTCGGCGCGCTCACGGCGACGGGCGTCACCGTCGTCATGACCGCCGAAACGCCGGCATTTCCCACGACGAGTGTCACACTCGAGCGTGTGTCCTTCATCACGGACGACATCATCGTGCAGCGATATGTGGAAATCGCCGGCGAGCTCCGGCCCGTGCTCGTGGTGGTCAAGATGCGCGGCAGCCAGCACAGTCGGGACTATCGGACCTACGAGATCGGTGCGCGCGGCGCGGTCATTGGGCAGCGGCTCGAGGATTATCACGGCATCACTACTGGCGTCCCCGATCGCCAGCAGCGCGTGCGCCGTGCGGGCTACGCCGGACTCACGGAGCGAGAAGGCACGATCCTCGACGTGCTGATTCGGCTCCGCGAGGCATCGCCGGACCTGCTCGCGAGGCAGGCTGGTATGGCCGACGGAGACGTCACTGGGGTGTTGGAGCGACTGATCGCACTGGACTACGCGAGCGAGGTGGGTGAGCCGCAACGGCGGAGGTATCGGGCTGTCGCGCACGGAGACCAGGAATCCGCCGCATCGACGGCAGCGAGCCGGCGGACTTGATGGTTACAGTCACGCCGCATCCACCGCGCCTGGCGCCGGTCGGGAGCCCGGTCGCCTCCCTGGAGCGTTGTGTGCCGACCGCTAGCGAGGAGTCGGTGCGCCTCGCGCACGCGCACCTGGAGTGCGCGCCGCTGCCGTCGGCGGTCGTGAGTGGGGCGGCGCACGTGCTTGTGTTCGCCAATGCGGCGTTTCGACGACTCAGTGAGACCGCTGGCGGTCGCGCCGACTGCGGGGCGCCCATTGAGGACGCGCTGCCGTCCGCCGAGTACGAAGGGCTGAAGGGGCTTCTCGATCGAGTCCGACGCGACGGTGTCGCCGTGCACGACGCGCACTTGGGATTCCCGCCCGGGGCCGAATCGCCGGCGCGTCGCACGACGTGGTGCTGTGATTTGTGGCCCGTCGTGGAGGATGGCGGTCGGTTGGATTGTCTGGTGGTCACGGTCCGAGCCACTCGTCGCCGGGAGGACGCACGCTCGCGTCAGCGGGCGATCACGGAGCGCCTCCTCTTTGCCGCCTTGCGGGAGCAGGACGTCGCCCAAGGCGCCGACCGCGCCCGAGCCCGAGCGGTATTCCTGGCTGACGAGAGTCGCCGCCTGGGCGTCTCGTTCGACCTCGAGGGCGTCTATGGGGCAATCGCGACGGTTGCCCTCCCGAAGGTCGGCGCCTGGTCCATCGTCGATGTCGACCAGCCCGATGGCTCGTGGTGGCGGCTGCCCATTGTGCACCCCGACCCGATGAAAACGGCCATCGTGCAGGAGCTCGACCAGCACTGGTCGCCAGCCCCGGGCGATCCGCTGGGCGTGTCGCTCATCGCGGAGACGCGGGCTTCGACGATTGTGGACACCGACATCGACGCCGTGCTCGCGGACGCGGCGCACGGTCCGGATAATCTGCGTCTGCTGCGAGCGCTCGGGCTCGGGACCCTCCTCGTCGTGCCGCTCATTATTCACAAACGACTCCGCGGCGCGATCACGTTCGTGAATCCGATCGGGGCCGTCCCTTATACGGTGGACGATGTCCAACTGGCGGAGGATCTCGCGAGCCGTTGCGCGGATCTCCTGGACGGTGCGCGTCGCTACGATGGAGTGCGTCTAGCGCAAATCAGCGCCGACGCCGCTCGCGCGCGCTCGGACACTGCGCGCAAAGACGCGGAGCACGCCAATCAGGTCAAGACCTCGTTTCTCACGTCGATGAGCCACGAGCTGCGCACACCGCTGAACGCGATTCTGGGGTACACGGAACTCGTCGCGATTGGCCTGCGCGGGCCGGTAACCGTGGCGCAGCTGGACGCGCTGGGTCGAATCCAAACGGCAGGTAAGCACCTGCTCGGCCTCATCAACAACGTACTGAACTTCGCAAGGCTCAAATCGCGGGAGGTTCCGTTCGTCAATGTGGACAGCCCCGTGAGCGAGGTACTCGACGGCGCCGCGCAGATGGTCGAGCCGCTGGCGTCGGCAAAAGGCCTTGCGTTCGTGCGCACGCCCTGCGTCCCCACGCTCGTTCTCCACGGGGATCTGGAGAAAGTGCTCCAGATCCTGCTCAATCTGCTGTCCAACGCGATCAAGTTCACAGACGCCGGCGGCAGCATCACACTGGCGGCTATACCGTCCGACCGTCGGCGTCGCGTCCACGACGCGACCTCAATCTCCCGATCCGGAACGGCGGCCGCGGTCGACCTGACCGTGTGCGACACCGGGCGCGGGATCGCGGCCGAGCACATCAAGACGCTCTTCGAGCCGTTCGTCCAGGTTGGCCGGCGGCTGACGGGGACGGACGAAGGTACGGGACTCGGCCTCGCCATCAGCCGCGATCTGGCGAGAGCGATGGGCGGCGATGTCACGGTCGTCAGCACCCTTGGCGTCGGCTCAACGTTCACGTTGACCATGCCATGTGCGGTGCCGGGTTGACCACACGTGCAAGGGGGTCCAAGCGCCTGATGTAGTCGATCGCTCGTCATTCGATTGGCGGATGCGGTCCCGCGGCGCTGGGAGCTCCCCTGGCCGACTCACCGTCGCGCGCCATTGCATAAGGACAATGCGCGTCGTCGAGTCGGCCGGGGGACTGATGTTGCAGTGTCGGTCGTTAGTCCAGCACCAGGACGATGCAGATCACCAGCGCAACCAAGGCCCCCGCCTCCAACACGACGGCCCGTCTGAGCAGCACCGTGCCCCAATGTCGTCGTCGCTGCCATCGCCGCCGGCGCCGGCGGTGTTCCGTGATGGGTCCAACGGGTGCGGAGAAGAGCGGGATCGTCATGAGACTCTCAGTGCTGCGAGTGACCGCGGGCTCACTGTGTCTCGTTAGTGGTTCCCGAGATACATCACATGGACATACGTCCCCAGCCTCGGGTTATACGCTAGCTCCCACCCTACCTGATCGGGGTCCTCGTAAATCACGATCTGGTCGGAGTTCCACAGCCAGTCACCGGCGTAGCCAACATTGTAGGGCGCGACACTGAAGTAGTTGCCCCCGAACCAGAACCGACCGGGGCCGCCACCGGCCAAGCGAAACGTATGGGTCGGCCCGAACCCCCCGGTGAAGTGTCCGTACTGCCACGGATGATCCAGGTGGTAATGCGGATCATTGGGCGCCGTTCGACCGACCCACTCATCATTGTCGGCGTGAACGTGAGGGGCGTTCGGGTGTCCCGGCTGATCCACGAACGCTTGTCCCTTCGGGGGCCCGTGTGGTTCGCCCGCATGTTGTCCGCCCTTGAACGCGACGGGACCATGCGCGGGAATGTGTCCACCGCCGACCGTGTGGCCGCCGGCTCCGCCTTCCTGGCCACCGTGATCGCCGCCACTTCTCTCTTGCGCAGCCGCCGGCGCGGACAGCAACAGCAGCGACGCAAGCACTCCCATCGTGACCTTCATACCGCCTCGCAGCAGGGCGATGGAGCGCATGGTACGGCCTCGGTTCGCGGTTTGCACTAGACTGCCCGTCGCCCAGCAATCAATTGCCAGAGTAGTGAAATGACCGCCAGAACCAGGAGCAAGTGAATCAAGCCACCTGCCACGTGGAATACACCGAATCCTAAGATCCAGAGGATGAAGAGCACGGCCGCGATTGTGAACAACATTGGAGCTCCTGATGTTTGAGGTACGCGCCAGATCGCATCACGGGAAGGCGGACTAACCAACAATGGACCGCTGCTATCGACACTTCGCTCCTACTGCCAGTGGCCTTCGACATAGACCCAGTTGTCGGTGCGGCTTTTTTCCCAGCTGCCCGCGGTCCAGGCGTAATACCCGGTGGGTGGAACGGCCCACCCGCCGCCACGGGATTGGAAGTCGTTGCTGTCCCAGCTGTATTGGCCCGACCCCCAGCTGTACTCCGGCCCAGGTTGCGCCGGCGGCGTTGCGTGCTGAGCCGGGGGCGGTGCCTGGCGCGTAGAGCGAGCGGCATCGCCCGGATGTTGATTCACGACGTCGCCGTGGGAGTCCGTGCGTAGATCCGGATGCTGGTAGGGTGGATGTGATGCACATGCCGAGCTGGCGAGCAACGATAGCACCACCCCCATGCTCAAGAGGTGTCCGCGGGCACTCCATTTCCACGTCATTGCAGCCTCCACCTTAAGGGAATCTTCTCGTCCCCTCTCCGCACGGGATCGTGCGGTCACACCGCACGATCCACGTCCACCCGCCTCGGGCTAGCGAGACTTGTCGTCGTGTCCATGATCCGACGCCGGCACGCTATCGGAGTGAGACGCTTTGCCCGCTGCGTATCGCGCATCGAGGTCCTTGCTCTCTGCTCCTTGCCGGTCCTTCATTTGATCCGACGATTCGCCAGCTCGTGGGTTGGCGATCTCTTGAGTGTGCCGCGCGTCTAATTCGGTTCGCTGGCTATTGTAGTCCCGGTCGATCGGACCGGAGTCCCAGACGACGGTGGTGGAGGCGTACTCGGGACTCGGGCTCTTCACCCCTCTCCCGTACGTTCCGCACGCGACGACCGTCGCGAGCGTCGTGAGAACAGTTAGGATCTGCAGAGAGCGTTGCATGCGCACGGGGCCCTCCCGGGCCGAGAGTGTGGCGGCACGCGCGACTCGGCGAGTCCGTGGCGTGCGGGCCTCAGCACTCGCCTACCATTATATTGTGCGCAATGCGATAAGTCAATAGAGAATAGGAGTCGACGATATAGGAGACAACTGTATTGGCCGTCATATGTCTTGGATCGAGACGCAGGAGCCGGCGAGGAGGACCATTGCGCCTCGAGCGGTGCGGGCGTGTGCGCGGCGCCTGCCGAGTCTACGTCGCGAGCTGTCCGACCAGAATGGCGCTCGCGGGGTCAGTCTCACCGTCGGTCATGCCGTCGCCGACCACGTCCTCGACGTAGAGCAGCTTGACCGGGACGATGAGCGCGGCCGTCAGCGGGACGGCGACAATAAGTCCCAAAAAGCCGAACGCGAGGGTCATGAGCGCCTGCGCCACGATCGTGAGCGCGGGAGCGAGATGAATCTGCCCCTTCATAAGCATCGGGATCAGAATATTGGACTCGATGCCTTGGATGATGAGATAGACCACGAGCACCGACGCTGCCTTCTGGGGCGAGTCCAGCAGTGCCATCGCAAGCGCCGGCACCACGGCGAGCGTTGGCCCAATGGTCGGCACGAACTCGAGGAACCCCGCGATCACAGCTAGGGCCAGCGCGGCTTTAACCCCGAGGAGCGAGAGCGCCACTGCCCAGACGGCGGCAATCGTGAGCATCGCGATCGCCTGCGTCACGAGCCATTTTCGGAGTACGAGCGCGATCGCGCTCAAGACGTCGCCGGCGCGTTCGCGTGCCCGGTGCGGAAACAGGTGAAGCAGGCCGCGATGGTAGAGGGTGGGGTCGGCCGCGACATAGACGCCCACAAAGAGGATCAGGAGCGCGTAGACGATCACCTCGACGGTCGAGCCGACGAAACCAAACAGAAATCGGGTCAGCGCGGTCGCCTGGTCGGAGACCCGTGCGGCGATATCGGATGTGTCGCCAGAGGGCGGCGCTCGATCGGGGCCGCTCGCGGCAGCAGGGCGGGGGATCGCGGGCCCTGGCAGTGCCCTATCGACCGCGCGATGCCCGGCGATCGCGCGGACGATTCCGCCCTCCTCGGCCGTCGTCCACGTGGAGACCTTGCGCACAGCCTCTGGTAGCCGGCGTTGGATCTCCTGGGCCTGCTCGGCCAGGGTCGGATACATTGCTGCGCCGATACTACCAAGCGATCCAAAAAGGCCGAGCACGATCGCGGCGGCGCTCACGGCGCGCGGCAGGTGCCAGCGCCCTAGGTGCGCGCCCGCGAGCTGGTCGACGCCGGCCGACACGGCAAGTCCGAACAGGATACCGAGAAAGACCACGAGGAGGACCGTGCTCGCCGCCCAGATGGCGCGAAACGCGAAGTACACGCCGATCGCGACCGAGACGGCGCGCAACATGTCCATAGTCCGCCAGCCCATCGTCTGGCTCCGGCGCTCACCGCCGGCTGGTACACGGCCCAGCCGGCGTGAGGTCAGCACTGGATCAGCGATCCACGCCGGCGTGCGCGTGGCGTTAGCCGGCGTTCGGCGGTGCCAAATTTCCGCAGGCCAAAACCGTCTGCATGTTGGCTGCCGACGCATTCACGGCGACGTAGTAGGTACCTGAGGTGGGGAGCTCGAGTGGCAACGTCGCCATCGCGGTCGCGGTCCCAGCCCCATTGACGTTGAGCGGCGGGTACGCGGTCGCCGAGCCGACGACAGCGCCATTATCGCCGCATTGCCCCTGATACACGTGCCACGGGTGCACGCCGCTCGGCGCCGCGTTGCTGATTGCTATGGTCGCGACGCTCTTGCCGGAGCCATGTGAGACGAGCGTTGCAGTACCGTGGAGGTCGACTGCTCCCGTCATGCCACCGGGCGTCGACAGCGTCGCATTCCATCCCAAGTTGGCGGAGGAGTTCTCAGGATCAATCTGGCCGACCTTCGGTTTGGTGGCGAACGGGTTACACGCTGCGATCGCGGCCAGCGCCGTGAGCGTCACCATGGTTTGAACGTGCCGTCGGGCGAGCATACGACCTCCTGGAGCGGGGAGTGTGGTGAGGGCGGTGGCGCGGGAGTCGATCGGGCGCCGCCACCTCCAATCCCTTGGTGTACTATTCTATCGTGTACAAATGAAATTGTCAATAGACAATCATTGACAACTTGATTGATCGTTATATTATAGGTCAAGCGTCTGCGACGAGCGCCCACCAAGGCGCCGCCGCGGAGCGAGCGCTAGCAGGGGTCGCCGGTGACGCGCCGCCACGGAGTCGCCCGATGGCTCGCAGGTACGCGGGCGAGCGCAGCTCCTCCGACGCTCCAGTCGTCTCGATTGACGAGAGGTCATCCGTGGTAAATCTGAAGCACATAGTAGAGGCAGCCGACCTGAGCGAGAGCCTGTGTTTCGATCTCTGTGCTACGGGGCGGGCCGTTACACGCGCCTATCGGCCGCTCCTGTCGTCGCTGGGGCTGACCTACCCGCAGTACCTGGTCATGGTGGCGCTGCGCCAGCGCGCGCCGCGCACTGTCACCGAGCTTGGCGACCGACTAGAGCTCGATTCGGGCACCCTGTCGCCGCTCCTCAAGCGACTGGACGCATCCGGCCTGGTCACCCGCGGCCGGCGCCAGGAGGATGAGCGCGCGGTCGAGGTCGCCCTGACATTGAAGGGAACCGCGCTCCTGCGCGAGGCGGCAGGCGTGCCGACCAAGATGGCGTCCGCCATGGGTCTGACGGCGGACGCGGGCCAGCGGCTCCGCGCCCTTTTGAAAGAAGTGACGACGTCGCTCGCCCGGCGCGCCGACCAGACGACCGAAGGCGCAGAGGATGGCCGCACGCGACGTGCGGCCCGATAATAGAGCCTAAGCCGAACGGTGGCGTAAGCGGCCGCGACCGTCGTGGCCGCGGTCGAGCGGCTCTGCCACGCCGTCTGCCGCGCAAACGCTCGTCAAACGGACGGGGCGCGCCAGCCGGCCGGCGATCGCGTTCGGCGCAGCAGCCACCGTGTCACGAGGAGCCCGACGAGGAGCACCGGCACGACAACAAAGCGGACAGGCCAACCAGTGGCGACGAGGTGGCCAATCACGAGGCCGCACGGCGCGGGGATGCGTCGCCGGCCTCCGCCACGAGAGTCGCTTCGTCGTCCGGGGTGCGCCCGAGGGACGCGATCAGTTTTCCCAATATGGCGCGGGTGCGTCTCGCTTCCTGAGCCGAGATCCCCATCGCGCCGGCCATCGCCCTCGGCACGCCGGCAGCGTCGCGGACCAGCGCGCGTCCTTTGGCCGTCGGGGCGATCTCGACTGTGCGCTCGTCATCGGGGCGGCGGTGGCGGGTCACCAGACCAGCCGACTCGAGTCGCTTGAGAAGCGGCGACAGCGTGCCGGAGTCGAGATCGAGCCTCTGCCCCAGCTCCTTCACCGTGCGCGGGGCGTGCTGCCATAGTGTGGTCATGACCAGGTACTGTGGGTAGGTGAGCCCCACAGCGGCGAGGGCTGGCCCATAGGCACGGGTGACCGCCCGTGCGGCCGCGTACAGGTCGAAGCAGAGTTGGTCGCTCAGCTTCGCGGCGTGGTCCTGATTCGATTCACTCACAAACGACTCCCTCGTGATCGTAGTGTTGTGGCGCGCGCCGCTGTCGGATCACCGCAACCCTGCGTTCTCGGCGAACGGCGACAACCGCTCGCCTCGAGTCCAAGCACCAAGACGCAGGGATGGGTCCGGGACACGCGATCGGTCACACAACGCAATATAATGGAGCACCAGTGTAATTACGCATATTACGATATTGCCAAATGAAACTGTAAGCAGTCAAGTAGCATACAACGCATGCGAGCTCGTCTGACGGGTTAGCCCTTTACCACCACCGGTGCCGCGAGCGTCCCCTCCGATCGGCTGCGCCGCCCCCAGTCGCGCAGGGTGGTCTCAATACACAATTCGAGCTGGGCGAGTATACTCACTCACCACGCGTGCGCTGGCATGGCCGCATCTCTCGGCGACTTCGGCATTCACTACTCGAATCGGCGAAGGTCCAGCCTCCATGAACAGACGACTCTTCTTGCAGGCGCTGGGATGGGGCGCTCTGCCCCCGATCCTGTCACGCCACCTGTGGTCGAGTCAGCGGTTTCGCCTGCGCCGGTCCACCCGTGCCGGGTGGCCATCGGACGCGGCATGGAAGCGTCTCAACGATGCGGTCGGTGGCAATCTGATTCCCATCGACTTTCCGCTTTCCATATTGAAAACGGATCCCACAGGTGCCGCAGCCACCCGTCTCATCAAGGATCTGGGCAATCCATATTACGTGGGCGATCAGCCTGGCCTCACGCAGACTCTGGGATGGGTCGATGCGTGGGCTACCAAACCGAGCGTGTACGCGGTCGCGGCACGACATGCCAACGATATTGCCGAAGCGGTCAGATTCGCCCGCGAAAACAACGTTCGGCTCGTCGTGAAAGGGGGCGGCCACAGCTATCAGGGGACTTCCAACGCACCCAACTCGCTTCTCGTTTGGACCAGGCATATGCACGCCATCGCCATGCACAGCGCATTCGTTCCGCAAGGATGCGAACGCGCGATGCAGCCACAACCCGCGGTCACGCTTGGCGCCGGAACGATCTGGATGCAGGCCTACCAGGCTGTGACGACGCAGGGTGGGAAATACGTGCAAGGCGGAGGCTGCACGACGGTGGGCGTGGCCGGACTCGTTCAAGGCGGCGGCTTTGGTAGCCACTCGAAGCACTACGGCACTGCCGCAGCGAGCCTGTTGCAAGCCGAAGTCGTCACTGCCGATGGCACGGTGCGAATCGCGAATGCGTGCACAAATCCTGATCTGTTCTGGGCACTGAAAGGGGGCGGAGGGGGCACCTTCGGTGTCGTGAGCAGCCTCACGCTCAGGCTGCACGATCTTCCCGAATTCTTCGGTGCCGCCAGCTTCGCGATCAAAGCGGCATCCGATGATGCCTATCGACGCCTCATCCGAGAGTTCCTGAGCTTCTATCGCGAGCATCTCTTCAACGAGCATTGGGGAGAGCAGGCACGCGTGCATTCCGACAACACGCTCGAGATCGCGATGCTCTCTCAAGGATTAGACACTGACGAGGCGAAGAAAACGTGGCAGCCCTTCCTGGACTGGGCCACGCGTTCGCCCAACCTGTATTCGATTAAATCGAGGGTGACTATCGGGAGCTGGCCCGCGCAGCACATGTGGGACGTGCAATGGTGGAAAGCGCATTGGCCCGAGACGGCCTTCCCCAACTCGAACCCGTTCATCGGACTCTTCGATCACCTGCTGGCACACCTGGCGCAGCCTATCTTCACGTTGGACGATCGGCCGGGTGCCGGACCCAATAATGCGTGGTGGAAAGGGGACGGCGGGCAAGTGGGATGGTTCATCTGGGGTTACGAGTCGCTGTGGCTGCCAGCGTCGTTGCTTGAAGGCGACTCTCAACAGCGCCTCGCTGATGCATTATTTGGCGCGTCTCGCCAGTCAGGTGTGGAATTGCACTTCAACAAGGGATTGGCGGGCGCGCCGAGCGACGTCCTCGCCGCGGCGAAAGACACCGCGACGAATCCTTCAGTCCTCACCGCTTTCGCATTGGCGATCGTGGCTGATGGTCAAGGACCCGCCTATCCGGGAATTGCGGGGTTCGAGCCGTCGATTGAGGAAGGGCGACGAGCTGCGCAGCGCATTGATCGCTCTGTCGATCAACTTCGAGCCGTCACAGGAGACACGGGCGCGTACGTGAGCGAGAGCAACTACTTCGAGAAGGACTTCGAGCACGCGTACTGGGGCAGCAACTATCCGCGTCTCGCCCAAATCAAGAAGAAATACGATCCGGACGGGCTGTTCATCGTCCACAATGGAGTTGGGTCGGCACACTGAGATCGATCGGCTGCGCCGAAACAATCGCGTGCGTCCCGCCGTACCCTGGGACATGAGATCTCCGATAACGACGGGTTTGGCGCTGAGTCTCTCGAGCCTTCTTTGCACTTCCTCTCCTCGCGCACAGACGGTGCGGACAGAGGGCGGCGCGATATCCGGAGCACGCCACAGCGGCGTGAACGTCTACAAAGGTGTGCCGTTCGCCGCTCCTCCGGTCGGTGATTTGCGGTGGCGACCGCCCGCACGTGTCGCAGCCTGGTCTGGCACTCGAAAGGCCGATGCGTTTGCCCCCGCGTGTATGCAGCGTGGTGTATCCATGCCCGGCGAGGCGCCGCCGGTGGTCAACGAGGACTGCCTGTACCTCAACATCTGGACTCCGGCGAGCCGCGCGCATGCGCAACTTCCCGTGATCGTTTGGATCTATGGGGGAGCCTACCGCAATGGATCCGCTTCGATGCCCCTCTATTGGGGCGACCGCCTCGCCCACAAAGGCGTGATCGCTGTCACCATCGCCTATCGACTGGGTCCCCTTGGCTTTCTTGCACACCCGGAGTTGACCCGTGAATCGACGCACCGCTCGTCAGGGAACTATGGACTGATGGACCAGCTCGCCGCCCTGCAATGGATTCAGAGGAACATCGCGGCGTTTGGCGGCGACCCGAAACGCGTCACCATCGCCGGTCAATCCTCCGGGGCGATATCGGTCAGCATTCTGATGGCCTCGCCCCTCGCGAAGGGGCTGTTTCAGCGCGCCATCGGCGAGAGCGGTGGTCTCTTTGAGCCGATCCAGCTCGCACCAGCGTACCTGCTAACCAATGCGGAACGCGACGGTGAGAAGTACGCGGCTTCGCTGGGAGTGACCTCGCTCCAGCAACTCCGAGAATTGCCGGCGGCGACCCTGCTTGGCGGCAACGCCGGCGAGGTCAGCCATCCGGTGATCGAGCCCTGGGTGCTTCCCGTCACACCCTACGAAGCCTTCGCTTCAGGGCAACGGAACGATGTCGCGGTGCTTGTCGGTTCGAACGCCGATGAGGCGCGTTCGTTGGTGGATGTTGCTCAGGTGAAGGCCGCAACCTTCCGGAGCGACTTGACGCACAGCTGGGGCGAGCTGCCGGCTCCTCTTGTCGCCGCGTATCCGTTTGGGACCGACGACGAGGCACGGCAGGCGCGGCTCGATCTCGAGCGCGACCTCCGCTTCGGCTGGGACATGTGGGCCTGGGCGAGGTTGCAGGCCGGAACGGGGAAGAGCCAGGTCTACTACTACTCGTTCAGACAGCGGCCGCCATTTCCGGTTGGCTCGGTGTACGAGGGCTGGGGCGCGAGCCACTTCGCTGAACTCTGGTACGTCTTCGACCATTTGGAACAGGAGCCGTGGCACTGGAGCGCCGCAGACCGGAACCTGGCCGAGGAAATGTCCAGCTATTGGGTAAACTTTGCGCGATCGGGTGATCCGAACGGACCGGGCCTGCCGCCCTGGCCGGCATTCACGAGCGCGGATGGCAGGGTCCTGTATCTCGCCAATCCGATCGTGATCGGTGGTGTGGCGAATATCAACAGACTCAGGGTCTTCGATTCGGTTTACGCGACGGTCCGCGGCAAGGCATTTGCCGCGCAATAGCGGCGTTTCGCAAGCCTTGTTGGCCAACTTCATGCGCATCCCGTTCCCTTGAATCGACGGGTCCATTCCCGAGGGAAGGAGCATGGTCGTGGACGACGTGCAGCGCATCCGGGAGTTGGGAAGCCAACTCAGGGTCGACAGTATCCGGTGCACCACGGCGGCCGGATCGGGCCACCCGACATCCTCGATGTCGGCCGCTGACCTGATGGCGGTGCTCCTAACCAAATACCTCAAATACGACTGGCCCCGTCCAGACAACCCGAACAACGACCGCCTCATCTTCTCCAAGGGCCATGCTAGTCCGCTGCTCTATGCGATGTATAAAGCGGCCGGCGTCATCACGGACGAAGAGCTGATGTCGCTGCGGACGTTGGGCAGCCGGCTCGAAGGACATCCGAAGCCTTTGCAGAGCCTGGAGTCTCACGGCGCGCCGCAAGGCTTGCCGTGGGTGGATGTCGCGACCGGTTCCTTGGGGCAGGGCCTTCCGATCGGTGTTGGCATGGCGCTCGGTGGCAAGTATCTGGACAAGCTGCCCTTCACCGTGTGGACATTGCTGGGTGACAGCGAGATGGCCGAAGGATCCATCTGGGAGGCGTTCGACAAGGCCGGCCATTACAAGCTGAACAACCTGATCGCCATTCTGGACATGAACCGCTTGGGTCAGCGAGGGCCCACGGAGCTGGGTTGGGACGCACCTGTCTACGCCGCCCGTGCGCGGGCCTTCGGATGGCACGCCATCGAGATCGACGGCCACGACGCAGCCGCCATCGATGGCGCCTACGAGGAAGCGCTCGCGCAGACCGAGCAACCGACGTGCATCGTTGCCAAGACGGTGAAGGGCTCCGGGGTGCCGCTCGTGGCGAACAAGGAAGGGTGGCATGGCAAGCCCCTCAATCGCGACCAGGCGAAACAAGCCATCGAGGAGCTAGGCGGTGAACGTCACCTTATTGTGGCCGTCGCCCAGCCCGCGCCACTACAACCGTCGACCCAACGCCCGGGCCGGCCGTTGAAGCTGCCAGTGTACCAGGTCGGGAGCGAAGAAGCGGTCCGGAAGGCGTTCGGCGACGCGCTCGTGGCGGTTGGCGCGAATCGGCCGGACGTCGTGGTCCTCGACGGCGAGGTATCCAATTCGACGTTCACCGAGGAGTTCAACACAGCCTATCCCGATCGATTCTTCGAGATGTACATCGCGGAGCAACAACTCGTCTCAGCCGCCGTCGGCCTCAGCGTGTTGCGAAAGCGGGCATTTGCCGCGACCTTCGCCGCCTTCTTGAGCCGCGCCTTCGACCAAATCCGCATGGCGGCTGTGTCGAATGCAACCATTCGCCTGTGTGGGACGCACCCGGGCGTGAGCATCGGGGAGGACGGGCCATCGCAGATGGCCCTCGAAGATCTGGCGATGATGCGGGCCGTTCATGGCAGCACCGTGCTGTACCCTTGTGATGCCAACCAGACGGCACATCTCGTGGCCGCAATGGCTGACCTGCCTGGCATCTCTTATCTGCGCGCAACCCGCGGCGCGACACCGGTCATCTATCCCGCTGGCGAAACGTTTGCCATTGGCGGGAGCAAGGCGGTCCGGCATTCAGATGCGGATCAGGTCGCGATCATCGCTGCCGGTATCACGCTGCACGAGAGCTTGCGCGCGTACGAACAGCTTCAGTCGGAGGGCATCCGAGTGCGAGTCATTGATGCGTATTCGGTGAAGCCGATCGATGTAGAGGCGTTGCATGAGGCAGCGCGGGTCACGGGAGGTCGGCTCGTGGTAGTGGAAGATCACTGGTACGAGGGCGGGCTGGGCGATGCGGTCCTTAATGCGTTCGCCGGAGCGATGGAAACAACACTGACTGTGATCAAGCTGGCGGTGCGCGCGATGCCGACCTCTGGCACGCCGTCAGAGCTCTTGAGCGTCGCCGGGATCGATGCCGAGCATATCGCACAAACCGTCAGGGAGTGCCTGTAGTGAAAGAAACCATGCGCGCTGCTGCGATCGATCGGTTTGGGCGCCCGCAGGTGCTCACGCTGCATCAGGTGCCCGTACCGCCGATCCAGGCGAACGAAGTACTGATCGGCGTGGACACGGCCGGCGTAGCCCAGTGGGATGCGGACATGCGAGCCGGCTGGTGGCCGAGTGGGCGTCGCCCGCGCTTCCCGCTCATCCTCGGCACGGACGGGTCGGGGATTGTTGCCGCGGTGGGGGCCCGCGTCAGGCGGCTCGCGATCGGCGACCTTGTTTACGGGTCCGGTTTCGCGAATCCGAAGGGTGGGTTCTACGCGCAGTACGTGGCCGTCGCGGCGGACGACGTTGCGGTGATCCCCGACACGCTCGATCTCCGGCGAGCCGGTGCCATTGCGGCCGTCGGCCTCACGGCTCTTCAGGGGATCGACGACGCCCTTCACATGCGACGCGGTGAAACGATCATTGTGCATGGTGCGTCGGGCGGGGTCGGCACGCTGGCCGTGCAGTTCGCCAAGCTTCGCGGCGCCCGTGTGCTCGCATCCGCCTCTGGCGCTGACGGGGTGGCGCTGGTGAAGCGGCTTGGCGCGGATGCCGCTGTGGATGGCCGGAAGGAAGACATCGCGCTCGCGGCGAAGACGTTCGCACCGTCGGGGGTCGATGCCGTGCTGGCACTCGCCGGAGGTGTGGGACTCCGGCGCTGCCTCGATGCGCTGCGCGCTGGCGGGCGGGTGGCCTACCCGAACGGCGTCGAGTCGCCGCCGCGAAAGCGGCGCGGGATCAAAGTCGTGTCGTACGATGGCGAGCCAGGCGTCTCGCAGTTCCGGCGCCTCAGCCGCGCGGTGGATGCGGCCGGCCTGCAGGTGCCCATCGACAGCTCGTATCCTCTGGGGCAGGCAGCCAAGGCGCACCAGAGGCTTGCACAAGGACACGTGCTTGGAAAGGTCGTCCTCCGCATTGGTTAGTATCGCAGGCCGCGGGCGCGTTAAAAGTTCATCTCGAAGGCGACGCTATACAGATTGCCGTTGCCTCCGACGGGATAGGGCACGGCCAGGTATCCGACCGGCGAATGGACCAGGTGAATCCATTCGGCGTTGAGACGCAGTCCGCGCTGACCGATCACGTACCAGTTGGCGCCCGCGCGAAGCTCCGACGCGTTGCCGTAGCTGCCGAAAATTTGCGATCCGCTGACATATACCTGCAGGAACTTCTGTATGGCCATCCCGGACGACTGCATCTGGTAGCCGACGTCATTGATGGTGTGGAGGCCATCGATATTCGTGCCCCGGTAGTTGTTCAGCCAGCGACTGTAGAACTCGCCCTCGAGCGCCACGCCCCGGTACTTGATGCCGCCATTGAAGCTCGTCATCTGGTAATCCAGCTTGTTCACCGTGATCCCGGGACCAAACAGATCGGGCGTGAAGATGATGCTGCCGTCCGTGAGGCGAATCTGGGTGTTCTCGATGCTTTCCGTTCCGGGCTGGCTCTGTGCGTCTTCGAGGCTATGCGTATAATGCGCGCCGAGCCGCGTGGCGACCTGCTGGTGGTCGTCGTAGTCGCCGAACGTCCCGTACAGGCCAAATTCCCCGGTTGAGGGCAGCCACACGAGTGAGGCGCTCTGCGTGCCAAGTTTGTTGTCGAGTTGTGCCGCGCTCACGCCAAGGGTGCTCAAGTTGTTTGCGAGCATCGCGGAGTACTTGAGCTTCGAGGTCAGCTCGCCCTTGATGAATATGCCTTGCGTGTACGAGCCGCGAAAAAACTCGTCCGCGGTGAGGCGGTCGTCGACGCCCAGCCAGTAGGGGAACTGGCCCTCAGTACTTCGCACTGACGGCAGAGCATAGATCCCGGCGCCAAGCGTCAGGAACCTGTTGAACGTCCAGCTGAAATTGCCGCCGCCGACGACCTGCGCCGGCAGGCCCTGTGAGGTGTTGGCCGACCAGACATAGAGGTAGTACCGGAACTGCGGCGTCAGGAACCAACCCGCGAATGGGGCGAAGAATTTCGTCAGTTGGATATCCTGGCGCAGCTGCACGGAGTGGCTGACGCCGAAATGGTCGACGTATATGGGATCGAGGCCGAGTTGATTGAGATAGCGCGCGTACGTGAAGAGTCGGAAGTAGATCTGGCCTTTGTCACCGTCGAAGAGCAGGAATCCGAGGTTGGGGACGTAGCGGGGGGTCTCTTTCTTCGTTGTTGCCGCTTGCTTGACCTCGCCCGTTTCGAACTTACCACTGCATCCGTCGGCCACCCAGATGCCGGTGTCGTCGTAGCCCCACGTCTTGCCCAGCAAACACGGCGCCGCGCCCGTCGAGCCCGCGAGCACCACGCCCTTCGATGTGTTTGCCGGGCAATGGGTGCGCTGACCCAGTTGCGATTCGCACGCTATTGGCGGCTGCTGGGATCTCTGCGTGGCGGTCGCGGTGTCGGCCGCCGCACCGGCCGTCGTCTGGCCATAGGCCGAGGCGGTGAGCACGCTCGCAAGGAGGACAACGACGACGACCGCTTGGCGTTGAGACATGCCTGCGAGGGTTGCTGTGCATGCGCCGTGGACGGACGCGCGGTCGCGGTGGCGCCGGTCATGTGGGACGTGGCGCCGACCTGCGCTCCGCCCCTTGCCGACGCACGATCAGATATGGGTATCAGTCAAAAGCGCGCGCGCCTCTACGGCAATCATGACCAAGGTCTGCCTGAGTCATGTACGCAGCCGTGGGGTTGCACACGCGGCTCGTTGGCGCAATCACGAGGTGGCCTTTGGTCCGTAGGACCAAGGGCTGAGACGCTGGACGCTGGACGCTGGACGCTAGACGCTAGAGGGCGACGCATGCGTCGCCCCTACCCGCCGGGGGTGAGTCTGTGCACACCTTCAGGCCGGCCGTGTCCGGCCGTTGTTGTTACTGTCACCCACGACGCCAGACGTTGGACGCTAGACGCCGGACAAATGTCGGGACCGAGTCAGAACAAGACCTTGAATACCCGCTTGATGAGCTCATCCACTGAGAAGACTGTGAGCAGGAGCGGCAGGAGCGGTAAGGCGGTGACCCACGCGAGATTGACGATGTCCTGGGCTCCGAATGGAAACACGCGCATCTGGCGCACGAGACCGTAGCTGTTGCCGAGATCGGCGAGCGACTGGATGTCGGGACTTCCCAGGAGTGGGCCGGTCGGGGCCGCCTGCAAGATCCACTTCTGCTCGAACCCCTGGACGTATCGTTCACCGAACAGGCCATAATCCGCCAATCCCTTTCTTTTGTTGCGAAGCAACGCCGGGGTGAACATCAAGAGTGGCCCAAGCAGGAAGAAGAGAAAGAGCGCAACGAAGCCCACGGCCTCGACCTTGTAGGACATCAAGGTTTCTCCTCCGTACAGAACGCTGGTGGCGATCAGACCCGAGAGCAACGCTCCTTCCGCGAACAGGATCGGCCCGAACGTATACGCGGCTCTGCCCAGGAAGCCGAGCCCACCGCAGCGATCGGGGTGAGTGGGAACGACATGCAGGTTCAACCTGGAGACGTACCACAGGAAACGAAACCAGATGAGCAGCCTGAGGTACCAACGCAGCAGAATGATCTGGAAGAGCGGGATGCTGACGAAGACGTACCAGAAGCCGGCTGGCGTCAGCCGCCAACGGTCGCCACTCACGCTATACCAGGTTGGATAACCCGGCGGGGCGCGATAACTCCAGAGCACCAAACCAAAGGTGTACACGGCGATCATCAACCCGACTTCTAGGGGAACAGAATTCCGCAGTCGAATGGCTGATGCGAGTGCGCGATCGTAGGCGGGCACGTCCTCGGGACGTACGATCTCTCGGACGACGAAATTGCGTACGACCAGACGCAGTCGCCGGTGAACAATTACCTCGGCGGCGATGAGGACCGGTAGCGCGATGAGGAAGCGAACGTGCGCCTCCACGTCACGAAAAAAGGAGAGTGGACTGATGCCGCCACCTGCATATCGCGCAAGCGTGAGACCCAGCAACGGGAGCCAGGCGATCAGCGTGATGACCGCCATTCGACGCTGCAAAAGCTCCAACGCGGTTCCCGAGAGGTGTGCCTTCCGATAGATCTGGAAGATGGGCCCACCGAGTACCAGCGAGAAATCGCTCTCGAGAGGATTGGGCTCGGTCATGGATAGGCAAACGGCGGGCGACGCAGGCGTCGCCCCTACCGGTGTATGGCACCGGTTGTCTGACGGTAACGCCGGCCATCCTTCGTTCACCATGCGACCTTAGTGCAAACCAACTCGCCGCACGTTGGTCCGTGTCCTACGTGCTCCTGCCAAAGAGAAGGGAACCGAGCAACGAGGCTTAGTCGCGGCGCCGAATCGTGCTCGAGTTGACGTTGTGACTGGGCGAGCATTTGGCTGCCCTCAGCGACTTCAACAGGACGCTATCCACCTAAAGCACACTGTGTTTTGTGGCTTCCCTCCTTGTACAAATGGTTAGGGGAGATTATCCGGTCGGCCGCGTTCCGCGACTGGACAGCACGAGGGGACGCTGATCGGTGATCGGGGCAGCAGGCATGACGAACAAAAACGCTCGATCGAGACTGCTCGCGACAATCACACGACGCTGCATGGGCGCTTTGGGTGCGGCCGTGCTCGTGGGCGGTGAGTTGGCCGCATCCGCTCAGTCCCAGGAGACGGCGAGCGCGTCTCAGCAAGAGCAAAAGTCGGAGCCGCTACCTCCCGATCAGCTCGACGCACTCGTGGCCCCCATTGCGCTCTATCCAGATCCTTTGCTGGCTCAGACCTTGGTGGCGTCAACCTATCCTCTCGAGCTCATCCAGCTCCAACAGTGGCTTGCCAAGAACCCGAACCTGAAAGACAAAGAGCTGGCGGATGCCGTGGCCAAGCAGCCGTGGGACCCGAGCGTGCAATCGATGGCGGGTTTGCCCGATGTGGTGAAGCGCCTCGCGGACGACATCCAGTGGACCACCGATCTCGGCAATGCGTTCCTCGCTCAGGAAAGCGCCGTGATGGATGCGGTGCAGCGCATGCGCGCGAAGGCCAAGGAGAAAGGCACCTTGACCTCGACCGAGCAACAGAAGGTCGAAACCAAGGTTGTCGAAGACAAGACCGTGATTGTGGTCGAACAAGCCAACCCCGAAGTCGTGTATGTGCCTTCATACAATCCTGTAACGGTGTACGGGCCGCCGGTCTACGCCTACCCACCGATTTACTATCCACCCCCCGGCTACTACGCCGCAGGGATGGCGATCTCTTTTGGTTTTGGCATGGCGATGGGGGCGATGTGGGGCGGTGGTTGGGGCTATGGACCCGGCTGGGGTGGGGGCAACGTTCAAGTCAACAATTACAACAGTTTCAATCGGAACACGAACGTCAACCGCAACGTCAACGCAAATCGAACCTCGAACTGGCAGCATAATGCGCAGCACCGCGGCGGCGCGCCGTACGGGGACCGCGCAACCGCAGATCGGTTTGGCGGGGGAACACGCGGAGAGTCGGTGGGCAATCGCCAGGCTGGGGGGGCTGGGGGCGCCGGGGGCAATCGCCAGGCCCAGGCTGGGGCGCGGCAACAAACCCAGGGCGGCGATGTCAGCAGTCGGGCCGCCCAGGGAGGCGGCACAGGCACCCGCACGGGCTCGACCGGCGCCAATAGCATCGGAGGCCGGGATCTGTCGGGCGCCGGTGGCGGAAGCCGGGACGCCTTCGGAGGCGGCTCCGGGGGATTCAACGGATCGAGTGCTCGCTCCGCTGGCAGCCGAGGTGCGTCGAGCATGGGATCCAGAGGCGGCGGTGGCGGCAGGGGTGGTGGCGGTGGTCGCGGACGACGTTGATCAGGCGCGTGACCGGCGAGAGCAGATCTGAGGAGCGCACGAATGCAACCAACTTCTGCGAGCGATAGACGCTCCCGACTTCTGCGGACCGCGGGTGCGGCGACGTGCGCGTGTCTGCTCGTAGCGGTCCTCTTCGGCCACGCGCAATCGACGGCGAACGCGGCGCCGTCTGCTCCCGCAGACTCCGGCGCTGGCGGCAAGAGCTTTACTACGCCCCAAGAAGCTGCCAATGCGCTCGTCGCTGCAGCCGGGAAGTTCGACGAGCTCGCGCTCGAAGACATTTTCGGCCCTGATGGCGACGACCTCGTTCTCACCGGCGAGTATCCGCAAGACCGCGAGCGCGCCACTGCTTTCGCAGCCGAGGCTCACGAAAAGCAGAGCATTTCCCTGGATCCGAATACCGGGAACCGCGCGGTCCTCATCGTAGGCAACGAGAACTGGCCGTTCCCCGTGCCGATTGTGAAAAGCGGCGACACGTGGTCGTTCGATGCCAACGCCGGCCGCCAGGAACTGCTCTACCGCCGCATAGGCTACAACGAGCTGGATGCCATTCACATCTGCCGTGGCTACGTGGTAGCGCAGCAGGATTACGCCCTCGCGAAGCGCGAAGGGTATGCCGTGCACCAATACGCGCAGCGCGTCATCAGTACTCCAGGCAAACAAGATGGTCTCGCGTGGCAAAACCCAGACGGCACCTGGGGCGGTCCCATTGGTGAGGCAATAGCGCGCGCGATCGAACAAGGCTACACCGCTGGCGCACAGCCGTATCACGGCTATCTGTTCAAGATTCTCAAAGGGCAGGGACCCGCGGCTCCGCTTGGCGAGATGGATTTCGTGGTAGAAGGCGTGATGATCGGTGGATTCGCGCTTGTAGCTGCGCCGGTGGAATACCGCATCACTGGAGTGAAGACGTTCATCGTCAGCCACGACGGCGTCGTCTACCAGAAAGATCTCGGGCCAGCAACGCTCGACGAATTCAAGAAAATGGAGCGGTTCAACCCGGACAAATCCTGGACACGCACCCCGGACTGATTTTGGCCCGCACAGCGGGCCAAAATAGAGAGGAGCGACGCAGAAAGGAGAAAGGAGACCAAGAGGTTGGGTGGCCTGGGTGGGCTATGCGCCATGAGGCCGCGCTCCTCGGTCTCCTTTCTCCTGTCTCCTATCAGCTGTGACGCTTGGTCCGGCGCGGGTTACCTGTCTTATGCCAGCGGGCGACGCATGGCGTTGCCCCTACGGCGTCTTCGCGGCGTCGTCTGGCTCCGGGAACACGCGCACCTGGCGCCGCTTCGTCACAAACGTGACTGCCCACTGGAGCATCACGAAGAAGCGGTTCGCGAATCCGATCAGGAAATAGATGTGCACTGCGGCCCAGACAAACCAGGCTGGGAATCCCGCGAAGCGCACGAATCGCAGATCCGCGACGGCATAGGTGCGGCCCACAATCGCGAGATCGCCTTTGTCCCAGTACCAGAAGGGCGCCGGCGGCGACTGTCCCTGCGCGCGTCGCCGAATCACGCGGGCCACGTACTTCCCTTCCTGGATGGCCGGCTGTGCTACCCCGGGCATGACCATTGGCTCTTTCACCTTCATGCCCAACAAATTCCGCGCGGGCGCGACGATGTGCGCCGTATCGCCAATCGCAAAAATCTCGGGGTGCCCCGGCACGGAAAAGTCCGAGTTCACGATGATCTTCCCCGACTTGTCCATTGCCGCTCCCAGCCATCGGCCTGCGGGAGACGCAAGCACGCCAGCACTCCACAACACCGTAGCGGCCGGCACGCGCTCACCATTGGCGACGATGCCGGCGGCGTCCACATTCGTGACGCGTGTGTTCGTGAACACCTTCACGCCCAGACTCTCCAGATGGCGCATTGCCTTGGTCGAAAGGACCTCCGGAAAGGTGGGAAGCACTCGCGGGGCGGCCTCGTACAGGAGAATCCTCGCCGAGCGAGGATCGATGTGGCGGAAATCGTGCGTCAGGGCCATGCGCGACATTTCCGCCAGCGTGCTCGCCATTTCCACGCCGACGGTCCCCCCGCCGACGAGGACAAACGTGAGCAGTTGGCGTATTTTCTCCGTGTCCGCGTGGTCGAGCGCGGCAATCTCCTCGGCGCGCTCGAAGGCCAGCAGGACCTTGCCGCGAATCAGGTCGGCGTCGTCGAGTGATTCGAGGCCCGGCGCGGCGCTACGCCAGTCCTCGTGACCAAAGTAGTTGTACTCAATCCCGGTCGCGAGCACGAGGAAGTCGTACGGCACCACGTGCTGTTTCAAATGCACCAGCCGCTTCTCCGTATCGATGCCGCCGACTTCGTCGAGCAGCACCTCGACATTTTGCTGGCGGTTGAGGATCGAACGGAGGGGCCCGGCAATTTCGTCGGCGGATAGGAGCCCCGTGGCTACCTGGTACAGCATGGGACGGAAGAGATTGTAGTTCCGTTTGTCGATGAGCGTGACGCTGACGGGAGCCCCAGCCAAATGGCGCGTCGCGGAGAGTCCGCCGAATCCGCCGCCAACGATCACTACGCGCGGCTGAGTTGCGCTCAAGATCGCCTCCAGGTTTTCCGATTCTAACAGGGCAATCAAAATTAGACGCTAGACGCTGGACGTTGGACGTTGGAAGTTAGACGCTGGACGCTGGACGCTGAGGACGCACCATTCGCTTCGGTACAGGGAGGCACCTGGTCCGCATTTGATCGACCCTGGTTCTCTACGCGCCGTTGTGGTTACTCGCTGTGGCCAGGCAAACGGCGGTCGTCGCCCCTACCGGTCTACGGCAACGCTTGGTTGACTGTAACATGGGCCACATCCCTGATCGTTCAGGAGGACCAACGTCGCTAGTGCCGGCCCCGTAAGGCCTCCGCTTCTATATAGATGTGCCTGACCTCCGGGTGCGCGGACATGATCACCCGCTCGAGGCGATCCACGGCATCAGCCACTTGTGATGCGGTAAGGCTGGGCTCAAACTCGGCGCCGAACCCAATGAGCACGTCTTCGGGACCCAATTGCAACGTGAGGAGCTGCCGGATGGCCAGGATCGCCGGCTCGCCAGCGGCGGCAGCGTGCGCGGCGTCGATGACGTCTCCACGGGCGCGCTCGCCAATCAGCAGCGCCTTGCTTTCCCGCATGAGGACAAACGCGATTCCCGCCAGCACCAGGCCGATCCCGATCGACCCGGCGCCATCGATCCAGGGCGCATGGAGCGCTCGCGCGAGCGCGATCGCAACGAACGCGATGCCAACGCCAATCAGATCGGCGACGTCCTCCAGTACGACGCTGAACAGGGACGGATCCTTGCTCGCGCGCACCGTGCCCCAAAAACCACGACCCTCAGTCGTTCGCCTGAACTGACGAAACCCAATCAGGAACGATGCGCCATTGATCACGCCAGCGCCGGCGAGCACTACGTAGCTCCAGACGGCATTCTCGAGCGGCTCGGGTTGTAGTACCCGATGGATTCCCTGATACACCGACACGCCCCCGCCGACGCCGAAGAACAGCATCGCCACGACCATCGACCAGAAGTACATCTCGTGCCCGTAGCCGAACGGATGGCTGTCGTCTGGCGGTCGACGGCTCCGGCGTTGGCCGACGAGCAGTAGCGACCCGTTGGCGCTGTCGACGACCGAATGGATCCCTTCCGCCACCATGGCGGAACTGCCCGTGACGAGCCCCGCGGTGAACTTGAGCACCGCGATGAGCAGGTTCGCGATGATCGACGCGTAGATCGCCGCGGCGGACTCTTGCATGGAGGTGAGCGGGCTATGGGATGGCCGTACTACCTTTTGCCCAGGCCCAGGCCACGATCCGCCACTCCTGGTTGAGCTTGTGAAGCGCCACAGTAAAAAGCGCGCCGGACTGAGTGACCTGCCTGCCGCGGGTCGTGAATGTCATGGACGCGGGAACGACGACATACGCGCTATCCCCGGTGACGTCGACATGCAGCGGCTCGCCCAGAGTAACCGCATAACCTGAAACACCTGCATCCTCACCTTCCGCCAACACGTCTCTGTACCAATCTTGAGCGGCGGTCGGCCCGTGCCACACATGCGGAGCCATGCCGTCTAGGATCGACCCCGGAATGGCAAACGCCGCCGCCATCGCCGTCGCGTCACCTCTATTGAAACCGTCGATGTAGTGCCGGACGGTCGTCATCGGGCCGGTGGTCATCATGCACTCCTTTGTGGGTGCGTAGGCGCAAGGAGAGAACGGCGCGCGCGTCGCAGGCCCTGCAGCCCCACGCTCTTGTTTCATCCCCTTGGCGCATGCGAAGCGACTACAAATGCACCGAGCCGGACAGCTGCAGGGAGAAACCCTGGAACGTCGCTCGATTCGCAAATTCCTCGAAGAACTTCACGCCCGCGTTCACTCTCCGATTCGCGAGCGTCAGATTTGTCACGAAACCGAGCGCATTGACGGCGTAACGCTCCTCTGATTGATCCGCCGTGATCTCCGGCCCTGTCTTCGCTGTGGTCTGGCGTGCATTGTAGCCGCCAACTCCGACTTGTAGAGCGGTAGCCTTTGTGAGGGTGAATGTTCGCGTCGCGGAGTAGTCGAGATCAAACGTATCGCCGGGGCGCGTGCCGGTGCCTTCCTGCGTGGTATGAAGCTCGTACATCTCGTACGCCGAGACCGCCCAAGCCCTGTCATCAGTCAGATAGAACGTCTGGCCAGACGAGAAGGCGTTCGTCCAATATCCGGAACCAACATTATCACCGCCGTCTGCCACAAAACGGCCGGTGGGGGCCAGGAATCCGTAGAGAATGCGAAGGGCCACGCGCTCCTTGTTCCAGCCCAGGACGAATGGCACGTAGTATGAGTCGGCAAATCCGCCCCCTCCGCTGATTTTGCCGTTCACGTCGGATGTGAGATCGTTCTTGGCGAACGGGAGCGTTACGAAAGCCGAATAGTGAGCGCCACCCAGGATTTCCTTGCGGCTCACCCAGATCAGCGTGTTCATGTCCATCAGGAGGGCGTTGTTGCCGGCGACTGACAACGTTGAGCCATCATTGCTCTTCGCCTCATCGCGCGAGTAGAAAAGCAACTGGTTGGAGTAGGTGAATCCCGGGAGCGGCGTCACTCCGGAGTTGGTCGCGCTCATTCCGAGAGGATACACGCCTCTGTTCTGAGCGCGGACTGCCGTTGTCGCGTTCAGCACGCAGAGCGATGCGAGAAGCGTCACCCGGTGACAGCGTGGGCGGGCCATGCGGGCGCGTCACCCAGCAACAATCATTTGGTCGCGATGTTCTTCCAGAAACGATCCAGGCTCTCATTCCCGCCGAACAACGTGCTGAAGATGGTGGAATCTGCGAGCACGATGTCGCCGGCGCGTTCGCCCCTCGGAGGCATCCAGAGCAGCATATTGAACTCGCGGTTCCCGGCTTCCGTGAACGGATGCGGATGTGCCATGTCGATCGCTTGCCGCGCCAATACATGGATGACGGCCGGATCACTGGTCGTCACGGCGTAATGGGGCAGGTGCATGTGGAAATTGAACGTGGTGACACCGGCGAGCCAGTCGCGAGCATCCAGGTCCTTCGAGGTGCGGAGTGGCTGGAGGGTGTTCGTGCCCGGAATCGTCGCTGGGCGGAGGCCGTAGCGATTCTCGACGGGGACTGCGAGGCCTTTCATGAGCGAACGCGTGTATTTGCCGAAGCGTTGCTGGCGGGGCACGAGCGGGTCGCCGTGATGCGCGTACTCCATGGCGCGTTCCTTCAGATCGCTGGACACTCCGACGTCGTGGTGCGGTCCGAGGATGAGGCGCGTTCCTTCCCGAGCAAGAAAGTGCCGAACGGCCTCGATCTCCTCGGGAGCCGCCTCCTGCTCGGTCACGATATGATCCAGCCCGAATACCATGAGCACGTCGGTATCGTCGAGCACCCGCTCATCGAGCGGAAGCTTTTGCCCCGCCTGATCGATGCGCTGGTAGACGGCGACTGGATGTCCCGTTACCTCGCTGACGCACTGCTGGAATCTCAGGAGGCCCAAGTGGAACAGCTCGAGCGTTCCGGCGATTCCCTGCACGAACATTTTCTCGGAAAACTCGATCGTCTCGTAGGCAGGCCACCCCACTCGACGAACCTCAGTCATCGTCGAGAAGCGGTTGTCCAGCTCGGTGGTATCACGGTTCGCTTCCCAGGGGTAACTCCACGTCCAGTAAATGCTGACGCGTGGTTTCCCTTGGGTGTATTTCCGCGGGGTCTGGACCTGGTTGTACGTTCGCGGACGGCTTTTCAGTGTCGGCATTTCGTGTCCTCCCGGGTCGTCATCCTGCTGGTTGGGTAACTCCTGGACGGCCTGCCGCGAGGAACCGCAGCGCGCGAATGCCGGGGAGGAAGAAGTAGGCGCCTCCCCGTATGGTGGTGAAGGCAGGCAGTCCCTTGAGTTTTCTTCGAATCGGCTTCTTTGGAATGGTCATGTCGAACGTGCCATCCTGGGTGCCGATGATCGGGTCGCGCTCGTTGCCGAGGTCTTTGAACTTGGGATCGTTGGCCCACACGTTCATTGCAAACTCGAACTGTCGGACCAAGCTCGCACACCCAATGAACGCGGCGACCCCGCGCTCCACGCCGTCCTCAGGCGCGCCTTCTGGCAGGGGCGGGCCGTACGTGCCTCCGCGGCGAATCATCTTGCGCCGCTGCATGTTCTCCGCCGTGTCACGCGGGTTCATGCGCCGGATATGGGACCCGACGGGACAACTGTAGCCGTACGGGTCCTCCGTTTTGTAGGCGAAGTTGTTGGTGCGCTGCATGTCGGTCCCGAGCGCCGGGTCGTCCCTCTGGGGTGCCAGGACGAGAGGAGCACCGCTGCGCCATCGCCCCATGAGCTTGGCCGCTATCAGCTCCTGCTCGTCGCGCGTGGCGCCTTGTTGGCGCAGGAAGTCGCGAAAGGCGCCCACATGCTCCTGCATCCGGACATATGCCAGGTAGCTGCCATTGCGCGACAGCATGTCTGGTTGCGGCATGGGCCCCTGCGAGCCGGTCTCATCGGGGTAGCCGAGGAAGAACTCGCCGGCTTTTGTGGGCGGTCCCGACCCGGGTGTCGGCTCCTCGCCTGTTCCCTCGATCGTCGGCTGCGACAGACGATCGCGATAGCCGAAATGCTCACGTGCTTCGCCTGGCGGAATTGCCTCCAGATCCAACCCGGAGAGACGTCCCACTCCGTCGATCTGCGAGAGGTATCGGTCGTGCTCCCGCTTGGCTCGCTCCCGCTCTTCGACGTCGCGGGCGAACAGGATGCCGATGGCGTGAAGAGCTGGACTGGCTAATTCACCCATCCAGTGATCCGGGTGATTCCGGCCGGTGGCGCCCACGATCTCCGCGCGCCCTGCCAGGCCCTGCCGGAACTCCTCGGGAAACGTCGCCAACGACGTTTCGTCCAGGCCGAGCGCCCGGAGGCCGTTCCACGTGAAAGCCACGGTCACCCATCGCGAATCTGGCGAGGCAGACCCCACCGACTGCCCTGTGCCGACCTTATCGATCATGCCAGCCAACCAAGCCCGTCCGGCGTCAGGCTGACGGAAGGTCAGGAATTCATATCGCGCCGCGAGTGCGGGCGTGCGTGTCAGCAGGAAATGCTGGATGTCGTCGAGTTGCAGCACCGCACACACTCAGCGGGTTTCTGGTGCGCCGGCGTTACTGCATTCTGGTCGAGCATCTCGGCGAAGGCCTGCTTCAATTTCAGGGCCTTCTTGATCTCGCCCGCCGTGACGTACGGGTACTCGCCGTATTCCAGGAAACTGGGACACTGATGTTGGCGGACGAACTTGATAAAGGCGGGAGCATTCGTCTTCCAATCCTCCGGAAATCCGTCGAGCTTCTCGAAGACCGTCGTGATTCCCGTCTGAGCAAAAATAGCGACTGCGTCCTCAACGTACTTGTCGAAGTCAGTGTCGAAGATTCCCTGATACATGAAGTACTTGTCCGGGCCGATGTCGAACAACACCCATCGCAGGTAATGCAGTTGAAGCGAGGCAAGCACGTTGGGGTCACCGCCGACCGCAGTCTCCAGCTTCTTACCGTATTGTCGGATGTCGTCTTCCGTCCCCGGCTTGATCTTCGCGATGATCGTGAATCCGTAACAGGCCGGCGTTCGGGGGAAGACCGGCCCGTATCGTCCCTGCTCGACGGTGAAGTAGCCCTGTTTCGGGATCGCCATCGCTCGCGGCTTCGTCCAGTCAGCTTCCGGTGGGGGCCCGGCCACCTGTGGCTGCGGCCCATTTTTTGGCATCACGTGCGTGGCCATTGTTTTCTTTCTCCCTCTGTGACTTCGCTGAACGTCCCGTCGACAATGAGGCTGCGCCCCCTTCGCGACCTACGAGCCACGCGAAGGGAGCGTGCTTCCTCTTTCGCTTGTTCCCGGCCGTTGGAAGATAGGAAGCGGCGCGGGACGGCTCGTATCGCTCAAGTGCCTAGGGCGAGTTGCGGTGCTCGGACCATGTCGTGGCCCAAAAAATCACCGGATGGAGACCGTGGGACGGCAGCGCGTTGCAGAGGCTGCGTGCTGGCACGGCCTCGCGCCGCTTGACCTGCCGGAACACCGCGCGGCGGTGAGGCCCGCGTTGGCTGCGAGCAGAGTCGATTCGTGTGAACGTTACCCAGCCGCGCGACTGGCGCTACGTTACGCGCCACACGCTCTCCGGAGACTTCATGGCTGCGAACTGGTTGCGTCTCGACTCGACCCTCGCGATCAACATGGATCATGTCACGCGTATTGAGCGGAGCGACGAGACCGTCGTGTTCTCGTTCATAGATGGCGGGAGCAAGGACGCCAAGCTGGCAACCCTGCCCGAGCCGAGCCAGAGGGCCGTGTTGGCCGTGCTCGAGGGGGGGCGCGGCGCGTTCATTGTGTGAGCATCTCCTCTCTGAACGGGGAACGGCGTAGAGAAGGACGCGGGAACCGAGGACGCATGGCGACGTGACCGCCACCTAGATCGTGGCGTCTCGAAGTATGCCCCTCCTCGACCGATTCACCGTTGCCGCGCTTCTGGTCGCTTCAACGGCTTGCGGCAGCGATGCGGTCACGATGCCGGGACACGGTAGCCCGCCACCAGGGCCTCCCGGGAGTGGCCTGACGACGTGCACGTCGCCGGTCACACCAGCCAACGTTTCGCATCCCACCACAGTGGTCGGGACGGGTACCGCCGCGAGTTGCACCGAAGCGAGCTTTGCGGCAGCGCTCGCGGCCGGCGGTACGATCACGTTCGACTGCGGATCGGAGCCGATCACGATTCCCATGACGAGACAACACCTCGTCACCCAGAACACCGTGATTGACGGCGGAGGTCTGATCGCGTTGGACGGCGGCAATGCCCACGGCATTCTCGCGATCCGGACGTACTACAACGTCACCAACCCTGCTCTCACGGTACAAAACATCACATTCAGCCACGGGTACACGACCGACGTCGCCAACACCACCGGTCTCGACTCCGGCGGCGCGGCGATCTTCAGACTTGGCGGATCGTTGACGGTCATCAACGCCACGTTCGACGATAACCATGGCCCGGTCACTGGCCAGGACGTTGCTGGCGGCGCGATCTACTCAATTGGCAACGGACCCACGACGGTCGTCGGGAGTCTCTTCACTCGCAACACGGCCAGCAACGGCGGCGCGATCGGCAACCTCGGCAACAATTTCACGCTCGTGAACAGCCGCCTCACTGGGAATAGAGCCACTGGGACGGGCGGGAACCCCGGCAACGGCGGCAATGGCGGTGGCGTCTCCATCGATGGCAAGGGCACGACGATCACGTTCTGCGGTGACCGGTTAGTGTCGGACACAGGCGACGCGTTCGGCGGCGGCATCTTTCGTGTCGCGTATTTGGGGACCGAACCCACGATCATTGACCGGACGAGTCTCGACTCGAACGTGATCGCGCCCAGCAGCTCGAGCGCGGCGGGCGGTCTCTATCTGCAGGGGACGACGATCACCATGTCCGCCAGCACGATCTCCAACAACTCCGCTGGCACTGCCGGCGGGTTCTTCATCGGTCCACTATCGACGGCGAACCTGACCAACACGACGATCGCCGGTAACACAGCGCTCACCGGTCTTGGCGGGGGGATCTTCGTCGACGGCAACGTGAGCGGGACGCTGCTCAATGTGACGATCGCTGGCAACCACGCGCCGGGACCTGTGTCGTTCGATGGAGGCATCGCCTTCGGATCGACACATCTCATCTTGCAGAACTCGATCGTGGCGGACAATACAGTCGGCAATGGGTACAATCCGATCAACTGCGGCGCGACGCTCGGGGATGGCGGTGGCGATATCCAGTACCCAGTCGTGCGCGCCGGTGGCGGCTCAGATGCGCCCAGTGCGCTCTGCACGCCGACCACGCTGGTCGCCGATCCGTCCCTGGGCACACTTCAGAACAACGGTGGCGTCACCGAAACGATGTTGCCGGCCGCTGGTAGTCCGGCGATCGGGATCGGACGACATTGCCCGTCGACCGATCAACGCGGCGCCGGGCGGGCGTCGGCGTGTACGGCGGGGGCCGTCGAGGTCCAGTAGCGCCGGCCGACAACCGCACCGACAACAACGGGCGACGCACTGCGTCGCCCCTACCGGTCCAAGGGCCGGTCACGGTGCACCGCCCCAGGCGAGCGCCTTCGAGCGTTGGTCCAGCAGCTTGCGTGTCCGGAGATGGCAGTCTCGAGCGAGATCAGTGCATAGCCGTCACCTATCGGCGCGCTCGACACAAAGTATTGGACGTGCCATTGACGGTGACGTAGCATTGGCGAGCGCCCAGCATCCATTCGGATCAACGCGCGTTTTCCTACTCGGCCGATGCAGCCTCCCGTTTCTTGGGGAGGGGCTTTCATAAAGAAGCGCCGGTCACCGGATCCCTGACGATGTCCTCAGTATCGATTGCAATTGCCGGCCTATCCTTGCTGGTCGTCGGGGTGGCAGGTCGTTTGGCGGCCCAGCCACCTGAGAATTCGAGACCGTGCGATCAAATCACCGCGGCCTGCACGGCCGCGGGTTTCACGCAGGGCGGCGTCGCCAGCGGGACCGGGCTGCAGGTCGACTGCGTCATCCCCATCATGCAGGGTATAGCTCAGCCGGTGGCTGCGGCGCGGCCGTTGCCGCAGGTAGCTCCGGAAGTCGTGACAGCTTGCAAAGCGAGGAATCCGCGTTTCGGGCAAGGGCCAATCTCAGCAGCTGGCCAGCCACCGCCGACCGCAAGTCTTAAGGCACCGACCGCCGGCGCGGCCGCGGTGCCCGACGGCGGCGTTGAGAGCCCTCAAGTTACGTCAGGTCAGCCCCGCCAATTTCCGCCCGCCACCGACGGCCAGGTGGTGTACGATAGCCATTTGAACGTCTCGTGGTTGGCGGACGGCAATCTGGCCGCCAAGCAGACCTTTGGAGTGTCGGGCATCAATAAGAGCGGTTCGATGACCTATCAGACGGCGGTCCTCTGGGTTCAAGCCCTGAACGCATTCAACAAGGGCGGCGGATACCTGGGTCACAACAACTGGCAACTGCCAACGGCCCCGCAGAACGATTCCCACTGCGACCGCACGGGGGCCCAGGGCGAGTCCTTCGGGTTCCACTGCTCGGGCAGTGCACTCGGATCTCTTTACTACAATACAATGCGTCTGCAGGAGCCCAGCACAGCCGTTCAAATTCCCGGCAGTACCACGGGTCCGTTCGGCAATTTCCAACCCTACTTGTACTGGTCGAAGTCCGCGGCGGCGAATCCGACACAAGGGTTTGTAAGTTTTTCGTTCAATACGGGATTTCAGGGAGCCAACGTATCGCGAAATCAGCTATACGTGCTGCCGATGATCAAAGGCAAGCTGGCCGCTACGCCGCCCCCCGCTAACGGCACGAGGTTGCAACTCAATCCAGGCGGACAGACCGTCTACGACCCCGTTTCAGACGTGACGTGGCTCGCGGACGCCAATCTGGCCGCCAAACAAACCTTCGGTGTCTCGGGCATCAGTCCGGACGGTTCGATGGATCACAACACCGCGGTCCTGTGGATCGACGCCATGAACAAGGCTGATAACGGCCACGGATACCTTGGGTTCACGCATTGGGACCTGCCCGAAACCGGGCCGTCTGACCCGTCCTGTAGCATGAAAGGCACTACTGGTTTCAGCTGCACTGCGAGTCCGATGGGGCATTTGTACTACGACGAGCTCGCGTTCCCTGCAGGGACACCCGTCGTCAGCACTCCCGACGTCAAGCTTGGCTCCTTCCACAACATTCAGCCGTATCTCTACTGGGCGTGCGAAGCGCGCACCGCCCAATCCCCTTGTGAGACGCAAGGACCCGCGAACGGTTTTGAGTGGAATTTCTCATTCGGAAACGGCTTTGAGGGCACGAATCTCGTGCAGAACTATTTGTACGCTATCGTCTATTTCCCAGGGCCGATGAACCCCATCTACAAAGGGCTCGTCCCGTTGCAGCAGAGCGGCGGCATGCCGAACGATTCCGCGCATAAGCACGCCCCGCATTGATGCGCGTATTCGCTTTCGATGATCAAGGCATGCTTGCGAGGCGGACAGTTGCAGACGGTGCTACGGGCCCCCTAAGGACGCGTCACCGGCCGCCACCGCGGCCTTGCGGTGGGCGGCCTCTGCCCCCGCGGTATCGGCGCCGAGCTGACTGGGTCGAGCCATCTGGATGGTGCGCGGAGGACGCCGGTCGCTGCGCGGGCGTGTGACCGCGGGCGGGGGCGGCACGGCCATCGTGAGAGGCGCCGGTCCCGGTGTTGCCGCCGCTCGTGCGGCTGCCCGAAGCGCGACGCTCTTCCTTCTCTTTGGCGCGCGCGCGCGCGGTGGCACGCTGGGCGCGGATCGCCGCGAGACGCTGCGCGATCGGTATTTCGAGGTGGGCCGTCGTTTTGGCGGCGTAGTCGAAGTCGGGCAGGGTGACGATGGGCAATGCCTTCCCGATCGCGCGCTCGATTGCCCGCACGTCGCCCGATTCCTCGGGCGCGGCGAACGTGAACGCTTCGCCGGTGGTCTCCGCCCGTGCCGTGCGTCCGACCCGGTGGATGTAATCCTCGGGCGCGGCTGGCACGTCAAAGTTCACGACATGGCCGAGCGCCTCAATGTCGATACCACGGGCCGCGATGTCGGTCGCGACCAGGACGCGGTAGCGGCCATCCTTGAAGCTGTCGAGCGCATCGGTCCGCTGTGCCTGTGAGCGGCGCCCGTGGATACGGGCGGCGCTGATGCCCGCTCCGTCGAGCAACGCCCACAGCCGGTTGGCCCGATGCTTGGTGCGCGTAAACACCAGCGCCTGCTGCATCACTCCGCGCTGCAGGAGGGCCAATAGCAGCGCCGACTTGAGCTGCTGCGGGACCGGGTACACCGCCTGCGTAATACCAACGGCCGGTGCCGACCGGCGCTCCAGGTTGATCATCGCCGGGTTGCGCATCATGGATGCACTCAACTCGCGGATCGGCGCCGGCATCGTCGCGCTGAAGAACAGCGTTTGCCGCCGCGCGGGCAGGCGGCTCAGTATACGCCGGATGTCGGGGAGAAACCCCATGTCGAGCATCCGATCGGCCTCGTCGAGCACCAGGTGCTCGATGCGGTCCAGCCGCGCGTAGGGATGGGACAAGTGGTCGAGTAGGCGACCCGGGGTAGCGACGATCACATCGACCCCGCTCCGGAACGCGTGCTCCTGCGGCCCCATACCCACGCCGCCGATCACTGCGGCCGCGGTGACGGGCGTGTGGACGGCAAGCGCATTCAGCTCATCGACGATCTGTGTCGCCAACTCACGCGTGGGCGTGAGCACGAGCGCCCGCGTGGTCCCGTGCTTCGCGTCGCGGGGATGACGCAGAAGCTGGTGCAGGATAGGCAGCAGGAATGCCGCTGTCTTGCCGCTCCCCGTCATTGCGCAGGCGAGCACATCGCGCCCACCGAGCGCTGGTGGGATGGCATCGGCCTGGATCGGTGTCGGGCGGACGAAGCCCAGCTCGGTGACACCCGCGAGTAGGTCGCGGTGGAGGGGAAGCGTGGCGAAGCCGGCGGCGTTGCTGGCCGGCGCGGTGGTGGGGTTTCGATGCATTGTGGTGCGTAACCTAGCCGATTGTTGGCCGCACAGCGGCCAACAATAGAGAAGAGAGCACTAGTCGAGAGAGAGCATTAGTCGAGCTTCTCGTATTTCACCCCGCGCTCCTGCAACTGCGTCAGCGCGACGTTCATCGCGGGCACCGTGATCACCCCCGGCAGCAGGCCCGCCAGGAGGGCCGCATGGATCTGGTCCGGCGCACCCAGACCGTCCGCGGCCAACTTCTTCGTGGTGTTGGCGATCGTGTTCATGCAGATGACGAACTGGACGCCTCGCTGCTGGAGCGCCTCGACAGACTGCTCAGGCGTCACGAGACCTGCGGCCGCCGCATGAGTGGATACAAACACGTTTCGGGTCGCTGCGCCCTTCGTCTCGCCGTCCGTCACCTGGTATCGCTGGCCGATCGTGTAGCGCTCCCACAGGGCGTCGTTGAGCACGAGCGGAGCCGCTTCTCCATGGATCCCGATGACGAGATTCACGTCGTGCTCAGGAATCTTGAACGCGTCGCGCCACGCATCGAGGAAGTTCTTCGCCTGAGTGAGGGGCTTTCCGTTCTTATGGCCCGTCACGTCGAACACCGTGCGGTGCGGCGCTGTCAGGGCCTTCATCCAGTCGTCCCCAGGAGCGGCGGGCCGTGGGCCCCCGGATCCCACCGTGGTCGCCGCTTCGAGGACCGGTGTCGTCACAGCGACGGCTACCAAGCTGGCGGTGCCAGCGAGGAGCCGGCCGATAAAACCGCGGCGAGCAGATACCGTGTCGCGAACGTGGGTTTGGTCTGCCATCAGCTACTCCGGGTGAGAAGGACGTGAGACGCTGGACGTTAGACGCTAGACGTTGGACACTGGGGGCATCGCTTCACCTCGCCAATGTTATGGCGCCCGGTTGGGGGGCGTGCACGGTCGTCTTGGCGCGAAGGGCGGCTTCGAGCACCGTGGCGAACGATTTCTCATCGTACACTATGTGGCTGCCCTTCGCGAACACGGTATAGCGATGCGTGCCCTGCAGCAATCCACCAGTCGTCATCACCGAGTAGCTGGTATCCCGGTCAAGGCGCCGCCTGGCCACCCACACGTTTCGGATCCGTTGGCCCAGAGGCTTCGTGAGGTCGATCGTCCAACGCATCCCTGCGGTTTGCACCATGCCGCCGACACGGTCGAGATCGTCGGCCGGCCGCAGGTTTGTGGCGCTCTGCTCGAGGACGGTCAGGATCTGCGCACCGGTGAGTCGCTCATGCACGACGCTTGTCGGGTGCGGGAACAGGCCGACGAGCATCTCGCGGGTGATCGGGCCTGGTTGAATCGTCACCCCAAAGCCCAACCCGGGCAGGAACGCGGCGTCCGCTCGGCCGTACTCCCGCAATATCTCGGCGGCGAGCACGTCGATGGGGCTCTCCGACTGGTAGTGTCGGGAGATGCGGTCCGCAGCTGTTGCGATCATGGCTTCGAGTGTGTCGCGGTATGGCGCACGCAGACTGTCGAGCATTGCTGCGAAGCGTGCGTCTGGCTGGTACTGATCGGCGAACAGCTCGTGCACCACGCCATCGACGCGCGCCACGTGACCGTCGGTCACCGTAACGGTGAGCTCGCCAAGGGCCGAGCCGTCGGATAGCGCCTGCACGATCCAGGCGCCGCCAACGTGCCGTGGGGGTTGGATGCGATCGTGCGAGTGGCCGCCGACGATGATGTCGATGCCAGGGACGCGGAGGCCGAGCAGGCTGTCGACCACCCAGCCCTGATGTGACACAACGACGACGACCGCGGCCCGGCGGCGGAGCTCGGGGACGTACTTGGCCGCCACGTCTATGCCACTTTGGAATTGTAGGTCCTTCGTGTTTTCCGGGTTCTCGGTCTGGTCCGTGTTGTGATACGTCAGCGCCAGCAGGCCAACACGCACACCACCGACGGTAACGATAAGTGTCGGGTCGCCCAGAAACGGCTGGCCCGTCGCCCGTACGATCGCGTTTGCTGCGCGCATCGGGAATCTGACGAGGCCCTGCAGCCGTCGCGTATTGGCGGCCGTGTACTCGTAGTCGTGATTGCCGAGGGCCATGAACGCGTAGCCCAGCGCATCCATCAAGCGTAGGGTCGCCTCCCCACGCGTGATATTGGAGAGCAGCTGATCGCCGAACGCGTCTCCGGCATCGACGAGGACGACGTTGCTTGCGCCGCGGGCGTGCCGTATGTCGCGCACGGCCGCAGCGAGGCGCGGGAACCCGCCGATCACGCCGAGTCGCGGATACTCCTGGGGCGTGCGACCCGGATCGCCCGTTTGTGCCGTGGCATCACCGGTGTCGACGACAAATTCCTCGATCCTGCCGTGGATGTCGTTGGTGTGGAGGATCGTGAACGTGGTAGATCCACTCGGCCGCACCCCGTGCGGGGACGGCTCAGCCGCGCCGCTCGGTGCGGAGGCCACGTGTGAGCCGACCACCCATGCATCGAGCGCAATTGGCAGGCCTAGAACGACGGCAATCGCGAAGCCTGTGAGCCTCACAAAGCAATCAAGCCACTGCGGATCGCCAACAGCGAGAGCGTCGCCACGATGATCCACAGCGCGAGACCCTGCATCATGGGTCTCACCCCGACCCGCTGCAGGACCTTTCGAGAGATCCCGGTGCCGATCAAGAAGAGCGTCACACTCAAGCCTACTCGCCCGAGCGTGCTCAGTTCGAGAAACAACGGATGCAGTCGGGGCAGGAGGCTATTCAGCATTGCTGCGATCGCGAACAGCGCGATGAATCCGGGCCATTGAATTGGCGCTTTGTTCTTCTCTGCGACGGCAGTCCCAAGGGTGACCGGGACGATCCAGAGCGCTCGGGCAAGCTTTACAGTCGTTGCGATCGCCAACGCGGTCGGGCCGTATTTCGCCGCGGCACCAACAACTGAGCTGGTGTCATGAATTGCCAGTGCCGACCAGAGTCCAAACTCGGTCTGGGTCAGGTGGAGTTGCCATCCGACCAGGGGAAAGAGAAACAAGGCCACGGAGTTCAAGACGAAGATCGTACCTAGCGACGCTGCCATTTCTTCCTCGTTGGCATTCATCACTGGGCCGATTGCGGCGATGGCGCTTCCACCACAGATCGCGGTTCCGGCGCAGATCAGGAAGGATTGCGTTTTCCCGACACGCAACGTGCGGCCCAGAACCGTTCCAACGATCAGGGCGAACGCGATGCCGATCGCCGTGTAGACGAACCCCGAGCTTCCGGTCTTGACCAGTTCCTTGAGGTTCATGCCAAAGCCAAGACCGACGACGGAGGCTTTCAGCAGGAACCGCGACAGACTCACGCTCCTTTCCTGAAAAGGGTGGGTGAGCACGAGGCCATAGGCGAGACCCAGGGCAAGGGCGAAAGGAGGGGACAGCCATCCGCTCGCCGCCAGGACGATACCGATGAAAAACAGAATCTTTGTCATCACCGAAGTGTTGGCTCACGGCGCACCGTTCTGATAATCCGGATCACCAAATCACGCGAAACCCACAGGATTTCACCAGGCCGCAGCCTGTCAGACCCCGGGGCGGATGGTGGGTACGACGCCGGCCAGCAGGAACGGCTCGATCGGGGCCGCGGTTCTCGATGGCGCTAGCCGGCGCGCTTACTGCTCGTTCGGCGCGGCTTCGGCTTGCTTTTGCCCTCGAGATTGAGCGCCACCGCAGCGCGGATGAGATTCTTCAAAGCCGGCGCATCGATCCTGTCGTCTTGGCGGATGTCGATGGCGCGCCTGACATTCCCGTCGAGGCTGGAATTGAACAGGCCTGACGGGTCTTTCAACGCAGCTCCCTTGGCGAATGTCAGCTTGACGACGTTCTTGTACGTCTCTCCCGTGCAGATGATGCCGGCGTGGGAAAAGATGGGAGTGCCCATCCACTTCCACTCTTCCACGATTTCAGGATCTGCCGCGTGGATGATTGCGCGCACTTTCGCAAGCGATTGCCCGCGCCAATCCCCAAGTTCCTTGATCCTCTCGTCGATCAATGCGGAGGCGGATTCCGCCGGGACGGCCTTTTTCATGTTCAGCTCCGACCCTCGTCCGTGGGTTATGCATCGTGGTCATGAGTGTCCCAACGTATACTGTGCGTGGGGTAAAGTGTGGTAAGACAATCGGTGCGAAGCGAGCGCCGGCGGTTTTCGTTGCCATGGAGCCGACCTGAGCTACGACATCCACGTAGACGGTAGTGTGACGGTGTACCGCCTCTATGACATTGGGTACACCATTGGTCTGGATCGCGCGGCGGAACTGTTGGGCGCCAGCATACGCGGCCGGATTCGCCCATCGCGCCTGGAAGCTCGCGCGATCGAGATCCGCAACCCGCCCCTCCTCGCGACACTGAGCACCTTCGACCTCGCGGTCGGCGGCTCGCTGCGACGGGCGACGATTACCGCGCATCTCTTCGATTTCGGCGTCTGCTCGTTGCAGGTATGCATCCCTGCGGCGACCGGCCTGACGTGGTCGGCGTTCACCGAGGCCTGCGCGGCGATCGAAGGCGCGGCCGACCTCGCGGTGGTGTTCGATCGCGAGGTCCGGGAACTGGCCGCCCGCATTGCGCCTGCTGTCGAGCGCCCGGCGATCGCACCCCTGGCCGAGGAGTACAAGGTCTATCGGGTCGATCGCGTCAGCTTCAACGGTCCATCGACAGACGCCGATGGGCGCCCGGTCCCCGTGCCGATTGCCGATATACTCACCGACGAGGAAATCGCGGCACTCGTCATCGGCGAGCGACAGCGCCTCTCGAGCGCGGCCCGGCGTGAGCTCATTCCGCACCGCTTTTCGTACTACGACGACGATCTGACGGTGCTGACCTGGGAAAGTGCGCTGGTCGTCGAGCCCCGGGTCGACGATCGCGACGTCGAGTACATCCTCGAGTTTGCGAACGCCCAGCTTCTGGAGCTGCGCGTGTATGACCAGCAGCTCGACGCCGATCTTCCCGCCCTGTACGACCGTGCGGAAGCTGCCCGTGCACGACGCAGCCCACGACTTGCCGGCCGCTTCCGGGCCGTGCTCTCCGACCTGCAGACCCGGGTCGCCGACGTCACCGAAACCGTCGAGCGGGTCGAGAATTCACTCAAGGTCACGAATGACGTATACCTGGCGCGCATCTACGCGGCTGCCCTCGATCTATTTCGTGCGCAGGCGTGGCGCCGCGGCATTGACCGGAAGCTCGCCATCCTGCGCGAGACGTACGCCATGTTGAACAGCGAAGCCCAAGCGGCGCGCGCAGAGCTTCTCGAGATCGTGATTGTGATATTGATTCTCGTAGAGCTCCTGCTTGCACTCCTGCGTCGAACCTCAGGATGAGCGCCCATGAGCATCGCGGGCGCTCCCCAGCGCACCCAGGACGCGGCGCCATGAGTGTGGCCGAAGGGGTCCAGCGTGCGGTTGCCGTCGAGGCGGCACCCGTGGTCTGCGACGCCCCGGCCGTTCACTTGCGGCGCGCGTTGGGCCAGTGGGATCTCGTCTTTCTGTTCGTGGTCGCGGTCGTCAACATCAACAATGTGCCAGTCATCGCGGCCAGCGGCCCCGTCACAGTCTGGATGTGGGCACTGGGGCTGGTGCTTTTCTTCCTGCCACAAGGCCTCGCCGTCGTGGAGTTGTCCCAGCGATACCCCCACGAAGGGGGCGTGTATCTCTGGACGAAAGAGACCTTTGGCAACTTTCACGGCTTCATGTCCGGGTGGTGCTACTGGACCAACAACATGTTCTACATCCCGACGCTGGTCCTATCCGTCGTTGGGATCTCGGTGTTCATGGCCGGGCCGACGCGGTACTCGCTCGGCGACGACAAACACTTTGTCTCGGTCACGGCAGTCGCCGTCCTGGGCATCATGACCGCCGCCAACATCCTCGGCGTCAACATTGGCAAATGGTTCAACAACCTCGGCGGCATCGGATCGGTCATCGCGGCCCTGCTGCTGGTGGGCCTGGCGATCGCTGTGCCACACTCGCAGGGAGTCCATCTTCGGCCAAGCGATTTCCGAGTTTCAGCCTTCGACTGGCGCCTCGCTGGTGTGTTCGCGGTCGTGTGCAACTCGCTTACGGGTCTCGAGCTCGCATCCGTCATGGGCGATGAGATCAAGGACCCCCGCCGCAGCCTGCCCCGGGCGGTCATCTGGGGCGGGATCATAGCCGCGACACTCTACGTCGCCGTCACTCTCGCCGTCATCCTCGCGATGCCGGTCCAGGAGATCGGTGCGGTGCAGGGAATCATGCAGGCGGCGGATCGCATGGCAGGCGCAGTCGGCGTGGCCTGGATGGTCGCTCCGCTCGCCTTGATCCTCACCGTCGCGGTCGCGGGGACGACGTCCGCGTGGGTCGCGGGATCCGCCCGGATCCCGTTCGTCGCAGGGCTCGACCATTATCTGCCGCCAGTGCTCGGTCGTCTGCACCCGCGGTTTGCGACGCCACACGTTGCGCTCCTCGTACAGGGCGCGGTGTCGTGCGCGGTGCTGGTGATGGGCTTTGTTGGCTCGACCGTGCAGGAGGGCTACAGGATCCTGCTGCTGCTGGCCATCGTCGTGCAGCTCATCCCGTTTCTGTACATCTTCGCCGCGCTCCTCCGTCTCGCTGGCCGGCCAGATTTCAGGCGAGTCCGCTATTCCCGGGCGACGCTGTTGGCCGCCGGCGCTGTTGGCTTGGTCGTCACCGGCCTCGGCACCGTTGTCGCCTTCGTGCCGCCCGGGCGGGGTGAGCCGGCGTGGGTATTCGAGACGAAGATGGTCGTCGGCACGCTGGCCTTGCTGATGCTGGGCGCGACTTTCTTCTACCGGTCAGGGAGCTCGAGACATTCGACCGTGCGCCCATCCGGATCGCAGGCATAGATCGCCCGAACGCCGTCCCACGCCGATCCCGGCTCGTTGATCGTGACTGGTCGCGAGCTCGGGACCGATCCATGTGCGGTCAACCGGTCATAGACCGCATCCACGTCGTCGACCACGAATCCGATGTGGGTGTGTCCCGGCTGGTGTCTGAGTTGCGCCAGTATGCCCGTCTTCGGCACGAGATATTGAATCAGCTCCAGGACTTCGCCGCTCTCCAGCTCGAGATCCGCTGTAAGGATGCGGGCACCGGCCACGCCAGTCAGGGTCTCGATCTCCGGCCCGTCACTCTGCGATCGCTCGCGAATCACACAGCCGAGCACTGCACAGTAGAACTCGATCGATATTTCGAGATCAGAGACGGCGAGGCCGACGTGGTGCAGCCTGGTCACAGAACGACCGCCGCCGCTTCGGGTGTATCACGTCGGAGGACATCGTCGAGCGTCTCGTGGCGCTTGACCAGGCGCACTCGATTGCCGTTCACGAGGACGGTACCCGGACGGCCCAACACATTGAAGTTGGCCGCCGCGGCATCCTGGTACGCGCCCGTGTCGAGAAATGCGATGACATCCCCCGCCTCGACCTGGGGTGCGGGGACATTGCGGGCAAGCAAGTCGAAACCGCAGGAGATTCCGACGATGTGCGCCACCCCCACGGGAGTCGCGGCCATTCTCGTCGCGAACACGGGCTTGAAGTGCGCGTGCTCGATCAGGAGATCGGGCATGAACATCTCCGTCGTGTCCACCTCGACCCACGTCGTCGGCACAGGTCTGGCCTGCGTCTTCACGTGGACGACCCGACTCAGGTGCATGCCCGCATCCGCGAAGAGGCTCCGGCCGGGTTCGACCTGTAGCAGAATTCCGTCGGGCTCGATTCCGCCCGCGACCAGAGCTGCGCCGAGCGCGCCCGTCATGGCTTCGGCGTAACGGTCGATCGCCGCGGCTGGGCGGCGCTCAGGATGCGTGGGGTCCCGCGGGGCCGGTAATCCGCCGCCGATATCCAGCTCTCGCGGCCTCCACGGCGCCCACGATTGGCAGAGCCGAGCAACGAGGGCTCCAAATCCCTCGGCCATCTTGGCCCAGACTGCGGGATCGGCGCTGTGTCGGCCGAGGTGCGTCATCAGGCCGGTGAGCTCGATGCCTTCGTCCGAGAGCGCTCGGCGTCCGAGGGCATCCGCGGCCGTCGGCTCGATTCCAGGTTTGTACAGTTGCGCTGCGTCTCGAATCGGCATGCCCGGGAAGAAATCCGACGGCTCGGTCAGGGCGGGATAGTCCGGACGGAGACGGAGCCGGATGCGGGCTTTCTTGTTCAGCGCCGACGTGATCGACGAGCAGCGCGTCGAGCTCGCGTTCGCTATCCAGAGTGATCGTGGCGCCTTCGGTCACGGCCGAGCGCAGCAACCGGTCGCTTTTCGCCGATCCGTTGACCGAGATGCGAGCGGCTGGGACTCCGGCCCGCAGCGCGGTCTGGAGCTCGTTGCTCCCGAACACGTCGCAGCCCAGACCTTCCTCGTTGAGCAGCCGGCGAACTGCGATCACATAGTTGGCCTTGAGCGACGCCAAGAGCTCCACCGGTCCGTACGTCCAGCGCCGCCCAAAGGCCTGACGCAGCGCGCGGGCGTTCGCACGTAGTTGCCCTTCCGAAATGACGTAGAGTGGTGTGCCGAACCGCTCGGCCAGCGCCACGACATCGCACTGTTCGACCCACAGATGGCCGTCGACGATTGCGAGATGCCCGCCGAGGTCCTGGCCGTCGCGAGGCGCGCCACCCGCACACATGGGCGGTATCGTAGCGGCGGCTATCTCCTGGCGCTACGTCATCGCGCCAACAACCGCTGTCCTATGAGGCGGAATTCAGGGGCCGTCCGGTTGCGGACGGAGTTATTGTATGCCATGCCGCTACTCCGCCTATCCCGGCCGCTCACCTGCTCGGCCGCCCTGCTGGGCGACGCAATGCGTCGCCCCTACCCGCCCATCAGTGAGATCGTGCGGACGGTGTCGGTCTGCGTCTCCACTCTCGCTCTGCTCAGTGCCACCGCGCTCCTCGGCGCGCAGCAGAGTGCCCCGGACTTTCGCCTGCCGCACTCGGCACACCCGACCCACTACGGTCTGGACCTCACAATCCTGCCGGACCAGCCGACCTTTCGGGGCTCCGAGGTCATCGAAGTCGAGCTGACCACGAGCACCACCGTCGTGTGGCTCAATGCCAAGGACCTCCAGATCCAGCGCGTCGACGTGAAGGCCGCGAACCGGACGAGAGCGGCCCGGTGGCGCCTCGGTGGGGAGTTCCTGGCGGTGGACCTCCCCATGCGTGCCGGACCCGGTCCGCTGGAGATCGCCATCCAGTACAGCGGTACGTTGTCCGATACGTCCAACGTGGGGGCGTACCGCAAGAAGTCCGGGGCCGACTGGTACGTCTACACCTCCTTCACGCCGATCGATGCTCGGCGCGCGTTCCCTTGTTTTGACGAGCCGGGCTACAAGGCGCCGTGGGAGCTCGTCATGCACGTGAAGCGCGACCAGGTGGCGGTGGCGAATGCACCGATGGTCTCCAGCCGGGATGAGCCGGACGACATGAAGCGCGTCCAGTTCGCACCCACCCAGCCGCTTGCCTCGGAAGTCGTCGCGTTCGCGGTCGGCCCGTTCGATGTCGTCGACGCCGGCGTGGCGGGCCAGAAACAGATTCCCGTGCGGATCATCGCGCCGCGCGGACGTGGTGGCGAGGCAGTAGCCGCGCGCATAGCGACGGCGCCGATCCTCGCGCGATTGGAGCAGTACACGGGCATCCCGTATCCCTGGGACAAGCTCGACCACATCGCGGTTCTAGATATGCCCTTCGGAGCCACGGAGAACCCTGGGCTGATCACCTATCGAGCCGAACTCCTCCTGGCGCCGCCGGATCAGGATACGCAGGAACGGCAGGAGGCTATGCGATCGACCATGACGCACGAGATGGCCCACCAGTGGTTCGGCAACCTCGTCACGCAGGCGTGGTGGAACGACGTGTGGCTCAGCGAAGGGTTTGCCACGTGGCTCGAAGCCAAGATCTCCGACATGGAGCTACCCGAATTCGAGCGCCACCTCAGCATCACCGATACGCGCGATGCGATGATGATACGGGATACGGCCGGCGAGCGACCGGTGCGGGTCGAGATCCATTCCCGTGAGGAAGCGGACCCCGTCTATCACGTGGTCGTCTACATCAAAGGAGCCAGCATCCTCGAGATGCTCGAGGACTGGGTGGGCGCGGAGCCATTCCAACGGGCGTTGCACCGCTACCTGATCGACCACCGGTTCGGGAACGCAACCTCCGGCGACCTCGCTGCCGCGATCAAGCAAGAGACGGGCGTCGACGTCGGACCGGTTCTCTTCGCCTTTCTCGATCGACCGGGCGCGCCCGTGCTGAGATTCTCACTTGCATCGGGATCGGGAGGAGCAACCCTTGCCGTCGACCAGGGCGCCAATCCGTGGCCGGTCCCTGTGTGCCTGCATGTCGAGACCGCTCCGCGCCGCTGCGAAGTCGTCAGCACGTCACACGCCGAGCTGCCTCTCTCCGGATCGCCGTCGTGGGTCTGGCCAAACGCATACGGCAGCGGCTACTACGGGTCGCTGTTGACCGGGAATCTCCTCGACAATCTGATGATGACAGGGTATCGCCAGCTGCAGGAACCCGAGCGTCTGGCTCTGGCGGCCGACCTCGAAGAGCTGACGACCACGGGCCAGGTGCCGGCGGCGGAGGCTCTCCAGGCTGTGCTGCGCATGACCCGAGACCAGGAGTCGCGTGTGCAGGTACGCACGCGCGGCCTCGCGCTCGGCCTCGCTCTGGTGGTGCAAGCGAACGACCGGGAGGCCTACGCGGACTGGCTCAAGAAGACAATGGGGATTGCCGCCGCCGCCCCGGAGCAGGCGAACAGCATCGACGCGTTGCTGAGGGAAAAACGGTGAGGGCACCGATGAACTCTGAGCTGCAGCAACTCATGCCACCCGAAAGGCGTTCGGGCGGGCAGCACGTCGATCGTTGGCGGGTGATGCGATCGATGCCTGTCAGACTCCTGGTGTTCTTTGTCACGCTCCTCGCGGTGGACGTTGTGTGCCAGATGGCCTTTGGGTTGCTCCGCCGGGTGTCGTCAGCTCCCTGGGGCGGCGCCTTGGCCGTCGTGTGTGCGATGGGCGTCGGGGCGGTCATGATCGGGGCGTATCGCCTGCTCGTGCGGTCGATCGAAAGGCGCACGGCTCAGGAGCTGGGACGGAGGCATGCGGCCAGACTAGCCCTGTCAGGTGTCCTCGGTGGCATGGCGCTGTTCACTGCGGTCGAGCTGGTGCTCGCATGGAAGGGTGTCGCCCAATTCGGAGCGTATGCTGGCACCACGTACCTCGGGCATGCCATTGCCGTCTCACTGGTCGCTGCCGTCGGCGAGGAGATCGTGTTTCGTGGCGCAGTGTTCCGCATTGTGGAGGAAGGGTTCGGCACCCTTGTCGCGCTCGTTTTTTCGGCGGCCCTCTTCGGGATTCTCCACGGTTTCAACCACGGCGCGTCGACTGTGAGCACGGTCGCGATCGCGTTGGAGGCTGGCATCCTGCTGGCCGTCGCATACACAGCGACCCGTTCGCTGTGGCTACCTATCGGCTTGCATTTTGGGTGGAACTTCATGGAGGGCGGTGTCTTTGGCGCCGCGGTGTCCGGCAACGCCGCCCATGGCCTCGTCTCGAGCACGCTGTCAGGCGATGTGCTCTGGACTGGCGGCGCGTTCGGGCCCGAGGCTTCGGTCGCCGCGGTCGGCGTGTGTTTGGCCGCTTCGCTCGTGTTGCTGGCCGCTACAATTTGGCGAGGGCAGTGGGAGCCTTTGCGGTTCCAAATGGGGATAGAGGCTAGACGCTCGTCCAGCGTCTAGCTCTTAGCGCAACCCAAGCACCAGCATGCGGCTCTGGTTGGCGCCGCCGGGCCACACGGGCGATTTCATGCCTGCTGCGACGGCCAAGAGTTGGCGTCCAGCCACGGCATACGAAATGATGCCCCCGCCCGTCGACTGGCCGGTGCTGGATTCCCAGAGGACGTGACCACTCTCGGCATCGAACGCATAGAGTTGACCGCCGAGGTCCGCGGTGAATACCAGGCCGCCGGCCGTCGGCGTGACGCCGGCCAGAATCGGATGTGGCGCTGCATACTTCCACCGCACGGTCCCTTTATCGGCGTCGAACGCCGTCACCCAGCCTTTGGCCCGGTCCGACGAATCGAGCATGTGCTCCTGATTCTCCGCTGCGAACCACGCTGCACCAGCATGCGGAATCGCGGTCGAATCGCGTACAAGCTGCACGCTCGCGCACCAGTCGACCGCCCCGACGAACAGCGTATTCGTCATTGGGTTGTACGCGGCTCCGTTCCACTCGACCCCACCGACCATCCCGGGGCAGAAGTGCACGGCGCTGTCGCGCGAGAGTGGTGCGTCGACGTTGGTGCGTGTCGTGGTCGGCATCTGCCAGACCAGGGGCAGAGCGGTCGCAGCATTCGGCTTGGCCGCTCCAACGCTGCGCCCGGCGAGGCGCGAGCGGTCGAGCACCGACAGCAGACCATCCTTATTCGCCGAGGCCACGATCGCGCGGCCTGCCGTGGTCGTGACCAGTGTCGGCGGACTGTCGACGTCCCAGTCGTGATTGTCGTGCTTGACCAGCTGGTTGTAGCCGAGCAGGTGTCCGGTGGTCGCGTTCAGCGCGATAACCGAGTTGGCGTAGAGGTTGTCGCCTGTGCGGCGGCCGACGTCGAAGTCGGGCGCGGGATTGCCCGCCGGCACGTACAGCACGCCGTTACGCGTGTCGAGCGTGAACGACGTCCAGAACGCGCCGCCGGATACCGGCAGCGCCGAGTTGGTCCAGGTCCTTCGCGCGAATCCCGTGTCGGGGACCACGTCGAACGTCCACACAATGTGCCCGTCCGCTGCGTCGAGCGCGAACACGCGCCCAGTGACGCCGACCAGGTCACCGCCCGCGTTACCGATGTACACGAGGCCCTTCGCGGCGATGGGTGCCATTGGCATTGAGCTGCCCGGACTCCTGGGCTCGATCGCACGATCCCAGAGCAGCTTGCCGTGCGCGGTGTCCAGGGCAATGACGTGCCCATCGGACGTGCCGCGAAACAACCGCCCGTTCAGGTAGGCCAGGCCGCGGTGCACGGCCAGGCCGCTCGGCGTCTCACTGTGCCGGACCAGCTTCCACTTCTCGGCGCAAGTGGCCGCATCGACGGCGTAGGAGATCGTGTCAGTCGTGAAATACATCGTGCGCTGCACGACCAGGGGGCCGGTCTGGAGTGACGTGACCTCTGGCAACGTATACGTGCAGACGGTGTGGAGGCCGGCCACGTTGGAGCGGTTGATCTGCGTCAGTGGCGAGAAGCGGTCGCCGGCGACCGTTCGGTTGTACGATGGCCAGTCGTCGGGAGGCTGCGCGGTTCTTGGCGCTGTTTGAGGCATCGCGACGTGTGGCGCGAGCAGCGCAACGAGCGTGATCCATCGACGTCGGCGTGTCAGAGAGTATGCCACGTTTGGCTTCCCCTTGTTACGACGACGAGTGATCGTGCACGCAGCGCCATCCGGCAGGCGTCCGCTTCCAGACCGTTGTGAACCAGCCGGTATGTTCAGGCTCGCCACCGCCCGACAACACGTACTCTCCGGTGGCGATCGCGACGTCCGGCGACAGTCCGCGCTCCACGAGGTGCTCGAAGTGAAGCGTTTGGGCTGGGCGTCCGGTTTTCCAGTAGCCGTCGCGCATGACCTTCTCGACGGCCGGGACACCGACGACGAACCCTTCGGACCCGCGGGTCGCAACGCTGTCGGCGTAGCCGGAGAGGTAAACGCCGAGGTCACCCCGATTCCAGCCGGCGGCCATGGTATCCAACTCCGCGCGGATGGCGGCGGCGTCGCGCGTCGCGAGCGACCCGATGCCGCTCGCGGCATTCTGTGCGTCTGCACGTGACTGCAACACCAGGAACGACATGGCGGCCAGGAGGACGTACAGAGGACGATGACTGTGGATGCGCATGCAAGCCTAATGTAGAGGTGGGGGTTTGGCCGACAAGCCTGGGCGGGGGGGGCGAGAGGGCGACGCATGCGTGGCCGCGCGGCCTGACGGCCGCCCCTACATGTCGGGTTGGACGGTGAAAGTCCGCAGCGCCCTACCGGAAGGGTAGTGGGACGATTTCCCGCAAAATGGGACCGGCTGGCGGCGAGCACGGCCCCTCCGAGCTTGATATCCCGACCCGAATCACCGCAGATTGGCCGCGACCAACCACCTTGGAGAGGTAACGTGCGTCGCCACTGCGGATCACTACTGGCTCGGGTTCTCCGGATAGGCGCGGTCGGGTGTGTACTTGCCGGGGCAGGGGCATTGCCCGCTCGCGTCTCCGCCCAGGTCTCGTCGGCCGACGAGGCGCAAGCGTACATCAACGAGCACGCGGACGTCGAGGACATGGTGATGGTGCCGATGCGCGATGGGGTGCGCCTCTACCACCTCATCCTCTTTCCCAAAGGCCAGCCCCGACAGAACATGCCGACCGTATTGATCCGGATCCCGTACTGGATCGACGCCCACCACCTGTCCTTTGCGCCAGTACATCCAGAGTTTCCTGGCGCACGGCTACGCGGTCGTGTGGGAGTACGAGCGCGGCCGGTTCTACTCCGAGGGGACGTACACCTTCCTCGTCCGGACGGCCGAGGATGGGTTCGACACGATCAAGTGGATCACGTCGCAGCCGTGGTCCAACGGCAAGGTGGGCGCGATCGGATGCTCGTCGAGCGCGGAGGAGCAGCACCGGCTCAACGCGGCCCATATCCCGGGGTTGGCGGCCGTGGTGCCGATGGGGTCGGGCGCCGGCATCGGTCACGTCGGGCCGTACAACGAGATGGGCAACTTCTATCGCGGTGGTGCGGTACATCTCGCGGGTTGGGTGGGATGGTACGACAACATCTCCGCCGGCAATCCAGCTCGGCCCATCTTTCCCGCATCGTACTCACGCGCTGACATGATCCGCATCCACCAGCAGTGGGATCTCATGCCCGAGCTCAAGGTCAACCCGCTCAAGGTCGACTCTGCGCTCAGCACGCTGCCCATCAACCAGATCATGAACGTGCTCGGTGAGCCTCCGAGTGATTTCGACAACTACGTCAACCGTCTCCCGAACGATCCACGGTGGAAAGACACCGAATTCGGCAGTGACGAGGACCACAACAGCGCGCCCGCCCTGTACATCAACTCGTGGTACGATATCTCGATCGGGCCCAACGTCACGATGTTCGGGCACCAGGTGAAGGACGGCGCGACAGAGAGCGCCCGCAACGACTCGCGGATGATCATTGCTCCGACGCTGCACTGCTCGCAATTGGGGGCGACCGAGCACACGGTCGTTGGCGAGCGTGACCTCGGGGACGGCCGATTCGACTATGTCACGCTGGTGCAGAACTGGTTCGACCACTTCGTGAAGGGGGTCCCCAACGACGTGCTGAGCCAGCCCCGCGTGCGCGCGTACATGATGGGTGCGAACGAGTGGCGCAGCTACGACAGCTGGCCGCCGAAGGAAGCGCGCTGCCGTGACGTACTATCTCGACAGCGATGGCGACGCGAACACCCGATTGGGCAACGGCCGGCTGACGACGACGAAGCCGGAGAAGCATGCGGCGGACCATTTCACGTACGATCCGATGACGCCGGCCCCAACGGTCGGCGGCGGTACGTGGTGCTGCTATTCGCACACGGCGCTCACCGCGGGCGAGCCGGCCGGGGCGTACGATCAATCGGGGCTCGAAATGCGGGCCGACGTGCTGGTGTACACCACGCCGCCGCTCACGCAGGCAGTGGAGATCATGGGGCCGGTCACAGGGACGATGTACCTCTCCTCGGACCGCAAGGACACCGATCTGACGTTCAAACTTCTGGATGTCGATCCGAGCGGAAAGGCGTACAACCTGGATGAAACCATTCAACGAGTCCGCTGGCGCGAGGGGTGGGACCACCCGGTGTTCATGCAACCGGGGCAGGTGTACAAAGTCGAGTTCAGTCCGTTGACCACCGGCAACACCTTTGCCGCGGGCCACCGGATTCGCATTGAGATCTCGAGCAGCAACTTCCCGCACTTCGAACGGAACCTGAACACGGGCGGGAACAACTACGACGAGAAAGACCCACTGGTGGCTCACAACGTCATCCACCACGGGCCGCAGTACCCATCCACGATCGTGTTGCCCGTCGTGTCGCCTGCCGCCAACGTGAATGCGGCGGGGCACTAGCGCCGCGGGCGCTTCGCGCCCCGAGAAAGGAGAGACGGAGAGAGGTGAGGGGAGATAAACTGAACGGGTCTGGGGTTGGGGGTCTGGGGTAAGGGGCGCGGGTGGCAGTCGCTGCATCTGACGCGATGGCAGTAAATGATACTCTTTCGTCATTGCTGCCATCGTGTTCCGCCGCTAGCGTCCGACGTATGACCGCATCCCTCTCGAAACGACGGGCACCGAAAGGTCGGGGGAAGACGATTGTCTTCCTCGCCGCGCCCAATACGCAGATCCTCGATGTCGCCGGTCCGTTCCAGATCTTCGTGCGGGCGGCCGAGCTCTACGCCAAGGCCCACCCGGGGCAACCCGCGCCGTACACAGTGGTCCTCGCCAGCACGACACGCCGCGCCTCCGTCAGCACGAACTGTGGCCTCGAGCTCGCAGGGGGCACGCCATACCGTCAACTGCGCGGTGCGATCGACACGCTCCTCGTCGCAGGTGGCACCGGGGTGCAGGAGGCCGGGCAGGATCCGGAGCTCGTCGAATGGCTTCGGAAAGTCACGCCCCGGGTCCGCCGAATCGGATCCGTCTGTACCGGCGCGTTTCTCCTCGGTGCGGCCGGGCTGCTCGACGGCAAACGCGCCGTCACCCACTGGAAATGGGCCGGCGACCTCGCGACCCAGTATACGCGAGCGACGGTCGATCCCGATCCCATCTACATCCGGGACGGGAATACCTATACGACGGCCGGCGTCACCGCGGGGATGGATCTCGCGCTCGCGCTGGTCGAGGAAGATCTCGGATCGTCGCTCGCGCTCGGCGTAGCCCGCGAGATGGTGCTGCATCTGCGGCGAGCGGGTGGGCAGTCGCAGTACAGCGCCGCGCTCGCGCTTCAAGCATCCGACCGCAAGCAAATCGCCGACGTCCGGTCCTGGGTCCTCGATAACCTCCACCGCGAATTGCGGGTCGATCAGCTGGCGGCGCAGGCAGGAATGAGTCCTCGACATTTCGCGCGCGTATTTCACAAGGATACGGGTACGACACCCGCACAATTCGTCGAGCGCCTCCGTGTCGAGGCGGCGCGCCGCAGGCTCGAGGAGTCCCCTGACAAGCTGGAAAAGATCGCCAGCGACTGCGGGTTCGGTTCCATCCAGAGCCTCAGGCGGTCGTTCTCGCGCGTGCTCCAGGTGTCGCCGAACGACTACCGATCCCGGTTCCGGGATCTGCGCACGGCGTAGCGACCGCCTGCGCACACTCGGCCGGTCGCTCCGCACCGTTCACCCCTGAGATCTTCGCACAGCGAGACGCACATGCATCATAGAGAGCTGCTCGACAACCGAGTGGCGCCTGCGTGGCGCAAGACAGTGACGCTTCCCGCGGGGATATTCGTGGCGCTGACCGGCATTGCTCCGCAGCAGGCGTTCGCGCAAATCGCGGCGCGGCAGGCGCGTGTCGAAGTCGTCGTGCCGAAGGCGCCGATACCGGTCGCCGTCGATACGCAGCGAGTGCTCGTCTATGAGCTGCACATCACGAACTTCGCCCCGGGGCCGTTGCGTCTCCGCGAGCTCGACATCATGGACGTCGCCAGCCCAGAAACGCTGCTGGCCGCGTATCGAGACACTGCGCTGCGCGCCATGGTGGCGCCGGCTGGGTCGATGACGGGGGACAGCAGCAGCCGTCTTCAGCCAGGTTGTCGGACTGTGGCCTTTGTCTGGTTGCCGATCCCGAACACGCGGGCGGTCCCTGCGGCGCTGCGCCACCGCCTGGTCTTCGACATTCTCGATTCAAGCAGCATGCGGAGCGACCATGGCGCGCGGGCGGCGATCGACAGCATCGTGGTGGCCGTGCAGCCTGGAGCCGCACCGGTCGTGACGGCGCCGGTTCGTGGTGGCCAATGGGTGGCGGCGAGCGGCCCATCGAACAGCTCCGACCATCGGCGCTCCATCGTGGCGGTCAGTGGGCGCGTGTGGCTCGCGCAGCGGTTCGCAATCGACTGGAACATGGTCGGGCCGAATGGCGATACGCACCGCGGGGACGAACACCGGAACGAGAGCTATTGGGGGTTTGGGCAGTTCGTCCAGACTGTTGCTGGTGGCCAGGTGGTAGCCGTCGTGGACAGCATCCCTGACAATGCGCCGCATTCGCCACTGCCGCCGATCACACTCGGGAACATTGCCGGGAATCTCGTGACGATCCGCATCGCCTCGGGACAGTACGCGACCTACGCTCACCTGAAGCTCGGCAGCGTCCGAGTGCACATGGGGCAGCACGTCTCGAGCGGCGACGTGATCGCACTGCTCGGGAACAGTGGCCAGACCACGGCTCCTCATCTTCACTTTCAGATCACGGACGGCCCAGCGGTATTCGCTTCCGAGGGGATACCGTACGTGCTGCGATCGTACACTGACCTGGGGTCAGGCCAGGTCTTCGAGGAGAACACGCATCCAACCATCCCGCGGCGACGGGCGATCCCGGAGGAGAACGAAGTCGTTGCGCTCCCGTGAGGCAATGGCGAGCCGGCGCGGCTGTGCACTCGAAGAGCCTGCCGAGTACGACAGCAGTACCGGCGAGCACAGCGAAAGCGAGGACGACATACTGATGAATCCGGAATCCATTGCGAGCGTGGCCGCACGACGGGGCACGGATGTTGATCCGGCTGTGGCCGAACCGCTCGGACCGGCAGGGCAGGTGCGCGACCCCTGCTAGTGCCTGCACTGCTCCTGGGCACTCAAATGCCGAGCCGCATCCTGCCGCGCCAGGTCCGCGCTCGAGTGGACGCAGAACCCGACGACTGATGAACACGGAATCGACTGCAGATCGCCAGCCGAGTGCGTCGTGGTTGCCGATGGTTGTGATCGCCATGGCACAGATCCTCCTCATCTTCAACGTCTCGACACTTCAGGTGTCGATCGAAGGCATTGTCTCCAGTTTCAATGTTCCTGCGACCGTCCTGGGCACAGCGATCGTGACGTATTCGCTGGTGGTCGCGGGCTTCATCATGCTGGGGGCGAAGCTCGGTCAGGCGTTCGGCTCGCGCCGCGTGTTTCGCACGGCGATCGGGTTCTTCGGCGGGGCGATGGCGCTCATGCTGTTGAGTCGCGGCATCGGGGTCGTGATCCTGGCTCAGGTCATTGCTGGCGCCGCCGCGGCCGCTCTCGTTCCCACGCTCGTCGTGCTCGTTGCTGACAACTACAGAGGCGACCAACAGCAGAAGGCGCTGGGATGGCTGGCGGGGGCACTGCCGGCGGGGATCGTGCTGGCCTTCTTGATCGCCGGAGCGCTGGCCACGCTCGCGGGATGGCGTTTCACATTCGGCCTGCTCGTTGTGCTCTCGGCGGTCGTTTGGATTCTCAGCGCCAAGCTCAAACCGGTTCAGGGCCGCTCGGGGGTACGCATCGACGCCATTGGCGTGGTGCTCTCCGCTGCCGCTGTGCTCCTGATCAGCATCGGCGCCAACAACCTGACGCATTGGGGCGCGCTGCTCGCTGGACCTCGAGCGCCGTTCAGCGTCGTGGACATGTCGCCCGCGCCGATCATGATCATCTGCGGCGTTTTTCTCGGTCAAGCGTTCTTTGCCTGGTCTGAGCGACGCCAGCGGCTCGGCGAACCTCCGCTGCTCGCGCTCGAGGTGCTGGAGACTCCCAAAGAACGATTTGCCACACTGTGCCTATTCATCGTCGGAGCACTTGGGTCGGCCATCACGTTCCTGGTCCCGCTCTACATCCAGGTGGTGCAAGGACGGAGCGGGCTGCAGACCGCCGTGGCGGTCATACCCTATTCGCTATCGAGCTTCGTGGCCGCGGTCCTCGTGGTACGACTCTTCGATCGTGTGAGTCCCCAGCGCATTGCCCGTTATGCGTTCCTGGTCCTGTCAGCCGGCGTTGCGATGCTCGGCGTCGTCATCCGAAACGATTGGAGCACGATTGCCGTGATCATCAGTATGGCGCTCGCGGGGCTTGGCGAGGGCGCGCTCATGACCCTGCTGTTCAACGTCCTCGTATCGGCTTCGCCCAAGACTCTGGCCGGAGATGTCGGCTCGCTGCGCGGCGTTGCCAACAACCTCGCCTCGGGCGTAGGGACCGCAGTGGTGGGTGCGTTGGTCGTCGCGGTGCTTGGGACGAGTGTGCATCGTGAGCTGGCCGACAACGTCGTGATCCCGAACGAGCTGAAGGTCGAGATGAACCTCGACGATATCCCGTTCATCAGCAACAACCAGTTGCGGGCGAGCTTTCAGCAGACGGATGCGACACCCGGACAGGTGGTCGAGCTCGAGCGCATCAACACGGAGACGAGGCTTGTCGCGCTCAAAGTTTCGTGTTTCGCGCTTGCCGGACTGGCGCTGCTCGGCTTCTTTCCGGCTGGCGGATTGCCTGATTACATCCCCGGGGAGATACCCGAATTTTAGCGGCACGGCCGCTCAAATTAGAGAGGAGCGAACCAGAAAGGAGAAAGGAGACGAAGAGCTTGGGTGGCCGAGAGAGTTGGTACACAAGGGCAGACTTCTGTCTCCTTTCACCTGCCTCTTCGGCCACCTAGAATTCAGGTCGTTTGTGATCGGATGGGTGGCTTCGGCCTTCGGTCGAGCCAGGGTTCGTGGCGAGTCACGCAGTGATAACCCGAACAGGGCACCGGAGCGAGGCCGTACCATGCCGCTGGCACGAGTGCAGCAGATCGCGAGCTTGGTTGTGTGCATGGGAATTGGGGGGATCGGCTCCACTGCTCGAGTGCACGCTCAGGTCGTGCAACAGGATCCAGCGGCCGTGGAGGGGCTGCTCAGGACGTACAACGAGCAGCTGAAGCGGCGGCCGGACTCCGCCTATACGACGCTACGGGCCGTGCTCTTCTCCGCGTCGCGGGAAGACTCGGACGACGTCTCGCGGTACGCGCTGATCGAAGGCAACCGCCTGTTCCGCCTAATGAACATCGCCCCGCGACTCGATTCCCTGAGCTCGCGGAATCTCAACACCCACGTCGACTCGCTGAGTATGGCGATCCGATACTTGTCGTTGTCCGACTCGGTGCGGTCGACGGCAGAGACGAACTTCTTCCTCTCGGTGTCCTTTTATTATCGCGCCCGCACGGAAGCCGTGCTTGCCGCACGGACCGACGAGTGCAATGAGTGGTGGGCGGTCCACAACGATGCCACGCTGGCGCAGCAGTACGGCTCCAGGCGGAATGCCGGCACGCGGGACTTCATGACTCCGAGAGGCGCGCAGCCTTCACTGCTCGACTACGCCGATACCATGCTGCGGACGCGGTGCAAGGGGGCGAAAGCCGCGGTGTAACCCAACAGGCGCCGAAGGGCGCCTGTTGGGAGACACGGCGGTTTACGCCGCCGGCTTGGCCGGAGTCGTCGCGCCTTCCGGCCCGTGATCGTAGTCCTGGACGCTGGAGATGTTGGGCACGCCCCAATCGTGGCCATTCCAGCCGTTGAAGCCATCCATCTTGAAGAACCACACGCCGGTATCGCCGTCGCTGATCATGATCAAGCCATCCCGGTTCCGGACGTCGATACCCCAGGCCCCCTGGTCCACGCCCCAGCGGTCTGACCCTTGGGGGTCGATCTCGTGGGCGCACTGACAGGTGTAGTACCACCCGACACTCACCGGATGTGTGGGGTCGTACATGCTGAACACCTGTAACCCATCTTCGTATCCCGACACGAAGACAAAAGGCCAGCGAACCTCGTGGTTGTGGACGAGATCGTGCCAGTCCGCGTTCCACGCGCCGATCGGACGGGTGATGCTCTGTACCTTCCCCTCGAGACCGGGCTGGAGATCGAAGATCCGGAGCGGTGCGAACTGGTATTCCGTCTCGGTCACGACGTAGCGGCCGTCGGGCGTCGGCGTAATCGTGTGCCCGGATGAAATGCCGGCCGAGCCAGTGATGGACGTCAGAAGCTTTGGCTGGTGGATGTCGCTGATGTCGTAGACGTAATACCCGCCGCGGCCGGCTCCGTAGAACTTGTCCAGATGCCCACCAGGATCGTACGCTAGGTAGAAATCGTGATACCCGGACATTCCCAACCGCGTGTTGGACTCGGTCTGAGGCACCGGAATCTCTGCGACCTTCCACTGCGCAGGGTCGCTCACCGACAGCACCTTGGCCAAGTCGTAGACCTGGGCGTACGGGCCGCCAACAGTCACGACGAGATAGACGTGTCCATCAGAGTGTCGGTAGATGAACGAGTTGTGAAACCCACCGGGGTACTGTGGCTCACGGATGCGGGCGACGATCTTGACCTTGCTGGTATCGGGCAACCCAGTGACATCTGCGACGACCGCCCCGAGCTCGGCGTCGGGTGTGCCCTGGTTGAACTGGAACGTCTGTACGTAGTAGTAGCGACCGTTGAGCTTGAAGTACTTGCCGTCCGGCGCGCCGAGGATGGTCTTGTGGAGCGCCGCGTTCTCGATCTGCCACCGGTACAGCAGCTTCACGTTGTTGAGGTCGCGAAGATCGATGATCGCGAAACCTGGCCGGTCGATGTCGCCAAGGGACGCGTACGCATACGGGCGATCCGGGTCCTGCTCGATCTCATTGTCGTCCACCGCGTCATAGCCACCGAGTGTCACGTGCCCGACCAGGTGGATGTTGGAGCTTCCGCCGATCTTGACGCCCGGTAGCACGCCGGGCAGTGCGTCCGGCCCCGATCCGGGCGCGGCCTGACCTGCCGCCATCTGGGCTGCGGCCACGACGCCCGCTAGCCCGAGCAAGTGCGCTAGTCGGCGCGGCGTCGGCCAACGCGTCATCAACGACTGTGTCATTGCCTTCATCTCCCCGGTTCGTTCGATATGATCGGAGTTGTCACGGATTCAGGGGCACCGCTCGCGGTGCATTTGACGCGTGGTAACAACGTCCGGAGACCAGGGACGATGATGCGACTTGGCGCGCGTTCTCGCAACCAACGCGGCACACGCGGCGATATCCCATCACGTCGCCGGTCCCGCAACGGCGTAGTCGCGGGACCGGCGCAACGTGCACGTGCAGGCGTCTTCGGGCCCTACTTGAGGAAGCTGACGAGCTCCGGTGTCACGATGTCAGCGTGGGTCCACGCGATGTTGTGCGGCCCATCCTTGACCACAACGTACTTCGCACCCTTGATCATCTTTGCCGTTCTGGCGCCAGACGCGCTGATGGGGAGAATGCGATCGGCGTCCCCGTGCATGACGAGTGTCGGCACCGTGATGCGGGTCAGGTCTTTTCGGAAGTCGGTGTACCACGCTGGAACGCATTGCAGCGTCGCCGTCGCCGAGCATGCTGCCGCCACGTTCCAGCTGGACTGGACCGTCTGCTGGGTGACACGCTTTCCCAGCAGGACATTGGTGTTGTAGAAGTTGGCGAAGAAGTCGGTGAAGAACGCGTACCGGTCCTTTGTGATCGCGCCCTGGATTCCGTCGAACACGCTCTTGTCCACCCCTTCGGGGTTGTCGGGTGTCTTGAGCAGGTATGGCGGCACGCCGGAGAGGATCACCGCCTTGCGTACGCCATTGGCGCCGTACTTACCGAAGTAGCGTGCGACCTCGCCGCCGCCCATTGAGAATCCGACCAGGGAAAAGTCCCGTAGCTCGAGGTGCGTGACGAGCGTATGCAGATCGTCGGCGAACGTGTCGTAGTCGTAGCCAATCGTTGGTTGGCTCGATTTGCCGAAGCCCCTTCGGTCGTACGTGATCACCCTGTGACCTGTGGCAATGAGCGCCGGTATCTGCTTCTCCCAGGAGGCGCCATCCAGCGGATAGCCGTGGATGAGAATCACCGGCGAGCCGGATCCGTGGTCTTCGTAGTAGAGGTCGATAGGGGTGGAATTTTCGTGACCGACCTCGACGTGGCTCCGCAGGTCCTGCGCGATCACGTTTGGCATTTCGCCCTCCCGTGGGGTCAATGATCCGACATGCCTATTCCGGGTCGTAGTATTAACGCGCACGGTGCTTGAAGCGCAGTGAGCTGTTCTGACGATGGGCTTCGCTGCTCACAGCCAGACGACGAGGGGCCAGGTGCCCGTCCACATCGCGTGGCGGATGCGGACGCGCAGGCGAATGCGACTATCGCGACGGCCGATGCGGCCACCCCGGTCGAGGCGCCGACTCGCCGGAGGCTGGGCATGGGGCGCAAAATGTAGGTTTGTGGGGCAGACACGGGCCACCCCCCAACGTTTGCGGCGCCGCGCGCGAATGGTAATTGGGGGGCTAGTGGTCCTGTTACGCTGACTATCGGCTGAGACGGGCGGCGCAGGAGGGCGACGCAATGCGTCGCCCCTACCAGACGCTAGACGTTAGACGCTAGACGCTAGAAGACAAAACCTGTCGCCGGCGGGGTTTCGCAACGGCGGATCATCAACTCAGGGAGCTCTCGATGTTGTTCGCACGCGGACTGACCCAAGACGTACGCGTCGCGGTGAGGGTGGCGCTCGTCGCGCTGGTGACCATCGCCGCATTACCCATCATGGCGGCCGCGCAGGGTGGCGGCATGGGCGGCTTTGGGTCGCCGGGCGGTATGGGTGGAGGGGGGCACGGCGGACACGGACACGGCTCGCAGTCGTCGTCCAACTCGAGCGCGCCGAACGTTTCGAAGCATTTCGAGGATCTCGCCTCGCTCAAGGATGCGGTGAAACACATCGATGGTCTCACCAAGGACCAGAAGGACGCGTTTCCTGAGATTGAGCGGGGCTACAGCAAGCTGTTCAAGCCGATGGGGGAGCAAGCCCAACAGATGGTCGACAGCGCCCATGCCGCGCATGAGCGGCCCGATCGACAGCGGATGGACAGTTTGCGGCAACAGGCGAAGGACCTGCGTGATCGGGAATTCGCCGCGGCTCGCAATCTTCTCTCGACTGATCCTCAACGCGACCAGTTCGACCGCAACGTCGCTCAGATCCATGAGGACGAGGCGAAGCGCGAAGAAGAGATGCAACAGCAGATGTCGAACGTTGGCCAGCACGGCGGGCCCAGATAGTCTCAACCGTCGACGGCATTGCGCACTGCGCGAAAGAGCGGCGCGAGGGCCTTCGGGGTGTAGTGTGCATTGAGACCGCTCGGATTTGGCAGCACCCAGATCACGGTGTCCCCGATGGTGTCTGGCTGCCGGCCGAGCGCTGCGTGCCGACGGCTGAACGCCGCGCGATAGGCTGTCACGCCGAGGACGGCCAATACGCGGGGATGATAGCGCCTCACTTTTGTCTGGAGAGAGAGCGCACCGCGAGTGAGCTCGGGCGTCGAGAGCTCCACGGCCGTTGCGGTGGACCGGGCCACGATGTTGGTGACGCCGTACCCGAGCGCGAGTAGTTCATGCTCCTCGTGCGGCGCGACGAGACGAGGGGTGAGTCCCGCAGCGTACAGCGCTGGCCAGAACCGGTTCCCCGGACGCGCGAAATGATGCCCGACGGCGGCGGAGTACAGTCCAGGGTTGATCCCAGCGAACAGGATGCGAAGCCCGGGCCGGATCACATCCCGCACGGTGCGCCCGGCGGCCGCGATCAGCTCCTCGCGACTTGGCCGCCGTGGCGCTGGTTTCACACGTTGATCAGTACCGATTTGAACACGTCGGCGGCGATCTTCATGTTGTCGAGCGTCGAAATCGAGATCCGTGCGTATTGTGTGAGTGGCGGGAAGGGGCGCCCCACGAGGATGTTGTGCTTGGCGCACGCGTCGGCGAAGTCCTTCGAATCGCGGCGGATCGGCACGAAGATGAAGTTGGTGGCGGAGGCGCCACTCGGATACCCGAGGCTCGCGAGCGCTTTCTGCGTGAACTCGCGCGACTCACGATTGAGGCGTCGTTCCGAGTCGTAGTGCGCGCGGTCCGGCAGGGTGGCGACCGCCGAAACGCCTGCCAGGTAGTTCCCGAGCGCGGTGATGAACACGCGCTCCGGCATCAGGGGCTTCAATGTCTCTTCGCGCGCGATCCCGTATCCCAGGCGCAGCCCGGCGAGCCCGAAAATCTTGGAGAAGGTTCGGGTGACGATCACGGTCGGATTCTGGATCGCGGTCGCAATCATGCTGATCTGTGCCGGGTCGTCCGCGAAATCGATATACGCCTCGTCGATGATGATCTTCGCAGCCGGTGCGCGTTGATTGACCTTGTCGACGAAATCGCGCAGATGCGCAGCTGGGTGTACCGTCGCCGTCGGGTTGTTCGGATTGCAGACGTAGACCATGCCGGCGCCGTCGACTGCTTCCAGCATGCGATCGAGGTCGAGCTCGAGGTTCGCCGTGAGCGGGACGGCGCGGACCGGCACATGCAGCCTCGCGGCCATCTGGCCGATGTAGTCGTACGATGGCGTCCCGATCACGAGGGGGCGATCCGGGCCGACCAAGGTCTTCATGCAAACTTCGAGCACCTCGCTGGATCCGAGTGCCGTCATCACGTTCACTTCCGGCACCTCGAGGTAGCGCGCGATCGCCAGGTGCATTTCGGCACCGGGCTCGAACGGATACATCGAGACCTCGGCGGCGCGAGCGCGAATCGCATCGACGACGGCCCTACCCGGCCCGTTGGGGTTCTCGTTGTTGGAGAGCCGCATTGGCGCGCCGGGGACGTTGCGCGGCCCGGCGCTCAGGTATGCGAGTTCCTCGGACCCGAATCGGAGCGACGTACTTGGAGCGGCCAAGGCGCCGAGGCCGCCGACACCGGCGAGATGAATGAACTTGCGGCGCGAGAGTTCCATGGCCTGTCTCCTGGGTTAGCGAGTCGCGGTCACTGCGGACTACGGGGTACCGAGTATCACGATACTACAGATTACGCATCAAATGTTACCCTATGGCGCCGGTCTGCGCTAACCGTCCCCTTTGCCCGGTCTACCCCATGCCCGTTGTCGCTCGTACCGCCCTCCTCCTGGTCGGCTCGAACGTCTTTATGACGATCGCGTGGTACGCCCATTCAGAAACCTGAGCAACCGCCCCTGGTACGTTGCGGCCGTCATCAGTTGGGGGATCGCCTTCTTCGAGTACATGCTCCAGGTGCCCGCCAACCGTATTGGATACACGGCGCTTTCGCTCCCGCAACTGAAGATCCTCCAGGAAGTGATCACGCTCGCCGTGTTCGTGCCCTTTGCGGTGCTCTACATGAAGCAGCCCGTCCATCTCGACTATCTCTGGGCCGGCCTGTGCATTCTCGGCGCCGTCTACTTCGTGTTTCGAACACACGGAGGCGCAGTCTGAGAGACTGGCTCGAGGACAAACGCGCGGCGTCCGTCGACCCGTTGGACGAACGGATCGTGCGCGGACGGTAGGTCCACTCTGGGAACGGCGGGCGACGCATGTGTCGCCCCTATCCGCCAATCCACGAATTGGTCGTGGACGGTGATGCCGGTCGCCGGTCCCGTCGATTGGTCGATTGTTCGTGAACGTTGGTGCACGTGCCACACGTTCCCGCCGACTCACGAATTGTGGGCGGGCGGTAGCGAGCTCTGGAGGAGCATCGGCACAACGACTGCTACTCCTCTTCCGTCGCCCGGGCTACGATGCGAATGACCGGCTCGTAGAACACATGAGCGACTGGAGAATCAGGTATGCGCGTCCTCTCGATCGATATCGGCGGGACCAACGTGAAGCTGCTCGCGACCGGGCAGAAGGAGCGTCGTCGGTTCGCTTCCGGACGGGCAATGACTCCGCACCTCATGGCGGAACATGTGAAAGCGCTGGCGAAGGACTGGAGGTACGATGTGGTGTCTATCGGTTACCCGGGGCCCGTCGAGCACAACCGACCCACGGCTGAGCCGCGCAACCTCAGTAAGGGTTGGGTCGAATTCGACTTCGAGGCCGCATTCAAGCGACCGGTGAAGGTCATCAATGATGCGGCCATGCAGGCGCTGGGGAGTTACCAGCGCGGGACCATGCTGTTTCTGGGCTTTGGGACCGGCCTGGGCGCGGCGTTGGTCGTCGAGGGCGTTGTCGTTCCGATGGAGCTCGGGAGGTTGGCGTACCGCAAGGGGACGTACGAGGATTATCTCGGCCGGCGTGCCCTGGAGCGCCTCGGCAAGCGGAAATGGCGCAAACACGTTGCGGAAGTCGTGCGTCGTCTCGTGCCCATCATGCACCTCGATGACGTCGTGTTGGGGGGCGGCAACGCAAAGAAATTGAAGACGCCCCCGGAGGGCTGCCGGGCGGGCGACAATGCTCACGCTTTCGTCGGCGGCTTTCGGATGTGGGAGGACGCGCGGAGGGCACGAGCTCAGGCCCGTGGGTCGACAACGTAAGCCCAGCGCGGACGCACAGACCCCTGACCCAGTTAGGGTCGGGGATTGGTGTTCGTCCGCCCACTCATGCCAGTCCCGGCCTATGCATGGATGCCAATGCGATTCCGGCCCCGGGTACACACCAGTGATGAACCGGTTCGGGGCATGCTTGCCCCCGGCGTTTCCGTGGCGCATTCTGCGTAGGTGGGTTGCCGTGGACGTTGGGCGCGACATCGGGTCGCTGGTGACAACGGGTGGCCCCTTTGGAGGACCGATGAACGCAGACGGCTGGTCTGTGCTGGCCACATACGCCTCTGGCTTCGAGGCAGATCTGGCGATGGCGCAACTCGAGACTGCCGGTATTCCGGCGATACGTGACAACAACGATACGGTGGGGATCTTCGGCCCAGGTTTTCAGGGGGCGACCGCGCGCGGCGTGACCGTCCGCGTCCCGGAGGCGGCCCTCGAGGACGCCCGCGCCGCCGTCACGCTTGTCGACGGCGTCGGGTAGGTCGCGGCGCCGCTCCCGGCAGCCTGTAATGGTCGTGTCAGGTTGGCGCCTTAGCTTGGCTGCACCAACGACCAGTCCCCTTCCAGGAGTTGCCGTGCGTCCGCTTCGCGCCGCCATCTGCACCGCCAGCCTGCTGCCGCTGCTTGTCGCGTCCGGCCTCAGCGCCCAGGGCTCCAGCTATCACGTAGTCAAGCGTCTCGACCTGGGTCATGTCCGCGCCGACTACCTCATTGTGGATCCGGTGGGTCGTCGCCTATACGGGATGGGAGACAATGTCATCGACGTCGACAAGGACACTGTCGTCGGCACCGTGGAAGGTGGGGGTGGCGGCTTTGCGATCGCAGCGGATCAGGACCGCGGACTGGTGCGAAATGGTGTGGTCTTCAACCTGAAAACGCTCGCGGTCGAAGGCAACGTCGGATCGAAGGGCGATGGCATTCGCTACGATCCATTCACCCACCGCGCCTTCACCTGGGAGGGCAAAGACGCGTGGGTCGTGGACATGCGGACGGGCAAGCTCCTCGCGAAGACGACGATCGGGGACGGCCTCGAGTCCGGGGTTGCGGATGGCAAGGGCAACCTTTTTCTCAACGTCGAGGATTCGGGCTACATCCAGGAGGTCAATGCGACGACCTACAAGGTCGGGCCGACGTTTCGCATCCCGAATTGCGGCCGCGCACAGGGCCTCGCGATGGACGCATCCAGTCGCCGGCTGTTCATGGCGTGCGACACGGAGATGGTCGTCGTCAACGCGGACAACGGCAGCGTGGTGGCGCGAATCGGCGTGCCGAGTCGAGCGGACCAAAACGCCTTCGATCCAGTGGCGAAGCTCGCCTTCAACGCCAATCGCAAAGACAGCACCATGACCATCGTGCACGAGGATAGTCCGAACAAGTTCACGGTGGTCGGGAAAGTGGCCACGGGGGGCGGGGCGCGGACGGCCGCGGTGGACGAGAAGACGCATAAGGTTTACGTCTTTTACTACAACGGGACCACGCGGGAGAATTCCGATCTCGTGATGGCGGTCTTGGCCCCGTGATTTCGGCGCGCACGGCGCGGCCGATTTCGGCGCGCACAGCGCGGCCGAAATAGAGAGGAGTAAGGAGAGAGGAGATACAGAAGTTGAGCGGCCTGGCGAGTTGGGTGGTGCCAGGCCGCTCTGCCATCGAGGGCTGCGAGATCAGGTGCTGGGTGCGCGGCGGGTACGGGACATCAGCGTTTCGGCTAGGCGTTTCGCGTCGCTGCGCAGCATCGGCCAGGTTGGGAGGGCGAGGGTGCGCCATTGGGGGATCGGGCATCCCAGGCCGGCGGCTCGCGCCGCGATTCTCGCGAACAGTCCCCGACGGAGGTACGTGAGGATCCGCACATTGAGCACCTTTGCGTAGCACGTGCTGTTGACATCAATGATGTACGCGTGGCCCGCATCATCCGGAATGATCTCGAGCGCGCCGAAGTCCATGCCGGATCGGTCGAGGTACCTTACGATCGCGGCGGCGACGAGCGGCTCCACGCCGGCGACGGCGCCGGTCGCGAGATCCTCGGTCCGGCAGTACACGTCGAGGCGGGCCGTCGAGTTCACGATCTTCTTGAGCGGGTGCGGATTGGTCAGCCGCAGAATGACGACACGATCGCCTGCAAAATTGACTCGGTAGAGGTGCTGCGCGCGATTGTCGATGAAGCGCTCGATGACCAGCGCGGCATCATTCCACCACGCGGCTGGCACTTCCTCGCGGCGCATGATCTGATAGGCGGTCCAGTCGGACATGACTGCCGAGATCTGCGGCCCGATGGTGCCCGAGTGCGCCGACGGAAGCTGTCGCTCAGACCTGCCGCCGAAGTTGAGATCAGTCTTCACGATCACCAGTTCCGATGCCTCGCCATGGATGTCGGTCGCGGGGCTCGGGAGTCCGAACGCCCGGCATTGAGCGTGGACTTGGGTTTTGGAGATGTCGGTGACGGCCCCGTTGAGTGGCACGATCCCCCGTGCGAGCAACTCGTGAACGAGTACCTGCCGGTCTGCCGGAAAAGCCGCAGTCGCGGTCATGTTGAGATGGAACGCGAAGGCATTGATCCCTCCCGGCAGACGGGCAAGGATCTCGTCAGCGCTCTCGCCTATCCGAGCGCTGACCCGAACGGCTTCCGGGACGGCGCGCACCAGCATGAACTGGTGCCAGGCATCCCACTCGTAGATGGCGAGTCTCAGGCTTGTTGGCTCCTCGAAGGGGTGGGCCAGTGTCAAGCCGGCGTGGAAGGGTGACGGGTGACGGAACGGCTGGGTAACGGGTGACGGATGACGGGTGAACATACAGTGAGGGCCAGTGACGGATAGCCGCCACTGGCCCTTTGCAATCGCTGTCTTTGTATCTCAAGCGGTCCCGAGTCCCAAGGCCCGCTGTTCCGCTGACTACTCGTCGTGTCCGTTGTGCATGGAGTAGGCGACGGCACGGCGCGCGCGTCGGCGGCGCACGGCCTGCCTAGCCATCAGCAGGCGCATGAGCTCTCGATTTCGTCCGTCACCCTCGCCGGACTCGTCCTCATCGCCTTCACCTTCCTCTCCTTCGTTGCGCTCTTTGAGGAGGTGGGCGAGAACAGCGCGGCGCACGCGACGGCGACGGAGCATGCGGCTGGCGATCAAGAGACGGACGAGCTTGCGCTCATCGCCTCCACCTTCCTCGCCGTACTCTCCCTCACCCTCTTCGCCTTCTTCGCCTTCGTCGCCCTCTTCTCCGGCTTCGCCCCGCTCCTTCAGGAGGTGGGCGATGACTGCGCGGCGTACGCGACGGCGGCGGAGCATTCGGCTGGCGATCAAGAGACGGACGAGCTTGCGCTCATCGCCTCCACCTTCCTCGCCGTACTCTTCCTCACCCTCTTCGCCTTCTTCGCCTTCGTCGCCCTCTTCCGCTGCTTCGCCTCGCTCCTTGAGGAGGTGGGCGAGTACGGCACGGCGGACGCGACGGCGGCGGAGCATGCGGCTCGCGATCAGGAGACGGACGAGCGTGCGCTCATCGCTTTCTCCTTCTGCGCCGGACTCTTCTTCACCCTCTTCGCCTTCTTCGCCTTCGTCGCCCTCTTCCGCTGCTTCGCCTCGCTCCTTGAGGAGGTGGGCGAGCACAGCGCGGCGGACGCGACGACGGCGGAGCATGCGGCTGGCGATCAACAGACGCACGAGCTTGCGGTCATCGGTCGACCCTTCTTCGCTACCCTCCTCACCTTCCTCACCCTCATCGCCTTCTTCGCCTTCCTCACCTTTTTCGCTCAACAGGTGCGCAACGACCAAGCGACGCAGTCGTCGACGGCGCAGGATGCGGCTGGCGATGAGGAGGCGAACGAGCTTGCGCTCATCTCCTCCCCCTTCCTCGCTGTACCCTTCATCGCCCTCCTCCTCGTCCTGGCCCTCGCTCCTCTCTTTCAGGAGGTGGGCGATGAGTGCGCGACGGGCCCGCTTGCCGCGCATCGCGGCGCCCGCGATTCCTGCAAGTTCTTCATGCTCGATGGTGGTTGCCATTGGGGGTCTCCTCGTTGTCGTTTGCTGAAACGGATAGAGCTAACGGGGTTTACCAGAGCGATCTCACTGCACGCCGGCAGTTGGCCCGTCCTCATGGGCGGTCCCGCGTGCCTTCATGGAATGCTCGATCAATGTGTCGAGAATGGCGCGATTCAAGACCTCGCGCTCCATCAGGTGTTTGGCGGCGCTGCGCTCGATCAACGGCGTCAACAGGATGTGTCGGAGCTCCGCGTCGTCTGCGGACTCGTGCGTGTCGTCCTGTTCGATTCCGGTGTCCAGCACGCAGGCAATGCCCGCTTCAAATGCCTGCTCGACGACTTTCTCGAGCCGGTCCTCTCGAGCGTCCCTGACGAGGTTGGCCATTTCGTCTTCCGACAACTCGTGCCGATTGCCGGTCGAGTCCAGGCTCTCGAGCTTGACGATCTGCGCCGTGTTCGCATCGATGGTGAACGCGAAGAGCCTGGTCGCAGATTGATCGGCTGACGCTGCATGTTCATCGACATCTGCCATCGGTTGCTCCTTTTGCGAACTGCGCTTCCGGGTTTGCGCTTTGGGCGTATCGGTTGGGCGATCGGGACGAGGGTCATGAGCGCTAGGCATGTGATGCTCCTTCCGACTCCGTGGTCGGCCGTGCTTGCTGGCGTTCAGCCGTCGTGTCATTGGTCACCTGGCGTTGCCCCCGTTCGAAGCGGTGCAGTGCCTACCGTACCCAGCTCATCGCCTGGATCGGTGATCGAAGAGACTGTGTTGTCGAGAGGTGTCTGGGCACAGCCAACGTGGGCGCCTCGTGCGCTGCTGCCACTACTACCAAATAATGGGACTTTACCAAATAATGGGACGTTCGCGCGAGAGATGATCGCGACGAGACGTGTGTCCGGAGCAGTGGACCTTAGGCCTATGTCCGGTCTTTGTGACTGCGTCGATACAGAGTTGAGGAGACCGCGGACTCTCTGTAGTTTTTTGCGAATGACACACACACACGAGCACGCTCACCAAGCGCTTCCGTCAGACCTCACGCTCCGCGTCAAAGCTCTCGAATCACTGTTAGTCGAGAAGGGGTTGGTGGACCGGCGGGCTCTCGACACGCTGATCGATGCCTATGAGCACCAGATCGGTCCACGGAACGGCGCCCGCGTGGTCGCAAGAGCGTGGGCGGATCCCGCGTACAAGCAGCGCTTGCTCTCTGATGCAGATGCCGCGATCGGCGAGCTGGGCTACGGTGGCATGCAGGGCGAACACATGGTCGCCGTCGAGAATACACCAGCCGTACACAACCTCATCGTCTGCACGCTGTGCTCGTGTTATCCGTGGCCCGTACTCGGCCTGCCGCCGGTGTGGTACAAGTCCGCGCCCTATCGCTCGCGTGCAGTGATCGACCCGCGTGGCGTGCTGCGCGAATTCGGCCTCGAGATATCCGAGGAGGTGGAGATCCGTGTGTGGGACAGCACGGCCGAGGTGCGCTACCTGGTGTTGCCCGAGCGCCCCGCGGCGACCGCGGGGTGGAGTGAGGACCGGCTCGCTGCGGTGGTCACGCGTGATGCCATGATCGGCGTGGGACGCATCGCCGTATGAACGGCGTGCATGACATGGGAGGGATGCAGGGCATGGGTGCGGTCGCGCCCGAGCGCGACGAGCCGGTCTTTCACGAGTGGTGGGAGTCGCGCGTGTTCGCGCTGCGGCGCGCGATGGGCGCGTGGGGCAAGTGGAACATCGATGCGACGCGCTATGGTGTCGAGCGGGTCCCACCAGCCGACTACCTGGCGATGAGCTACTACGAACGTCAGCTCGCCGCATTTATCGATCTCATGGTGGAGGTCGGTCTGCTCACGCGGGCCGAAGTCGCGGCCGCGTCTCCAGCGACTCCCTCGCCGGATGTGACGCCCGCTCTCACGGTGGCCCGAGCGCAGGCGCTCATCGCCGGGGGAATTCCCACGAGCCGCGCCGTTCCGGTCACACCACGCTTTCGCACCGGCCAACAGGTGCGAACGAAGAATATGCATCCCGCTGGCCACACCCGGCTGCCGCGCTATGCTCGCGACAAGATTGGCAGCATTGCGCGCGACCACGGTGTCTTCGTGTTCCCGGACACCAACGCTCATTTTCTCGGTGAGAAGCCACAGCACGTGTATTCCGTGCGGTTCGCTGCGCGCGAGCTCTGGGGTGAGCGTGCGGCGCCACGCGATGCGGTCTTTCTGGATCTCTGGGACGACTACCTTGATCCCGCCTGAGCCTGTGATGCGCGACGATGCGGAGCGGGTATTCGCCGAACCATGGGAGGCGCAAGCCTTCGGGATCGCGGTCGAGCTGTCACGGCGCGGCTACTTCACATGGAAGGAGTGGACGACGGCGCTGGCCGACGAGCTGCGGCAGGCTGGTGAGACCGGCGAGGCCGACGATGGGTCGCGCTACTACGAGTACTGGCTCCAGGCGCTCGAGCGTCTACTCATTGACAAGAATCTGGCCGATCGGCCGGCATTGCTCGCGCGTAAGGAGGCGTGGGCGGATGCGTACCGGCACACACCCCATGGCAAGCCCGTGGAGCTAAGGAAGGACTGACGGCGGACGGCAAAGGGCGGTGTCAGGCGCCAGGGGTCAGGGGTCAGGGGTCAGGGGTCAGGGAATGAATGGAGGCGAGCGACACGGTCGCTCGCCTTCTGATTTGATGCAACGTGTGTTTGAGTGCTACCCGACGGTGGTCATTTCGCCGCCATACCAGTCGTGGCGCCGGTAAGGGCTTGGCCGAGTCCGATGAGCTCGCCGCTCGCGAGCACGTGATCCTTCATGGCGTCGAGGAGGGCGCTGTAGCTCGCGGTCGCCTCGGACGGAATGGTCGTGCTGAGCGCAAAGACCTGAATGTGGTAGCGGTGCTTCGGACCGGGAGGCGTGTGCGGGCCCATGTAGGCCTGGTTGGCGCCCCGGATGTTGGGGCCGTACTCGGCGCCAGCCGGCGGCGCCGTCATGCCCGCCTCGAGCTTCATCACCGTGGCCGGGATGTTGACCATGGTCCAGTGAAGGATCGGAGCGCCCTGTCTCATGGCATCCGGATCCTGCATAATGATCGCGTACGATTTCGTCGCTGATGGACCCGCGCTCCACGACAGGCCAGGGAACACGTTGCCTTTGTACTGCGTGTTCTCGAAGGGGATGTCCCCGCCGGCCTTGAATGCCGGGCTCGTGACGGTCAGTGTGGCGCCGCCCTGCGCCGGCAGGACCTTCATCGCGAGCTGCGCGCCACCAACCTCGGTGGCCACCGGCGGTGGTGCTCCTTGCGCTGCGATGGCGGCAGGAAGCGCGCCGACGATGAGCAATGCTGGCGCGACGGCAAAGGCGATGGCCTTCATTGGAGGAGCCTCCTGGTTGCGATTATAGGTCGTCCGGATATCTAACCCTGCGCGGTCGAGGCGAGAAGGCGGGGCCCAGGCGGTGGCCAATCACGTGGGCTAGCTGCCCGACCGTAACCCCTGCATCTTCGCTCGTGCGAGTTGGGTCTCGAGGCTCTGGCCCCATCGTGAGGTGCCACCAATGCCAATTCCCGCAAGTGACGATCGCTGCCGTCATCGCGAGCTACGTACGCCCACCCGGCGCCAGGGGACGGCGCGGCGCGGCGACCGATTGCGCCGGTGGCAGGCCGCCGGTGTCGGCATCGCGCTGGTTGCGAGCGCAGCGGCAGTAGTCGCGCAGGCTCCCGGGACCGCCCCTCCCGGCATTCTCCCCGGGGTCAAGGTCGGTGGGAGCGCGAACATCCATCCGATCGCGCACATCCCGCTCGGCGGATCGGTTCGCGTCATGGATGACGAGATCGAGCAGGATCCCAACCGCCCATATGCCTACGTCTCGATGGCGCAGGACCGCTCTGGCTTCGCGATCATCGACCTCCACGACCTCAGTAACGTTCGCTTGCTCTATCGATGGACCGTGGAGAACGTTGCGCTTCACCGGGGAATGCTTGGAGGAATGGATGGCAAGTACTTCAAGCTGAACGGCCGATACTATTACCTGCAGTCGTTTGGCTTTGCCCAAGGCACCCCCGACGCAGACCTTGGGGCGGTGATTGCGGACGTCACCGATCTTCCCGACACCAGCAAGATCAAGATCATCGCGCGCATTCGAGCGCCTGAGACGCCGAGCGGCTTTCACAATACCTTCGTGTACAAGCATTCGGACGGCCGTGTGCTGCTCTTCGCGACCGTTGCGGCACCACGTGCCAACGTCTACGACCTCGCCAAGGTCGTCTCAGGGGGCGACCCAGCGGCGTGGAAGATTGGCGAGGTCCCTGTGCCCGACACCCGTGAGACGACCATGCTGGGTCGCATGGGTTATCACGACTTCTATGTCGCGTACGACCCGGCGACGCATCAGGACAAGTTCTATGGCGCCGGCCGGGGCGGATACTATGTCTACGACATCACGGACGTCGCCCAGCCCAAGCTCCTGACGTCGGTGACCGGCTCTTCAGGCGTCGACTGGGGGCATACGTTCACCCCGAGTCCCGACGGCCGATTCGCGATCACGGAGACCGAGTACCAATACGCTCCGCTTCGCGTGTATGATCTGCAGCCGGGCCTCGACGGGAAGGTGCAGACTATCAACCACCCGATCGGTGCGTGGCAGGCCGACTGGCGGGACCTCGCACACAACCATGAGGTACGCTGGCCATTCGTGTTCGTGTCGGGCTATGAGGACGGGCTGCAGATTTTCAGCATGTACGATCCAGCGCACCCGACCGAGGTCGGCTGGTACTACACCTGTCCCTGCAGCCACCAGAATCGGATCAATGGCCCGCGCGTTCATGAACACGCAGTCCGTCGATCAAGGGGCCTTTGGGATTGATGTGCGGAATCGCGACGGCCTGATCATGATCAGCGACGAGGACGCCGGTGTGTGGTTCTTCCGGATGGACGGCTTCGATGGATGGAATGGGCACGACTGGGGCATGCCCAATATCTCGAGTGTCCAGGATTACGATCACGGGCCTGACGGCACGCACGCTGCGCCGAGTGGCAAGCCGGCAGCGGCGCCATAGGAGAGGCTAGACGCTGGACGTTAGACGCTAGACGCTAGACGCTAGACGCTGCACGCTGGACGCTAGACGCTGGACGTTGGAGACCTGACCTTCGGGGCCAGCACCCGCCACCTTCATCTTCCCATGCTGCACTGTCGCCTCTTCCGCTTTCTCGTTGTGCTCACTGGACTGGCCTCGACCGGGCCGGTCAGTGCTCGTGCGCAGGGTGTTTCTAACGGGGCCGCGCCGTACGACGTCCCGGCGCATTACAAGAAGTACGAGTACGAGATTCCAGCGCGCGACGGCGTCAAGCTCTTCACAGCGGTTTTCGTTCCACGCGACACGGCTCGCGCATATCCCATTCTCATGGTTCGCACGCCGTATGGGGTCGGGCCGTACGGGGAGAATGCTTATCCCCATACGCTCGCGCCGAGCGACGACTTTCTGCGTGCCGGGTACATCTTCGTACGGCAGGACGTCCGCGGCCGCTTCAAGTCCGGTGGCACGTTCGTGCAGATGACGCCACACCTCGACGTCAAGCACGGACCGCACGACATCGACGAGAGCACGGACACCTACGACACGATCGACTGGCTGATCCACAACATCAAGCACAACAACGGGCGTGTCGGGCTGTGGGGCATCTCATATAGTGGATTCTTCGCGGCGGCCGGTGCGATCGATGCGCATCCCGCGCTCAAAGCGGTCTCCCCGCAGGCGCCGCAAGCCGACTGGTTCATGGGCGACGATGTCCACCACAATGGCGCGTTTTTCCTGACCTCAGCTTTCAATTGGATGGCGATGTGCGGGCGGAGCGGCGCAGGGCAATCGATGTCGTGTGGCGTGCCATTCGACTTCGGTACGCCCGATGGCTTCAGCTTCTACCTCGGCCTGGGCTCGCTCAAGAACGCAGATGCGCGCTACTTCCATGGGCAAATCCCCGGCTGGACGGAGCTCATGGAGCACGGCACGTTCGATTCGCTCTGGCAAGCGCGGAACCTGCGACCGCACCTTCGCAACGTCCGCCCGGCGATCATGAGTGTGGGTGGCTGGTACGACGCGAACAACCTGTTCGGCGCGCTCCAAGTGTATCAGAGCATTGTCCGGCAAAGCCCATCGACCGATGCGCGGCTCGTGATCGGTCCATGGTACCATGGCCAGTGGACTGTCGCGGGCGATTCGATCAACTCGTTGCATTTCGGATCGAACACGTCGGCGTTCTACCGAACGTCGATCATCTTCCCATTCTTCGAGCACTATTTGCGGCCGGACACTCCGACCGATCTGCCGCGCGCTTACGTGTTCGAGACGGGGGCAAACACGTGGCGTCAGTTCGCGTCCTGGCCGCCGCCGGGCGCGAGGCCGAAGTCGCTCTACTTCCACGCGAACGGGCTGTTGTCGTTCGATCCGCCGGCCGATTCCGGCAGCAAGCCATTCGACGAATACGTCAGTGATCCACGGCACCCCGTCCCGTACGTACCGTCGCTCAGCACAGATATGGATCCAGACTACATGTCGCAGGATCAGCGCTTCGCGACGCGGCGTCCTGATGTGGTCGTGTACGAGAGCGCACCGCTCGATGCCGACGTGACGATTGCCGGACCGATCGCACCGGATCTCTTCGTATCGACGACGGGCACCGACGGCGACTGGGTGGTGAAGGTGATCGATGTGCACCCGGAGGACCCACCGGGCGTCAATTGGGCTAGCCCCCCGGCGGCAACGCCGCTCGACGCGAAGCGGGTGCGCGCTCTCTATTATGCCGAACAGGACCACCCGCTCCGCGGTTTCGAGGAGCTCGTGCGTGGGGACGTGATCCGCGGCAAGTTCCGCGACAGCTTCGAGCACCCGGAGCCCTTCACACCCGGTGCTGTGACCCACGTCAAGTTCGACATGGATGATGTCTTCCACACGTTCAAGCGCGGCCACCGGATCATGGTGCAGGTTCAGAGCAGCTGGTTCCCGCTCGTGGACCGGAACCCGCAGCGATTCGAGGACATTTATCGCGCTGATGACTCCGATTTCCAGCCGGCGACCGAACGAGTGTATCGGGCGCCGGGTCAGGCGTCATCCATCTCTGTCTTCGCGCTGACGGTCCAGCAGTGACCGCCACGTGCAGCCCGCTGGCCACACACGGCGCGGGGTGCCGGGGCTGATCCCGGGCATATTGGGACCGACATGTCAGCCCAGCTCGACATCTATGTCGAGAACGCGCGTGCATTTCTGCAAAGCGAGGATTACAAGCTGCAGCACATGCTCCGCGCCGCTGGAGGAGATCGCCTGGCGTATCGAATCCTGGACCGTTTCCGTCCGCAGGACTGTGGGAGCCACGCGTTTCTCCACGTAGACCTCACGGTGGTGCCAGACACCTTTCGTGGGATAGAAGAGGGCTACGCGGCATGCGTCAATGGGCGCGCCACAAACATCTCTCGCCTGCTGTACTCGACGGTCCGTGTCGTTCGCGGCGACGCCTACGATGGGCCCGTGATCGTGAAGACGGTGCTCAACCACCACGGGTGGCCCGAGGTCCGGTTCGAGAGCCGGCGGACGCTATCGCGGCGCGCCTGGCACAACCTCCGAACCCGGATTGACACGCGCTTCGTGGCCCGCGCCTGTCCGGAGTACTCCGTGTATCCATTGATGGCCGCCGTGCCGGGCGCAGTGTGGGACGATCGCCGGCTGATGGTCGAGCGGTTTCTGCCCGGACGTCTCGAGCCACCCATAGAGAAATACCGATACGATTTCTTCTTCGACGTGGAGCTCAATATCCGGTCTACCCATCAAGGGTTGCTCTGCGACCCCGAAAATGTCGTGGGTGTCGAGTGCTTTTCGGACGTACCTGATGCGGTGATCGCTGTGCGGCGCGCACTGCATTTCGACTTCGGCGCCATCGACTACTTCATGGTGGATGATGTTGCGACCGTGATTGACGCGAACAAGACGGTCGGGATTACCCCGTCGTGGGTGAAACGTTTTCCTCCGGTCGGCCGCCACCTCGAGCTGGCGGCGCGGCGACTGCGGGACTTCGTCAGTTCGCGCGCCACATGACGGCCAGGTCGACGACGCGACCGGCCGATCCGCCCGTCATCTTCTCGGTTCCGTGGCGCGGCCACGAGCGGCTTGGGGGAGAGATGAGCTGCCGGACGGCCCCACCTGACGCGACGTCCCTTGTTGATCGCGTCGGGATGTTGATGGTCAGCATCAAGAATCGCCTGTTCACCACGGCGCTCATCGACGGCTACTGCCGGTTCGCCAGCGAGTGCCTCCGGGTCGGCTACGTCACGGTGGTCGACCGGCCGTATCTGCGTAATGCGGTGGCGGCAACCAATGGACAGAGTGCCGAGCGTGGGATCGATGGTGTGCGACGCTTGAGCCAGGACCGGGTGCGGCAGGTGCGCAGGATCCTGCGTCGGTACGACTCGCAACGCCTCTCGTTCATCTCGTGGGGCGACCTGGCAGCGGAGACGCCGCCCTGGCTCAGCGGAGAAGTCAACGGGGCGTGGGAGGCGCGCGGTTGCCTCTATAGTGATGTGGTTGCGCACGCACGCGACCGCGCCAACGGGACACGTGACGCCGCGAGCCTCGAACGGTGGGCGATGTTCCTGGTCGAGGAAACACCCGTCCTTCTCTATGCCTACTACCTGCTCGATGGCGGCGTTGTCGACATCTATCCCGGCTCCCATCCTCCGTATCTGTGGCGGATCGAGCGCGGGGACTACGCCTCTGAGCTGCCGCGAACGAGCGCGATCGCGAGCGCTCACCGCGGCCTCGTCTACGTCAACTGCTCCATGCGCTAGATTAGTGAATCGTTCGATACCTTTTGTCACCCATCCGACAATGTCTGTCGCAACCTTGACTGATTCGACGATCGTGGCGGCCTATCGAAGCCGCACCCAGGGCTCGGAGCGGATAGCCGCGGAGGCGCGCGAGCTGTTGCCGAGCGGTATCACGCATGACGCTCGGTACACCAAGCCATACGGCATCTACGTCGAGCGCGCCGCGGGATCGCGTAAATGGGATGTCGATGGCAACGAGTACATCGACTTTTTCGGCGGCCACGGCTCGCTGCTCCTCGGCCACAACCATCCACGGGTAGTGGCAGCGACCGAGGCGGCGCTGAAGTACGGCACGCATTTCGGCGCCAACCATGCGGGCGAGGTTCGGTGGGCGCAGCTGGTGCACCAGCTCATTCCGTCGGCCGAGTCCGTACGCTTCACCTCCTCTGGCACTGAAGCGACCCTCCTGGCCGTGCGTCTGGCGCGAGCAGCAACGGGGAAGCCAAAGCTCGTGCGTTTCCTCACGCAGTTCCACGGGTGGCACGACCACATGACGTCGGGACACACCAATCACTTCGATGGCTCGGCTACCCTCGGAGTGGTCGCAGGTGTCGCCGAGAATGTGATTCTGCTGCCACCCGGCGACCCCGCCGCCTTGCGACAGGCTCTCGCGAGCCACGACGACATCGCATGCGTCATACTCGAGCCGACGGGCACGAGCTTTGGCGCGGCGCCGATCTCGCCGGGCTTCGTGTCGCTCGTTCGCGAGGAGACCGAGAAGCGCGGCATCCTCCTCGTGTTCGACGAGGTCATCACGGGCTTCCGCGTTTCGCCGGGCGGCGCCCAAGCGGAATTCGGCATCATGCCCGACATCACCGCCTTGGCCAAGATCCTTGCGGGCGGGTTGCCCGGCGGAGCCGTTTGCGGCCGACGCGACATCCTGGACGGGATCGATTTCGAGGCGATGGAGCGCAAGGGCCGCGAGAAGATCACGCACCCAGGCACGTACAATGCCAATCCGCTGTCGGCGGCGGCCGGGATCGCGACGCTGACGCTCGTCGGCACCACCGACGCGTGTCGCTGCGCGACCGCTGCGGCCGAAGCCCTGCGGACACGGCTCAACGATGTGCTGGCGGCGGCTCGCGTGCCATGGGCTGTCTACGGCACCTTCAGCGGTTTCCACTTCTTCCTCAATCCACAGCGCCGCGACATCGACCCGCTGCAGTTCGATCCGATGGCGTTGAGCTATCGCGAGCTACTCTCGAACCCACCGGCGCTGGCCCAGCTCCTGCGCCTCGCACTGTTGACGAACGGCGTTGACCTGAACAGCCGATTGACGGGTTTCACGTCCGCCGCTCACACCGCCGCCGATATCGACGCCACGGCGGCCGCACTCGAGGCGAGCCTCGAGATGCTGCGCTCCGACGGCCAACTGGCACCGCCTAACGGACCGTGATGCTGGGCCGGCGGGATGGGTTGCCCTGACCGTCGAGCGAGATTCTGCGGACGGCTCATGGCGGGCGGCGCAATGCGTCGCCCCTACCGGTCCAAAGCAAGATTCAGCGGACGGCCATGCCAGGCGACGCGATGCGTCGCCCCTATCCGTCCTGAGCGAAGATTCTGCGGACGGCCATGGTGGGCGACGCAATGCGTCGCCCCAGCCGGTCTTCGTGCGTACATTCCGGACTCTCACCTACACGGGAGCGCCATGACAACGGTCGGATTCATCGGGCTCGGCAACATGGGCAGGCCGATGGCGTCGAACCTCGTGCGCAAGGGATTCTCGCTCGTGGTGTACGACGTTCTCACGCCGCCGGTCGACGCAGTCGCTGGCCTTGGCGCCAGGGGCGCGAAAGGGGTTCCCGAGGTCGCGCAGTCGTCGGACGTGGTCATCACGATGCTCCCCGATTCGGCTGTCGTCGAGGAGGTGATCACTGGAGCCAACGGGGTGCTCGCGCATGCGCGCGCCGGGTCGGTGATCATGGATATGAGCACGATCGATCCGCTGGTGACCGATCGGCTAGCGACGGCGGCGAAGCGCAAGGGGATGGCCTTCGTGGACGCGCCGGTTGGCCGGCTCGCGAGCCACGCCGAGCGCGGCGAGTCGCTTTTCATGGTGGGCGCAGACGAGGCGACATTCGCCCAGGTCAAGCCGCTCCTGGAGGCGATGGGGACCACGATCCATCACTGCGGTGCGGTGGGCACCGGCATGCGGACGAAGCTGGTCAACAACTATCTAGCGATCATCTCCTGCCAGCTCAACGCCGAGGCCCTGGCCCTCTCGCAGCGGTTCGGACTCTCGCTGCGAAAAACGCTCGAATGTCATTCATGGCACGACCGCGACGAACGGACAGCTCGCGATCGCGTGGCCGGCGAAGGTGTTGAAGGGAGACACGGAGCCCGGTTTTACCATCGACTTGGCTCACAAGGACCTCACTCTGATCGTGCAAGCCGGCAACGCAGTCAAGGTCCCGATGCCTGTGGCGGCTGCCGCGCGTGAGAGTTTCAGCGTCGCCCGCAGCTCCGGTCACGGGGCGAAAGATTTCTCCTCGATGGTCGACGTCCTGTGCGAGATTGCTCACATCGCCAAGCCACGTCTCACCAGCACTTCGTCGTAGGACATCTCTATGGTCACGACCTATCCCAACGTCATTGGCGGCCGAGCGATTGCCTCGGCGGACCGATCGACCGATCTCAATCCGTCCAATCTCGCGGACGTGGTCGGAGAGTTCGCCCGTGGCACGCCCGCCGACGTCGAGCTTGCGATCGCGACCGCGCGTGAAGCATTTGGGACGTGGTCGAGGACGACATCGCAGCAGCGGTTCGACATTCTGGACAAGGCGGGGAGTGAGATCCTCGCGCGGAAGGAGGAATTAGGCCGGCTGCTGTCCCGTGAACAGGGGAAACCGCTTGCGGACGGGATCGGCGAAGCAGCGCGAGCGGGTGCGCTCTTCAAATTCTTCGCCGGCGAAGCGGTCCGACTGACGGGAGAAAAGCTGGACTCGGTGCGGCCGGGGATCGAGGTCGAGGTGACGCGCGAGCCGCTCGGTGTGGTCGCTGCGATCACACCATGGAATTTTCCGCTCGCGATACCGGCGTGGAAGATCGCGCCTGCGCTCGCCTTCGGGAACTGCGTCGTCTTCAAGCCCGCCGAGCTCGTGCCGGCGTCTCCGTGGACGATCGTGGACATCGTGCAGCGGGCGGGACTCCCGCCTGGCGTGCTGAATTTGGTGATGGGGCCAGGTGCCACACTTGGCGCCGCGCTTGCCTCGTCGCCCGATGTGGACGCCGTGAGCTTCACCGGCTCGCAGGAAGTCGGCACATCGGTCGTGGCCGCGGCGATCCCGGCGGGAAGTCGCGTCCAGTTGGAGATGGGGGGCAAGAATCCGCTCATCGTGCTCGACGATGCCGATCTCCCGACGGCGGTCTCGGTCGCGGTGAATGGAGCGTTCTTCCAGGCGGGCCAGCGATGCACGGCGTCGAGTCGCATCATCGTGACCGAGGGCATCCATGATCGGTTCGTGACGGCAATGATCGAGCGAATGAAGACGCTCGTCATCGACGATGCGCTGAAGCCTGGTACGGAGATCGGGCCCGTGGTCGACGAGCGTCAACTGCAGAAGAATCTCGAGTACGTGGAGATCGGCAAGCAGGAAGGCGCCCGTCTGGCCTATGGTGGTGAGCGGCTGCGTCGTGCAACCGACGGGTACTACATGGCGCCGGCGCTGTTCACCGAATCGGCGCCGCGCATGCGCATTAACAGCGAAGAGATCTTTGGTCCGGTCGCCGGAGTGATCCGGGTCACATCGTACGAGGAGGCGCTGGCGGTCGCGAACGACACGCCGTTCGGGTTGTCGGCGGGTATCGTGACCACATCGCTGAAGCACGCGAGCCACTTCAAGCGCAACGCAGCCAGTGGACTGGTGATGGTGAATCTTCCGACGGCCGGATTGGACTATCACGTCCCCTTCGGCGGGCGAAAGAAGTCGAGCTACGGCCCGCGGGAGCAGGGCACGTACGCAAAGGAGTTCTACACGATCGTCAAAACGGCGTACGTAGCGCCGTGAACCACATCACCCCGACCGTCAGGCGGCGCGTTTGACGGGCGGCGGGGCCCAGCGGCCGGCGGCGACTTCGGGCTTGGGCCAGTAGATGCGCATCGTGAGCGAAAAGGGTCCCTCTGCGGGCGTCGGGAGCCAGTTGCGCTCATGCTCCTTCCCTGGCGACTCGCGCTGAAGATAGAGATCGAGCGACCCGTCAGCGTTGTACTGCAAGTCGGAGCGGTCACCGATCGCGTATCTCTTGATCGGGTTTGCGGCAAACAGCTGGCGGCGGTCGTACATCGTGATTGACCAGAACGCTCGCGCCGGCGGTGTCTTCCCCTTGTCGAAGTGGATGGTGTAGCGAGCCGCGCTGTCGAGCGGTTTCCCCTGCGCGTCGATAGATGCGCTTGGATAGATGGCATCGTCGGGCACGTTGGCGCCGAGCCCGGACTTGGCGATCGCGGCCCGCCGCAGGTAGTCCGTTCCATAGGTGCCGACGGGAGCGAGGATCATGTCCCATTGGTTGACCCGTGCACCGATTTGTTGCCTGGCGATGTCGATGCGCTCTCTGGCGGCTTTCACGCCCTCTTGCATCGCCTGGCGCGATGCCGGGAGGAGGGACGCGAGGTCCAATCCCCGGCCCGGGGCGACGCCTATGCGCTGCAGGCGCGCCAGCATCGGGTAGTCGTTTGCGTGCGGTGCATTCCCGGCGACGGCGTTGGCGAAGAGCGCCCAGAAGCTCTCCGCGTCCATCCGATCGACCTGTTCCACCGGGGCGCTCTCGTCCAGCTGAGGATTGCGCGTGCCCTTTTCCGGCGGCAGTCGCTTGCCCAGGGCCTGGAGCGGTGTCGCCGAGAGGCCATCCTGGAATACATGGACGGCATCGTAGTCGCGCTCGCCGTTCGTTTGCGTGCGGCCGATCACCCAGCCTCGGGAGGTCGGCGACCGAATTTCATTGACGCCCGGGGGCAACGTACCGTGCCAGCGCGGTCCGACGATCGCGAACCGTTGCATCGCGGTCCCAGTCGTGCGCTTTCCCGGTGAGGCGAAGACATCCGTCCACGAATCAAGCACGGGAAGGAGGTAATAGCGCTCCGCGGCGTCCGGGACATCGATCACCAACGGGTCGCTTGCCACGTCGAAGAAGAGTGATGAGTACAGCGTGTCGGCATTGGGACGGACGACGTTGGTAAACGTCGGGTCGGGAAACGTGCGCATGTGCGCGAATTGATTCAGTGGCGCGCGGCCGGCTTCCGCGTCGACGACGTTTGTCATGGCGCGGGCGGTGAGCTGCAGCAGCACCATCGGATATGCATACACGTATGCGTCGGTCGCGATCTCGAGTGCCTCAGCGGGAGACACGCTGGGCGCGGGTACCGGGACCTCGCGCTCGACCGATTGTGCGGCTTTGGGCGCGGGTTCGGGCCGCCGGGTCGTCTCGCGACCTCGCGGCTCGTCAGGGCTTCTTGGTTCGGTAGACATCTCGCACAATCGACATGCAGGGCGCGGACGAGCTAGTGGACCAAGGTGTCTACACGGCCGCTCGCGGCCGAGAGAGTAGAACCACAGAAAGTAGAAAGTACACAAGGCGCTTCGCTTCGCGGGCGAGCATGCAGGGAACGGAGAGGAGGCGGCAGAGCAGGCTGTCGTCCCCGTCGTGGTTGGTTTCGACTCCGCTTATAGCAGTGCGAAACTCAGCTCACCTCTCGCTCGCAAGACGGCGCGCTCGTGCTCGAGCAGCCATTGCTTCCGGTGCATACCCCCGCCGAAACCGGTCAGGGTGCCGTCCGCGCCGATCACTCGGTGGCAAGGCACGATGATCGGGAGCGGGTTACGGCCGTTTGCCGCGCCGACGGCGCGCGCACCCTTTGGGGCGCCGATCTGGCGGGCAAGCTCGCCGTAGCTCGTCGACTCTCCAAACCGTATTTCCCGGAGCGTGCCCCACACGCGGCGTTGAAACGCCGTGCCCGCAGGTGCGAGCGGCAGGTCAAACATCGTGAGATCGCCCGCAAAGTAGGCGGCGAGTTGCACACGGGCCAACTCGAGGATGAGGAAGGCCTCGCCGCTGGCGTCCTCGCCGGGATGGCAGTCGGCGGTAGTGCTCGGGTCGTGCGGCTCGAACAACACGGAGGTCAGGCCAGCGTCCCGGGCGGTGAGCAGGAGTTTGCCAACCGGGCTCTCGACGACTCTGAAGAGCGTCTGATCTGGCGTTCTGTCCATTCCAGAAAGATGAGCGATGTGTCGGGTTGGTGTAGCACGGGGACGCTGGACGCTGGACGCTAGACACTCGGCGCCAGACGGTGGACGGCTGCTACCCAGGGAGTGCGTTCCGGCCTGATTGAGGCCACGGGGTAGAATACCGGTAAGAGATGGCGTCAATCTCAACGTTGGACCGCTAGACGCGGGCTCGTCGGCTGTTTGCGTGGCGTCCTTGCCACAAACGCGTCAGGCCTCTAACTTCAAGGAGCGACATTCGCGGCGAATGCGCCGCCACAATTGTGGCCCTCGCTCTGGCGAGGGCTTTTTGCTTCAGTTCTGTGGACGCTTTTGCAATGATCGCTCGTTCCTGCACCATGTTGGGGCAGGTATGTCCAATACGTCGTGGGGCGCGGCCCGCTAACGCTCTCGACATCACGAAGTACGACGAGTAGGAGTTTTCGCATGCGCACGACCGGAACAGTAAAGTGGTTCAACGACAGCAAGGGCTTTGGTTTCATTACTCCCGAGAACGGTCAGAAGGACTGTTTCGTCCACCATTCGGCGATTCAGGGAGGCGGGTTCCGGTCGCTGTCGGAAGGGGACCGCGTTGAGTTCGACATTGTCCAAGGTCAGAAAGGGCCTGCCGCCGAGAACGTCACGAAGATCGGCCAGAAGTAGCACCACCCCTTCGCCGCTCCTGGGCAAGCAAGGGCTCGGGTGGCGACTCTCGGTAGAACAGCCGCGGCGAAGCGTCCGTCGACAGACGGATGCTTCGCAGCAGGCGGTCGTTACGAGACCTCAGCCAGGGACGATGTGAAGGAAACTTTTACGTTCGAAGACGCTGGGCGGATGTTCGTCTGCCGGATCGAAGAGGCCCGGAGGCCACACACACCCCCCTGGTGGTGGTTCACGGTGTCGAGCGACAGTCATCGCTACGCCCCGTTTCATTCGAGCGCGGGCGACACCGAGGATTCGGTGCGAGCACGGATCGTCGCATACTACGACGCGATGGTCGCTCGACATGCGGAGCCGCGTCAGCCGTGGCGGCGCACCGAGAAAGTGCCGATCCGCCCTGCGGTGCCTTCGGGCCAGGACGGTGTCGCGCTTAGCACCGAGGAGCCGCCGCAACCGGGTTCGACGACCACCACGTAGTTCGCGAAACGTGGGTAGGCTCGAACGAAGGACACCTCACTTCACGCTCGCGGTGTCACGCGCCTCAAACTGAGCCAGAGTCTTTCCAGTGGAGTCGGACAGGGACAAGTGTCTCGCCTCTGTGCTCCACCTCCCGACCTGTGCCAGCGCAGACACAAGTGCCGTCTCGGTCTCCATGCCTTCCCGGCACGCCATCCGCGTCATCGCGATCGGGCCAAACGTGAGCGAGTCACCGTCGACGCGATAGGTGCTCGCGAGTGATCGGGACCAACGCAGCAGCCTCATGCTTTGCGCCCCCTCCACCTCATGCAGAACTCCGTCACATTAGGTCTGAGGCCTTCTCACTTGAAGCCGACCTAGTGTTACTTCGCGTGGCGTTGAGACGTGATCAGGGCGGGAGTTCGGAACTCACGTCGCACCGCGTTCACAGACGGAGAGAGACGGGGTGGAGCACGGGTTCGACCTGTTGATTCAGCGTGCGGACCGCTCGGAGCCGGAGGCGCTGGACGCGCTTTTTGCGCTCCTCTATGCGGAGTTACACCGGCTCGCGGAGGGCGCGCTGCGGCGAGCGGGTGGTTCTCTCACGCTGACCCCAACGACGCTTCTTCACGAAGCCTATCTCAACATGACTGGACGCGACGACGTCGCGTTCCCGGACCAGGCACGCTTTCTCGCGTACGCATCGCGAGCCATGCGCGGTCTCGTGATCGACTTCGCCCGTCGGCGGCAAGCTGCGAAGCGGGATCGTCGGTTTGAGATCACACTGGCCGACGAGCAGGCGGCGTCGGCAGAGCAGATGCGCACCAGTGATGAGCTGACCCGACTGGGGGATGCGCTCGACGAGCTCGCGGCAATTGCACCCGGCCTCGCGGAGCTGGTGGACCTGCACTTTTTCTGTGGATTTGCCTTCGCCGAGATCGCGACGCTGCGCGGGGTGTCCGACCGCACCGTGCAGCGCGAGTGGCGCAAGGCCCGACTCCTGTTGCATCACGCGCTGCTCGACGGCTACGAGACTGCTTGAGCTGCACGCAGGCCGCTTCGTTCCTCTCGGTCAGTGCGTTCCGGTCGTCAATTGGCCCAGCAGGAGGCGTGCTTGGCGAGCGCGCGGATGGCCCGTGCCGGCTCCCGTCTCCAGTCCGGTCACGGCCTGCGCGAGCGTGGCACGCGCGCCAACGGTATCCGCACTCGCGAGCTGCGCGCGAGCTTCGAGTAGTCGGGCCTCTCCCACGAACGCGCTCCGCGTCAAGCACAAGGAATCGAGTGTGGCCAGGGTGCGCGCATCGCGTGCGAACGCCGCGGCCGCTGCGGGGTCGCCTGTGCGGAGCGCCGTTTCTGCGGCCAGGACGAGCGCCGACCGGAAGATCCCCCTTTTCTTGCCATCGAAATATCCCGCGGCCTGCAGGCCCTGGGTGACCTCACGCCGTGCCGCAGCGGCATCTCCTGTCGCGAGCGCGAGCTGCGCCTGGAGCACGCGGTAGTCCACCAGTTGGTCGTCGCTGCTCTGCAGCTTCGGGTTTGTGCTGATGGGTCGGAAGGTTGCCATGGTTCCCCGCGCATCGGTCAGACGCCCGCCGCCGATCTCGGCCTCTGCCAACCCGAACAGGGCGCGTCCCTGCCAGTACGTGCTCTTGTCCCTCAATCCCTGGGTTGCCAGGAAACCGAAGTACCGCGCGGCCGTATCGTAATGCTGCTGGAACAGGGCCGCGTGCGCGACGTGGATCAGTGCTTGCGGCGGCAGGTGCCCGGTCGGATCACTCTCTGCGGCGCGAGCGACCACGTCGAGGAACAGTCGCTCGCCCTCGGCGGTCTCGCCGAGCTTGACTAGCGCGAGGGCCAGGTCATGCTCGTTAATGACGCTGCTCATCGTCGTGCCCAGGCCAGCGCTGTCGAAGAGCGTATTGACTCGCCGATAGACGGCGACTCCCTCGCGATGTCGACCCTCTTCGTCGAGGGCGCTCGCATAATCTCCCAAGAGGGTGATGTAGGTGAGATCCTTCGCGGATTGCAGGCTGTCGCGAATTGCAATCGCCCGCTGCAGAATTGCTACCGTCCCCTCGTGCGGGCCGGCTTCGGTTTGGAGCCCTCCACGCATCTCGAGACACGTCGCCTGGACAGCCGGATCCGGGTTCGCTCGAAGCAACGAGTCGGCATTGGCGAGCAGTGCGCTCGCTTCGGCGTATTGCCCTTCGGTACGGAGGTTGTCGGCCATCTTGCAACGAATTTCGGCTAACTGCGTCGTGTAGCCACCCGCTACCGCGAGCGACTCGGCGCGAGCGAGGAGCTCGCCGCGATGCGTGCTCTCGCCCAGGTCCGAGTAACGATCCGAGAGTTGCACGAGCAGGGACGCACGGAATCGCGGGTCGCCGGTCTGCCCTCGTTCGAGGGCGGCTCGGGCACGATCGACGAGCTCCCGCATCGACAATGGTGTCGCTCCCAATTGGCCCATCAGGATCGAGAGAAAGTCGACTTGCGCGGCGGTCTGCTTGCCGGCAAACACTGCCGCGTCGCGCTGACGACGGGCGTTTTGCATCTGAATGACAGAGAACAGCGTGGCGGCGATGAGAGCCAAAGCCGCTGCCGTCACACCGACAGTGGGCACTGCATTGCGCCGAACGAACTTGGCGGCGCGATACAGCGCCAGGTTTCGATGCGCGCTGACCGGCTCGTGGACGAGATAGTGCCGAATGTCGTCTGCGAACGCGGCCACAGTCTGGTAGCGTTCGCGGGGTTCCTTTCGAAGCGCCTTGTCTACAACGGCCCCGAGGTCGCCAAGTGGCAGGATTGCCGGCTGTCGTTCGCGGAGTGCGAGGATGACATCCCCTGCGCTCGTGCATCCTTGGGCCGTTGGGTGGCGACCCGAGAGAAGGAGGTACAACAGGACACCGAGCGCGTACACGTCGGTTGCTGTCGTGATCGGTCCACCCATGACCTGTTCGGGTGCGGCGTACTCGGGTGTGAGTGCCAGGGTTTTCTCGCCAACCGTCGCGGCTCGATCGGCACCGGCGTCCGATTCCAACAGTTTCCCGATGCCGAAGTCCAGCAGCTTCACCGTTCCATCCGGGGTCACCAGGATGTTCGACGGCTTGAGATCGCGGTGTACGATCAGGTTGGCATGCGCATGGCCGACGGCATCGAGGACCTGAAGCAACAACCGGAGGCGATCGTCGACCGAGAGACCGTGCTCGCTCGCATACCGGTCGATGGGTTGTCCCTCGACGTACTCGAGCACGAGATACGGCTGATTGTTCGACGCAACGCCGGCATCGAGCAGGCGCGCGATGCCCAGGTGGGTGAGACGCGCCAGCATGGACCCCTCGCGGCGGAACCTCGTCTGTCCGCTCGGTGTGAGCAGTGCGAGATTCAGCAGCTTGACCGCAGCGTGCCCTGTGTAGAGGCCGTCGCTTCGATGGGCCAGCCACACTGAGCCCATCCCGCCGTGCCCGAGCGGCCGCTCGAGGGTGTAGGCATCGAGCGTAACTCCCTCGAGCGAGGGTTCCTGGCCGACGAGCGGTACTGCGAGGAACCCATGCTCGTCCGCCGCGCCCTCGCCGGACAGGATCGCGACCAGGTCGGCCGCGAGGTCCGGTGAGCTATCTCGGAGGTCCGTCAGCCAGGCGTCGCGTTCGCTATCTGTGAGCTCGAGCGCCCGATCGAGCAAGGGCTCCAACGCTCGCCACCGCTCGCCGTCCATGACAGGCATCGCCGGCTCCAGCCAGGAGTGAACTTGCCCGGAGGACTAACCTAGGACGGACGGATGGCGCTCGCTACTCAGTGATCGATCGGCAGGCCGCTCGGGACCTGGTCCGGTACGATGGAGCGCAGATCACGCGCTCGCGGATCGGTCAGCGCGTCCATGAAGGTCGTCAGCCGGTCGATCGTGCTGTCCGGGATCACGACGCCTTTGAGCAACGTGTCGCGGTTGGCAAGCACTGCGGCGGTATTGTCGATGAGGGTGCCAAAGAGGATCGGGTCGATCTGCGAGGGGTCGTAGGTCTCCAGCTTGACATCCGACTGGCTGTAGTGTGCAATGAAGTCACGCAGCTTCTTGAACTGACCTGCGTGGCCGTAGGGCCCGGTGAGCTCGACGTTGCGGAGCGGCGAGGTGCGGAACCGATAGGTGTCTCCCGGCTGGCCCGTGACGTTGAAGCGGCCAAAGTCATCGTGCACGTTGGGCAGCACGCCTTCCCCTGGCCCGAATTGGGCGAGCGCCACGTCGTGGAATTGGTTGTCACTGAACGTCGATCCGTTGTGACAGACCGAGCACTTGAGGGTGAGGAAATTCTTGGCGCCGAGCAGTTGAGCCTGGGTCATGGCCCCGTCGTTGCCGGCCAGGAATCGGTCCCACGGGGACTGATCGAATGTCAGCCTGGAGACCATGAACCCAGCGATTGCATTGCTCGCGTACGCGAAGTTCATGTGTTCGAATCGCGAGTTGGGGTATGCGGCTTCGAACATCTCGCGGTATCGCGGAATGTGGCGCAAGCGGTCCATCAACGCGCGCCAGATCCGTTGATCGTCGGTGGCCGGAAGCTGTGCGATCCGAACGAGTAGCGACGGACGAGACTCATGGCAGGCTCCTGACTGGCGGTATCCAATCAGAAGATCGAAAAACGGCGGCACATCCCGACAACGGCCGCTGCGCGACCGTCGAAAGGGGAAAGGAGAAAGGAGAAAGGAGAGAGAGGTGCCGGGGATTATTGCGCAGCCAGCGTGCGAACCGCGTCGGCCAACATTCTCACTTTCGCAGGGTCCCCGGCGTGACTGGCATCGCCGTTGAGTTGCGTCGCGAGATGCGTCAGCGTGGATTGCCGCTCCGCACCCGTGCGCTGCTCAGCGGTCGCCAGGTCATGTGCCACGGCCGTGCGGCGATTGGCGCTCAGGCCGTTGTCTCTCGTGAGCTGGTCGAGGTAGGCACGGGCGAGCGCGAAGCTCGGCGGCCACACGAACTGCGGCTGATCCTGCACGTTCAGGAGATCGAGATGGACCGTCTTCGCCGCGTCGAGCTCGTTTTGGGTCAACAAGCCGCTGGGTTGGAGCTCGAGGATATCGAGTCCCCGCGTAATCTCTGAGCTGTAGATGTACCCGTTGTACCAATACGCCGACCAGGTGCCACCCGGCGACATCCTGGTCGAATCGATCGGCCCACGATCGAAGAACGCGATTTCCCTGGGGTGTGCTGCATCGGTCCAGTCGAACACGGACACGCCGCCCTGATACCACGCCTGCACCATGACATTGCGACCGGGTACCGGAATCAATGAGCCGTTGTGCGCGACACAATTCTTGAGCGACGATTGCGCGACGGGCAGCTTATAGTAGCCCTGCAGTGTCATGTGATCGCCAGCGATCGTGTAGATCGCGTCGGCGCCCCATCGCCTATTATCGGTCGCGCGGCAACGCGGCAGTGTCCCACCGCCCCACTCATCCGAGAACAGCACCTCCTTGCCATCATTGCTGAAAGTCGCCGAGTGCCATCCAAAGAAGTTCGAGTCGGAGGCAACCGCGACGCGACGAGGGTTCGCCGGATCTCGGATGTCGATCAATAGGCCGTACCCGATGCAGGCGCCGCCCGCCATTCCGATGACGGGATAGGCCGTGATGTCGTGGCACACGGTGGCGATCGGCCCCAGTGGACTGAGTCGCGGTGCGCGCGCGCCGAGTGGCGAAGGCCGCGTGATGCGCACCAACATTCGCTCCTGGGGGTCTGTCGTGTCCGCGGCGTACTCGCCGTGGCGGCCATAGGGGGCGAGATTGGCGAGCAGAGCGGGTCGATTGACGATCTTGCTCTGTTCCGGGTGTGCGAGCGGCACCTGGATCACATCGATCCGAAATCGCTGGGTGTTGGGCTCGTCCTCCGGGGCGACGTCGGAGCAACCCGCCAGCTCACTCGGGGAGCGAGTGCCCGACATGGCCGAAACGTAGATATATATGCTGGCCGGGTCGCGCGGATCCGTGACCACGGTATTGGTATGGGAGCCACGGCAGGTTTGCACATTGGCGACCTGCCTGGGGTGCGCGATGTCGCTGATGTCGAAGATGCGGATGCCTCGGAAGCGTTCCGGGCTCACTGAATCCTTCACGCCACCCAGGCCGCAATCGAGGCGGCCGTCTCCGCCTTCCACGGAGATGAACAGCAGATTCTTGTAGACGGAGACGTCGCCCTGGACGCCTCCACAGATGTATGCCGTGGCGACTTGTGGCGTGCTCGGGTTGGACACGTCCCAGATTTGGAAACCGGCGAAATTCCCCTGGATCACATATTGGCCAGTAAACGCCAGGTCGGAATTCCAAATCTCCTCGGTGGCGCCGGACGCATTGAAAAACGGCCCGGAGGGTCGCGCGGCGGCGACCAGTCGCATGTTCCACAGCGCTTGACCGGCGTCGAGCCATCCGGCCTTGAGCGAGAGGCGCGGATCTGGATTCGGCGCGGTGTCGGGCCTCACGGGCGACGGACCCTGGACGTCGACGGTCGGTGACGAGGATGACGCGCAAGCCGAGAGAGCGAGCGCGGTCGCCGCCACGAGGGCGAAGGCAGGCCGGATACCTGGCATTGGAGAGGCGAAGAAGAGGGAAGGGGACACGGTCAATGTGAAGAATGAGACGTGGTCGTGTCGAGGGGCAGGCCCGCGAGCATGCGTTGCATCCGGGCGATTTCCGCGGATTGGTCGGCTTCGACGTTGGTCGCGTACATACTCAGCGCATCGTCCTGCTCATCAGCAGTGGCGTTCAGCTGATGCACCATATCGATCGCGCCAGCGTGATGCATGATCATGTCGCTCAGGAACAGGTGATCGAACGTGGCGCCGCGTGCGGAATCGAGTCGCGCCATCTGGGCGGTCGTCAACATCCCAGGCATCAACATGGGCTGGTCCATGCCGGGCATCGCGTATCCGCGCGGGTCGCTCTGGGGAATCGTCTGGTGCCGATCCCTGAGCCAGTCCTGCATCAACTTGATCTCATCCGTCTGCGATACCGTAATCCGCTCGGCGAGCGCCCGCACCGCGGGGCTGGCTCCGTGAGACGCTGCCCAGCCGGCCATCACGATCGCCTGCGCATGATGGCCGATCATACCCGACATGAAATGCACGCCCGCTGCCGTGAAACGCGGATGCTCGAGGTCCGCTCTGGCTTTCTCGGCCGGAGTGATGCCGGTGGCTCCCTGTGGCTGGACAGCGCTCCCCGATGGCTGCTGACCCGGGGACCGGCAGGGCGTACCGAGCACGGCCACCACCAGGGCGGCGGAAACAGCCGGTCGTGACAGCCAACGTGCGCGTGCGCGGGTGTACCGATTCGTCGACACAGGAAAATCGGATTCCGGGTTCAGGACTACAACAAACCGCGAGGGCCAGTCGAACATTGCGACTGCGAGGGGTCAGGGGGTCAGGGGTCAGGGGTCAGGGGCCAGGAACTAACACCGAGGGCCAGTGACTGCCCCCTGGTAATTTGGCGGGGTGCTCCGCTGCCGACATTGACTGGCCGCAGGCGGTCGGCGCGCTACCTTGCATACCAACCGAACGCGAAGGACTCGAGCGTGAGCCAGGTCTTGCGCTACCCGCGCCCTGAGGCTGGGACACAACCGCCGTACCTCCATCCGCCGTATGCGGCGTCGATCGACCGCGCCCCGACGCAATCGCCCATCGTGGTGCCGCATACGGTCTCGGAACTCACCGGTCCGTCGTTTGCGGCAGATGACACCGCGGGCAGCACGTGCGATCTCACGACTACCGGGTCGGGCCGGGCGCTGGGCGAGCGGATCGTCGTGAGTGGGCAGGTGTTGGATGAAGGCGGCCGACCGGTGCGCCACACGTTGATCGAGATCTGGCAGGCGAATGCCGCAGGTCGTTACCTGCATCGCAGTGACCAGCATGATGCGCCGCTGGATCCCGGCTTTTGCGGCCGCGGCCATGTCCTGACGGACGAATCGGGGCGCTACCGGTTCGTCACGGTCAAGCCCGGCGCGTACCCGTGGCTGAATCACCCGAATGCGTGGCGACCCGCGCACATCCACTTTTCTGTTTTTGGCCCGGCCTTCGCGGCTCGCCTCGTGACCCAGATGTATTTCCCAGGGGATCCGCTGCTGGCGTTTGATCCGATCTACAACAGTACGGCTGACGCCACTGCCAGGACGCGGCTCATTTCTGCGTTTGACTGGACGACCACTGTTCCGAATGAGGCGCTCGGCTACCGATTCGATATCGTGTTGCGCGGCGTCGCTGCGACTCCGATGGAGCGTTAGTGACTCAGCATCCGGGCACGACGCCATCGCAGACGGTCGGTCCGTTCTTTCAGCTGGGGCTCGAGGCCTTGGCGGTCGCTGATGTCGCACGCGGGGCGGCAGGCCATGCGATCATGGTCCAGGGGGTGGTGTTCGATGGCCGCGGTACGCCCGTACCCGATGCCGTGATCGAAACGTGGCAAGCGGATGCACGTGGCAGTTATCCAACCAGCGCCCAGCCGGGAGAGTTCCGAGGCTTCGGCCGCGTGGCAACAGGCGACGCGGGGCAGTTCCAGTTACGCACCATCCTGCCCGGGCGCGTGAACGGGCCAGACGGGACGCCGCAGGCTCCGCATCTGGTCGTCGCGATCTTTATGCGCGGTTTGCTCAAGCATCTCGTCACGCGCATCTACTTCGCGGACGAAGCGGACAACGGCACGGACCCGATCCTCAAACTCGTCGATGCCGCACGGCGTAGGACCCTGCTCGCGGAGCCGCGGTCCGGATCGCCCGACACGTATACCTGGAATGTTCATTTGCAGGGGCCAGACGAGACGGTCTTCTTCGACATTTGAGCTCCCACTCTTCGGCATGACGCTCTTCGAGCCACTCTTCGGCGCCCCTCGCGTCACCGACATCTTCTCGGCGGCCGGCACCATCCAGCGCATGCTCGACTTCGAAGCCGCGCTTGCGCAAGCAGTGGCGGCGGCCGGTCTGATCCCATCGGCCGCGGCCGAGCGGATCGGCCAGCAGTGCGACGCCGGGCGCTTCGATCTCGTGGCTCTCGCGACCGAGGCAGGGCAGGCGGGCAATCTCGCGATCCCGCTCGTCCAACAACTCACTGCCCGCGTCGCCGCCGTCGATGCGGAAGCGGCTCGATACGTCCACTGGGGTGTGACGAGCCAGGACGTGATCGATAGCGCGCTCATGCTGCAGCTCCGGGATGCCCTCGCGGCGATCGATGATGATCTCTCGCGGATTCGTCGGATCGCTCGGCGCCTCGTCGAACAGTATCGATCAACGCCGGTCGTGGCGCGCACGTGGATGCAGCACGCCGTCCCAACCACCGTCGGTCTGGAGGTGGCGGGTTGGCTCGACGCCCTCGATCGGCATGCAGGTCGGCTCGCCGACGTGCGCCGACGAGACATCGCCCTGCAATTCGGGGGCGCTGGTGGTACGCTGGCCGCGCTGGGAGGACAGGGGATCGTGGTGGGCAGCACCGTGGCGCGGTTGCTCGCCATCCCCATGCCGTTGGTGTCATGGCATGCGCACCGAGATCGCATCGCGGCAGTTGCCTCCATGCTCGCGCTGCTGACAGGAACGCTCGGTAAAATTGCCCGCGACCTCGCGCTGCAATCCCAGACGGAAGTCGCGGAGCTGGCAGAGCCAACGGCGCCGGGTCGAGGCGCCTCGTCCAGCATGCCGCACAAACGCAACCCCGTCGCGGCGGCTGTTACTCTTGCGGCAGCGGTCCGAGTCCCTGCGCTCACCGGCGGCGTGCTCGCGGGGATGGTGCAGGAGCACGAACGCGGACTGGGCGGCTGGCAAGCGGAGTGGGAGAGTGTGCCCGAGATCGTGCGCCTGTCGGCCGGCGCCTTGCACCACTTGCTCGCTGCATTGAGTGGTCTCACCGTCGATCCCGCCCGCATGCAGGCCAATCTCGAGTCGACAGGGGGGCTGGTGTACAGCGAGTCGGTCACCATGGCCCTGGCACACCGCGTCGGTCGACCCGAAGCCCGCCGGGTCGTCGAGGCGGCGACACGGCTCGCGATGCGGGAGCGGCGCCATCTCAAAGAAATCCTCGCGGCCGATCCCATCGTTCGTGCCCATCTGACAACCGACCAACTCGTCGCGCTCTTCGATCCGCGACCTCACGCTGCGGTGTCGCAGCCACTGATCGACCGAGTACTGGACGCCGGTCGAGAGATCGGGGGCACGCGTGACTGACTCGCTGTCGGTCGCGAGCCTCGCGGGCCGGTCGCTCCGCTACGATGTGCGTGGCCAGCCCGACGCCCCCGTGCTGGTGCTGTCGAATTCGCTCGGAACAGACATTCGCATGTGGGACGCGCAGATCAACGATCTCGTCGGTCGGTGGCGTGTCGTGCGATACGATACCCGGGGTCACGGCCGGTCAAGCGTGCCACCGGGCCCCTACACCCTCATGCAGCTGGGCAACGATGTCATCGATCTGCTCGATCATCTCGACATCGATCGCGCGCACTTCTGTGGATTGTCACTGGGCGGGTTGACCGGATTGTACCTCGCCGTCGCATCCCCAGAACGCATCGTCAGCCTGGCAGTATGCAACGCGGCCGCCCGGATCGGGACAATCGCCACCTGGAATGACCGTATCGCGCTCGTGCGGCAGGGCGGCATGGCGGGCATCGCCCCATTGGTGATGGCGCGCTGGTTCACGGAAGAGTTTCGCGCGCGTTGCCCCGACGCCGTTCGGTCGATCGAGCAGCAATTTCTCGATACCCGGGTCCCGGGCTACACCGGGTGTTGTGAGGCCCTCCGCGACGGCGATCTCCGTGCTGTCGCTCCCGATATCCGCTGCCCTGTGCTTGTCGTCTCCGGAGCGCGCGACCCCGCGGTCCCGATCGAAGACGTGCGCTGGCTCGCAGCGCACATCCCGAATGCGGAATACGCCGAGCTTCCCACCGCCCACCTGTCGAATGTCGAAAACCCAGCCGCCTTCACACACACGCTCTCGACCTTCCTCGCCGCCTGAGCGCGCGACTCCTGCAGAAACGCGGGAAGCGGGGATCGCGATCCGGCGCGCCGTTTTGGGCGACGCGCATGTCGATCGTGCTCAAGCCGGCCTCACGGAGTTCAATCGAGAGTTCTCGGACCTGCTCACCCGCTATGCGTGGGGGGAGATCTGGACGCGACCTGGCCTCCCTCGTCCAACGCGCAGCCTGCTGACGCTCGGCATGCTCATCGCGCTCAACCGCCCCGAAGAATTTCGGATGCATGTGCGTGGGGCCTTGAACAACGGCGTGTCGCGCGACGAGATCAAGGAGGTCTTACTCCAGGCGGCAGTGTATTGCGGTGTACCCGCGGCACACTCTGCGTTCCGTGCTGCCGAATCGGTATTCGAGGGGCTCGATAGCGACGCGGGCATTCCGCGCCCGAGACCGTAGACCTCCAGAGCGTCGGAAGTAGATACCGGCGAAACCCGGATCCTGCCGAGCGAGCCGTGACGACCACGAGAACGCAAGTTGGAATAATCGGCGCTGGACCAGCGGGCTTGACGCTCGCGAGACTGCTTTCTCTGCAGGGGATCGACAGCGTCGTCGTCGAGGCGCAAACCCGGCAGTATGTCGAAGAGCGGGTGCGGGCGGGCGTGCTTGAACAGGGAACGGTGGATCTTCTGCGTGCGATGGGCGTCGGCGAACGACTCGGCCGCCTGGGTCTGGTGCACCGGGGGATCGAGCTTCGGTTCGCGGGACGGGGACATCGCATCGACTTTGACGATCTCGCGCAGGGGCGCGGCATCACCATCTACGGACAGCAGGAAGTGGTGAAGGACCTGATCGACGCGCGGCAAGTGACGGGTGCTCCGCTGCTCTTCGAAGTCGCGGACGTCTCGTTGCATGATCTCACGTCGGACAGGCCCTCGCTGAGATTTCGGCATGAGGGTCGGGACTGCCAACTCACCTGTGATTTCATCGCAGGCTGTGATGGCTTCCACGGCATCAGCCGCCGGAGCATCCCTGCGGGTTCACTCGTCGAATACGAACGGGCGTACCCGTTTGCCTGGCTCGGCATTCTCTCGGCCTCTCCCCCGCCCTCGAGTGAGTTGATCTACACGCACCACGACCGGGGCTTCGCGCTGGTCAGCATGCGGTCGCCCGACATCAGCCGGCTCTACCTGCAGTGCACGCCCCACGAGCGCGTTGAGGCGTGGCCCGACGGACGGGTATGGGAGGAGTTGGATCGCCGGCTCGCGACCACCGATGGCACATTTGCGCTCACGCGCGGAGCCGTTCTGCAGAAGGGCATCACCGACATGCGGAGCCTTGTCGTCGAGCCGATGCAGTACGGACGATTGTATCTGGCTGGCGATGCGGCGCACATCGTCCCGCCGACTGGTGCCAAAGGGCTCAACCTCGCGGTCGCAGACGTGATGGTGCTCGCGCGCGTCTTGGCTGACTACTTTGCCACCGGTGAGCGCGCGGGGTTGGCGGCATATTCCGCGACGTGTCTGCGCCGCGTGTGGAAAGTGCAGCGCTTTTCCTGGTGGATGACATCCATGCTCCACCGCGATGAGAGCGCCAGTGCATTCGATCATCGGCGCCAACTGGCAGAGCTCGATTACGTCACCAGTTCACGGGCCGCGGCGACGACATTGGCGGAGAATTATGTGGGGCTGCCGATGGAGACGTGAGATCAGGGGGACGCGGCGGGGTGACCGGTGTGTGGGGTGGCGCCTTCGGGACCGTGGTCGTAGTCCTGCACACTCGAGAATGTTGGGCACCCCCCAATCGTGCCCGTTCCATCCGTCGAAGCCGTCCATCTTGAAGGTCCACAGGCCCGTGTTCGAGTCGCTGATAAGGATCAAGCCGTCGTAGTTCCGCACGTCGACGCCGAAGGGGCCCTGCATGACGCTTCCGTGTGCATGCCAGCTCGGCGGCCCTCCCCCGATGCCTTCGTCATGCGTGCACTGACACGTGTAGTACCAACCGACCGTCACGGGGTGTGCTGGGTCGTACATGCTGAAGATCTGCAACCCGTCCTCGTAGCCCGACACGAAGACGAGCGGCCAGCGCACTTCGTGATTGTGCGCGAGGTCGTGCCAATCCGCGTTCCAAGCGCCGATCGGTTGCGTAATCGTCTGCACCTTGCCATCCAAACCTGGCTTGAGGTCGAACATCCGGAGCGGCGCGAAGGTGTATTCCGTCTCGGTGACGGCGAATCGACCTGTAGGATCCGGCGTGATGGTGTGGCCCCATGAGACGCCCGCCGTCCCAGCGATCGAGGTCAGCAACTTGGGCTCCGCCAGGTTGGTGATGTCGTACACGTAGTAGCCGCCACGCCCGGCCCCGTAGAACTTGTCCTGATGCGTGGCGGCATCGTACGCCACATAGAAGTCGTGATAACCCTGTAGCCCGAGCGGTGTGTTCTCCCGTGTGTCGGGCACCGGGACCTCTCCCACCTTCCACTGCGCCGCGTCGCCGCCGGCGAGCACCTTCTGCAGGTCGTAGACGTTGGCGCGGGGTGCCATTGCGGTGGTGAACAAGAGCGTGCGTCCATCCGAGTGCTTATAGGGAAAGAGCATGTGGAACCCGCCCGGCGTCTCAGGGGCGCGGATTCGTGCGACGATTCTGACCTTGCTGGTATCGGGAAGCCCGGTCACATCCGCGATCACCGCGCCCAGATCGGCGTCGGGGGTCCCTTGGTGAAACTGCGTCGCCAGGATGAAGTAGTATCGACCGTTGAGCTTGAAGTACTTCCCGTCGACTCCACCCGTGAACGGTTGGTGCAACGCGAGATTCTCGAAGGTCCAGTGGTAAATGAGTTTGACGTTGTGAAGGTCGTGCAAGTCGAAGATCGAAAAGCCGGTATGGGCGAGTATCTGGGCGACGTACGCGTACGGCCGGGACGCTTCCTGCTCCACGTCGACGTTGCTCACCTGGGCGTATCCGCCGAGCGGGATGTGCGCCAGGAGGTGCACGTTGGGGCTGCCGCCGATTTTCACTCCCGGCAGCACACCAGGGGGCGCGTCGCCGGGCAGGCCTGGCGCCGCTTGTCCATGGAGTGGGGACGCGGTGACGGGGACGATGGTCCAAGCGAGCAGCAGGCTCGCGCGACGGGCAGTAGATCGGATGGAGCGCATTGAAAGGCCGGGTTACGGGTTACGCTATCCCAGAAGCTCACGATATCGAAAGCACGTGACCAGGTGGTCGTTCACCATACCGACCGCCTGCATGTAGGCGTAGATGATGGTCGAGCCGACGAACCGGAATCCTCGCCGTTTGAGGTCCTTACTGAGCTCGTCGGATTCGCGGGACGTCGCCGGGACCTGACCCATGGTGACCCTTCGGCCGACCCGTGGCTGGCCTCCGACGAACCGCCAGCAATAGGCGTCAAACGTCCCGAACTCCTTCTGCACACGGAGGAAGGCCTGGGCGTTGGTGACGGCCGACTCGATCTTCAAGCGGTTACGAACGATTCCAGGATCCGCCGCGAGCTTGTCCGTTCGTGCCTGGCGGTACCGCGCCACCTTGCGGGGATCGAACTGGCTGAAGGCGCGGCGGTACCCGGCTCGCTTTCGGAGCACGATCGACCAGCTGAGCCCGGCCTGCGCCCCCTCGAGGAGCAGGAACTCGAAGTGCGTGGTATCGTCGTGGACGGGAACACCCCACTCGCGATCGTGGTATTCCACCATGAGGGGATCGCTCGTGTTGGCCCAGCTACAGCGTTTAGGGGCGGCCGAGCCGCGCGCGTCGAGCACAGTGGACATAAATCCTTTGCGTCTCCTCGGCGGGTCGCCGGCCGCGCCTTCCGTGTTTTGTGGACCAGCCGTACTTTCTCCTTTAGGCGGTCGGTCTGTCCAGCTCCCTCGGGAGGGGGGGCGGTTGTCGGCCGATTGGCTACGATCCGCAAAAGCTGCAAGCCTTGCCGACGCGCTCGATTGACGGTCGGCCTTCTGTCGTGTGGGTCAACCTCGAGGGAAGCGCACTACCGTGAAGACCAGCGATACACGCGACCCCGCCTACTTCCATAAAGTCGTCGACTGCCAATGGGCGTGTCCGGCTCACACCAACGTGCCCGAGTACATTCGCCTGATCGCCCAGGGGAAGTACACCGAAGCCTACATGGTGAACCGGGAGTCGAACGTCTTCCCGGCGATTCTCGGACGGACCTGCGACCGGCCCTGTGAGCCGGCGTGCCGACGCGGCCGCCTCGACGGTCCGCAGGGGAAGCCGGTCGCCATCTGCCGCCTCAAACGTGTAGCGGCCGATCTGCGGGGTGAAATCTCGCATTTGCTGCCCACGATTCCGCCGCACTCGAATGGCAAGCGCGTCGCCTTGATCGGCGCCGGGCCTGCCTCGCTGACCGTGGCCAACGACCTGCGGCCACTGGGCTACGAGGTCACGCTCTTCGAGAAGCAGGATAAGCCTGGCGGACTGATGCGGACGAACATCCCGTCGTTCCGCCTGCCCGAGGCTGTGCTGGACGACGAGGTCGCCGTCATCCTCAACATGGGGGTCGACGTCCGGTATAACAGTCCCGTCTCCAGTATGCGGGCGCTGCTCACCGATGGGATGGACGGGCGTCCGTTCGACGCGGTATTCGTTGGGACGGGCGCGCCGCGGGGCAAGGATCTCGAGATCCCTGGGCGCCATGACACTGATCGGATCCACATCGGCATCGACTGGCTGGAGTCGGTCGCCTTCGAACACATCGCATTCGATCGGGGAACGGGTGCTGATCATTGGCGTTGGCAACACCGCCATGGACTGTTGCCGAACATCCCGCCGCCTGGGCGGTCGGGACGTGAAAGTCATGGCGCGGCGGCCACGCGGCTTCTTCAAGGCGTCACCCTGGGAGCTGGACGACGCGGAGGAAGAGGGCATCGACATCGTGATCAACCATGCCCCCAAGCGCTTCGTGATCGAGAACGGCAAGCTGCTTGGCATGGATTTCGAGCGGCTCGAGTGGGACGCCGAGGCCAAGACGTCGCGCGTGTTCGACACCGTGTTCTTCCCGGCGGACGATGTGATCCTTGCCATCGGACAGGACAACGCGTTCCCGTGGATCGAGCGCGACCTCGGCATCGACTTCGACAAGCGGGATATGCCCGTGGTCGACGAGGTCACGTTCCAGTCGACGCTGCCGGGTGTCTTCTTCGGCGGCGATGCCGCCTGGGGGCCCAAGAACATCATCTGGGCTGTGGCGCATGGACACGAAGCGGCGATCTCCATTCACAACCAGTGCGAAGGCGTTCCTGTCACGGACCGTCCCGGGCAGGGCATGAACCTGTCAGCCAGAAAATGGGGATCAGCGAGTGGAGCTACCACAACGACTACAATCCCGCCTCGCGGCAGAAGATGCAGCACGTCGATCTGGTGCGGCGCTTCGAGCAGCTGAATGTCGAGGTCGAGCTGGGATTCTCCGCGGAGCAGACCGCGCGCGAAGTACAGCGCTGTCTGAACTGTGACATTGAAACCGAGTTCACGGCCAAGCGCTGCATCGAGTGCGACGCGTGCATCGATATCTGTCCGGTGCAGTGCCTGACCATCACTCACGACGGTGCGGAGTCCGAGCTCCGCGAGCGGCTCTCGGCCCCTGCGGGCAATCTGGATCAGGCGATCTATGCGTCCGAGCCGCTGCCGCAGACGGGACGTGTCATGGTGAAGGACGAAGATGTCTGCGTCCATTGCGGGTTGTGCGCCGAACGCTGTCCGACTGCGGCCTGGGACATGATGAAATTCGATCTCCTCCTTCCGTACGCCGGCATGCCGAATCGCGAACGGGGCGCAGCCATGAGTGTCTGTCACGACGTGCAGGCGTCGCGGCGCGCGGCCGGTCTCGAGCACTGCGGGCAGTCAATGATTTCGCCGCTGAAGCTCGCCAATGTGAACGGCACCGGATCGGCCAGCGCGAACAGTCTCCTCATGCAGGCGATCTTCCGCATGGGCATTCCGGTCACCGGCAAGAATCTCTTCCCGTCGAACATTCAAGGTCTCCCGACCTGGTATGAGATCCGGGTGAGCAAGGACGGCTACGGTGCGCGGGCGCTGGACTACGACCTGATGGTCGCGATGGATTCGCAGACCTACAAGAGCGATATCCGCGAGGTTCGCGCCGGCGGCTACCTGATGTACGATTCCTCGTGGCCTCTCGATCCCGAGCTCGTGCGCGGATGATGTGACGTTCCTGGGCGTGCCGCTGGCGAAGATGTGCAACCAGGCGTTCGCGGACCCGCGCGAGCGGATCCTGATGAAGAACATCGCCTACGCCGGGGCGCTCCTGGCGGCGCCTCGACATCGACATGCCCATCGTCGAGACGCTGTTGACGGAGAAGTTCGCCATGAAGAAGGCGCTGCTCGAATCGAACCGCCGCGCGCTCATGCTCGGGTACGACTACGCGAAGGAGCACTTCGCGTGTCCGTTGCCGTTCCATCTGCAGAAGATGGATGCCAATGCCGACAAGATCCTGATCGACGGCAACACGGCCACCGCGCTCGGATGCCTCTACGCGGGCGCGACCGTGGCGGCGTGGTATCCCATCACGCCGGCGACGTCCGTCATGGATGCGTTCAAGGCGTTCTGCGAGCAGTATCGCCGCGACGCCGCCACCGGCAAGAACAACTTCGTCATCCTGCAGGCCGAGGATGAGCTCGCGGCCATCGGCATGGTGCTCGGCGCGTCGTGGAATGGCGCGCGGGCGTTCACCTCGACTGCCGGACCGGGCATTTCGCTCATGAATGAGCTGATTGGCCTGGCGTACTACGCCGAAATCCCGGCGGTGGTGATCGATGTGCAGCGCGTGGGCCCGTCCACGGGCATGCCGACGCGCACCCAGCAGGCGCGACATTCTGGAGTGCGCCTATGCCTCGCACGGTGATACGCGGCACATTCTGCTGTTCCCTTCGAATCCGGCGGAGTGCTTCGAGTTCGCCGTCAAATCTTTCGATCTGGCGGAGCGGTTTCAGACGCCCGTGCATCATGCTGTCCGATCTCGACATCGGCATGAACGATTGGGTGACTCCCGCGCCTGAAGTGGGACGATGCCTTCCGTCCCGATCGGGGTCGTGTGCTGACCGCCGAGGAGCTGGAGCGAGGCGCCAAGTATTTCCGCTATTCGCCCTGGGACGAGAACTTTGTGGCGGCGCGCACGCTCCCCGGCGTGGACGCGAAGGGGGCTTATTTCATTCGCGGCTCCGGGCACAACAAGCTGGGCGGCGTACACCGAGATGCCGGACGAATACCGGGAGGTCATGGATCGGCTGGCGCGGAAGCACAAGGCCGCCGCGCGCATTCGTGCCGCAGCCCGAGATCCGGCGGCGTCGCAGGGCGCGCGCTTCGGTGTGGTCGGGATCGGCGGCTGCGATCCGGCGCTGCGGGAGGCGATGGACGTCCTCGCAGCTCGGGGCGTGCCCGCCGACTACATGCGCATTCGCGGCGTTCCCGTTCGACGAGCGTGTCGAAGCGTTTCTGCTCGAGCATGAGATCTGCTTCGTTGTCGAGCAGAATCGCGATGCGCAACTGAAGTCACTGCTGACGCTCGAGACGAGCGTGCCGAAGGAGCAGCTGCGCTCCGTGCTGGTCTACGGCGGGTTCCCGCTCAGCGCTCGGCACGTCGTGGAGGGCGTCTGGCCGCGAGGTCGAGCACATGGCCGTCCCCCCGATGAACGAACGAGACGCCTGACCATGCCGTCAATCACCAAACCGATTGCCACGCACCCGAGCCTCGCAGCGCAACGAGCTGGGGCTGACCATTCGCGACTATGAAGGCAGCATGTCCACGCTCTGCGCGGGCTGCGGACATGACTCCATCACGGCCGCGATCACGCGCGCGTTCTGGGAGCTGTCGACGGAGCCGCACAAGATCGCCAAGCTGAGCGGCATCGGCTGCTCGTCGAAGACGCCGACCTATTTCGTCCGCGGCGCGCACGGGTTCAATTCGGCTCACGGGCGGATGCCGGCGATCGCAACGGGCGCGAACGCCGCGAACCGCGATCTTGATCTATATCGGCATTTCGGGCGATGGCGACTCGCTCTCCATCGGTCTCGGGCAGATGTGCCACGCGATCCGCCGCAATGTGCGGATGGTGTACGTCATCGAGAACAACGGCGTCTACGGCCTGACGAAGGGACAGTTCTCCGCCTCGGCGGACGTTGGCTCGAAGAGCAAGCGCGGGGAGCCGAACCGCATGGCGTCCGATCGATCCCGTTCGGCTGGGCCTAGCGTTGGGAGCGACGTTCGTCGCGCGCGAGTTTCTCCGGCGACAAGGAACAGCTGGTCCCGATCCTCAAGGCGGCGGTGGCGCATCGCGGCTTTGCGCTGGTGGACGTCATCTCGCCGTGCGTGACGTTCAACGATCACTAGCGGCTCCACCAAGAGCTACGTGCAGACGCGCAAGCACATGGTCAAGACCACCGAGGCCGACTTCGTCCCGCCCGCGACCGAGATTCTGGCGCACATCGGGTCGAACGGCGCAACGAGCGTAACGCTGCACGATGGCAGCGTGGTGCGGTTCAAGTCGGTGCCCGCCGCACTACGACCCAACGGATCGCGCGCGGGTCACGGCGTTCCTGGAGACACACCAGCAGACGGGGGAAGTCCTGACGGGACTGCTCTATCTGGACGAATCGGCGGCCGACATGCACGAGCTGAGCAACTCATCGGACGTGCCAATGGCGCAGATACCGTTCGAGACGCCTATGCCCCGGCGCGGCGGCCCTCGAGGAGTTGCAACAGGAATTCAGGTAACGGCCAGGGGTCGGGGGTCAGCCGTCAGGGATAGACCGAACGGGCCGGCGACGCCAAGCGGGCGGCCTAAAGGCCGCCCCTACATGTCGGAGTGGAGGCCGAGGCGCGCCAGCATTTCCCGACGTCCATAGTTCGTGATCGTCAGCGCTCGCGTGTCCCGTTGTTGGACGACCCATTTCCGTTTCAGGGCGACATCGCAAACAGCGGCTCCGAGCGCACCGCCCAGATGTGGGCGACGCTCGCTCCAATCCACGCACGCGAAGGCGAAGCGCCTGCGCAATCGCCTGAGCGCATCGACGTCGACACCGAGGGTGGCGAACCCGTTGACTCCGCTCGCGGTGACGTCGCAGGCGTTGTCGCTTCTGGGGGTGGCAGCGACCCAGCCCATCGTCTCGAAGCGCTGGTGCAGCGACACGCCGAGTGCGCCCGCGATGTGATCGTAACAGGTCCGAGCGGCGCGCAGGCGGTCCGGGACGCGCGGCAGGAACGGGTTTCGGGTCTCGCCGGCGAGCACACTCAACGACTCGAGGGTTGCCGCGACGTCGGCGCCGTCCAGACTGTAGTACCGATGCCGCCCTTGCGCGGCGACCTTCACCAGTCGTTCGGCGTGCAGCCGCTGCAGGTGTACGCTGGCGGTCGACGGGGCGACGTGGGCAACGAGCGCGAGTTCTGTACTCGTGCGCGCACGACCGTCCACCAAACAGTAGAGCATCCGGGCGCGAGCGGGTTCTCCGATGGCCGCCGCGATACTGGCGACGCCTGCGTGCGATTCGGGGTCGACATTCATACTTCTATGATACACGAAGTATCAATGCCGCCCAACCCCCATACTATACGAGAGTGTTAGCGGTGTGCATAGCGGACGACGAAGACGGTTGGACGGTAGACGTTGGACGCTGGACGTTGGACGCTGGACGTCAAACATCAATCCTCAGCTCGGCGGGTACCGAAGGCGTGGGTACCGGTTGGGACTCGAGGCGCGAGGCGCAGGAGCAGCACCCATGCCGACGCAGGTGGAAAAGGGCCAGACGTTTCGTGCGCTGCACGAGCGAGACGGTGCGTTCATCATCCCCAATCCCTGGGACGCCGGCACGGCGCGCCTACTGGCGATGCTCGGCTTTGAAGCGCTTGCCACGACGAGCGCTGGCTACGCGTTCTCGGCCGGGCGGCCGGACAACACCATCAGTCGCTTGGAGGCGATCGGCCACTGCGCCGCAATCGTATCGGCGACGGAGCTGCCCGTAAGCGGCGATCTCGAGAACGGGTTTGGCGATGCGCCGGAGGCCGCGGCGGAGACGATCCGATTGGCTGCCGTGGCTGGACTGGTCGGCGGTTCGATCGAGGACATGTCGCGCGACGCGAGGCACTCCATCTACCCGCACGGCCTCGCCGTTGACCGGGTGTGCGCTGCGGCGGACGTCGTGCGCGGTTTGCCATTTCCCTTTACGCTGACCGCGCGGGCCGAGAACTATCTCGTTGGCCGGCCAGACCTGGCCGACACAATTCGGCGCTTGCAGGCCTATCAAGTAGCAGGGGCCGATGTGCTCTATGCACCGGGGCTCAGGACCGCCGAGGATATCGCCACCGTTGTTCGGTCCGTGGACAAGCCGGTGAACGTCGTGATGGGATTGCAGGGCGTGCAATTGAGCCTGGGCGAGCTGTCGGCGTTGGGCGTGCGGCGGGTGAGCGTCGGCAGTGCGCTCTCGCGAGCCGCGCTCGGTGCGTTTCTTGGCGCCGCCCACGAGATGCACGATCACGGCACCTTCACCTTTGCAGCGGCGGCCGTGAATTACCGGGAGATCAACGAGAATGCTCCGGTAAAACGGCGGGCGACGCATGGCATCGCCGCCCCTACCCGCCTAACCACAGGCACCGTGCAGTCGGTGCAGGCGGGCGACGCAGGGCGTCGCCCTACCCGCCGAACCACGGCCATGTGCGGTCGGTGCCAGGCGGGCGACGCATAGCGTCGCCCGTACGGCGCCGTATCACTGCGATTGCGTGATGTCCACTCGCCGTGCGTCGTCGGCGTTGCCGCCTCCATTGATGTCAGCGGGCGGCTTCATATTGATCTGGGCCGCTTGGACTCCCGTCGCCTCCAGCGCATTGCGAACTGCCACCGCTCGATTCTTGGCTAGCTCGACGTTTTTGGCATGGTCGCCGGTCGGGTCAGTGTAGCCGGTGATGTCGATATGCGTTCCGTTCTGCGAGATCGCTTGACCGAGTGCGGTGAGCGATTGCTGATCGGTCGGCGACAACTCGGCCGAGGACACGTCGAAGTGGACGGCCAGCGGGAGTGTCGCTGTCGCAGCAGGCGCGACTTCGCCCGGCGACGCCGTCGCGGTCGTATTGGGCGCTGCGGGCACGACCGCCGCAGTGGTGTTCGCTGCCACCGCGGTCACCGGTGCCGGTGAAGCACTCGGCCGGTTGCGCAGGAGCGTAAACACCAGCAGGGCCGCCGCCGCGAGTGCGGCCCAGGGGACGAGTCTTCGGAGTCCACTTGGTCGTTCAGTCGTGACGGGCGAAATACTCGGGGCAGGGGGGCGTGTCGTCTCGCGTGACGGCTCCCATGTCGCACTGGGCGCGACGCCAACGGCCGTCGCGACGCGTGGGTCGAGTCGTGGCTGCACGGCTTTGAGTTGCCCATTGAGGACCTGTCGCAGCCCGTTGGCGTCGAGGCCATTTGCTGCCACGTGCTGCTTGAGGAAAGCGAGGATCATCGGGAGTGTGACGAAGAAGAGCGTCGATACCGACTCCGGTTTCGCGCCCGACAATTGTCCGACCGCGTTCGCGACTGGTGGAGTGCGGTCGCCAAAGATGCGCTTGGAGAACGAGGCGCCCCACGAGACGAGCGTGTTTGCTCGATTGCCGAGGGTGGCGAAATCTCCCAGCTCGCCGACGCCCGGAGCAGACGCGAGAGTTTCCATCATGCCAGAGGCGCCTTCGGGCGTCTCTGTCTGCTTTGCGAGGCCGGCGATGGTAGCCGGCAGCATATATCCGAGCGCGGATTTCGTCGTGGCCGGGGTTTCCCCCACGAGCCGCGCTGCTGCCGCGGTGAATCCGTTATTGCCTGTAAGCTCGGTGGCTGATTCGAGCAGATTGAGCGCCATTGTGACTCCTCCGACATCCGGACGTTCGGCTGTGTGGCTGGCCGCTGACCTCTACGGCCCGGACCACTGCTGACAGCGCACCGCGCACTCTGGTCGCTGCCGGACAGTTCGTGGAACGAGACGAGGTCTATCTCCGGTTGGCGAGCTTCGACATCACCAGCGCCATGGCACTCGCCCCGAGGCCTTTGACGAGCGTCGGGTGCTGTGCGTAGAACGCGCCCAGCCGATTCACGACCGAGTTGTCGCTCTGTGCTGCCTGGTCGGCCAGCTGTTGCACGGCGTTCGGCGAGATCTGTTGTGCGTGCTGCGGGGAGAGGGGCGATCCGCTGTTGAGGGCTTGTGAGGCGGACGATCCGAGGAAGCGGCCCGCGGTCGCTGCGCCAACCGAAGCAACGAGCGTATTGAGGATCCCGGCTTTCTGCTCTCCAGTGCCCTGCGTGTACGACTGGCTCAGCGTCTGACCCAGCCCGCCGCCGGTGGTGCTCGAGCTCAACGCGTGAGTGACGCCCTCTGCCAACGTCGACGCAGGAACAGCACTCGATACCCGATCAAAGTGCTCTGCCACCGCCGGTCCTGGATTGGCCGTCGCTGCTGCGCCAGAGTACTGCTTGAGAATGCCTCCAAGATCATCCAGTACGCCCACGTGACCTCCCAGTCGATGATTGGAATCGTCGTGCAACGCGGCGGCGGCGGAGTGAGGGTGCACGCCGCGCCGGGTTGTGGCTGCCCCTGCTCAGGGCTGGTCCAACCACTGCGCAACTCCGCCGTGTCCCGAGCAGGCTCCTTGATGATGCGTGCTGTGCGAGTAGAGCCCGTCATTGCAGCGGGCGATCGCGCCGTTGGGGTTGTTGTCCTCGTGCTGGGACGACGAACCCGTGGCTTGCCCTGACGTCGATGATCCGGTGCCCTTTGCCGTACCCGACGGCGGCGGATTTTGAGCAGCGGGTGGTGGTGCGGTCTGCGTCGATGGGGGAACTGTTTGCACCTCGCCAGCGGCGCTCGTCACCACGCCGCCGTGGTGCGAGCAGGCGCCCTTCCCGCCATTCAATGTCGTGCCATCCTTGCATGTGACCAGTGAATTGGCGCCGCTTGCCGCCGTACCGGCGCCGGTTGCTGCGGCGCCACCCGCGGCCGCCGTTCCGGCGGCGCTTCCCGCCGCGCCTGTACCAGCACTCCCGCCGTTCTTGGCCACACCGCCGTGGTGTGAACACGCGCCGTTCCCAGTCGTGGTCGACGTTGTGCCATCCGCGCAGGTGACGGGCGTGCTTGCGTTCGTCGCTGCGTTCGTCGCTGCGTTCGTCGCTGTGTTGGTCGCGTTCGTGGCTGCGTGCGTGGCCGCTGCGCCCGCCGCGGTTACCCCTGCGGCCGCGCTATCCGCGGCAGTCTTCGCCACGCCACCGTGGTGCGAGCACGCTCCTTGGCCGGTCGTGGTCGAGGTTGTCCCATCCTTACATAGGATTGCGGACGCCTGTGCCAATGCCGCCCCCGAGAGGGCCGCAACGGCGACGAGCGCTACTATGGAAGACGCGAATCGGAGTCGCATACGGTCCTCCCAAGACAAGAAGAGGCGCGTGTCATCCGCGACGCTTCACGCGCGCGCCTTGATCTTCCGATACACCCACGTCAGGATCACGGCTCCGGCGATTGCTACGAGAATGTTGTAAATGAATCCCGCGGAGAACGAGAACCCGATCAATTGCATCAGGAAGCCGCCGATGATTGCCCCGAGAATGCCGACGATCATGTCACTGAACAGATCGCGACCGGGTGAATGCATCACTTTGCCGGTAATGACCCCCGCGATCAGTCCGATGATGAGCCAGTAGATGATTGTGCCCATATGGGGTTAGGATGCTCTCCGCGCGCTGGTGCAGACGCCGGACAAAGGGTGTGAATGAGGTTCGCTCCGGTGTCAGGCAATCGGCCTGCAGTCCGTACCCTATAGGGACCGCATAGGAACGCCTATGTGACCTTGGTCATGTGGGGGCAACGGCCGCGAGCCGCGGACTCGGGACGATGGAACAGCGAAGCGGATTGGCGCGGCCGCTGGGACCGGCTCGATCCGTGCCCTCTCGTCGCGTGATACTAGGGCGCGAGCGTAATCTCGACGCGGCGCGCGTCTTCCGCGGGGCCGCTGTCCGCGACCTCGGCGGGAGGTCGCATCGTCATCTGGTTGGTCGGGACGCCAGCGACGACGAGCGCATCGTGCACCGTGACAGCGCGACGCCGCGCCAGTGCGATGTTTGACGACCGACCGCCCGTCTGATCGGTGTACCCGGTGATGTCGATGTGCGTGCCGTCGCGCGTGAGTTTGTCGGCCAACGTCGTGACGGATTGTTCATCGGCCGCCGACAGCGCCGCTGACGACACGTCAAAGTGTACGATCACTGGCAGGCCGGCGGCACTCGACGCCACCTCACCTGTCGCGACACTCTTTGTGGTGCTCGTGTTTTCTCGCGTGTGCGGGTCCAAGCGCGCCGCGGTGCTGGCGACCAGCGGGGACGCCGGTGCGGGGTGTGAGGCCGCACTCGTCGCGCGTCCGCGGAGGAACGCGAACAGCAACAGGGCGGCCAGCACGAAGGCTGACAGTGTAATGAACCTCCCGGTCTCGCCTTCACGCCGCTCTGGACGAATCGGTCGAATCGATGGTTGTCGTTTCGGCGCGGGCTCGCGAGCGAGTCCAGCATTGCGAAGCTTTGCGGCCGCCGCGACGCGGGGGTCCATTCTCGCCTGGACCCATGCGAATTGACTCTCCAGAGTCTGCTGGAGCTCGGTGACATCCTGGGTGCCGCCCTCAATGTGCTCCTTGAGGCACGCCAGTGTGAGTGGCACCATGAGATAGAACAGTGTCAAGGCCGATTCCGACTTGACCTTCGCCAGCGAACCAACGCTGCCGGCGGCCCACTGGACACGGTCGCCGAACCATCGCCGAGCGAGCGCTGTGCCCTGCGCGATCAGGCCGGTCGTTCGACTCCCACCACTCAGTACCGTACTGGCATCGGGGAGATCCGCGAGGCCGGGTGCCGAGGAGAGGCTCTCCAGGACGTCGGATGCACCCTCCGTGGTGAGGCTCTGTCGAGCGATGCCAGCGACAACGACCGGCGAGACGTAGCCTAACGCGGCTCTCGTCGCCGCCGGTGTTTCTCCGAGGAATCGCGCTGCCGCAGCCGGAAATCCATTGCTCGTGAGGTCCGACACTGATTCGAGCAGGTTGAACGCCACGGTATTCCTCCTGCCGACCGTCATCGAAGCTGCTGTGTTTCTAAACCGGCTCACTCCGCCACTGCGTTGCGGCTAATTAGCAGACCGCAATTGGTGTGAGACATTGGACCAAGGACCATGGTCGTGGTGAATGCTTGAGTTGGACGCTAGACGCTGGACGCTAGACGCTGGACGCTAGACGTTGGACGATAGACACTGGATGGTGGAAGACGAACCGATGTGGTGCGTCGAGAGATCGTGGTAGGGACGGTGCTGCGAAGTCGATCACGGATCCCCAATGCGACGAAGCGGTGATGGATTACGTACAATGGACCTAAGTCGACTGGTCAGGGCTGTCCGACGTCGACAGCATGTGGTGGTGACGCGTGCTCTGCGATGTGGACGCTGGGTCCTGCTCGCGGCGTTGGCCGGCAGTGCCATGCCTCGTATCGTGTCTGCGCAGGACGCGCAATACTGGAACATCGCGTACGGGACGGAGGCGCAACTCCTCGGCGGCGTCGTTATTGGCAGTCCGGTCGACATCGGGACGACCTACTATGATCCCGGCTCGCTCTCGCTGAGTACCAACAAGGGGCTCGCGATCGCGGGAAGCGCATATCAATTCTCATCGATCAGCTATGTGAATGGCCTTGGGCCGAAGCAGAATCTCGGGTCGTCGTCGGTCGTCGGCGTCCCCACACTGTTTGCGGGCGAGATCCACCTCCATGGACACGATCGCCTGGCTTACTCCTTTCTGACCCGCCAGCGACTGGACGCGCAGATTCAGGGACGCAACCTGCCTATCGACTCGGCGATCGACAGCCCGCAGCTCAGCTATGGCTCCGCCAGTTTGATCCTGAACCAGCACATGGAGGAATACTGGGGGGGGATCACGTATTCACACCCGTTCAACGAACACATTGGCCTTGGCATCACGCCGTACGTCACCGTCCACAGCCAAACGGCCAACTTTTCAGGGCTCGCGGCGGCACTCGGCACATCGGGTGCTGGCGGCGTCGACCTTCGCGAGGCCGATTTCAGCTACACGAACTGGGGCCTGCTGGCCAAGGTCGGGCTCGGGATCGTGTACCCCAATTTCACTGCGGGGCTCGTCATCACCACGCCCCGGGCCAATCTGTTCGGCAGCGGCTCGGTCGGCCGCACGTTGACCACCATCAACCAAGGCGTAAGCGGCACGGGCCCGACAGCTCCCAGCATTGCAATCGGCTATCAGCAAAACCTGTCCTCCACGATCAACTCGCCATTCGCGATCGGCGCGGGCGGATCTTACAGCTGGGGGCCCCCACACACTGCGACGACGCTGTACGTGTCAGGCGAGTGGTTCGGCTCCGTCGACCAATACTCGATCCTGTCGCCGCTGCCGCTCACACCGGCGACCGGCGGCCCGCCACTGACCGGCACGGTGGATGAGCAACTCAAGTCGGTGGTGAATGGCGGCCTTGGAGTCAAGCACCGGTTCGGCACCACGGTAGCGGGCTACGCGAGTTTTCGCACCGACAACAGCGCGATCGGCGCACCGGATGAGAACAACGCTTTGCTTGCCCAATGGAATCTCGTGCATGTGACCGCCGGGGCGTCGTGGGGGCTCGCGGGCTCGCAATTTGTGCTCGGTGGTGACATTGCGTTTGGCTCGTACACGGAATCGTCCACCGCTGGAACGACGTCGAGCGGCATCCCGATCGTCCCCGGTGGCGCCAAGGTCGGCTACACCGCCGCGACACTCATCGTCGGGTTCCGACTCGCCGGGGGCCCGTAGCGCTTGCTTCGCTCGCGCTAGAGAGTAGAACTACAGAAAGTAGAAAATAGACGAAGGGCAACCCCACGAAGACAACGAACTGCAGCTGCGCCGAGAAGCGAGCGAACTGCAGCTCCGCCGAGAAGCCAACGAACTGCTGCTCCGACGGTCAGGCGTGCACGGCCCTCCGTCTGCTGGCGCGAGTGACGACGACATCGGCGACGACGCCGGCGAGGACGATCAGCGAGGCCAGCTAACAGGGCGACGTCGCGCGCGAGTCGACGCGCTGCGGCATCCGCGCGGTCGATGGACTGCTGCGTGATGCTATCGGCCTGAACGAGAGTTGCGACTCGCTCCCGCCGCAGGTCGTCGAAGACCGCTTGCCGTCCGGTGCGTAAGTCGTCCGCGATAGCCACTCGCTGCGCGGTGATCGACTCGAACACTCGCGCACGTTCCCCATCGATAGCGGCGAACAGCTCACGCCGCTCCTCCTCGAATCTCGATGGCGCGCCGGTCGCGAATACAGCGATTCGCCGCATGGCGATGGACACGTCGCCGGCGAGGGTGTCCAGGCGGTCGGTCACCGGCGCGGTGCTTGCTGCCAGTTGTGCCTGCCACGTCACGCGGTCGAGCAACCCTTCGTTCATGTACCCGAGTCGTTGGTTGGCGTCTGTGAGCGACTGTTCCACTCTGGCGACCGCGCTCCCGAGGCTCTGCGAGTGTACCCCGAGCGCCTGCCAATCCGAGGCAAGGACGGACTCACGATGCATTGCCGGCCCGTAGATCGGGTGCTGTGCCGCCCAGGCCTCTACTCGGGCGTCCGCCGCTGGCGCAATCGTGTTCGTCGTGCGAATGCCGGCAATCAGCGCCCGAACAACGCCCTCGATCGTATCCGCGGCAGCAATCGCGATGTGCTCAAACGAGCCGAATGCGTCGCGCCCGTCGCCAGTACCGAAATAGTTGCGCTGCTGTACGGAGAATGCCCAGAGGTCGACCGCCGCGACGGTGGGATCAGTCTCCAGCGATGCCTCTTCCACGGCGGGAATGGCCGACAGCTTCCATAGTAGCGCTCGTTCGCGAACCGTGGGAAGAGCGCCCTTCGCGCGAATGCTGTCGGCTGCGGTCTCAATGACGGCATTCACCTGGCTAGCGGTTGCGTAGACGCGCAGCTTGAGCTGCATCGCGGTCACCGCCGGGTCCTCGATGGTGGCCAATGCGCCGGATTGTGTTGGCACGTGCGGGCAGCCGAGCAATACTGTCACCAGGGCGACGCACATGGCACGAACGATCACTTGCGTCGAGCGGCGCATCGCCAGAGTCCTCCGCGTCGTGGGTCGTCATGCCGCTGGCTTCGTGAACGTGTCGCCGCGCCTCGAATGTGCGCACAGTGTTCCTCGTAGACTGTGAGTAACAGTGGACCTTGGTCGGCGCGTCGGGGGACCAGGCTGATCGGGCCGTATGCGAGGCAGACGACGTCAAGGAGCGAAGCGGCGGGCGCGATTGAGGGACGGCATCTCCATCTCGAGCTTTGGCCGCAGCGGCGGTGAGACAGTGACGCACTCGCGCGCGCCCTGTCGACCAACAGCCACTAGGCGCTTGGCACGCGCGCGGAGATCCTGCTCAAGGAACTCACAGGCTCACTCGTGACCGAGGCTACTCGACACGTGTGCAGCCGAAGTCCGGGGTGACGTATGGCGGCGCTCGGCGCGTCCGGTATCGCGGGGTCCTGAACCGCGCCCGTCAGCGCGACCGCGTACGTCGTCTCGATAGGGCCCGTGTCATTGGTGGCATGGCGATGCGACGCACGACTCCGCACAAGAAGTGGCTCAGCCGGCGCGATCGATGGATACTCGGTATTGCCGGACCGATGATCGTCGCGGTGTTTGCCAGTCTCTGGTTCGAAAGCGTCAGGGAAGCCTTTCGCCGTGAAGCGCTCGTTCGATTGACGTCCGATGCAGAAATGGCCATTGATGATGCAGTCGGTGGCGCCTCCACGGCCCGTGACGCGGTCAGCGGCTTCATCGAGCCGGATACGAGCACGTGGACGGGTGAGATGACCACCGCGGTCGCGGCCGTCACCCACGCCAGGGACGAAGTGCGTAAGGCGCTTAGCGGCCTGCCTGTCGCAATGGCCTGGCTCGATACGTTGACTCGCTCCACGACGGCGACCCTGGCCGCCTGCAATACAGCCGTGACGCTTCGACGATCCGGCGCTTCGACGGTCCTGCGGGATGCTGAGATGCGTGCCGACGGGGAGCTGACACAGGCGCGGGTTGCAGCGGCATCGCTCAAGAATCTCTTCTTGCCCGTGTTTAACACGCGTCTATTGGCGGCACAGCACCAGCAGCGACTGGTCAACGCATCCGTTCTGCTGGGGACGCTCATCGCGGTGACCTTCGCGATGATCGCGCACATGCGATTCCTGCGCGAATTGGACGCACACATTGCAGCGCAGGCCGCCTTGGCGAGACAGCGTGACTTGCTGCGTAAGCACGCTGCGACGCTGGACGCCCTACGCGAATCGGCAGAGTCGGCGAGGCGTAGCGCGGAGGACGCCAACCAGTCCAAGCTGGCATTTCTTCGGACCATGAGTCACGAGCTCCGCACACCGCTCAACGCCATCATCGGCTACACCGATTTATTAGCCGCCGGGGTGCGCGGCGCGCTCAGCCCGGTCCAAACGACCGACATCGAGCGCATTCATCGCGCGGCCACCCACCTCCTGTCGCTCATCAACGACATGTTCAGGTTCGCCAGCAACGAAGCCTCACCGATCGAGGTCTCCGCCGGACCCATGCTGGTGGGCGAGGTCATCGCGGCCGCAAGTGGGATGGTCGAGCCTCATGCGTTGAGCAAGCAGGTATCACTCGAATCCTTGTCGGGCGATGGGGCGCTGGCTGCCCGGGCAGATCGGGACAAGGTGCTGCAGATCCTGCTCAATCTGCTCACGAACGCTGTCAAGTTCACGCCATCCGGCGGACGCATCGTCATTGCACCGAGCGCGAACGATGCGGTCGACATCGAGGTGCGGGACACGGGGCGCGGCATCGAACCGGACCAGCTCGAGCACATCTTCGAGCCGTTTGTCCAAGTGGGGCGCACGCTGGACAGCGAGCACAGAGGTGTGGGGCTTGGGCTGGCGATCAGCCGGCAGCTTGCGCGCGCGATGGGCGGCGATGTGGTCGCCCGCAGCACGCCGGGTGAGGGTTCCGTCTTTACTCTCGTGTTGCCTCGTGACTACCCGAGCTCGACGGAGTCGGCGACGCTTTGGGGGGCATCAGAGGCGCACCCGACGAGTGCCCGTTAGGTCTGCCAGCTGAGTTTGATCAATTCCCGCGCGTGGAGATCGGCCCAGTTGGCTGGATAGTTCCAGATCCGGCGGGCCACGCCGTCCGCCGAGAACACGAGGCATGTCGCGCGGGGGGCGCCTGGCAACGCGAAGGCGACGATCTCGGACACACTCCATTCTGACTGCAGTGTCAGGATCGACCACTGTGACTGTGCGAAGTCGCACGAGCGGCGTAGTCTCCGACCGATTCACTGCTGGCAGGTCTGTGGGGGCCATGGGTCGAAACGTCCTGTACGACACGCCACGCGAGATTCTCCGGCCTTCATGTTCCTACACGGTCGTGCCGGCGCGCGCAGGGCGACGCATGCGTCGCCCACACCTCGCGACGCATTACGCCGGGCGTATCACTGTGTGCGCGCGGTGGCTGCGGTGCCGAGGACCTAATGCGTGTGTACGACGCACATCATCAACCACGTTGCTGGTGGGCCGGTCCGTCCCGCGCATTTCGCGCGGCGCGTATCGCGGAGCGGCTGCGCCCCGGAGGGCGTCGTGGCTTCGGGACCCGGCCACCATCGCTACGATCGGGGCAATCCAATAGATCCAGTGCGAGCTGCTGGCACCGACGATGACCAGGCCGCCGGCCTGCGGCGGAGCGAAGGAGGGGCTGGGCAATAACCCGCTAGTGAGGACGCAAAAGCCGACGGTCAAACCGACCGCAACGGGGGCGAACCGCTGGGATACACGTCCGTCGGCCGCGAGCGCGAGCAGCACGAATGTCAGCATGAATGCCAGTGAAGACTCTACTCCCAACGCCATCGCGTCGGTGACGGGTAGCATCGCCGACCACGGGATGACTCCAATTCTCGCCGCCGGCCCGACCAGCACCCGGAGGAGAACCGTGGCCACGATAGAAGCGGCACACTGGGCAACGACGTAGGATGGCACGGCGAGTGACGAGGCCCGGCGAGTCGACCGAAAACTTCCATGCACCGAACCGTGGGATGTGCCGTTCGAATGGCCGGCTGTGTGGAAGAGGGCGACAATCACAAAGGCGAGTGCCAAGGCGATGCCGGCCAGACTGAGGACGCCCCCGGTCGATGCGCCGACGATGGTGGCGCCAGCGGATATGAAGACGAGGCAGAAGGTCCCGATGGAGTCGGCGAGGATTCGGCGCCACACGCGCGTGTCGTCACGAGGCATTCTGGCTTGTCCAGTCCATGCTCGTCGGCGCCTCGAAGCAGGCCCCTGCGACGCGGCAGACCGCCCTCTCGCTGCGGTTGCGCGGTGTTCCCACGTCTTCGCGATCCGACTGTCTCGCCTACCATAGAAGTCGACGACACATCAGCGCCACTGGACTTTGGTACCATTGGGAGCGATTCGTGACTCGAAGTGCATTGCGACCGATGTGCGATGTCGCGATATGCTGCATTGCGTGTGTGCGCTGCACGTCGCGTTCCGTGGGCGGCCTGAAGGCCGCTGCTACATGTCGAATGGACGGCGAGTGTCCCGTGCGCCCTACTGACCCTGATCAGTGAGCAGGTGGGTTTTGGTCCAGAGCACCACCGTCGCGCATTCGGCGCCGCGCACCTCGCGGCCCTGGAGTTGCTCATTCGTCAGGCCGGGCACGCGGAACTCCGCGGGGGTGTCCCGCTCAGAATAGATCTCGACTCCAACGACCTGGCCCCCACGGTACAACGCATCGACGTCGGATTCGCCGAGCCGGGCGAGGGGATGACCGTCGACCACGTACGTGAGGCACGGATCCCCGGCGCGATCCCGCTCCGGGTTGTCACTACCTAGCCCGCGCTCGCTCTGGATCGCTGGGCTCCCGTTCAACAGCTCCGAGAAGTGGACCGCGTGCCGCTGGGCGATGTCGTCGGCAGTGAGGAACTCGCCCTGGCCCGCATGGCGTCGCCGGTCGAATCCCACGCGCGCATAGCCGGCCTGCAAGCGCTGTGTCGAGACGATCACTGGGCTCAGCGCGCGCGCGACCGCGGGGAGCGTGACTGTGACGTGCTCGGCCGAATGAAAGGCAAGCTCGACCACCTGTTCGGCTTCCTCGAACCCGACTGATCGCACCTGGATCGTCTGCGTGCCTGCGGGAAGCCCGCGCAACGCAAAGGTCCCGTCGCGTCCCGTCGTCGCGGAGTGCGCCGTGCCCGCGAGAGTGACCGTGGCGTGAGGCAGCGGACTGCCATTGGGGCGTTGGACGATGCCGGCCAGCTCCGCCCGATCTCGCTGCGCAGCCGCCAGCCCGGGGCTGGTCCGCGGCAAGTGGAGCGCGGCCATTGTGACGATGCGATTATCGAGCGTCAGTGTCCGTTCGACAGCCAGCTCCGGCGCGGACTCAAAGGCGGCCCGTAAGGTGCCAGTCAGCTGGGCCGGGAGTCCACACAAGCAGAATCGGCCATCATCGCCCGTCATGGCTGCTCGGTGTTGGGCTGGTGCCTGCCCGGAAGGGAGGCCCACCAACATGGGGGTCCATTCCAACGTGACCGCGACATTGGGGATGGGCGTGTCGGTCTCGGGGTCGAGCACGCGCCCCACGAGCAGTGCCGGTCCGCTGTCCAGATGGGCATCCGGGGACCCGCCGCCAGGTTCCGAGCAGAGAGTCTGCCGGATGGTCCCGCCAGATGGGATCGCCAGGGATACGAGGAGGGGCTTTCCGGCGTCGAACTCCACCGGCGGCGTCACGAGCGAGATGCCGAGCGAATCCACGACTGCGTGGTAGATCGCCACGCGGTAGCGACCTGGTGGGATGCTATCGATGCGGAATCTGCCAATGGAGTCGGTGACCGCCGTCCGCGAGTTCGCTTCGATCATCACGACCGCACCGACGAGCGGGCCACCGTGCAGGCTGTCTCCTACGACTCCGACGAGCGACGTTGACGAAGTCGCGGTCAGGGAGGCGGGCCCCGGTTGTTGAGCGAGCATTGATGCCGCGGACCAGGCGATGGCCGCGCACACCGCGGCGCCCGCCATTGTCACATGGGGGGGGTGAGGCGTGTCAGGATTCGGCCTGCGGTACTGTTGCTGATCAACCTTCGGGTACCATGCGTCTGCGATTGCGATCGTAGACCAGTCCGTATCATCGGCGTCGGCTAAGTCGTGTAGTAGCCGCCGATCGCCCATTCCACGATATCCGCAACGATGTCTTTTGCGTCGCTGGTCGCGAGGGTGACCGGAGTCGGCACCTGCGCGGCATCCTTGACCATCACGAGCATCTTCTGCGGCGGGACATCACGCTCGTGCAGGGCACGCGCGTATGCGACGACCGCACTCCGGAGCTCGCTGCGCAGCCGGTTCTCGTCCATCCGTCTACCGGTCAGCGCAACGCGCGCTCGCAGTTCGCGTGCATACAGTCGCGGAGCCAAGCTCGAGTCCGCCATCTCCTTCGTCAGCGTCGGCTCGACGTCCGCGAGGATGCGCAGCACGCGGGCATAGGCGAACGAGCTGGCAAGTCGCACGAGCAGTTCGTGACGTGCGATGCGCGCCGCATTGACGGGTGGCAGGCTACCGTTCGCCCGGGGGGCTGACGGGTTGTCGAGAACATGCCAGTCTATTTCGAGCATTGTTCGCTCCGGTAGATGGGAGACGCGTGGGACATCCGGGACGCGGCGACGGCGGCCGTGTGAAGACACATCAGAATCGACTGCGAACGGACACGAGCGTGGCAAAGCACTTCGCGACACTGCGATGGGCAGCACGGGATCAGCGTGATGCGATGGAGCACAGAGGTCACGGCCATCCTCCACGAGGTGGATCGCGCCCGACGGCCCAACAGCGTACTGATGGACGGGGTAGGCCAGCCATTAGACCTTGGACTAAGGCGTCGCTTCGGCCGGCCGACGGAATCGGATGTTGCGTGACCGCGGTGGGGTGCAGGCGGTTGGCGGGACGCGGTCAACGACCTCACGTCCGCAGTCGACGTGGCCCACGTCCTGTCCGAGCGCGCCGACGCGCGCTCAGGTCATCAGATCGTGCGAGTTGTCAGGCGAATTGTGACGGCGTGTGACGCAGCGGTTACGCTGCGTGCACAGATGTCACCTGGCGTGATCGGGCGCCGCGGCGACGCCGAGTCGCTGGCCCATGACCACGAGTTGCGCCAAGGAGCGGGCTTGCATCTTCTCCATGACGCGGCTGCGATGGACCTTGACGGTCTTGACGCTGGGCCCCAGGCGTGCGGCAATCTGCTTGTTCAGCAGACCAGTGACGACGAGGGAAAAGACCTCGCGCTCCCGCTGTGTGAGACCAGCCAAGCGCCGCTCGAGCTCCTGCAGCTCGGCCGATGCCTGCCGGGTGTCCGCGTCGTGTGCGAGCGCGCGGTCGACGGCGCCGAGGAGTTCCGACTCGGCGACCGGCTTGGTGAGGAAGTCGACGGCTCCGGACTTCATGGCGCGGACGCTCGTCGGCACATCGCCGAGCCCGGTGATGAAAATGATGGGCGTCCAATAGCCGGCGGCCCTGAGCGAGTTCCCCAGCTCCAGGCCGTTCATTTGCGGCAGGCTGACGTCGATAATGAAGCACCCCGGCGGGTCTGGGCGTTGGGTCTCGAGCAGCTCCGTCGGAGAATTGAAGGTCGCGACGCGCTTGCCGGCGGCTTCGAGCAATCGCCGCAAGGCCTTACACACCGACTCGTCATCATCGACGACGATCACGGTTGCGTCCTGGATCGTCTGCGCAACTTGGATCAAATCCTCTTCCTTATCTTGTGTCACGCCAGGGCGTTCCGTGATGTACAGATGGGTGCGCTTCGCCCGCTCGCTCGGGAGAACGACCGTCATGGAGGTGGGCCGATCGACATCGGAGGTCAACAGCATCGGGCCGACCCTCAGGTTGCGCGTGATGTGCGCTCATCGATTGAGCTCAGGTGCCATGAAGCCGACTGCCGGTACAGGACCGCGGGACCGGCCACACGACATCCACGACGACTACGCGGGACCACAACAGCGATTCGGACAACAAATGCTCGGACTCACGAATGAGCCGAGTTCAGAACCCTTCGAACCAGCCCTACCTCGACTTATAATCCAGCATTGGCGTCCACTGTCAACCCCAAGGGACGCGGGCCGCAATCATAAGCCTCCTCCCCAGTCAGCGCTGTTGGACCTTGGTCCTACATAACATCGGGCCGCTTGACCCAAAACTTGGTGACGCCTGTCGCGACCGATTGGGTTGCGGTGGGACAACGGTTGTTCCTTCAACCACGGGCTCGCAATTCACCACGGGCTGAGCTAGAGTCGAGGTAGCGACCGTACTCGTTCGCAGTCCGAGCGAGCCAACCGCCGAGTATTCGTTCCGGCTCAGATCATGGCCGATTGTGACCGTGTGTTCCAGACCTCGAATTCGCTACCACTCGAACCGATGACGCAGGAGACCGTGATGAAACTACGGGCGGAAACGTCAGAGCCGTGGGTAGCGATCGTGGAAGATGATCCATCCGTTCGGATCGCGCTAGCGCGGCTCCTCCGAACCGAGAGCATTTGCGTCGAAACATTCGGGTCCGCGCTCGAATTCCTCGATGCGTGCATCGGGAGTACAGGCCAGCCCACCCGTGGCGCGCGCTGTCTAGTGCTCGACATCCATCTCGGGTCCGTGAGCGGGTTCGAGCTCTACGACCGACTGATTGCGCTCCACTCGGCCATGCCGGTGATTCTCATGACGGCGCACGACGAGGTGCCGACGAGCGAGCTCAGTCGCCGCGGTGGACCGTACGGCTACTTGCGGAAGCCGTTCGCCGGAGACGCGCTTGTGCAACTGGTGCGCTCGGCCCTCGAGCGATCGGCCTGTGAATGTTGGTGAGCACACAAGGAGGCGCCGCGGTTGGCGAGTACGACCGGTCTTAGCCGCTTCGCCGATGACGCTCCTGTCGGTCCGCAGCGGGACACGGGAGGGCACCGCACGACACCGCGGCAGATGAGGCGAGACGCCGACCGGCAACGCCGGGGCGCGCCCACGGCGGCCACGGCCAGCTCGCTGTTGTGGGTCGGCGTCCTGGTATTCCTCTGTTATTACCTGGGTGTCCGGATCGGGTTCGCGCTGATGTTCGAACACGGCGGCCCCGCGACACTCTGGCCGCCGAATGCGGTTCTGTTTGCGAGCTTCATACTCGTCCCGACCCGGTGGTGGTGGGTCGTGCTCCTGGCCGGACTGCCGGCGCACCTGGCGGGGGAACTGCAATCGCACCTGCCGCCACTGGTGATTCCGGTATGGTATCTCGCGAACTGTAGCGGGCCCGTGGTCGGCGCCGCCGCCCTGCGTCGCTTCGCCGCCGGCCCTCCCTGGTTCAGCAGCTTTCGCCGCATTGGGATCTTCGTCGCCACCGCATGCACCGCGGCCTGTGTCACGTCGTTGCTCGGTGCCTTCGTCATGCATCCGCACGCGGCGGCGCCGGAGTACTGGGCAGTATTCGGGCGGCGGTTCTGGGCGAACACGCTTTCCCTACTCACGATCGTACCGCCGATCGTTGCGCTTGGCAGTGGAGAATGGCTGCGTCCGCGGCGGGTCACCGGACGGTGGGCGACCGAGGTCGGCATCTTTTCCGTTGCGCTCCTGGTCGTGAGCGTTGTGGCGTTCGTGTGGCAGACCGCGGGCCCGGGCACCGACTCGGCGTTGCTGTATGCGCCCGTGCCGTTTCTTCTCTGGGCGGCCGTGCGCTTCGGTCCGGGCGGTGTCAGTGCGTCACTGCTGGCCGTCGTCGTGTTTTCGATTTGGGGAGCCGTTCACGGCCGGGGTCCCTTCGTGGGCACCTCGCCGCAGGAGAATGCGCTCTCCATCCAGCTGCTCTTCATCATGATGTCGATAGCGCTCCTGTCGCTTTCCGCGGTGCTTCGAGAGCGCGAGCAGGCGCAAGAATCCGCGCGGCAGAACAAGGACCAGCTCGAGCTGGCGTTGAACGCCGCGGTCATGGGGAGTTGGGAGTGGCGCATCAAGGACGCGACGGTCCTGGTGTCAGCCGAAGCCAGGCGGGCGCTGGGGGTCTCCACGCAGGATCGGACGCTCACCGTCGATGAGTTCTATGGCCTGGTGCACCGCGACGACCGCCGTCGTGTGCGAGAGGCGCTGAGCCGTGCGGTCGTCGCGCGGGCAGCGATCGACATCGAGTTTCGGGTCGTGCTCGGGGACGGCACGGTCCGCTGGATGCTCACCAAGGGACGGGTTGTCGGTGATGCGCCGGGCGATGCCGTGCGCATGCTCGGTCTCAGTGAGGATGTGACGGAGCGCAAACGAGCGGACGCTCTCCGCATTGGCCAGAACAACCTGCTGGAGATGGTGGCGCTCGGCGCGCCGTTGACTCGGGTGCTCGATGCGCTCACTGCCCTCGTCGAATCCCAAGTCGACGGCTTGCTCTGCTCGGTCCTCCTCCTCGAGACGGATCGGTCGCATATCCGCCATGCGGCGACGGGCAGTCTGCCGCCGTCGTACGTCCGTGCCCTCGATGGATCAGCGATCGGGCCGCACTCGGCTTCGTGGGGGGCTGCGCTGGACTCGCGCAAGCCGGTGATCACCCGGGACATTGACGAGGACCCACTGTGGGCGAGTTTTCGCGATGTCGCCGTTGCGGATGGCCTGCGTTCCTGTTGGGCGGCGCCGGTTCTGTCGCGCCAGGGCGCCGTGCTCGGCTTCGTCGCCATCTATAGTGGTGAATCGCGGACTCCCGGTCAGAGCGAGAAGCGACTGATCGAAACGGTCACGGCGATCGCCAGTGTGGCGATCGAGCGGTCGCGCGCGGACGAAGCCTTGCAGCTCAGTCAACAGCGTTATCGACTTGCCACGGCGAGCGGCAATGTCGGCGTCTGGGATTGGGACCTCAAAACCAACCATCTCTACGTCGATCCGCACATCAAGACGATGCTCGGCTACGAGGATCACGAGATCGGAGATCATCTCGACGCGTGGATCCCGCACGTGCATCCGGACGATGTGGGTCGGGTGTTGACGCTTGCGCATGCACGTCTGTCCGACGGCCAGTCGCATTACGAGATCGAGCACCGCATGATCCACAAAGACGGCAGTGTGCGGTGGTTCATTGCCCGCGGCATCGTGATTCGGGACGTGGAGCGACGGGCGACGCGCGTCATTGGTACCCAAGCCGACAACACCGAGCGCCGGCGGGTCCGGGCCGAGGTCGAGGAGCAGCATCGGCAGCTGGCACATCTCGCGCGAGCGGCGATGCTGGGGGAGCTGTCGGGGGCGCTGGCGCACGAGCTGAACCAGCCGCTGAGTGCGATCCTGGCGAACGCTGCTGCGGGCCAGCGGTTTCTCGCGCAGGTCCCGCCGAACCTGTCCGAGGTGCGGGAGGTGCTCGCGGACATCGTGCATGATGACAATCGCGCCGGCGCCGTCATCGCGCGCCTGCGCTCGCTGCTGAAAAAGGGTGAGCGGCGTCTGCAGCGACTCGACCTTAATGAGATCGTGGCGGACGTGCTGGTGCTCGTGCGCAGCGACCTCGTCGAGCGAAGAGTCTCGGTCGAGACCAAGCTCGCCCCCGGACTCCCGCTCGTGCTCGGCGACCGCGTCCAGGGGCAGCAGGTGCTGTTGAACCTGCTGCTGAACGCGTGTGATGCGATGAGTGAGAACCCACCGCGCGACCGCCAACTGACCATCATCACGGCGCCCGGTGACAGCGGCGTGTTGCTATCGGTCGTCGATCAAGGTGTGGGCATTCCTGAGGCAATCATGGATCGCATCTTCGAGCCGTTCTTCACGTCCAAGGAGCACGGCATGGGGCTCGGGTTGGCGATCTGCCGCTCGATCATGCGGACACAGGGCGGCCGGCTGTGGGCGACGAACAATCCGGATCGCGGGGCCACGCTGTGGGTCGAGTTCGGGCTCGAGACGTCCGAGGTCGCAGACCAGTTCGCGGTCCCCTTTGGCGACGTGGCGATCGAGCCGGGTGCGCGCCTGCCGCAGGGTGCGGGCCTCATGATATCCAGCCGGTCGGTGCGCGCCGACTAAGGGGCCGGAGCCTGCGTCCCGGTGGGCTGTAAGGGCGGGGACCTGCCGGGTCGTCCGGTCAGCTCGTGCGGAGCGCGATCCCGAAGGTGAGCGGGATCATCTGCAGGACACGGCCGCCCTGGAAGATCAGGTGATACCGGACCTCGGCGAACACGGCGACCTTCTTTCCGTGCGAGACCCCGCCCCCGCCGTTGATCCCAAATTCCGTCGCGCTGCGGTACCCGCTATAGACGCCGGAGAAGGCGGACCCCGTGGTATAGTAGGGCCCCAGGCCGAAAATGGCGTGCCACTGCGTCGTGCCGTTGTGCTCGGGGATGGCAACGGCATCGAAGGTCAATGCGTTGATGTCTGCCCATCCGTCCGGGCCGCTGAACTCTTGGTATGTCAGGTCCATACGGAACGCCACCGGCGAATTGCCTTGCCGGGCCTGGAAGCCCAGCATGAAGTTCCCGGTCGGGTCGACGCGGCCCGCAATCCCGCCAGCCGGGAACGACACGCCGAGCCCGAACAGAAGCGCCGTGTGCGTGCCGCTGTTCAGGTCTGCGTAGTATTGCGCACGGGCCGCGTGGGTGGTCGCGAGGAGCGCGAGCGCTACGAGGGCGGCGCTGGCGGCACGGGGTCGTGCGCGTCGCTGGGTCACTGGTCACTCCTGACGGCGGCGTGCACGGCATCGAGCAGGGCCTGACCGTCGAACGGTTTGCGCAGCCATTGCGCGACGCCCGCGCGCCGGAATTGCTCGCGGGTCGTCGCGTCGTCGTGGCCGCTCATGAGCAGAATGGGCATCCGGCGTCCGCGTTGGCGCAGCATGTCTCGGAGCGCGAGGCCATCCATGCCCGGCAACCGGACGTCCAGGATGAGACAGTCGAAGTCCGCTTCGCGTGTGTGCTGCAGAAACTCTTCAGCTGAGGCAAATACGACGACATTGAACCGCGCCGCGGCAAGCAGCCACGAGAGTCCTTGGCGCATCCCACTGTCATCTTCCACGATTCCTATCAGCCCACGGACCTGCGCTCTCACCATCGGCCCAACGCACCGCAATGGCACGGCGCGCCATTGCGCCGCGCGAAATGCAGGCTAACCGCGCCACCCGGCAGGAGCCATTCGACCTAAGTCGCCGTGGAGCGATGGGCTGCCAACGCGATCCGCGAGCCGAACGAGTTCGGCGACGGTGGTTACCGCAAGCTTGCGAACGAGTCGTCCGCGGTGTGCCTTGACCGTTCCGAGCGAGATGCGGAGTCGCGCGGCGATCTGCTTGTTGAGGAGGCCGCACGCGATGAGCTCGAACACTTCGCGCTCACGCCTTGTGAGCCGGCTGATGCGGCCTGCAACATTGGAGACGCTTCGCGTTTCGGCTACGGTCTGCTCGCTGGCTTTCAGCGCGATCTGCACCGCCCTCAGCAGGGCGGCGGCGGTCACCGGCTTGAGCAAGAAGTCGATGGCGCCACCCTTCATCGCGGCGACCGTGGTCGGGACGTCGCCGTACGCCGTCATGAATACCGTCGGCACGCGAATGCCGCGCAGCGCGAGGCGCTGTTGCAGATCGACGCCGCTTTCCGCGGGGAGGCACACATTCGAGTACGAGGCACGTCGGCGTGCACTCCTGACCAAGCGGCAGGTCTGCGCGGGCGAGGAAGTCTTCCGCAGACTCAAACATCGCGACTTGGTAGCCGCCACCAATCAGAACGTCGGCAACTGACTCGCGCACCGCGCGATCGTCGTCGACCAACAAAACGGTCGCTGACATCATTGGGCGATAGGGTAACTCGCCGAAAAATAGTGCGCCGTTAGCCTAAGGTCTAATGCGAGGTCTCATCAGTGTCCTGTACCCTTGTACGCGACACGAACCGGCGCACTGCGGCATGATCTCACGTAAGGTAGACACCGAGAGCAGTCTATCGACGTGGTGGTCGGTGGTCCACTCACTCGGGCAAGCGCTCTCGAGCGTTCAAGTGCGCGCCGTGACTGAAAGTCCCGAGGCCGCGATCTCTGCACTGCTCGAACACGTCACCGCATCATTCGGCGCGCAGTCCGCCGCGTTGGTGACGTATGCACCCGCAGGTGCAACGGTGGTGTCGCTCAACCGATGGCCCGAGAACGATCGCCCACATGAAGCGACGGGCGATGCGCAACTAACGTACGTCGCGCAGCACGTGTTGCCGGAAGGGCTCATCAGTATTCACCATCTGAGCGGACTGCCTCCCGATGCAGTGAGCGATCGTGATACGCTTACACGGTGGCAGATGCCCTCCGCGCTGATCATGGGCCTCGCCACTCGACCCAACCCGACTCTGCTTGCGGTGGGTAGCGGTGCGGCACGCTGGCCGCGACGCGCCATCCCGGCGGCGGCGGCCCAGGCGGTGGCGGACCTGGTTGGCAATGCACTCGGGCGTCTGCGGGCTGAGCACGCCGCCAAGTTTCACGAAGCCGAGTTGGTCCACGTGGCGCGTGTCGCGACGCTGGGAGAATTTGCGGCGTCGCTGGCGCACGAGCTCAACCAACCCCTGGGTGCCATCATGGCCAGCGCCGAGGCCGGCTCGCTGTTTCTCGATGCAGAGCCGCCGGATGTGATGCGCGTGCGGGACATCGTGCGCCGCATCGCCGCGGAGGACACGCGCGCGTATCAGATCATCACGCGCATGCGTGCCCTGTTGCGGCGATCGCCGGTCGAGAGCGTCGCCCTCAGTGTGGGGGATCTGATCACCGATACGCTGCGCCTCGTGGAGCATGAGGCTGTGACGCGACGTGTCCCGCTCCGTGTCGACGTCATGCCCGGCATCTTGCCGGTCCGAGGGGATCCCATTCAACTGCAGCAAGTGCTGCTCAATCTGCTGTTGAACGCATTCGATGCCGTCGGCGGCCAGCCGGAGCCTCGGGAGAGCATTCTCATCACTGCGGCGCACCCGGACGTGAGGCACGTCGAGATCGCGGTCCGGGATGGCGGGCCGGGCATTCCGGCGGATGTGATGCCGCACCTGTTCGACGCGTTCTTCACGACGAAGGTTGGGGGGCTCGGCATGGGGCTGCCCATCTGCCGGTCAATCATCGAAGGCCACGGCGGCACGATGTTCTGTCGGAACAATGCCGATCGTGGCGCCACAGTGGGCTTGACGCTGCCGGCAATCACGGGCCACCCGTAGGATGGCCGCTCACATCACATCATGTGAACGCGCAGCACCACGGCGATGAGCGCTCCGATGACTGCCACGCCGGCGATGAGCCGCAGTGGGGGCGGCGGTGCGTCGCTGTTCGCGCACTCGGCTAGCAGCGCCGGGTCCACGAGCATGCGGATGATCCGGCTGCCTGCAAAGACGACGCACACGTCGTCCAGCTGTCCGATGATGGGGATGAAGCTGGGGATGAGTTGGATCGGGCTCAGGACGTAGCCGACCGCGACGGTGGCGACAGCGCGCACAGACCACGGCGTGTCGGGGTGTCGCAGCAGGCGATACAGTGTGGCGAGCTCGCGTCGCCCCCGTTCAGTCGCGCGTGCGACCCGCTCCCTCATGCTTGCTCCCGACGCACGATGCACCGAAACCCGACGTGAGAGGCCGATCGGTCGATGGCTTCAGGCACCCGCGCAGCCGGCCGATAGCGGCGGCAGTGGTTCGGTGCGGAGAGGTATGACCCGCCCTTGAGCACTTTGCGCGGGGTCCGGGCCACCGGGAGATCTGGATCGTAGCTCCCGGCCTCGTGGCCGCCCGCCGGATTGTGCGGAATGACACGGCACGGGCAGTCCTGCGGCGGGTGCCGCAATTGGAACCAATCGCACGTCCACTCCCACGCGTTGCCGATCATGTCATGCACGCCGTACCCATTTGGTGGAAACGCATCGACGGGAGAAGTGCCTTCCCATCCGTCCTCGCAGCGGTTCAGCCACGGGAATTGTCCCTGCCACGTGTTCGCCTGTAACCGTCCGCCGGGTGTCCACTGGTCGCCCCACGCATAGGGCGCGCCGTCCAGGCCTCCACGCGCTGCGCACTCCCATTCCGCTTCGGTGGGAAGGTCTTTGCCCACCCAGATGGCAAACGCGACCGCATCCTGATACGTGACGTGCACGACCGGGTGTTGTGCGCGTGCGTCGATCGTGCTGTCGGGCCCGAGTGGATGTCGCCAATCCGCGCCGCGCACGATGCGCCAGCAGTGGCTGGCGGGCGACTGTCGCTGGGGCTTGACGAATACGAGCGAGCCGGCGAAGTGTACGTCCGGTCGTGAGGGTGCAGGCGCTGTTGGATCGGCCGGGGCCTCTGCGGTCGTCGTGTAGTGTGTTGCGGCGACGAACCGTGCGAAGCGCGCATTGGTCACTGGCGTGCGATCGATCCAAAAGCCGCCGACCGAGACTTTGTGCACCGGGCGCTCCTCCGGATAGTCCCGATCCGAGCCCATCCGGAACGTGGTTTGCGGGATCCAGACCATCTCAACATCAGCAGCTACCGACACGCCCTCACCCTCGTCCGCGCAAACGCTAATTCGTAACGCTATGAAGACTTTGGTTCCCCCCATTTCATGCTGCATGGGTACCTTGGTCCACATCTTCACGCAGCGGTGGGTTCTGTAGGTTGTGATAAACGCACACCCCTACTCGACTCGCGGAGGACCAGACCATGAGAATGCGGCACAAGTCCGTCGTCACGCTCACGCTCACGTCATTTCTCATAACCGCCTGCGCGACGAAGGGATTCGTGAAAGATCAGATCTTAGCGAGCCAGAAGATCACCACCGCGTACACCGATTCGACCGTGAACGCGGCGATGAGCAAGGAGGTGGCGGCTCGCACGGCGGGGGATGAGGAGTTGCGCAACCAAAACACTGCGCAACAGGCAGCGATCGACTCGCTCAAGACCCAGTTCCACGCGGCGGTCGCCGTGGTCGGGAGCGCAATTCGGTTCGCCGTCCCGGTCAACTTCGCATTCGATGATGCGACGGTCCGTGACAACGACCAGGGCATGCTCGACCGGTTCGCGGCAATCGTCAACAAGTACTACAGTGGGTCGGTCATCACGGTGGAAGGCTTTACGGACCCGGCGGGCAGCAAGTCGTACAACAAGGGCTTGTCGCAGCGCCGTGCCGAGGCCGTCGCGCAGTACCTCATGACGAAGGGCATGGACTCGACCCACGTGAGGGCGGTCGGCTATGGCAAAGATCGTCTCGTCAACCCGAGTGCGTCGCACGATGATCCGGGCGCTGAGCAGAACCGTCGCGTGGCGTTCGTCGTCGAGACCGCTCCAGGCGAGGCGTCGACTTCGGCGGGAGAAGTCGCTCCGCAGTGATTTCCGCATTCTGGTTCTGCTCCCGAGTTCCGGGATGTTCGGGTTAGCGACTTTTCCCTCGAGCGTCGCGGTGCCCGGTAAGAGAACGGAGAGCTCCACGGTCTAGGGGTCAGGACACGAGAAAGAGAACGCGCGAACCGACCCAGTTGGTTCGCGCGTTCTGCGTTGTGTGGACCTAGGTGCAGGGTCTCGATATCAGCGACCGAGGTCTAGACCAAGATCTACTACGCTTGGCCTGCCCGGTGGGGAATCATCAGCGAAACGGTGAGAGGGGGGACTGTCATGAGTGATGGAAGAGTCTGCACCAATTGGCGTAGGTCCGCGCGTCTCCTCGTCGTAGCCGCCGCGTGCTCCGTCATCGCGGCATGCTACACGAGCTACCCGACTGGCTCGGCGTACGACTCGAGCATCATTACGGCGTACTCGAAGAGCGCGCCCTTCGGGTCGTTCAAGACATTCGCGCTCGCGGACTCGGTCGTCTACCTGAGTACGAGTTCATCGCTCAGTGGCGTGTCTACGTCGTACAACTCGACGATCCTTTCGTCGATAGCGACGAATATGACATCGCTTGGCTACACGGAGGTCAGCAACCCCAAAGCCGCTGACGTCGTGTTGCTGCCGGCGGTGACAACGACCACCACGTCGGGTTATGCCAGCTACGGATACGGCTCGTACTGGGGCTGGTATGGATACTACCCGAGCTACAGCTATTACTACCCGAGCTACACCGTGCCCTATTCGTACACCACGGGGACGCTGCTCGTCGGAATGATCAACAACAATGGCATCACGGGCACGAGCCTCCCGCTCATCTGGGTTGGGGCGTCCGTCGGCCTACTGTCAGCGTCGAACCTGACCGCCTCCGGCATCAGCTCGAGCATTAACTCGATGTTCAACGCTTCCCCCTACCTCAAAGCCCAATGACAATGCGACGATCTCTGGCGGTCGGCGCCGCTCTGGCCGCGATGATGGCGGCGACCCCGTCGGCCAGACCATTACAGGCGCAGCAATCCTTCGGAAGCTTCAGCTACTTCACGTCTATCCCGACGGTTGCTACGAAAGGCTTCATCGACAACACCAGCTGGATCGGATTCGCCTTCGACTTCCGCAAGTTCGTCAACTACAACAACACGTTGGCGGTGGGCGGCGTCCTGGCGTGGAACGAGTTCTATTGGAACACCGGGAACCCACTCGGCTTCACCTGCGGAAGCAACTGCGCGGGAAACGTACAAGGCACGCAGTACCGCAACTTCAACATGTTCCCGCTGCTCTTCGGCGCCACCTACTACGCGGCAAGTCACAGTGGCAACGGGGTCAGGCCGTTCATCGGTCTGGACCTGGGCGTCTACTATATGTATCAGACGTTCACGGTGTCGGCGACGACGCTGTCGACCGACAACTGGATCTTTGGTCTCGCGCCGCAGGCAGGCATGCGGTTCACGTTGCAAAATGGCGGCACGGTATCGCTCTATGCGCGATACAACTGGCCGGTCAACGCGTGCTGTTTCCTCCCGAACCAGAAATCTGGCAGCTATCAGTGGCTGAGCATCGGGCTCGCGTTGGGATACGGCCAATAAAGGCAGGCGGCAGGTTCCAAGGGTTGGGGGATCGGGGAACGAATGGAGGGCGAGCGACGAGAGTCGCTCGCCCTCGTGCTATTCCGCACCAGGGGTACAAGGGTGAGCGGACGGCGGGCGGGGAGGGGCGACATGTATGTGTCGCCCCTCCCCGCCGCGTGACAGGTGCGGGTGCGGGCGGCGCAGGAGGGCGACGCCTGCGTCGCCCCTACCCGCCTCGTCGAGCGCGTGGGTGCGGGCGGTGCGATACCCAGGGGGCGGCGCGCGGTGTCTTACGCCTCTCGGGTGGAGGGCGCAAGTGGCGGGGCAGTGCAGGAAGAGGCGACACATGCGTCGCCCATACGGGGCTGGGGCGCATACGAAAGGGGCCTCGCCGTTATTGGCGAGGCCCCTTGGAGCTGCGTTGGCGACGCGTCGTCAACTCTTGGTCGGCCACCTCGAGAACATCGCCTTGACGGCGTTGTCGACCCGGTCTTGCGCCTGCTGTGGATTGTCCGACTGCTTGAGATCGTCGGACGCGGTGCTGCGCCACACCATCTGGTTGGTCTTCACATCGACCAGGTCCACGACCAGCGTCCCGATTGGGATTTGCTGCACGGTCGTGTTCTGGACGCCAACGCCACCGAAGCCCGGGCCATACCAGCCGCCCATGCCGTACCCGTATCCGGTCGTCGTCATGTTCAACTGCTCGCTGACCGAGCCGTGGTACGTCACGAAGAGGTCCCCCCCGGAATCGACCTGTCGCAGCCCCTTCGCGGCGAGCTGTTGATTGATCGATTGCACGATCCGTTGATCGAGCAGTTGGTTCTTGAGCGGAGTGGCGTCCTTCCACTGATACGTGTGGAAGGTGCTGAAATTGGCCGCGGGGTCCCAATCGGCGTGAGTCTGCAAAGTCGAGCACGCAGCGATCGCCAGCGCGACGAGTATGAGTGGTTTGCGCATGATCACCAGACTAGACGGTCCAGACAAGCGCCACTAGTGGACCTAGGTCGACGTCGGCGAACGTCGGCCGCTTCGCGGCCGACGTAGAGAGGAGAAAGGGGAAAGGAGAGAGGAGACAATGACCGGGACTTGAGATTCGGCACTCGGGATTGGGGATTATGTCAAACGCAAAGAGCCGGTGGCGTGTTGCGACGTCGGCCGCTGGGCGGCCGACGTAGAGAGGAGAAAGGAGAGACGAGAGAGAAGAGAGAGGGGCGGCATGGATGCCGCCCCTACATCTCGGCGTGGACCGCGAGTCGCAATGCACGACCGACGTGTCGCGTCGCCGACAATCTCTGATCCCGAACCCCGAATTGCGCAACTGTGTTCGGGGTGCTGCCTCTAGTCGCGCTAGTCTCGGCGGCCGGGGAGGCCGACGCCGGAGTCGGAGCGTTGCTCGTGCGCTTCGACGAACCACAGCCACTTGTCGATCCCGCGGGAGATCTCCGTAAGAATATCGGCGCTGTCCGCGTCGTCGAGGTCGTCCATCTCGTCAATGCCGTGTCGCGCGGTGCGACCGAAGGCGGCCAGTGCGTCCGACAAGGCCGCCACGTGTTCGGCGCCGGTCGAGAGCACGAGCGAATACTCGGGCAGCGTCGATCGGGCTGCCACCACGGCCGCGGTGCCATACGCCACACCACCCAGCTGCACAATGCGCTCGGCAATCAGGTCGATGTACTCTTCGACTGACTCATTGATCTCGTCGAAGAGCTTATGGAGGGCGATGAACGTCGGCCCCTTCACATTCCAATGCGCCTGCTTGCACTGCGTCTGGAGGTTGATGCAATCGGCCAGCCGCTGATTGAGCAGGTCGATCACTTCCGCGCGATCGGGTTCCGGCAGGTCATTCTTCGTCCGATAGAGCCGAGCCTCGCTGGGCGCAGGCTCCGCTGCTCGCTGGGGAACGGTGCGGACGCCGCGGCGCGGCGTAACGGTGCGGGCCATGGATTTCTCCTCCTGTGAGCGCGTCGATTGGGTGCCGACCAATCTAGCGCAATCGACCAGCAGGCGAACGCGCCGCTGTGCCCGGGGTATCGCGCTCGATTGGCGAGGTCAGCCGTTGATGTCACGCCACTCGCTTTTCCGCCCGGTGCGACGGAGGTGGGACGGACACTTGGTGCAGATGGGCGCGCAGGTATCGTTTCGTCAGGGATGCACCTTTTCCCCGCGTTCCAGCATGGCGACCAGGTGCGCGATGCGCTTGGCACGTGTGGCCGCCAGTTTCGCTGTTTGCACTCGCCACAAGATCGCGTAGCGATTGCGGCTTTCGAGAGTGGCGAAGAAAGCCTTGGCGCGCGCATTCGCGTCGAGCGCAGCTTGGAGGTCCGGCGGCACTTTCGCGGTGCGCGGCGAGTCGTAGGCCTGGGCCCAGCGACCGTCCGCCTTCGCGCTCTCGACGGCCTCCAGCCCGGCTTCGCGCATGCGGCCGCCCTCGATGAGTGCCATCGCTTTCTCTCGATTGATCTTCGACCAGATGCTCTTCTTGCCACGAGGTGTGAATTTCAGCAGCCACGTGCTGGCGGTGTGGCTGCGTCGCTGGCCGTCGATCCATCCGTAACACAGAGCGACTTCCATTGCCTCGCTGTACGTCACCGACTGGTTACTGCTCGACGCTCTGGCGAATCGGACCCAGACGCCTGGCGATGAAAGGTGGTTGGCCCTCAACCACTTCTCCCACGCCTTCTGGTTGCCAAATGTCAGTGTCTCGAGGTCCGCCCGCGCATCGGTCGGCATAGTCTCCGATCCTAACGTTGCCGGTGCTATTTCGAGAGCTTACGCAACGCCGATCCCTTGTGCATCGCGATATGGTCGGTCTTCTCGCTCTTGATCTCGTACTGCGGCTCTTCTTTACTCGCGTGGACGGTGTAGCCCTTGAACTCGATCTCCGACGTGACGATCCGCGTGATGACGCCCCGGACGCGACCGGCTTCCGAGTTCCACGAAACGCGGTCTCCCCTCTTAAAGCGCTTCGTCGGCATAACCTCCTCGCTTGCGACTCGGTGCTAGCTTCCATTCTACACCGCTGTACCGCGCGAGTCTGACCCAGCGCACCGGAACCGCACACCGCCCACGGGAATCTCTTCGGTCATGCCTCATTCGTCGATCGATGCTCCGATTCCGACCTGCGCGCGACACGACATTCCAGTGGCCGCGCCGTACCGACTCGATCTTACAGTCAGCGTGCTGCGGCGGCTATCGACCAATCTAGTCGACATCTACACCGCGGACGGTCGCTATCTGCGGGCACTACCCGGGCCGACCGGCCCGGTCGTGGTCTGTGTTTGGCAGGACGGCCCCGCTTCATTGTCTGTGGCATTCAGCGGCGTGGAGAGCGGTCTACTCGCGATCGTCCGCCGAGTGCTCGGTGTCGATCGCGATGTCGCGGAATTCACCGGCCGGGCCCAGCGCATAGCATGGCTGTCGCCGCTCGTCACGCGAATGGCGGGCACGAGACCACCGCGTTATCCGAGCCTCTGGGAGGGCCTCGTCAACGCCATCGTCTTCCAGCAAATCAGCGTGCATGCGGCAAGTGCAATCATGGGCCGCCTCGTGACGGCGCTGGGTGACACCACGGTGCGGGACGGCGTGCCGCTCGTGGTCTTTCCAGGTGCCGGACCCCTGCTCGGCGCGGCCGAAACGGCGCTGCGAGCGCTGGGGTTGAGCTCTGGCAAGGTCGATACGCTCCGACGGGCGGCCGATGCCGTTTCGACCGGCGTGATCACGGAGCGCATGCTGGAGGAACACACGAGCGACGAGGCTGCCCGGCTCCTGCAGCAAATCAAGGGCATCGGGCCATGGACCGCAGCGGTGACGTTGCTTCGCGGCCTGGGCCGACTCGATGTGTTCCCGGGCGGAGACAGCGGGGTGGCGGCGAGTCTCGCCCACGTCGTGGAACGGAGGATCGATGCCGAATCGGTTGCGCGCCGACTCGGGCCACAGCGGGGCATGCTGTACTTCTATTTGCTGCTCGCACGGTTGGAGAAGCGCGGCCAGATCGGGCGCGTGTCGGACGTGGCCGCGGCGTCGACAGCGCACGATTGAAATGGCGGGGTCGGCGCGACACCCGTGACGTTGTGCGGACGGCGATGAAGGGCGACGCAATGCGGCGCCCCTACCGGCCGCGTTCAAGACCCTGCGGGTGCGCTCCGATCGTGGGCGGAGCGTGCGGGAGTTGCGGGGTGTTGGGCGATCCAATGGGCGGCGGCATTGAGTTCGCCCTTGGCGATGGTATGAACGCCTGGTGACCAGTGGAGGGTCACGGCCGCACCGGCATCCCGCAGGCGTTGCGCGAGGCGTTCGGCCTGGGCCGGTGGCGCGATGGGATCCGAGCGACCAGCGCCGATGAACACTGTCGTTCCTGCGAGATCCGGGAGCGTCTCGGGCTCGAACGGCATCATCGGACTGAGTAGGACAGCGGCGTGCAACAGGCCCGGGTGACGGAAGAGCAGACTCGCGGCGATGTTGGCGCCGTTGGAGAAACCAACGGCAACGATGCCGTCGCGATCGAGCTGGTATGTCTGCGCAGCCGCAGTGATGAATGTCGCAAGCTCGTCGGTCCGGCGAGCCAAGTCCTCTTGGTCGAACACGCCCTCGGCTATGCGCCGGAAAAACCGCGGCGCCCCGTTCTCGAGGACATTGCCCCGTGGACTCAGCATCCCGGCGCCCGGGAGCAACGCGCGCCCCAGAGGAATCAGGTCGTCTTCGTCTCCTCCGGTGCCGTGCAGCAGCAACAGGGTGGTACTACCGGACACTGCGGCGCCGGCAGTCGGGGGCACGTACCGGTGCACGAACCCCAGTGCGTCGCCACTCACATCCTCCGGACCGGTGGCGTTGGCAAATACAGCGGCAGTCGACGCAGAGACTGGAAAATGAATCGGAGGAAGAACTGCCTCGATCTCCGCTCGGCGCGTCTCGAATTGGGGCGGCAACATCAGCCGCTCGCCGAGTCGGTCGACCGGCTCGTCGACCGTGAATCCCGGGGGGTCCGTCGCCAGCTCGAACAGCACGCCGCCAGGCTCGCGAAAATATACTGATTTGAAATACTCGCGATCGATCACCGGGGTCGGATGCAGGCTCGCGTTGGTTACTTGCTCACGCGCCCCGATCTGCGCATCGTCGTCGCTCACGCGCCAGGCCACATGGTGAACTGTCCCCGCGCCACCGACGCCGCGAAAGAAGCCGCTGAGGCTTCGCACATCGACCAGGGTGCCCGGACCGGCATCGCCAACGGCGAAGCGTCGAGTACTACCCTCTTCGTGGACTGAGCGAAAGCCGAGCATCTCCAGCACTCGCTCTGTGTCGTCTCGATTCTCCGCCCACAGCGTCACACTGTAGAACCCGTGGATCGCTCGCTCCAAGAGGATACCGGGCGCAGCCCACGCTGGGCGGCCCTCCGCGCTGGGGTGCGCGACGATCTCGAGCATCAGACCGTCCGGGTCCTTGAATGCGATGACCTGCTCGGACTGCGTGCCCATGAGCCGGCGGGTCGGTCCTTCGTAGTTGACGGCGTGCGCGATGAAGCGTTCGATCCAGAATCCAAGCGCGCTCGGGACAACGGCAAACGATGTGACGGCGACCTGGCCCGTCCCCTGACGCCCTCGTCTCGCGCCAGGCCATGGGAAAAACGTCATGATGCTGCCCGGGTGGCCGACCTCGTCACCGAAGTAGAGATGGTACGTCTCGGGGTCGTCGAAGTTGACAGTTCGCTTGACCAGCCGCAAACCGAGCACACCAGCGTAGAAATCGAGATTGCGCTGGGGGTCGCTGGCGATTGCGGTCACGTGGTGAATGCCGAGCACGTTGGTCGTTGTCATCATTGGCTCGCGTTAGACGTTGGACGCTAAATGTTAGCTGGTGCACCCGGGGCGACGGCGTGCGCTTAGACGGCGGGGGTGTGTCTGGAGATTGAGGCAACCAAGTTGAAATGCAAGGGTAATCGAGCGGTCGAGTACGGCGGGCAAGGAGCCCAGCGAGTCAATTCACGTTCCCATGTGCATGTTGCCCATCGACTGGCTTTCTGCACCGTGAACGGTCGATGGGCGAACGCGCACATAGATGCCGTAGCCGCGGGGCACGCGCGTGTGATAGGTCTCGTCGAGTGTCGACGGAATGGCGTTGAGGATCACGAGCCCACCGAGCCCGGCCGAGGCGAACCGGGTAAGAGGCCCAATTTCCCGCACGTAGCCCAGCGTGAATGACCCGATGTTGAACCGATTGGGGGCAGGGGGCAATGGCGTGGGCACGTCGAGATCATCGGGGCTTTTGGTGACGAATTCGGCACGACCGAATACAGTATTGTGTCCGTCGAAGTCGAGGTTGGTCTCGACGAGCGCGCTGTTGCTCAAGCGTGGGTCGTTCGAGTACAGATTGGCGCTATAGATCGCGGCACTCGACCACTGCCCGTGCGCACCAAAGCGCCGGGAATTGAGCACAGAGGCCCCCATCCGATGCTGTGATACTGTGGGTTCCAGCTGCTCGGGACTTCTGAGATAACCGTACCACGCGGCCAGGCTCCACTGCGCTCCAGGATTGAAGCTCAGGCGTGTCGAGTAGGAGTCAAATGTCGGATTGTGCGGGGTGGCGAGGTCAATATCTAGACGATGTTGATCCGGCTCACGACCGTTGAAGGTGGACGCTTCGAGCTTCACGTCATGGGTGAAGATGCCGGCGGTGAGCACGCCAAAGCTCACGTGGGTCGCGTCTTGCCAATGGTGACCGAGTGGGGCAAAGGGATCACTCGATGCTGACGGACGGTGGGGAAACGCCACGGGCCCGAGTGCCGGCTCACCGGCGGGACCGCCATACACGTCGAGACCTACGGTCTTGGTAATTGGCGTCTGGTAATCAGCAGCGATTTCCATGAACAGGTCGTGTGGGTGCTGTCGATCGTGCAACGGGGCGCCATTGTATTGCTCGCCCGATTGGAGCAGGAGTGGATACCCGCGATCCGTGGCGGTCCAGGGCTCGGCACTGACCATCGTACGAAGTTCGAGTCGTCCCGCGCCGAGCCAATGGCTGGCCATGAACATGGCCCAATTCTGGCTTCCGAATTGAGTGGCGCTGCGCGGGCCGCCGAACTGCTGATCGTAGGTCACGAAGACCGAACCATGGATCATCAACTCCCAGCCGCCGGTCATGATGTGCTCGGCGCGCATTGGCGCGGCGTCCGGTAGCCAGGACGTCCCCGACCCCATTCGCGTGATCGGTATGCCCAGTGGTCCCGGTCGCATGCCCATGTTGCCCATTGGAGTGGCGGCGGCACCGTGCACGCTGTCCGTCACGCCCATGCCCGCCACTGTGTGCATGCCGGCTGTCGACGTCGCGGGGTCTGCCGCACGAGTCGAGTCCACGGCTCCCTGGCCTGCGAGGCGAGCGGGAGACAGGTAGGTCAGCGAGAGGCACGCAACGGCGAAAGTGCGGCTTCCACAGGTAGTGATGGGACGATACACGCTGGGGGTTAGATGCTAGATGCTAGATGCTAGACGCTAGACGCTGGACGTTAGACGCTGGACGCTGGAGGCTAGAAAATGAGGGTCGCGTGGCCGGGGGTGAAACGAAGCGTCGAGCGGACGAACTGCAGCTCGGAGAGTTTGGAGGGCTGACGGTCGGTTCGCATCTCCACCTGCTGGATGCTCTCGGCGGTGCCGTTCGCCGCCACGAGTCGCAACACGAGATCGGGGCCGTGCAATTCCACGCTGCCGTCCGACGTCTCGGCGCGATACCCGGCGGCCGTGCAGAACGATGTGAGGTGCTGGCGAGTTGCGGCGTTCGCGGCAATCGTCAAGCCAACGACGTCGACGAGGATCGGATCGACAACTTGCTCACCCAAAACGTCACGATAGCGAGCGAGGATGTCGCGACGCCGAACACCAGCGTGGCCATACGGACGTGGATGCCATCGGTTCAGAAAGTTCGGGTGATACTCCATCACCCACGAGCTGTGCGCGGATCCGTGAGGAAAGTGTGTCAATGTCGCCATGAAAAACCACGGCACCTGCTGCCCCTCATACAACCGCGTGATCAGCTCGGGCTCCGACTCGAGATCGGGACCTACCCGTTCGCCAAGGGCTGAGATCTCCCCGACGTTGTCGACACCAAAGGCGAGTCCATAGTCGCCGACCGCTCGGCCACCCGAGTCGGCCACGTCGAACACCTCGAAGTAGGTATTGACGCCGTAGAAGTACAGGCCTGTGTAGGTCTGGTCCGTCCGAACTGTGGTCCGCCGCTCGTTTGGCGCGAAGGCCCGGCGCAGAAACGAATCACCTTCCATGGCCCGATAGGTCGCCGTGTCCACTACGGCGTAGAAGTGATTCAAGCTGCACAACGCGGTCGCCGCTTGCTCGCTGTTCATGGTCCTCGCCGGCGCGCCAAGTGAGACGAAGGTCCAACGTCGATCGTATGGTAAGGTAAGCGCTCGGGGCTCAGGCCTTCGAGTAAGTAATCGGCATCCGTGGCGTTCCCCGCGGTCGTCAGTCCTCAGCACCAGCTTCCGCCCCTGTGGAGGTACGCGATGCAGATGGGAGGCAGTCTCCGATCACGTGGGATGGCAGTCTCCGGCCGGGCAACATCCAAACGGTTGCGCGAAGTGCTCGCCTGTATGGGACTCGTACTTGCAACAACACCGATGGCGCTCAGTGCACAGGACGTCGGCCATCTCGATCTCGGCGTTGGCGTGACCTTTGGGACCCTTGGTTTCGGAGGCCAAGTCAGCAAGCTCTTATTCAGCCACCTCGGTGTGCGAGCCGGCTTGAACTACTTCTCGCTCAGCCCGAACGAGACCTTCAGTGATGTGCAGTATGCCGGCACGCTGCGCTTGGAGAGCGTCCCGCTGTTGCTGGACCTCTACCCAATGGCGCGCGGCGCGTTGCACATCACCGGCGGGATGGTGATCAACCGCACGCAACTCACCGGCACCGCGATCCCCGGTCCGAATGGGACGATCACGATCAACCACGACTCGTATACGCAGGCGCAGGTGGGTGTGCTCAACGGATCGTTCAAGTATCCATCGAGCGGCGGCTACCTCGGGCTCGGATTTGGCACACCGGCTCGCAAGACCCTCATGGCGGCCTCGTTCGATATCGGCGCAATCCTTTCGCGCCCGCAGGTCGCACTCACCGCCACGGGCGCTGCGACGGACGCACCGCTCGCGACCGATCTCGCCGCGCAGCAAGCGACAACGCAGCGGTCAGTCAATAAACTCAGCCTGTATCCCGTCATTTCGTCGGGCATCACTTTGCGGTTCTGATCAGTTCGGGGGCGACGCATGGCGTCGCCCCTACATCTTATTCGGCTGCCTTGTTCGCGAGCGCCGCGACGCCGGCGAGTGGTTGTAGCAGGTCTTGTGGCAGCCCGTGTCGAGCTTGCAGGTACGCGGGCGCGTTATACGAGATCCACACTTTGCCGCTCGAGTCTTCCGAGACCAACAGCTTGAGCGGCAGATCGATCGCGATGCTTGGCGAGGCGATCATGAGCGGCGTCCCTGCCTTGGGGCTTCCGAAGATGAGCAGCTTGGTCGGGCCCATCTCGAGACCGGCAGCCTTGGCCTCGCCACTGTGATCGATGAGCGCAAACAGCTTGATGCCTTTCTCCCGCAGCAGGCTCTGGAGCGTATCGACGGTTTTGTCGACGGACTGGTGACTCGCTACGGTCACGATGCCGTTGCCTGGCGTCATCCTCGTTTCCTCCGCATTGCCGCTGGCCTTCGGCGGCTGCTTGTTGACCGACATCAGTCCAACCACCATCGCCACGCCCAACACCGCGAGGAGTCCCGCGAGCACGACGCCGAGCGGTGCCGACAGTTGGAGGACCGTCTCCCCCCGCTTCAGCCGCCGGATCAGTTGCACATACGCCCAGCCGCTGAAGGCGTTGACGACGACGCCCAACGCAATGAGCGCCGTGCCAAGTGGTAATGACAGGCCAGTCGACGGCAGGTGTGCGCCGGCCGGCACAAGCCCGAGCTCCTGTATGAATAGGCCGAACCGAGCAACCACGAAGCCAAAGCCCATGAGCGCCAGTCCCGTCCGTACCCACGCGAGGAACGTTCGCTCGGCGGCAAGGAAGTCGGTCGGATTGCGCGTCGGTTCACCCGCCATCGTCCTCCCTCCCGGTGAAGCACGAGGCCTATAGAAGTCGCGTTCGCCTGTTCACGAGACCTCCATGAATATGGTGCTGGACGCTGGACGCTGGAGAACCAACCTCAGAGCCGGCTAGACACACCGTAACCAAGAAAGGGCCGGGCAAATGCCCGGGCCGTCTCCCGGAAATCGAGGACGGTGCCCCTTGGCAGGGCGACGCATGCGTCGCCCCTACCCGCGGGCGGCGACACCTTGTGCGCGCGTGTCACACAGGCGGGCGACACGATGCGTCGCCCCTACTGGCGGGCGGCGACGCATCGTGCGTGGGGTGTCAGACGGGCGGGCGACGCATGCGTTGCCCCTGCCGCCCGATCATGGGAAGGGACGCGGGCGCGGTTCGGGCATTGGCCATGGGCCGAAGGCTTCGCGGCCGGCGAGTCCGCGCACGGCCGCCTCGCGGACTGCGGGATCGTTGGAGCTGAGCAATGCGCTCAGCGTCTGCTCCGAGCGTCCGCCGCACTTGACCAATGCGCGAACCAGCGCTCGCCGTACCTCGGTGTTCTTCTCTGCGTTGAGCGCCAGTCGAATTGCTGGGAGGGCGGTCGAATCCTCAAGCTGTCCGAGCGCCCAGGCGGCTTTGAGACGCGCCTCGTCGCTCTCGTCGGTCAGCACTCGCAGCAGTCCCGCCGGTGCGCGTCCGCCGTCGTCGGCGAGCTGGCCGATCGCCCACGCGGCCGTGGCGCGAACGCGGGCGCTGTGGTCGGCACCGGCTGCGGCACCGAGCGCGTCGATCGACGATACGCTTTCGCTTTGGCCAAGGGCCCACGCGGCGGTCTCTCGCACCTTGTCATCTTCGTCGTGCTGGAGGGCAGTGACGAGCACCGCAGCGTCGTTCTTCGCCTCGATGTTGCCGAGCGCCCACGCACTCATCTCCCGCACGCGAGGGTCCGTGTCGTGTCCGAGGGTAGCCGCCAAGGCCGCGGCCGCGTCGTGGGCTTCCAGGGTCCCAAGTGCCCAGGCCGCGACCCGCCGGACGGACGGCACCTGGTCTTGCTGCAGTACGCGCGTCAGCGCCGCGGTAACGCTCGTGGAGTCGAGCCGTCCGACCGCGACGACAGCGGCTGCGCGGACCGTCGTGTCATTGTCGCGAAAGAGTTGAACGAGTGGAGACAGCGCCCGTCCGTTTTCGATCCGACCCAGTGCCCACGCGCTGTTGGCGCGCACGGCAGGCGTACCGTCTCGAAGGGCGACAATCAATCCGTCGATGCCGGTCTCCGAGCCGAGGAGGCCGAGGCCGGCGGCAGCGATTGCCCGGAGGGAGGGATCACTCGACGTGAGCCGAGTGACGAGGGCACCGGCAACGCGCGCGTTCTCGTGATCGCCCAACAGCCGCACCGACAGCTCGCGGACGCAGGCGTCATCGGAGGCCAAGCCCGCCAGCAAGCGATCCTCATCGGCGGCGGACAGCTGGCGCGTTCTCTCTTCCCCATTGTCCTCGACAGCGACCGAACCCAAAGGCGTTTCGGGTGCATCGGCCCACCGCCCCCACCTTCCGTTTCCAATGGAGCGCGCGGCGAGCGCGCAGATCATCGGCGGCGCTCCGTGTGCAGCGGCGAGCAGCGCCTCGAGATCGACGGGCGCCTGCGGTGCAGCCATCACAGCCGGCGCAGGTGTCCCTGCGAGTGCCGTGAGCCGGTCGCCGTGGCCACCCGCGATCGACAGGACAGAAGCAAATGCAGCGAGTCCGATCATGCGTTGCATAGCGACTCCGGTGTTGGACACGGCGCGTCGCCGCGTGCCGTAGGTTGAAAAATCAGCAGTCGAGCGTGCGAAAAACACATTGGTCAGTCCTGGAATGGCGTCAGGGCGGGCGTGCGGCTACGACTCGGGGTCCGGCCGCGGTTCGGGCCAGGGCCACGGCCACGGCCCGGTCGCATGCCCCCCGGCGAGCGCGCGGACCGCCATGGATTTGATTCGCTTGTCGGGCGACTCGAGCAGGCCTCGCAGCACATCCACCGACTTGTCGCCCATCACCGCGATCGCACGGAGGTACGCGAACTGAGCCTCCTCGTTGGACTCGGTGCGGAGCGCTGCCTCCAAGGCAGGAAGGGCAGCCGGATCCTGGATCTGGTAGAGCGCCCAGGCCGCTAGTTGCCGAGTCTCGGCGTCGCGGTCGCGGAGCATCGCGATGAGCGCTGGCGGCGCCTGCTTCACTTCCGCGTTCCCGAGCGCCCACGCCGCACGGCTTCGGACGGCTTCGCTCGAATCCGAGAGCGCCGCAGTGAGGGCATCAGCGGCCCCATCCGCGCCCAGCCCACCGAGCGCCCATGCAGCCGTCCCCCGCACTCGCGAATCGGGGTCACCGCGAAGCGCGGCGCTCAGCGCCTCGACCACCCCACCGTGATGGTCATAGTCTTGGAGCGACCACGCAGCCATCTCCCGGACACTGGCGTCGGCATCGTGTCTGACCGCGTTGACGAGCGCGTCGGCCGCGACCGATGACTTCTCGTACTGTTGGAGGCCCCAGGCCGCGATGCGGCGCAGGGTCGCACTGCTATCGGAGCGCAGTACCTTTGCGAGGAGCGCCGGCCGGTCATCGGGTGGCTGCTGCGCGTTGGTCGCCTGGGGTTCGCCGCGAGCGACCGCTACGCCCGACGGAAGGCGCAGCGTATTCAGGATCTGATGTGCCGTCGCGTCGGGCGCGAGTGTCGTGCTCGCACTCGTCACGGGCGCCGGCGTCGCCGCCGTGATGCGACGCGGCTGCGGAGTTGGTGCAGGGGCCGCCGCTCGCAGCGGCACCGTCGGTTGCGCTTGGACAGTCGGCGTTGGCAGCGTGGATGACGGCGGCTCGTGCGCCGTTGGTTGCGAGCGTGGCACCGGCGCGGCCGCTGCCACGAGGCCCGCGCTCAATCCGACGGTGGCGATCAACGCGATGGATGTGCCTCGACGCGGCGATGAGTGTGGGAGCTCGGGATCCAGAATGGCGAGGACTCGCCCCTCGAATTCCTTGCGCCGTGCCATCGCCAGTGCAACGGTCGGCACCGCAGGGGCGCGGACTGCGGTCACGATGTCCAGGAGGTGCTCGGCGTAGTCCGCCGGAAGCGTACCGCAGGTGACTGCGAGATCATCGCACGCACGCTCGCTCTCGGATCGCAGCCGCTTGGCCGCGACCCAGACCAGGGGATGGAACCAGTAGCACGCGCAGGTGATGCGGCCGAGCATGTGCGCCAGGAGATCGCGGCGGCGCACGTGCGCGAGCTCATGCAGCAGCACGGCGCGTCGCCGACCCAGCGACCAGTTTTCGCTCTGCTCCGGGATGACGATGGTCGGCTCCCGCACGCCGCATCCGAACGGCATCTGTGTATCAGCGCTCATCAGCAACCGAGGCGGTTCATCGAGTCCGAGGCGGTCGGCCACTTCGACGAGAATCGTGCGCCATGCCGGATCGTCGGGCGCATGGGCACGGCGCAGCATGCGTCGCACCGCCAATCCCGACCAAGCGAGCGAGGTCAGCACGATCAGCACGCCACTCATCCAAACGGCCAGCATGAGGACAGCGCCGTCGATGACCCAGCCCGTCCAGTGCTCCGTTTGCCCAAGCGTCGGCGACGCGACAGTGCTTTCCACGGTGCGCGTGCGCTGCGCGTGGTCGCCGAGGCCGGTCGTGATGGTCGCAGGCGTGCGTTCCGGTATCGGCGCATCGACGCGCGCGACGGTCGTGACGTCTGTCGGGCTCGGGTGCGAGAGGGCGGGGAGGATGGGGAGCTCGAGCGGGGCCCACGCCGTCAATGCTGGCACGACGAGCAATCCCGCCAGCGCGACCAACCAGACGAGGTGACGAGTGCCGGCCGACGCGCGCTGCATCGTCCGGGTGATGCCGAAGGCGACGACGAGGACAAGCGTCGCTTTGAGGAGCAAAACGATTAGATCGGTGGTCCATTCGGGACGCGCGAGCAGCGTCGAAGCGAACGGCAGCGAGGGCATGACAGTTATCTCCCGCGCTGGCGCGCGCGATCAATGGTCTTGCGGAGTCGGTCGAGATCCTGCGGCCCGATGTCCGCGTCCGACATGCGAAGCAACGCGGTCACGGCCTGCTCGGGCGAGCCGCCGAAATAGGTGCGGACGACGTGAGCCAAGACATCCTCCCGGGCGGCCTCTGTCGCAATCGCCGGCGAGTACACGTACCGTGGCCCGTCTTCCTTGTACCTAACGAGTCCACGCTCACCCAGGATTCGTAGCACGGATCGCACCGCAGAGTAGGTCGGTGGATCGGGCAGGTCGTCCATGATCTCAGCCACCGTCGCCTCTCGCCGGCGGTGCAGGATGTCCATGACCTGGTGTTCGCGCCGTGAGAGGGCGGCGGTCGTGGCGGTCGCGGTTCGGGCCATCATCGGGGAGCCAAGGAAAGGGGAAAACCAGTGCTGAGAAATCAGCAGTGTTGATATTTCAACATTGCGCGCCGTTTGTCAAGGGCGCCCGGGATTGACTTGGGGGCGGGGCGGACGCAGGTATAGCCCGCCAGGTCCCCCAAAGCAGGCTCGCGCGCACCCCTTCATTGATATGGTATCGACCGTGTCGCCGTGGCCGCAAACGTACGACCCCCTGCACAGCGCGGTCTGGTCGACGCTGGTGGCCGCGGTGCCGATCGTCATCCTGCTCGGCACGATCGCGGCGCTGCGATTGCGGGCCCACCACGCCGCGCTGCTTGGACTCGCGGCTGCGTTCGTCGTGGCGGTCGGACCACTCGGCATGCCCGCGTCGTTGGCGACGCGCGCGGCGCTGCTGGGTGCGGCCTACGGGCTGTTCCCCATCGGGTGGATCATTCTCAACGTCATCTTCCTGTACCAGCTCACGATGAACCGCGGGCTCTTCGACGTTCTGCGGAAGAGCCTCTCGCGCCTCACGAGCGACCGTCGGTTGCAGTTGCTGCTGGTCGCGTTCTGCTTCGGATCGTTCTTCGAAGGCGCGGCGGGATTTGGCTCGCCGGTCGCGATCACTGCGGCCCTGCTGGTCGGTCTCGGATTCGCCCCGCTCGAGGCGTCCGGACTGTCGCTCATTGCCAACACGGCTCCGGTGGCGTTTGGCGCACTCGGCACACCACTCATCGCGCTGGCCGGCGTCACGGGGCTGCCGCTTCTGTCACTCAGCAGTATGGTCGGACGGCAGCTATCGGTGTTCGCGCTCGTAATCCCCTTTTGGCTGATGTTCGCGTTTGCCGGCCTCAAAGGCACCCTCGAGGTGTGGCCAGCACTGCTGGTCGCGGGCGTCGCGTTTGCCGTGCCGCAATGGCTCATCGCCGACCTTCACGGCCCGTGGCTCGTGGACATCGGCGCATCGGTCGCGTCGATGATCGCCGTCGCGGCGCTGCTCCGGGTCTGGCGCCCGCGTGGAACCCCGCACGACCCAGCGCCCGCGGACGCTCTCGAACCAGGCGAGATCCGGCGTGCGTGGATCCCGTGGCTGATCTTGAGCGTCGTCGTGTTCCTCTGGGGGCTCCCGCAAATCAAGGGCGTGCTGGATGCGGTGGCCAAGGTCGTGCTCCCCGTCCCAGGACTCGATCGTCTGGTGCTACGCGTGCCGCCGGTCGTGCCTGTGGTCACGCCCGAGCCCGCGCTGTTCACGTTCAACTGGTTGTCGGCGACTGGCACGGGCATTCTCATCGCTGCGCTCATCGCGGCTGCGGTCATGGGGTATCGCCCCCGAGACGCGTGGCAGGTGTACCGAGATGCGTTTCGTTCCGTCAAGCTGTCGCTGCTCACCATCGCGGCGATGCTGGCGATCGGCTACCTCACGCGGTACGCCGGACTGGACGCGATCCTCGGTCTCGCCTTCGCGCGCACCGGTGCCTGGTATCCCTTCTTTGGCACATTCCTCGGCTGGTTGGGCACCGCGCTCACGGGCTCCGACACCTCCTCCAACGTCCTCTTTGGAAGTCTCCAGCGCATCACGGCGCAGCGCCTGGCGCTGAGTCCCATTCTCATGGCCGCGGCAAACAGCTCCGGCGGCGTGATGGGGAAAATGATCGACATGCAGAGCATCGTCGTCGCGAGCACGACGACTCGGTGGTACGGCCACGAGTGGGCCATTCTTGCGGTTCGTGTTCATCCACAGCCTCATCCTTGCTGCGCTGGTCGGAGGTCTGGTGGCCCTGCAGGCGTACGTCGCGCCGTTCACCGGTTGGGTGGTGCACTAGCGGGCGCTTCGCGCCCGAGAGAGTAGCAAATCAGAAAGTGGAAAGTAGACAAGCGCTCGCGCGACCATAAACAGGGGCATGTCATGAAAGCGATTCGCGTCCATCAGTACGGCGGCCCGGAAGTCCTCAAACTCGAGGACGTGCCGGATCCAACTCCTGGCGCCGGGCAGGTGCTCGTTCGTGTGAAGGCCGCTGGGGTGAACCCCTATGACACGTACATGCGCGCCGGGAACTACGGGGCGAAGAATCCCAGCTTGCCGTACACACCCGGCTCTGACGCCGCGGGCGTCGTCGAGGCCCTCGGGCCGGGCGTCGATGCTCTCGAGGTCGGGGCACGCGTGTACACCTCCGGTACCGCGACCGGCGCATACGCGCAACTGGCACTCGCCTCTCGCGAGCAGGTCCATCACCTTCCTGACAAGGTGACCTTCTCGCAAGGCGCCGGCATCTACGTGCCGTATGCGACGGCGTGCCGCGCCTTGTTCCAGATCGCGCACGCGCGGCCGTCCGAGACCCTACTGGTCCACGGCGCGAGTGGAGGGGTCGGCGTTGCGGCGGTGCAAGTGGCACGCGCTCTCGGGATGCGGGTCATCGGGACTGCCGGGAGTGCGCAGGGCCTCGACCTCGTACAGCGCGAGGGTGCGGACATTGTCGTAAACCATCGCACCCCGGGATATCAGCAGCGGGTCCTGGACGCGACCAACGGCAACGGTGCCGACATCATTCTCGAGATGCTCGCCAACGTCAATTTGGGGCATGACCTGAAACTGCTTGCGTACAGGGGTCGAGTGGTCATCATCGGCAGCCGCGGGGATGTCCAGATTACCCCCCGCGATCTCATGGCGCGCGAAGCGGCGGTGTTGGGGGTGATGCTGTGGCATGTGACCCCACCGCAGGCCGCTGAGCTCTTCGCGTACATTCGCGCGGGGCTCGAGAGCGGCGTCCTTCGGCCTGTGGTCGGCGTGGAGCTTCCGTTGGCATCGGCAGCAGAGGCGCAGCGACGGGTGATCGAGTCGACGGCGCTGGGCAAAACGGTGTTGATACCTTAGACGGACAACGGCGGGGTCAGGGGTCAGGAGTCAGGGAACGACAACCGCAACGACAACAACGGGCGACGCAATGCGTCGCCCCTACCGGTCCGAGGCCGGCCACAGCGCACCGTGACCGGCCGTTCGATTTATTCCCTGATCCCCGACTCCCGACCGACCTGACCGGTTGCCCTTCAAAGTCAGCGTCCCAGCGGGACCGTCACCGCATCGAGCAGCGTGAACCGCGGACCGTATGCGGATTGGAAGATGCCGATGCCCTCGGATGGGCGGATCATATTCACGCGGTCGAGCAGGTTGAGGACTGTGAGCCGGTTCGTCACGCTGCCGAGTCCGGGAACGCGGAAGCTGCGCTGAGCGCTCGCGTTGATCTGGACGACAGTGGGGAGGCGATCGAGGTCGGCGAACCCGCCCCGCAGTCCGCTGCTGTACACGCCGTCCAGGCTGAACGCGAACTGTTGCCAGGTGTAGCTGGCACCGGCGGCGGCGCCGTACAACGGCTGGTGATCGAGCACGATGTAGTGGTGATCGATATAGGCCAGCTCGTCGGCCGGGAAATTGAACTGGCCGGTGATGACGCCCTTCTGCAGGTTGTTGCCGATGGTGACGTTGGTGTAGGCCGAGAGTTTGTCGTCCCTGTACGCCACCGCGAGCTCGCTGCCCCAGATCGTCCCCTGGTCGTAGTTGAACGGGGCGAAGATGGGGACCACGCCGAACTGACCGGTGTCCAGGTATCGGTGCGTGAGCTCGTAGTAGTCGTCCTGCGACACCGTTATCCTCGAGCCCAGGCTCGCCACGATCCCGACATCCCATTCGAGATCGTCTTCGGTGAGTGGCGTCGAGATTCCCGGTGGCCCTTCCGCGGTCGTCCCAGCAAACGCGGCCGTCGCTGTTGGCGAGATGCCCTGAAAGCTCGGGACCTGCAGGTAGCGAGCGACCCCGGCGTGCACCGTGGTGTGCGGGGTCAGCGCATACACTAGGTTTGCCCTCGGATTCAACTGACTGCTGTTCGTGAAGCCGGTGATATCGTCGAAACGGAGGCCGAGGTTGAGCGTGAGCCTCTCGGTGAGATGCCAGAGATCGTTTACGTAGACGCCGAGCAGCAGATTCGTCGCTTGCGCGTTGTTGACGACAGTGAGCGGGCTCGAGCTCGCCTGGTCACCATTGCTGTCGACGGGAAACACGAGCGACCGGTCGTCCGCGGCCACATGATATTCGCCTGCGTACACACCACCTGTGACCACGTGTCGTCCAGTGGTGTAGGTCAGATCGCCCTGCAGCGTGTTGTCGACATCGTTGTGCGAGGCTGTTGATGCGACTCCCTGGTAGATCAGCTCCCCCGTCTGGTCGGGCACGAAGCGCTGCGCGATGGAGTGGAAGGCATAGGTGACCTGGTACCCGAGCTGGCTCGTAGCGCTACCGCGCAGTGTGAGCATGCCGAGGTAATCTCGGAAGTTGAGGTACGAGTCGATCGATGCTGAGCTCGGGTCGCCGCCTCCTGCCAGGGCGAACTGCGGAGACAGCCCTCCGACGTTGGGCAATTGGTTGTTGCTCGCCTCAGTCGAGAGGATGGCGCTCAGTTTTGTGGCGGCGTTGAGCGGGACCGAGACGTACCCAAACGTCTGCCCCTGGTTGGTCTGATCGTGGATCGGATTGGGGCCTGGGGTCGCGGAGCTGAACGCGTTTTCCCCCTGACCGTACAGACCCGAGACGTAGTAACTCACCCGTCCGGCGCAGCCCGCGTACTGCGCACTCGGTTCGAACGTGCGGCGTTGGCCGAAGAGTGCGGACATGCTCCCGCCCGGCGCGTCGCAGCCATTCTTGGCGGCAATGTCGACCACCCCGCCGGTCGCGTAGCTGAACTGCGACGGCAACACGCCGTCGAGCAGGTCCAGCCGCGATACGAACATCGGATTGAGCATCGAGACGAACGGCGGGTTCGTGTTGATGTCGAGTGGCACGAGGGCCCCGTCAATGCGGTATTGGAATTGTGGGCCCTCGGTGTTGCGCAGGTGGATCTGTTGATTCTGGTCGATCGCGACGCCCGGCATCTGCGCGAGCACATCGGTGACGGTCGTTGCGTCTCCCTCCGGCAGATTCTGGATTGCCTGCGCGCTCATCCCGTAATCGTTGGAGCCGGCCGCGGAGACGGTGGGGCCCGCGCCGGTCCGGCCGGTGGTCTGACCAGCGACGGTCACGGCGGGTAGCGCGATCGCAGCGCCCGGGGTGGCAGCAGCGACCACGAGGGTGAGTCGAGTCTCCCGGCCTGCCGTCGCCGTAACCCGAGACCGAGCCGTAGCCCAGCCAGCTCCATGGGCGACGAGCACATAGGTCCCAGGCTTCACGCGCGTGAGGCGAAACGCACCGCTGTCGGTTGTCGTCGTGGCGTACGACGTCCCGACCAACTCGACCGACAGTCCGCGCGCCGGCCCGCCGCTCGCCGTGCGGACCACCCCGCTCACCAGGGCGCTATCGGTCCCTTCCGCCTGCTGGGCGGCGAGTCTGGTTGCCGCGAAAGCGCTGCACAGCGCCACCAGCGGGCAGACGGCGCACCGGGCGAACCGTGATGGCCTGGCCGTTTGTCGGCGAAAGCGTGCTCTGGTCCGGCGAGCTCCACTGTCGAGAAGGCAGCGGCCACGCGTGGCCGGTATGCGCTCAGATCGCGGCACTGTCGATCGGCTGGTTTGAGGGTTGGCGGCAAAGGGGAGGAAAAGACTCGGGATTGGTTCGCGCGGGAACCTAGACGGGCGGGGGCACTTTCGTCAAGGCACGTTGCGCAGGCGATACCACGTCGTACCACTTTGGGGGCATTGCCCGGGCGAGAGGGGCGGGTTAACGTGAACATGCTGGCGGGTCGATCCCAGTGTGCTGCCAAGGAGAGCGGGGTGGCGTCCATTGCGCGAGTAGGAGGCGTTGCGGCAACGCTGGTCGTTGCGGTGACGCTCGCGGTGTGTGGGCGTTCGCCATCAACCGATGCGTCGAGCGGTCCACCTGTCGGACCGCCCGACACCGTGGATACCGTGGCCCCCGGCCACGACTGGACCCGCTTCGCCTACGACGTCGGCCGGTCCGGCGTATCCACCGCGCCGACGGGGGTCACGGCGAACAACGTCGGGTCGATGACGCTTCAGCAAGTGACGCTCGATGGCACCGTGGACGCGTCGGCGATCTACTTGAGTGACGTGCGGATCAACGGGGCCTCGCACGATGCGTTCTTCGTGACGACGACCTACGGGAAGACCATCGCGATCAATGCCAACACAGGCGCGATCCTGTGGACGTATACGCCTGCGGCGTACGCGTCGTGGGTGGGATCCGCGCAGGTCACCACGGCGACTCCGGTCGCCGACCCCAACCGTCTGTACATCTATACAGCGTCGCCGGACGGCAACATCCAGAAGCTCGCCATCTCGAGTGGCCAGGCCGAGTGGACGTCGGGAGTCATCGTGTCGGCGCAGAGCGAGAAGATCGCGTCGTCCTTGAACTACTTCGCGGGCCACATCCTTGCGGTCACTGGCGGGTATGTCGGCGACGCGCCGCCATACCAGGGCCATCTCGTCATTCTCGATGCTGCGAGCGGGCAGGTGCTCCACGTCTGGCACGCGCTTTGTTCGGGCGAGACCACGATCGTCATGGCGACTCAGTGCGCGCAGAGCGGCGCAGCCATCTGGGGGCGGGCGGGCGCGATCGTCGACTCGACGACCGGCACCATCTTCGTTGCTACCGGCAACGGCTACTGGGATGGCAACACCAACTGGGGCGATGCGGTGCTCCAATTCGACTCCACGGCGAAACTCATTGGCAACTACACGCCCACCAATTCCCTCACCCTGGATCACGACGATCTCGATCTCGGCTCTACGTCGCCCGCGTTGCTGGGCGGAGGTTACGTGGTGCAGGGCGGCAAGGACGGCGAGCTCCGGGTGGTCAGCGTCACCGCAATGGCCGGCACCACTCCTCATATGGGCGGTGAGGCTCAGGCCGTGGCCTCACCAGCCAACGATGAATTGTTCGCCGCTTTCGCGGTGTATCACGCTTCGGGCGGCACGGAATTATTTGCCGCAGACAACACTGGCACGTCGGCGTGGACGGTGAGCAACGGTCACCTCACCAACGCGTGGAGCAACGCCAACGCCGGCACGAGTCCTGTCATCGCCGGTGGTCTCGTCTTCATCTATGACCCAACCGGCGCTGGTCTCCGCGTCTATCAGCCGGCTACCGGAACGGTCATCGCGACACTCCCGTGCGGCAGCGGACACTGGAACAGCCCCATCATCGCCGATGGCAGGATCGCGCTACCGGAAGGCAGCGCCAACGACCACGCGACGAGCGGCGTGCTCGATATCTGGCGCGCGCACTAGCCCCGGAGCACGCGACCAGCTCGCAGTAGCGGGGCAGGCGCGTTCACGGCGGGGTCCGGCGTTTGGGGTCTCGGGTAACAGCAACAACACGGCAGGCCTGTCGCGAGACTCTCTAATACAGCCAGAGCCAAGTCTGTCGTCGACCAAGGTCTAAATCGGCTGAAGGGCGTTGCTCGCCGCGCTTTCGCGCGCCGGGTCCAGACTATGCCCTGAGCGATCGTTTGTGACAACGCGACGCGCGTCTAGCCAACCTGTTCACACGCGCCGCAATGCGGGCTGGGTCGTGTGCCGATGGGCACTCGCGGTCGGTATGTGCGGGGCGGCGCCAGGCGTATCGGCCCAAATCGATGCACCAGCGGCTGTGCTCGCGACGCTGGCCAAAGAACCGACCGCAACGATCAGCGGAACGGTGGCGAACTCCTCCGATCAGCACGGTTTGCCGTACGCCTCCGTCGTGATCGCTGAGCCGCGGAGTGTCGGAGGCGCGGTAGACCTGAGCGAGCGATTTGCCGACAGCACCGGCGCGTTTCGGATCTCCGGCCTCGTGCCTGGCATCTACGTGGTTCGCGCTCGAGAAATAGGGTATGCCCCGATCGACACTTTGATCGCCATCGAGTCCGGGGTTACGACCCTGCGCCTGGGGCTCGTGCAAGTACCGCACGTGTTACCGCGCGTCGTGGTGGCCGGGACGAGGGCGGATGCATGCGTGCGTACCGGCTTGCCCGATTCCACGGCGAGCCCCGATCTCGTGAACGTCTTTCGCGCGCTCATGATGAACGTGGATCGTTTCCGCCTGCTCCGACGGGTCTATCCCTTCCGCTACGAGGTGGAACGAAAGCGCGTCGAGGTGAGTGGCGAGCAGCACCGCGTGCGCGACGTCGACACGATCGCAGTCGACAGTCGTCGGTGGCGGACGTACGTGCCAGGCCACCTTTTCACGTTCTTTGCCAGGCCCGGTGGCTTCGGTGAGGAGGTCTACATTCCCTCCGTCCAAGACCTCGGCGACTCGGCCTTCATGGCCACGCACTGCTACGACTATGGCGGCGCCGAGGTCGTCGCGGGCGACACCACGATCCGCGTCGACTTCCGTCCACAGAGCAAACTCTCACAGCCCGATTTCGACGGCTCGATCTACCTGGATGCGGTCGGTGGCTTCATCCGGCGAGCGGTGTTCCACCTCACGCACGGAGATCTCGCCGTCCCACAGATCCTCCAGCTGACCGTCACCACGACGTTCCGTGAAATCGCGCCCAACGTCCAGGTCTTCGATCGGGTCGAGTCCGATCAGTGGGTCCACTCTGGTGGCGATGTCCGCGACGTCGAGACGCAGCAGTTCCTCTCCTACCGCTTCGAACACGGCGCACCAGGAGAGGGCGCCGACACGCCCTAGAACGGAGCGACGCAGAAAGCAGAAAGTAGACGACGAGGGCGCTGACGCGCCCTAGAAAGTAGAGACGCAGAAAGTAGAAAGTAGACCACAGCCATCGCTATCTTGGATGCGTCAGGCGGGCCGGACCTACCCGGACCGCTTTGGGCACAGCATTGAGGTGAGGATGGCTATGACGGGTACCGTCGTGGCGGCGCTTAAACGCGGGCGTACGCTCGTGGTGAGCGCCGCTGTCATCGCTGCGGCCGCCGGCATCGGAGTGGTGAGCGCCGGGTGGCGCGCGCCGACCCAGACTGCGAGCACGCCGGGTCGAAGGGCGTTGCCGGTCGCGGTGGTCTACAAGGATCCGAACTGTGGGTGCTGCCGTGCGTGGGTGGATCAGATGCGCGCGGCCGGTTTTGGCATCGAAGTGCACGATGTCCCGTCGGCCGCGGAACGCGACGCGTTCAACAAGGCGCACGGCATTACGGGAGCGCTCGAGGCATGCCATACGGCGATCATCGGCGGCTATGTCGTCGAGGGCCATGTCCCACCGGCGCTCGTGGTGCAGCTGCTGACCGAACACCCGAAGATCGCAGGGCTCGCGGTCCCGGGGATGCCGATGGGTGCTCCGGGGATGGAAGGGATGGGATCGGAGCACTACGACGTCCTCGCATTCACCACGGACGGGACGACGCACATCTACGCCAAACGATAACGGAGCAGCGATGATCCCCCTCCTCGTGCTCGCGATCGCGGTCATGGGTGCGTTCGTGGGTGCGCCGGCCAACGCCCAGTCTCCCGGCGGAAAGGACAACGCCAAGGTCCGAGCGCGCGACCTGGGGGTGCCGTTCGAGGGGACGCCTGGGACCGACAACGCGATCACCGACGTGCCCGGGGTCGAGGTCGGATTCACGACGCTCATCTCTGGTGATCCTCATGCACCGTTCGTGGTTGGCCAGGGGCCGGTACGAACCGGCGTGACCGCAATCTTGCCGCGCGGCAAGCACTCCAAGGACCCGGTGTTCGCGGGATTCTTCTCGCAGAACGGCAACGGCGAGATGACGGGGAGCGAGTGGGTGCAGGAGGGCGGGTTTCTGGAAGGGCCGGTGATGATCACCAACACCCACAGTGTCGGTGTGGTGCGCGACGCCGTCATCGCGTGGGAGGTGAAGCACCAGGCCGAGCAGGAGCCCGCTGGCGTGGCGGAGTACCCGTGGTCACTGCCGGTCGTGGCCGAGACCTACGACGGAGGGTTGAACGACGTCAACGGGTTCCACGTGCACCCCGAGGACACATTTCACGCCCTCGATGTCGCTGCCTCGGGGCCCGTGGCGGAAGGGAACGTCGGCGGCGGCACGGGGATGCGGTGCTTTGGATTCAAAGGAGGCACGGGCACCGCGTCCCGTGTACTCAGCACTGCGCAGGGTGGCTATATCGTCGGAGTCCTGGTGCAATGCAACACCGGCTCGCGCAGCCAGCTACGGATCGCGGGCGTGCCGGTGGGATCGCTCGTGACCGTCGCATCCGGTCCAACGGGTGAGGGCTTCCCCACAGACCCGGACCGCGATGTCGGGTCGATCATCATTGTGGTCGCCACCAACGCGCCGCTCACGTCGCGGCAGCTGGACCGCCTCTGCAAGCGCGCCACCCTTGGTCTCGGTCGCGTCGGCGGGACATCGGGCGACGGGTCGGGCGACATCTTCATCTCCTTCTCGACTGCGAATCCGCTGGCCGACGACATCGGCATCCGGCCCGCCGCAGGCGCGTCGCGTGAGGTCACCTCTCAAGTGGCACACATCGAGATGCTCCACAACGACGCCATGGATCCACTCTTTCTCGCGACGATCCAGGCGACGGAAGAGGCGATCGTGAACGCCATGATCGGGGCGGAGACGATGACAGGACGCGGCGGACACATTGTGCAGGCGTTGCCACACGACCAGCTCAAATCTCTCATGCAGGAGAAGTTCAGCCCCACGCCGTGGTAGCGGGCGCTGCGCCCAGCGCCCGCCGTGCGGCCGCCAGGTGGTGATCGTCGTGTTCGGCTACAAAGTACGCCCAGTCGATGAGCCGCATCGGTTGTCGCAAGCGCGGGTGCATTGCGGTGGCTGCGACTTGCGCGTCCGTGAGCTGATCCATTCGGTCGACCAGTGCTGCCCGGTTCGCGCGAAAGCGCGCGAGGATCGCGTCTGCAGGCAGGTCATCGTGGCGAGCCTCGTGCGTGCGACGATTGGTCATGTCGGCGGCGGTCAGCACATCGATCCCCGCGATGAACTCTTCGAGCCGGCGCGCATCAAGCTCGTGCAAGTCATCGAGATGTCCGATGTGTTGCTTTGCCGACCAGCCTGCCTCTGGTCTGGCGCGCAGCTGTGCGTCGCTCGCACCGGCGATCAGCTCGGCTGCACGCGCCGCCGTACCGCGCAGCCGCTCCAGGACGGCGGGAAACGCGCCGACCGGCAGCGTTCCGAACACCCACGTTCGCTCGCGCCACGCGCTGGGCCGGACCATGCGCATCTCCTATGGGATGAGAGGAACCCTTCGCAACACGCCACGTGGAGGGTGCGGCATTGATGGGCGACGCATGCGTCGCCCCTACCCGCCGATCCGCAGGTCCGCGCAGGCACCCATGGCGCATCCATCCAGCGGTGTCGCCGGTGCGGCCGTACTGTTCATTGCGTCCCCGCGCCAGCCGCCACGCCGCTGGGCGACGTGATCGCTGCAGCCCCCGCGACCGCTGCTGGTGTGAGCACGATGAGCTGGCCGGACATCATCGGCAGGTGACTGGGAATCGCGCATACAAATGGGAAGATACCAGCGCGCGCGGCGACATATGTCGCGCGGGTGGTCTGCGCCGCGGGGAGGGAGACCGCAAAGTCGGGGAGGACAAACGAGTGCACGTCGTCCTCGGGATTGATGAACGTGAAGTGAATGGTGTCCCCCTGGACTACCACCACGGTACTGGGCGAAAACGCGTAAACCTCCTTCCCATTGAGCACGCCGCCCTGGGCGAAAGCCGGTTTGAGAAAGGGAAAGACCTTCTGCTGCTCCTGTACGAGGAGCGGCACGGTCGTCACCGTGATCTCTCGAATGCGCGGCGTGTACGCGGCCGCAGATGACTCATTCCGTGCGCACGCGCCGAGGGCCGCGAGGTGTGCCGTGAGGAGCGCGCGGAGGAATTGGCGAATCATCGCAGGGCGACATATTGCGTCGCCCCTACCAGGCGGGACACGGGCACAGGTGCGGATGGCACGACGCAATGTGTCGTCCCGACCCTGCCCGGGACAACCGTATGGGCGCGGACGGCCTACCGGTTCACCGGGGTCGCAAATTCACCGTTGTAGCCTTCGATTCCCCATTGGACGGCGCGCCGCGTCATATGGGGGTAGTGCGCCGGGTTCCCGAGCGCTGCGAGGCGCACGACCAGCTCAACGATGTCGCGCAGCGCGGAAGTCACATCCAACGGTTCCACGCCTCGCGACCTGAGCGACGCGCCGAGTCCGCGGAGCGCGTCGCGGATCGCCCGCTGGTAGCCGGCGGCACGCGACTCCTGACGGCGCCGTCGCATCCCACCACCTAGCAGGTCGCGACGACGGTCCATTGAGCGGACGGCATCAAAGCATCGGGTGAGGCGCGCGAGGTTGACCGCCGCCTGAATGACGTAGGGCTCACTCATACACGCTGGAGCAAAACCCCTAGCGGCCCCGTGCACCCAGTGGTCCTAGGTCCCCCTTGACGATCAGGCTTGTGCGGACGATGCGAGAGGGATTAACGGCGAGGTCTGGGGTTTGGGGTCTGGGAACAAAGTGAAACACGAATCACCGTGCACAGCGACCAGAGCGGGGCAGAGTGTCGCCCCTACGCGACGATCGGGGTTGTGCCGACGATGCGCGAGAGCGAGGCAATGCGTCGCCCCTCGTGCAGCTGGCGAAACCCCGATTGCCGAGGAGCAGGCCAGCGGCCGGTCAAGCGCGTAACTTGTCCCGTTCGCGGTACCCACACCGGATTTCGATTCATGGTGAACATCGATCTCGGCATTGCTCGTATTCGTTCGTGGCGTGAGGATGATGCGGCGTCGGTTGCGAAGCATGCGAACGACCGAACGGTCTGGCGAAACATGCGAGACCGCTTTCCGCATCCCTACTCACTGGCGGACGCACGGGCATTCATTGCGGCGGCGCGTGAGCGTGAGCCCGAGACGTTCTTCGCCATCGATGCCGGGGGCGCGGCCGTCGGGGGCATTGGGTACACGTTACACGACGACGTCGAACGAATCGCAGCCGAGGTCGGCTACTGGCTCGGCGCCGAGTACTGGGGGCGCGGGATCATGTCGGCGGCGATCGCTGCCTTCACGCGGTATGTGTTCGAGCGCCACCGCGAGCTCCGCCGTCTGTACGCCGTTCCCTTCGCGTGGAATCCGGCGTCCGCCCGGATACTGGAGAAGGCCGGCTATCAGCTCGAGGGGCGGATGCGGGAAAGCGCGATCAAGGATGGGGCGGTGGTGGACCAGTTGTTGTATGCGATCTTGCGGGGAGAGCGCCTGGACTAGGTCCCTGCTTTGGTCGCAGTAGCACCTGCGGTCTTGGCGGCGCTCTCGACGCCGTGCAGGAGACCATCGAGCGCAGCGCGATCGTAGAGTCGGCCGTCGGCGACGACGGCGCGGATCGTCGTCGTGTTGTGGATGTCGACCGTCGGATCCTTGGCGAGCAGCACGAGATCGGCGAGCGTACCGGGAGCGACGCGTCCGATATCGGTTCGGTTCCAGAAGCGCGCGGGATTGCTGGTCGCGGTTTGCAGCGCCTCCATCGGCGTGAGGCCGGCGGCCACCATCTCCGTGAGCTCGTCGTGGAGGCTAAAGCCCGGCACGACGAACACGCCGGGCGCGGCGTCAGTACCCGCCAGGATCGGTACGCCGGCGCGGTGGAGCGCGCCGGTCATGGTCAGGTTCCGGTGCCAGTATTCCTGCCGTCGGCTCAACGGATCCTTCCGGATGTCGCCCATGATCTGATCGGTGAACTTTTGCCAGGAGCCCGTGCGCCACGACATCGGGACATAGCGGGCCAAGGGCTGGTTGTTCTGATCCAGCAAGTCGAGCAAGGTCTCCCCTCGCTGCCAGGCAAGCGTCGGGCACTGCCAGACCTGCGCCCGCGCCAACCGCTTCAGCAACGCGTCACACCGAACGGGATCGTAGCTCGCGAGCAGGAGCTGCATGTTGCCGGTGCCAGCGATGAAGCGATCCTCCTGCGTCGAGCATCCTTCGAAGAGACCCATGAGATGCTCGATGCTCTTCTGGCCAGCATTGATCACCTCGCTCACGCGGACGCGAGTGGGCACGTGCCCGACGATCGGCAGTCCCAGCCGATGCGCTTCGGCCGCGGCGGCGAGATACGCGTCGTGCGGCACCTCCGACTGGACCTTGATGAAATCCACGTGCTGCGAGGCCAGCGAGCGCACGGCTGCCACAGCGTCGGCCGGCGATGTGACAGGCACGGAGCTGGGGAAGCGCATGCTCTTGCCGTCCGGGAGGTATCCGTCGAGCATAGGGCCCGCGACGACCATGCGAGGGCCGACCAGCGTGCCGGCCGAGATGGCCGCGCGCCAGCCAAGGAGCACCGACAGTTCGCCGCCCATATCGCGGACACCGGTCACGCCGTTGGCGATGAAGAGCGGCAGAATGACGTCGCGACCACCCGGGAACCAGTCGCCGAAGACGGAGTGCACGTGCATGTCCCAGAGGCCTGGGATGAGAAACTGCCCGGTGGCATTGACCACGCGAGCGTGCTCCGGCGCGCGGACGCTCGCGGCGGGGCCGACCTCGGTAATGCGGTGACCACGGACCACGACGGCGCGATCGGGTTGTGCGGAGGAGGTGGCGGGGTCGATCACCGTCGCGTGAAGGATGACGAGCGGCCGGCCGTTCTCCTGTGCCGACGCGACGTGCTCGACCGTGAGCGCCATGACCAGCCCGCCGACAACCGCCCGAGCAAGGAACGAAGCACGCATGGCTGCAACCCGAGGTTGAGGATGGGACGACGAAGGGGCGTGGCCACACCCCGCCGGTCACCATTGCAACGTGACCGCGCCCGAACAAATTGTGCACTCGTCCGCGCGTCACCGACAGGGCTGTAGATTCTTTGCGCGAGGGTCAGGTGACTCGCTGGGAGGCACGACGAATGGACACGCGACAGCTAGCGTCCGCCTTGGCCCTGGCGCTCGTCGCCATCGGCTGCCGGGACAGCGCGGGGCCGGCGCCCACACACCAGATCTCGGTGCACGTCGGGACGGCGGTGACTGGGCGCCTGGCACTGGCGATGTCGACGAGCTTTCAGCCCGGGTCCTACGATGTGAACGATTTCCAAGCCTATCCGGGTGCGGTGGGCCCCCTTGGCGCGCTCAAGCCCCAGCACATCCGCATTCAATCGGGGACCGATGGCAATCCGCAAACGAGTCCATCGACCTGGGACTTCACGGACCTGGATGTCGCTACGCAGCCCGTGCTCACGGTCGGCGACCACAGTCCCGAGATGCAGCTCGCTCAGGCTCCGTCATTCATGTACGACGCGAACGGCCATTCTGATTGACACCACGTTTCAGCAATTCGCCACGTACGCCGCGCAAATGGTCCGGTACTACAATACCGGCGGCTTCTCCGCCTCCGACGGCCACCACGCGTCGCCGGGCTCACATCCCATTACCTGGTGGGGCATCTTCAACGAACCCAACATCAACAACCTGACCAACTTCCAGGACGCGACGCTCTACAACGCGACGGTCACGGCTATGCAGGCGGTCGATCCATCGCTTCGGTTCGTCGCCGCAGAGGTCACTGGAGACCAGTATACAATTCAGAATTATCTGCCCGAGGCATTGTCCGCGATCACGGCCCGCGTCGACGTTGTCGCGATCCATCTCTATTCCGTGTGCAATCAGGCCTCGACGGACGCGGCGATCATGACGCTGGTCCCGGTCTTCGCCCAGAGCGTCCAGGGCGCCAAGGCTGCAGCCCAAAACAATCCCTTGACTGCGTCGGCGCCGATCTGGATCACCGAGAACAACGTCAACGCCGACTTCAACCTCGGCAACGGCATCAGTGCGTGCAACGGCAACGCGTTCGTGACCGACCCGCGCGGGTCGAGCGCCTTCTTTGCCGGGTGGCGGCCGTACGTCTTCGCGCAGGTCGGGCAGGCCGGGGCGCAAGCGCTCTACCAGTGGTCGTTTTTCGGCGACACCCAGTTCGGCGAATTCAATCGCACCACCGGCGCGCTGCAGCTGTCGTATTGGGTCGACTACTGGTTGGAGCGTGTCTTCCCGTCGTCGCCGGGCGCGAACATCCTCCGCGTCACCAACAGCGACACGGCGGACGTCGAGGTCCTGGCCGTCCGCAACGACGACAGCAGTGCCGTGGTGATGGTCGACGACCACGCGGTCGCCTCGCTGCGCGACAACAACGGCCACGGCGCGCCCGTGGTCGTCTCGCTCGACCTCTCTGCATTGGGCAGCTTCCACACTGCGCAGCTCATCACGATCGACGCCGGCACCGATCCCACGACCGGCCCGACCCCGACGTCCGCCACTCCGACGGCGAACATGACGGTCAGTCTGTCGGGGTACGGGGTGGTGTTTGTGGAACTCAAATAGACGCTAGACGCTGGACGTTAGACGCTAGACGCTGGACGGTGGACCCCCGGGTAGCGGGTAGCGGGTAGCGGGTAGCGGGTAGCGGGTAGCGTGGCGGGTGGCGGGTGACGGGTTTCGGGTAGCGGGTAGCGGGTAGCAACAACCGCCAAATACGACGGCAACGGCGGGCGACGCAATGCGTCGCCCCTACCGGTCCAGGGCCGGTCGCGGTGCGCTGCGATCGGCCGTCACCTGTCAACCGTCATCCGGCCTTTCTCACCGTCACCCGATTTCCAGCGCCTAGCTCCTCACAACGACGCTGCCGTTTTCCCGGTGGGCGGTCGAGCGCCTGGCGGGCCGTGATCCCAGTCCTGTGCGCTCGAGATGTTCGGCATGCCCCAGTCTTCCCCGTTCCAGCCGGTGAAGCCATCGAGCTTGAAGAACCAGGCGCCCGTGTTGGAGTCGGTGATCATGATCAAGCCATTGGTATTGCGCACCATGACGCCGAAGGCCCCGTTGTAGACGCTCGTGCCACTGTAGTCGGGGTTGCCCCCGTTGCCCGTCGCGTGGGTGCACTCGCAGGTGTAATACCAGCCCTTGTTCTTGAGGTGTGCGGGATCCTGCATGTCGAAGATCTGCAGACCGTCCTCGTATCCCGAGACGAAGACATACGGCCAGCGCACCTCGTGATTGTGCAGCAGGTCATTCCAATCCGTTTGATAGACGGAGAGTGGCTGCGTGATCGCGGCCACCTTGCCCTCGAGGCCCGGGCGCAAATCGAAGATGCGGAGCGGCGCCCACTGGTACTCCGTCTCCGTCACCGCAAAATTCCCGTCAGGCGTCGGCGTGAACGTGTGGCCCCAGGTGACGCCCGCCATGCCGAGAACCGAAGTGATGAGCTTGGGGTCCTCCGGCTTCGTGATGTCGTACACGTAGTAGCCGCCACCGCCCGCTCCGTAGAACTTGTCCTGCTGCCGTGCCGGGTCGTACGCGACGTAGAAGTCGTGGTACCCGACCATCATGATCGGCACGTCGCGAAATCCTGGTAGCACCTCGGCCCGCGCGTTCCCTGGGGGCACCGGCACCTTGCCGATAAGTCCCTGATCCTTGTCGCCCGCCAACAGCTTCTGCATGTCGTAGATGTTGGCGTAGTTCGCCGTCGTTGTCGTGAACAGCAGTACGCGACCGTCGGAGTGTTTGTACGCAAACAGATTGTGAAATCCGCCGGGCGCGTCAGGCGTGCGGATGCGAGCCACGACCTTCACTTTGCTCGTGTCGGGCAGGCCGGTGACGTCGAAGATGATGGCGCCGAGATCACCGTCTGGCGTGCCCTGGCGGAACTGGAAGCAGGCGGCCACGTAATACCGGCCGTTCAGTTTGAAGTACTTTGTACGCAATCCTCCAGCGCCGACGTGCAACCCGGCGTTCTCGATCTTCCATTGGTAGAGGACCTTGATGTTGTTCAGATCCTTGAGGTCGAGGATGGAGAAGCCGGGCCGGTCGCGCCGCTGGGCGACGTAGGCGTACGGGCGCGCGAGCTCCTGTTCGAGATCCGCGTCGGCCGTTCGAAACGGGCCGCCGAGCGTCACATGTCCAACCAGGTGCACGTTCTCGCTGCCGCCGGTCTTCGTGGGCAGCGATTGGTCGGTCGGTCCTGCCGTCGCAGATGTTTGCCCCGGTACCTGCGCTCCGCCGACCATGATGGCGACGGCGCTTGCCGCAACTGCGCACAGCCCACCCATACGTCTCTGCACGGCGCCTCCCCGAACGGTGTGCGCGTTTCATTTGGCGTTTCGGACCCACCCACATTGCCTCCAACGGCCGCAATTTGGAAGGGCGACCGCTGCGTCATGTGCGAGGAGGGAGATAAAGAAGAGCGGACGAAGGACATGGCCTGAAGAATGCGGTGCCAGCGCCGATTGCCCGCGAGGCGCACGCCTAGGTCCCGCGGGTCTCGAGGTGCGACCGTTGGTCGGATAGGTGGGCGTCGCGTGGCCGGTTGCATATGGCTCTTGCGGCAACCACTGGAACGACCACATTGGTCCAACCTTGCGCATCGCCGTCCATTCTCGGGCGACGAGCGAACACCTTGCGAGTGGGCCAAGCCGGCTGATGATGCTGCGTTCGAGACCCTCTCCCAGTCGTGCTGTGTCTTGCCCAGGGCGATCGCACCGCCGTCCCCGCGATCCGCCGCGCCCCGTCCGGGACGACGGGAAGCCACGCGTCCACCTCTTTCGCGCTGTCTCCACATCCTTTCTTGCAACCTTTGGAGGCTGCAAATGCGCCGTACGCTATCAGAACGCTTCACCCGATGTGTCGCAGTTGCTGCGCTACTCTCGGCGGTTTCCGCCCGGGGTTGGGCGCAGGAAGGGCGGATCACGGGGCGTGTCCTCGACGAGACGCGAGCGCCCGTGCCGGCAGCGGTCGTACTCATTGTCGGCACGACGATCGGCACGAGCACAACCGACAGCGGCACGTTCACGCTGCGGCGACCCGCCGACGCGACGACGCTGACAGTCCGCCGGATCGGCTACCTCGCACAGACGGTCGCCCTCGCACCGGGGCAGGCTGACTACGTTGTGACGCTTCGCCGAGACGTCCTGCACCTCGAGGCGGAAGTGGTGACGGGCGTCGCGACCACGGTATCGGCGAAGGCCTCCGCCAATGCCGTCGCCGTGGTCAGCGCGGAACAGGTGAACGAGGTCCCGGCCCCGACGGTCGAGAACGCGCTACAAGGGGTGATCCCGGGCGCCTCCATCCAGCAGAACAACGGTGGGGCGCCGGGCGGCGGCATGCAGGTGCAGATCCGGGGCATCACCTCGATCAATGCGAATGCCTCGCCGCTCTACGTGCTGGATGGGGTGATCATCGACAATGACACGCAGAACGGCGGCAACAACGCCATCACGGCGGCTGCGGGCGGTGTCGCACCGAGCGATCAGGACCTCGGTGTGAACCGCATCGCGGATCTCAATCCGGAGGACATCCAGAGCATCGAAGTGCTCAAGGGTGCCTCGGCGTCGGCCATCTACGGCTCCAAGGCGTCGTCCGGTGTCGTGATCATCACGACGAAGAAGGGGACTACAGGCAAGCCCCGATGGGCGTTCACCCAGGACGTCGGGCACTTCTCCGACGCGCACTTCCTGAACGTCCGACAGTTCCCAACCCTCGCGAGCGCACAGGCGTGGTACGTCAACGACTTCACGCTCGCCAGCACGCCGGCGGAGATTGCCGCCGACAACGCACACATTGCCAGCGTGTACGGCGGACCGCAGGACTATCAATCGTCGATCTTTGGCAACGGCCAGGCCTCTTACGAGACCGATCTGAGCGTGAGCGGGACCTCTGGTGCGACGCAGTACTTCCTGTCGGGGCTCTCGAAGTACGACGATGGGCCTCTGCTCAACAGCGGATACAACAAGCAGTCGATTCGGTCGAACCTCACCGAACAGTTCCGGCCCAACCTCTCGGTCTCGGCCAATCTCTTCTACTCGAACAGCGTGGACCGGCGCGGCATCTCGGGCAACGACAACAATGGTATCAGCCCGGTCGATGTCATCTCGTACACTCCGCAGTTCGTCAACATGAACCGGCAGAACGCTGACGGCAGCTGGGTCCTCAACCCGTTCGGACCGGCGAACCCGTACGCCGACGCGGCGGATATCAGCACGCCCGAAAACGTGCAGCGGTTCATCGGCGGGGGGAACTTGAGCTGGACCCCGTACAGCACCGAGCACCAATCGCTCCAGGTCTCGCTGATTGGCGGCGTCGACCTCGCGAACGTATTGGACGAGCTGTACGCACCGTCCCAGCTCCAGGTCGAACAGAGCCTGCCGCTCCCCGGGGTCGCGACGACGCAAACGACGCACGACCAGTACATCAACTACTCGGTCAACCTGATTCACCACTACACGGGTCTCTCATGGCTGGACGCGACGACGTCGGTCGGGTTCGTCCGCGAGCGGCGGGATCTGCTCAACCCGTTCACGGTGTCGCAGAACGTCATCGCCGGCGTGAACAACCCCTCGATCGGCACAGTCCAGACCAACATCTACAACCGCACGGCGCAGCGCGACCAGTCACTCTACGCCCAGGAACAGGTCCTCACGCTGTCGCAGCGGCTGTCCCTCACTGCCGGTGTCACGGGCGAACGCACGACCAACGACGGTGACATCAACCAGTTCTACTACTATCCACACTTTGCCGGGGCCTACCGCATCCCGCAGTTCGTCGACTTCCTCGACGAGCTCAAGATCCGGGCGGCGTACGGCCAGTCGGGGACGCAGCCGAACTACGGCGTGCGCTACAGCCCGTTCCCAGCGGTCGTCGTCGGCTCCGCTCCTGCCGTTGGACCCGATACGCTGCTGGGGGATCCGAACGTCAAGCCCGAGTCCGAGACCGAGACTGAGCTGGGTTTCGATGCGACGTTCCTGCATTCGCGCGCCCAACTCACGTTCACGGTCTACCAGAAGCGCATCAACAACGTACTGCTGCAGGCGGGGGTGAATCCGTCGCGCGGCTACATCGCCGAGTGGATCAACGGCGGCGAGTTCACGAATCAGGGGGCGGAGATCGGACTCAACGCGACGCCGGTTCAGATGCGCAACAGCTTCAGCTGGAACACCGGTCTGACGTTCTACCGCAACTACAGCGTCGTGAACTCGATTCCGCTCGCGCCGTTCGCACCCTCGGGCGGTCGAAACGGATGGATCGATCCAGGCCGGTCGGTGTCGGAGCTCGTGAACAACGCGATCACGGAGCCAAACGGTTACCCGTTACAAGTCGGCGATGCGCAGCCCGGCTTCGACGTGACCTGGAACAACGGTGTGAGCTATGGCCCCGTGCGTGTGTCAGGCCTGTTGGAGTGGAATAGGGGCGCATTCGTGCGAAATAACGAGGACGCGTACTTCGCATTCGGCCCATGGCTCTGGGGTGACTCGGCGCGCTCGGCGTCGTTCATCCGAGAGACGGAGGCGGGACTCACGCCGCGCGAGCAGTCGGCGTCGTTTCTCAAGCTGCGCACGGTCTCGCTGGCGTACACGCTACCGGCGAAGATGGTCAACCGCATTCCTGGGTCGTTCGTCTCGAGCGCCCGGCTGTCGCTGATCGGTCGCAACCTGCTCATGTGGTGGGGGAAGGGCTATGATGGACTCGACCCCGAGGGCAGCTCGGTCGGCAGCCAAAACGTCATCCGCGGAGATCAGATCACACCGTATCCGCCATCCCGTAGCTACTTCCTGTCTCTCGACCTGGGCCTCTGACATGAGCGATACATTCTTCTTCAGGACTGCAATCGCGGCGTGCGGCAGTGCCCTTCGCACCCGTCGAACGTGGACGCGCGCGCTCATTGGTTCCTCCGTGCTCGCCGTTGCGTTGGGATGCAACGACACCGCCGTCCCGTACTTCGACTCGCCAACCAGCATCCCGTCGTCGGCGACCGGCGTGCAGAACGCCGTGATGGGATTGTTTGGCGCGACCCGCAGCGATCAGGCCGATTACCTCTGGTTCACGACCGGGTTCGCGCGCGACCTGTTTTTTTTCCTCGGTGCGAGCCCGAACACGCTCACCGACGTCGCCGGGCTCGTCCCGGGGGCGAACGCCAACACCACCCTCATTTGCTGTGGCGTATGGAACGATGAGTATGAGAACGCCAAGCAGTCGAACCTGATCATCGCGAGCCTGTCGCACGTCTCGACGTACACCCCGGCCCAGGCTGCGGCCATCACTGGCGTCGTGCAGACGATGAAGGCGCTCAACTTCATGTATCTGGCCGAGACTCGCGACACGCTTGGGGTCCCGCTGTACGCGATCGACCAGAATCCGACAGACCCGCCGTACTGCAACAAGGACGTGTGGGCGTACATTGTTGCCTTGCTCGACTCGGGGTTCAGTCAGCTCAACACGGCGGGGTCGGTCGCCTTGCCGATCAACCTACCGGCGGGATTTGGGTCGGTCTCGCAGACCGCGTCTCCGAGCACAGCGCCGGGATCGTTCGCCGCATTCAACCGTGCGCTTGCCGGAAAGGCAGGTCTGGAGCTGGCGTACGCCATTGCACGCGGCACGGGCGCCGCGCCGACGCCCAGCTCACCGGGCTCGCCCAACACGGCCGCGTTGCTGCGGGCGGACAGTGCGCTCACTGCATCCGCTCTCTATAGCCTCGCGGCGATCAAACCGCCGGCGGTCGGCAATTTCGCGCTCGACGCCAATGGGGTCTACCACACGTTCAGTGGCGCCTCGGGCGACCAAGTAAACCCGATCAACGGGAACTATTTCGAGTTCGTCACGACGTTCGACTTCACGAATGATGTCGACACGCTGAACGACCTCCGGTGGAAGAACAAGTTCGTCGTCGACCAGCAGGTGGTCCAAGTCGGGACCTACGCTGGCGTCGCGAACCCGCACCTGTACCTGCCGTACGCGACGGTCAACAGTCCGGTTCCGATCGTGCGCGCCGAGGAGCTCGCGCTGGTGCGAGCGCAAATCCAGCTCGGGCTTGGCAACTTCGCGAACGCGATCTCGTTGATCAACACGGTCCATCAACAGGCCGGCGGGTTCGGCGCCCCGCTCACGATTGCCTCCACCTACACGGCAGTTCGTGACAGCCTGCTCAAAGAACAACGGATCTCGACGGTCTTGGAGGGCAGTGCTGACCGCGTCATTGCCATTCGCATGTATGGCCTCCAGTTGACGGCGGACACCACGTGGGCCGCGCACTCGGGCCCAGATGCGGTTGTCGATGCGGCCGTCAAGGCCACTGACTTTCACAATACCATTGCAACGTTGCCGCCGTCCGAGATCTCCTCGCGCGGAGGCAGTTGGAGTTTACAGTGCCCGTAAGGAACGGCTGAGAAGCGGGTCTGGGGTTTAGGGTTTGGGGTTTGGGGTAAGGGCAACAAAGCCAAAGGGTCAGCTGCGGCGCGCCGTGGCTGGCCCTTGGCGTTTGTTCCCCAAGCCCGAAACCCCATACCCCAGACCCGCTTTATCCGTCTGTGACCAACCCCTCGCGCCGAGTCGTCTATCGGACGTGCGGCAACTTCACGTCAGTACCTCCGAAGTGCTCTCGGCGCTGTCGTACGCGCTCGATCTGACGGAGGGACAGGCGCCGGGACACACGCTGCGGTCGTGTGTCATCGGCATGCGATTGGGCGAGGAAGCCGGGTTGAGCGCGGACGACCGGTCCGCGCTCTACTACGCGCTCTTGCTCAAGGACGCGGGGTGCTCGAGCAACGCCGCGCGGATGGCAGCCCTCTTCGCGTCCGACGACCGCGTGGTCAAGCCAGGCCTCAAGCTCCAGGATTGGCACAAGCGCGTGCGACTGGCGTTTGCCACGGCGCGACAGGTCGGGCGCGGTCTGCCGCTGGCGACTCGCGTGAAACAGTTCCTCACGATCGCGCGCACGCCGGACATGACACGCGACCTCATTCGCCTCCGATGCGAGCGAGGGGCGGAGATCGCCGAGCGCCTCGGGTTTCCCACGGCGACGGTCGGGGCGATCCGGTCGCTGGACGAACACTGGGCGGGGCGCGGGCATCCTGACGGGCTGCGCGGGGAGGAAATCCCTCTGCTCGCGCGGATCGTGTTGCTCGCGCAGACACTCGACGGGTTTCGCACGCTGCGGGGGAGCGGTGCGGCGCTGGCGGCGGCACGCGCCCGGAGCGGCACGTGGTTCGACCCAGCGCTCGTCCGAATCGCCACTACCTGGCGCGGGGATGCCGGATGGTGGGGCGCGCTCCACGACCCTGGGATCAACGCGACCGTCGTCGCCCTGGAGCCGCGGGACCGGTTGCGATACGTGGACGAACCGGCTCTGGACGGGATCGCGAACGCCTTCGCCGAGATCATCGATGCGAAGTCGCCGTACACATACGAGCATTCTGCTGGCGTGTCCTCCTACGCCATCCGGATTGCCCGGCAGCTGGGGTTCCTGGCAGGCGCGCAGCGGCGCATCGCGCGAGCCGGCTGGCTGCACGACATCGGCAAACTGGGGGTGTCGAATCGCATCCTCGATAAGCCAGGGCCACTCACCAGCGACGAACGGCGCACGCTCGAGCGGCATCCGGTATACACGTTCGAGATCCTCTCCCGGGTGGCTGCGTTCTCCGAGTTTTCGCTCATGGCGGCGCTCCACCACGAGAAGCTCGACGGCTCGGGGTACCCATGGCGGCAGGGCAGTGCGCGGCTCGATCTGGCCGCCCGGATCCTGACGGTCGCGGACATGTACGATGCGCTCACCGCACATTGGTCCTACCGGGCGGCGTTTCCACCCGCAGCCGCGTTGACGGTGCTCAGGCGCGACGTCGCCAGCGGCAAACTGGACGCGCGCGTCGTCGATGCATTGGCCGCGGTCGTTGCGGAGGGTGGGGAGCAGCAGGTCCAGGAGCGCGCGGCGGGCTAGGGCGCTTCGCGCCCGGTGGCTCGGCGGATCTCACGGTGCGGACGGTGCACGAGGGCGACGCATTGCGTCGCCCCTACCCGCCGGGACACGGGCAAAGGTGCGGACGGTGCACGAGGGCGACGCATGGCGTCGCCCCTACCGGCCGGGACACGGGCAAAGGTGCGGACATTACGAGAGGGTCAGGTCGAGTTGCTGAAACGCGTCGGGCGGCCCGTCCCAGGGGACCAGGTCGGGGTGGAACAGGTGGGCGAGCAGTTCCACTCCCGTGACCACTCGCGGGCCGGGGCGGGCGAAGTAGGCGTTGGCATCGACCACGTAGACCTGTCCCGACCGAACGGCGGGGATCTCGAACCAGCCTGGCTGCTTCACCAAGTCTGCCGCCTGCGCGACCGTGCGTTCGATGTCGAACCCGCAGGGCATCAGGATGAGGACCTCGGGAGCCGATTCGCGTACCGCGTTCCACGACACTCGAATCGAATCCGAGTTGCGTCGCGCCAGGATGTCGGTCCCGCCTGCGAGCTCCACCATTCCTCGGGGATCCAGTGACCGCTGCAGTACACCGGATCCAGCCACTCCATGCAGAAGACCTGCCGGCGGTGTCGTGTCTGCGACAGCGCGGCGGACACCCGCTCGAGCCGCGCGCGCCCCGATCCGATCAATGTCTTGGCTGAATCTCGCGTGTCCGTCGCGCCACCGATCGTGCGGATGCCGTCGTCGATGTCCGTCAGGGACCTGGGGGTGAACCAGAGGACCTCCGGTTGCGTCGGCAGCGTCTCGAGAACCTGCGACACTTCGTTCCCCGACGGCGCACAGACCTCACACAGGGTCTGCGTCAGAATGAGATCGGGCTCGAGTTTCCGCAGGAGCTCCTCGTCGACCCAATACAGGCTCTGGCCGCGCCGAAGCCGCTCGCCCACTGCCACGTCGACCTCGCGCGGGGTCATACGGTCGGTCGCGATCGCGCTGCGGACGACGACGGGCTTATTCCTGACCTCCGACGGGAAGTCGCACTCGTGGGTGATACCGACGAGCTGATCCACGAGCCCGAGTGCACACACCGTTTCGGTCGATGCTGGCAGGAAGGAGACGATGCGTCGTGGAGTCATAGGGGTGCTGCCGGCGTCGGTATCACTATGTCGGAGGCGAACGATGAACCGCATGACGATGCGCGGTCAGTCGCCGGTGGGCAACACCTTGTGCGTAAAGAAAAACAATGGGATCATGTCCGGTCTGGCGAGTGCGTCCTGATCAGGTAGCTTGCTCGCGGGTGGCGGTAGACTGCCAGCAGCGTGGTCCTCCAGTCAGCCAGGCGGAGGGTGTATGTGGCGACACGCCGGCGTCACCATGGGAGCCGTTCTTCTCCTCGGCGCGCCAGTCATTTGCGCGGCGCAGCACAGGCACAAACAGATGCCGCCGAGCGAGGGCGCGTCGGTCGCCGCTCCCGGGTTTTCGAGCGAGCGGTTGTCACGAATCGACAGCGCGTTCGCCCGCGCGCTCGACCGGCGCGAAATCGAGGGCGCGGTCATCCTGGTGCTTCGCGATGGTCAGACCGCGTACGAGCGGGCCTTCGGATGGGCGGATCGCGAGGAAGGCCGGCAGATGCGTACCAATGCCATCTTCCGCATTGCGTCTCAAACCAAGGCGATCACCAGTGTCGCCGTGATGTCCTTGGTCGAAGAGGGGCGCATTGCGCTCACGGACCCGGTGTCGCGGTTCATCCCCGAGTTCGCGCGCACGACTGTGTTGCAGCACGCCTCCTCGGGGTACGCGGTCGTCGTGGCGCAGCGGCCGATTACGATCCACGACCTGCTCACGCACACCGCGGGCATCTCCTACGGCACCGACAGCGGGCTCGCCCAGTTTTATCGGGCGAAGGGACTGGGGCCGGCGGCCGGCTACGGCTGGTACACGGGGGACAAGGACGAGCCGATCTGCGAGACCATGGAGCGACTCGCGAGCCTCCCCTTCGCTGCGCAGCCGGGCGCGCGGTTCGTGTATGGCTACAACACCGACATCCTGGGCTGCGTCGTGGAGCGCGCCTCCGGGATGTCGCTCGCCGATTTCATCGATCAGCGCATCACTGGTCCCCTGAAGATGCGCGACACGCACTTCTTCGTGCTGCCCGCCGATCACGAACGATTGGCCACGGTGTACGGGACGAGCGACGGGGACAGCGTGGTGCGGGCCGCGGACGGCCCACGCGGACAAGGGAGCTACGTCGACGGCCCGCGCATGAGCTATTCCGGCGGGGCGGGTCTAACGTCGACGGCTGCCGACTATGCCCGGTTCCTCGAGATGATGCGCAATGGCGGCGTGCTCGATGGCGTCCGCATCCTCTCGCCGGCGACCGTCGCGCTCATGACGACAAACCAGACGGATACCCTCTACTCGCACAGCGGTGTCGGATTTGGCCTAGGCTTCTCCGTCATACTCCGACCCGGTGCGGACGGGCGTGTCGAGTCAGTGGGGACCTTCGGTTGGAGCGGCGCCTACGGGACCACCTACGAGGTCGACCCACGCCAGCGGCTCGTGATCGTGTACATGACGCAACTGCTGCCGAACCGGAGCACGATCGCCGCCGAGCTGCCCATGCTGGTGTATCAGGCGCTGCTGGATTACAAGCAGTAAGACCTAACGGCGGGGTCTGGGGTTTGGGGTCTGGGGCGAAAGACCTAGCTGTCTCGTAGGGCTGAAATCGGATCGATGCGGACAGCTTTGACGGCGGGAATGAGGCATGCGCACAGTGCGACCATTCCCAGCACGGCGCTGACGCTCACGATGGTGGCGGGATCCATCGGCGTAATCTGATACAATAGTGCGCGCAGGAAGCGGGTCATGATGAACGCACCGACGCAGCCCAGCGCGCTGCCGATCACCGCGAGACGAACGCCCTGGCCGATGATCATCCCCAGAATGCTCGCAGCGGCGCCGGTCCAGTCTCTCGCAAGGACGTCACGCTCGCCACGGTCTCGCGCCAAAACCAGGCCCATGCGCTCAGTTTGGATCCCGCCGCGCGGCGGCGCTGGAAGTCCTCGACCAAGTCGCCCGTCACATGCTCGCGCCACGGCTGCGGGAGTCGCTGGAGCAACCAGAGTGCGACGCGCGGCGGTCGTGGCGCATTGGCCATCATGGGCGCTCGACTCCCAGGTCGAGTCCGGCGGCCATGCGCTGGACCGAGCGGAGTGTGGTCTGGAGGGCGCGTTGACCGGCAACTGTGACGGTGTAGCAGCGCGTCCTTCTGCCGCCGCGGCGGGCGGTCGGTTCGCCGACGTGTGCGGTGACCAGGCGCTTGTCTTCGAGGCGCGCGAGAGTCTTGTAGATCGCGCCGAGCGATGGCTCGCGGCCTGTGCGGGCCAGGATCTCATCGCGGACGGGGATGCCATACGCATCCTCCCCCACGCGCATCAACGCCAGCATCACGACCTGTTCGAATTCTCCAAGCATGTCGTCTCGATTTGTACGACAATGTCGAAGTTATGTAGGCGGATGGACGGGGGCAAGGGCGACGCAATCGGGTGGTTCGGAATACAATCCCAACGCGACCCGATCGTGCGGGCGGTGAAGGAGGGCGACGCATGCGTCGCCCCTACCCGCCGGAGGCGATACCGTGCGGGTATCCCGCCATGTTGTGTTCGGTCTACGAGCAGATGGCGCGGGCGGTGACGGAGGGCGACGCATTGCGTCGCCCCTACCCGCCGGGGGCGATACCGCGCGGGCATCCCATTGTTCAGGCGTTCATCGCATTACCGCCGGGCGGCGAGACGGCGCGGACGCCCCGTTGGTCAGCCGCTTATCGCATCACGTGCGGAAGAGCCAGCAGAGGTAGAGATAGACGCAGGGCGAGACCATCAGCACGCTGTCGAAGCGATCGAACGCGCCGCCGTGGCCGGGGATGAGTTTGGAGGAGTCCTTGACCCCGGCGTCGCGCTTGAGCAGCGATTCGGTCAAGTCACCGAGCTGTCCGATGGTGCCCACGATCGCGCCGATGAGGATCGCGCCCGTGAGGGGCAGGAACGGCAGCCCGATGTATTTCGCCGCGATCCCTGCGCCGATGCCGAAGGCGCATCCAGCGATCGCGCCCTCCCAGCTCTTCTGCGGGCTCACGCGTGGAAAGAGCTTGTGCTTGCCCCACGCGACTCCGACGTGAAAGGCGGCCGAGTCGCAAATCCAGATGATCGCGAAGACGGCGATCGTCATGTATCCGCCCCAGCGGTAGATCTCCTCGCGCGGGTGCGCCTCAACGAAGCCGGAGGGGAAGATGTGGGTCGGCGGGATGGATGCCGGCGTGAACAGCTCGCGGATGCCGATCAGGGTGCCGAAGAACAGCGAGATGTACAGCACCCCCAGGATCGTCGTGGACAGATTGGCGATGGGCGACCCCTGGTTGTGGAACAGCTCGCGCAGGCTGAAGGCGATGACGCTGACGAGGAGCACGATCACCAGCAGTGGGGGCCGGGTCGCGACAGGCAGGAAGAAGCACAAGTTGACGGCGAAGCCGGCGATGAGCCCGAGGAGCACGAGCGGGCGCGCGCCTTTCGTTTCGGCAAGCGCGTAGAACTCGCGCAGTGCGACGGCCGATGCGGCGGCGGCGAAGAGGAAGAAGTAGACACCGCCCACGACGCACAGCAGCAGGATGAGCGGGATCGCCACGACGCCGACGGCGACGCGTTGTCCGAGATTGGTCACGGCTCGGGAGTCGCGGCGCTACTTGTTCTCGAGCGCGGCAGCTCGGGAGGCAACGGTGTCGAGATCGCCGCCGAGTGTGTCCATCTCGCGCTGGAATTGGCAGTCGATGATCAGGAGATCGATCACGTAGCCGGCCAGATTGACCGCGAAGATGACCTTGAAGATGAGCGAGTACGAGAAGAAGACGCCGAAGTACAGCGCGAAGCGCTTCATCCCGGGATCGAACTTCGCGCGGTGCGACACGGTCGTGAGGAGCCCGATCGCAATGAGTGCGAGGACCACGAGCCCGACCGGCACGATCCCCGCGACGGCGAATCCGAGGAAGATTACCGTCTCGGACGCGCGATCGAGCGCTTCGTCGAGCTTCTTCCCGTAGTCCGACACGAGGTTGAACTCGCGTGCAATCCCGCCGTCCATCCCGTCGAGGATCTGACCCAGGGCCATGAATCCCAGGCCCCAGCCCAATCGCCCCGTGCCGATCACGACTGCGGCGACGAGGCTTGCGCCGAACGCCGCCCAGGAGACCTGCGCGGGTGAGAGGCCGAGCTTGAGGTGCAGAAAGCGCATCGGCGCTCTGACGAACGTGTCGGAGAGCCGGCCGATCGCCGGCACGCGCTCAAACATGGAGCCAGCCGCGGGCGACGGAGAAGACTGCGACGTTGAGCAGGACGAGGACGATGAGCAGGGGGACCTCTTTCGCCCAGTCCGGGATGCCGGTGAGCCAGCCGCGGGTGACCCAGTTCGAGTACGGGAAGAAGGGCATCTTCTCGAAGCGGACGCTGTAGTCCATGGCCACGTGAATCAGGAAGAAGATCACGGGGATCCACGTCCCGAGGAAATAGCAGAGCGGCAGGATCCAGAGCAGGGCGACGGGCTCCTGCAGCGACGACCGCCAGTAGTAGCCACGCTTGTCTTTCAGGCCGACGGCTTTGAGGTAAAACGGCAGCTTGATCACATGATCGACGTCGACGGCCATGCCGAAGGTGTAGGCCAAGGCGAGGTCCGGGCCCGCGAGGCCCATGGCCTGGACGCCCAGGGTAGTGGCTGCAAAATGGGTCCAAATTTTCATTATGTCCCGCCAAAAGGCTGAAAAGCGCCGACACCGGCGCACGCTGTCGAGGTAGTAGACGGGCCATAAGCTACGGCTTGCGACGGCAATGTGGATGGGGAAAACCGCAGTCAAGCCAGGGTCCGCGTGAGACCGGACGCCCGTATCTCTTTTGTTTCCTTGCGTCTCCGCGGCCGGGTTCTAGCTTGTGGCTGTGTCCCTTGACGCCGCGGTCGAGCTCCAGTCGGCGGTAGGTGACCGCTACCAGATCGATAGGGAACTCGGTCGCGGGGGGATGGCCACGGTCTATCTGGCCGAGGATACCCGACACGGCCGCTTGGTGGCGCTGAAGGTGCTGCATCCCGAGCTCGCCCGCGCTGTGGGTCAGGCTCGTTTCCGTCGCGAAATTGCGATCGCGGCCCAGCTGCAGCACCCGCACATCCTTGCGCTGCTCGACTCGGGCGAGGGCGCCGGTGGCGCCGGCCCGTTCTGGTACACGATGCCCTATGTCGAGGGCGAGAGCCTGCGCGAGCGCCTCTCGCGAGAGCATCAGTTGTCGCTCGGCGACGCCCTGCGGATCACACGCGAAGTGGCGAGTGCGCTCGACTATGCGCATCGCCACGGTGTGGTGCACCGGGACGTCAAGCCGGAGAACATCCTGCTCTCGGCCGACGGCGAGGCGCTGCTGGCGGATTTTGGAGTGGCCCGCGACCGCTGGAGTGCAGCGCTCGAAGCGGGGGGACCGGGGACTGGCGCGCGGCTGACCGATGCGGGCGTGAGTCTGGGGACGTTGGAGTACATGAGTCCCGAGCAGACGGCGGGTGCGGGCGAGGTCGATGGGCGGACGGATGTGTACGCCTTGGCGTGTGTGCTGTATGAGATGTTGGCGGGCGAGCCCCCGTTTACCGGGGCGACTCCGCAGGCTCTGGTTGCACGTCGGCTGGTGGAGCGGCCGTTGCCGCTCCGGGCGGTACGGGACCGGATTCCGGCGTCTATGGAAACGGCGGTGGAAATTGCGCTCGCCCGCTCGCCGGCCGATCGCTACAAGACCGCGGGCGAGTTTGCCGCTGCGCTGGGCGCCGTCGGGGAGCCTGGCGCTGCCCCGTCCGTGCTTCCGGCGCACGATGCCACACCGGCGACGATCCGGACAAGTCGCGAGGCGGCGGCCGAGCCCCGCCTTTCGCAGTCTGAGGGCGGGGGCGTCGAGGCGCCGCGAGGACGTCGGGCGTGGTGGGCACGACGACCTGCCGCCATTGCCATCGCCGTTCTGGCGATCGTTGGGATCGGGACATATGCAGCGGTCGAGCGATACGGGGCCGAGCATCGGGCGGTCATGCTGGCCGTGCTGCCGTTCGAGAGCGTCGGAGATTCGTCGGTCCGGTATTTCACCGACGGCGTGACGGACGAGATTCGCGGCGCGTTGGCGCAGATGCCCGGCCTGCAGGTGATCGCGCGGGGGAGCTCGCTGACGTACGCGCACACCACGAAGCCACCGGATCAGATCGCGCGGGAGCTGAGTGTCCCGTACCTACTGACCGGTGAGGTGCGCTGGCTGCCGCAGGCCAAGGGCAACGCCATCGCGCGGGTCGAAGCAGAGCTCATTCAAGCGCCGCGCGGGCATGCGCCGACCGTGTACTGGCGTCAGGAATTCGACATCGATCCGTCGAACGTGATTGCGGTGCAGGCCGACATCGCGACACAAGTGGCCTCCGTTCTCGACATCGCGCTCGGGCCCGGCGAGCGGCAGGCGCTGCGCAAGCGGCCGACGAACAACGTGAACGCGTACGACGCGTTCTTGCAGGGCGACGAGGCGACCCAGCACCTCAATTCTACCGACCCTCCCGCCTTGTGGCGCGGGATCGGATTCTATACGACGGCGGTGACACTCGATTCGAACTTCGTGCTCGCGTGGACGCGGCTGGAGCGTGCGTACTCGCTGCTCTACGCGAACAGCACGCCCAATCCGGCGAACGCCGAAGCGGCGCATTGCGCGCTGGTGCACGCACAGGCCCTGGATCCCAACCGCCTCGAGAGTCAGGTCGCGCTCAGCGACTACGTGTCGCTGGTCCAACACGACGTGGTGAAGGCGTACGGGATCAACGCCGCGTTGCTCAAACGGTACCCCGACAACGCGCAACTGATCGGTGCCGTCTCCGTCGACGAGCGGCGGCTGGGACACTGGGAGGACGCGCTCGCGCACGCGCAGCGTGCGGCGAAGCTCGACCCGGTGTCACCGATCGCCAACCGACAGCTCGCCAGTACGCTCATCCGGATGCACCGGTTCTCGGAAGCGACGATCGTCGCGCGACAGGGGCTACAGCTCGCTCCCAACAACCTTGGGATGATCTCACGTGTGACGTTGCTGCATCTCGCGCAGGGCGACCTGCCAGCTGCGCGGGCGGTGCTCCGGGCCGCGCAAGCGTCGGTGGATACGACTCGCCTCATCGTCTATTTCGCGACGACGGGTGATCTCTTCTGGGTCTTGACCGACGCGCAGCAGCAGAAGCTCCTGTCGCTCACGCCCACCGCCTACGACGACGATCGTGCCCGGTGGGCCATTCGGCGCGCGGAGGTCTACGGGTTGCGGGGGGACGCCGCGCTGGCGCGCGCCTACGGTGACACCGCGCAGCAGGTGTACCAGCAGCAGATCAACTCGTCACCGGACGACTTCGAGCGCCGGATGCTGTATGCGCTTGCGCTCGCGTACGCGGGCCACAAGGATGACGCCATTCGCGAGGGCGAACGGGGCGCGGTGCAAATGCCGATGTCGAGAAACGCGGAACTGGCGCCGTACGCGCAGCACGTGCTGGCCCGGGTGTACATGATGGTGGGCGAGCCGGATCGCGCGCTCGACCATCTCGAGCCCCTGCTGACGGTGCCGTACTTCCTGACGCCTGCGTGGCTCAGGATCGACCCGACGTGGGCGCCGCTCAGGGGGAATGCGCGGTTCGAGCGGTTGGCGCAGGGGGACTGACGGGCGCTGCGCGCCACGTGGAGAGGGGAGAGGAGAAAGGAGAGGATCGGACTGCGTATGGACGGCGCAAAAAGGGGCGACGCTATGCGTCGCCCCTATTGGTCAATGGCCAGTTCTTTTCCTCGGCGTCAGAATCCCAGTGTGTCGTCGGCTGAAGGGCCGTAGGTCGCCGGGACGGGCAGATCGTTGAGGCGCAGGTAGACGCCCAGTTGTGCGCGGTGGTGCACGATGTGGTTCAAGAACATCTGCCGATAGGCCATGAAGCGGGTGTCATTGAAGATCGGTTTTCCTCCCCAGCTCAGTTTCCATGGCTCGCTCCACGCCGAGTCGGGTGTCGCCTTGAGGGCAGCGCGGGTTTTGGCTGCACCTTCGTCGAGCGCGCGCACCAACTGTGCGGGCGACTCGAAGGGCAGGCGCGTGAAGTTGCTGGTCGCGAAGTCGAGCTCCGGTGTCGTGAGCACGGTGAGTCCAAACTGCGGGAGCTGGGCGACGTGCGGCGCGAGGTTCTGCATCTTCATCGACTTGCTGTGAGGCGCGAACGCGCCCTTGTCGGCAGGGACTCGCTCCAACGTCTTGCGCGTGCTGGCCATTTCGGCGTCGAACTCCTGCAGCAGGAAATCGCTAATCGGCATGGTCTCCTCAGTAGACTGGGGCCGGTATAATAGCCGAACAAACACCGAAATTGCAACCCCAGGGGTCAGGGATCAGGGAACGGCAACGACGGCTCGTTACCCGCCGGGCGTTGGGGTCGATACGGCGACCTGTTCGCGCTGGCGCAGCTCGACGCGGCGGATCTTGCCGGAGACCGTTTTGGGCAGCGTCGCCACGAATTCGATCTCGCGCGGATACTTGTAGGGCGCCGTGACGCGCTTGGTGTGATCCTGGAGCTCGAGGGCGAGCTCGGCGGACGCAGTGTATCCTGGTGCCAACACGACGAACGCCTTGACGATCTGGCCGCGCTCGGCGTGCGGCTTGCCGACGACGGCGGCTTCGGCGACCGCGGGGTGCTCGATGAGTGCCGACTCGACCTCGAAGGGGCCGATGCGGTAGGCGGCGGAGATGATGATGTCGTCCCCGCGCCCGACGAACCAGAAGTAGCCCTCGTCGTCGGTCATCGCGCGGTCACCTGTGAAATACCAATCGCCGCGGATGGCTTTCGCGGTCGCCTCGGGGTCGCGCCAGTATTCCTTGAAGAGACCGATTGGTCGGTCCGGCCGCACGCGGATCGCGAGATGACCTTCCTCGCCCGGCGCGAGCACGTGGCCATCCGCATCGACGACGTGCACGTCGAACCCAGGAGTCGGCTTGCCCATCGATCCCGGCTTGACTGGCAGGCAGCGATAGTTCGCGACGACGTTGACCGTTTCCGTCTGACCGTAGCCGTCGTACACCGTGCGACCCGTTTCCTCGCGCCAGATCTTGATGACTTCGGGGTTGAGCGGCTCGCCGGCAGCGGTGCAGTGGCGGAGGCCCGACCAGTCGTAGGGCGCGAGGTCCATGCACACGAGGCTGCGATACACAGTCGGCGGCGCGCAGAACGAGGTGACGCGGTGCTCGGTGATGAGCCGCATCAGGAGCTCGTAGTCAGGTTTCCCGCGTGCGTCCCAGAGGAAGAGTGCGGCGCCCATGCGCCACTGGCCGAAGAGCATCCCCCAGGCGGCCTTGGCCCACCCCGTGTCGGAGAGGGTGCAGTGGAGGTCCGATGGTCCCAGGTCCTGCCAGAAGCGCGCGGTGATCTCGTGCCCGATGCCATAGGAGGCATGGGTGTGCTGTACCATCTTGGGGTACGCTTCCGTGCCCGACGTGAAGTAGATGAGCAAAGGGTCATCCGCGCGCGTCGGCGCGAGGTCGGGTGCCGCATCGGATGCGCGGGTCAGCGCGTCGTCGAACGCGACCCAACCGTCGCACGTGCCTCCCACTACGATGCGAGCGCGCAGTGATTCGCAGCGGTCGCGCACCGCGTCGACCCTCGAGACGGCGTCCGCGTCCGTCACGATCACGCTCGCTTCCGCGCGGGTCGTGCGGTACTCGATGTCGCGCTCGGTGAGGAGCGTCGTGCCGGGCATGGGGATCGCGCCCAACTTGGCGGCGCCAAGCATGACGTCGTACCACTGCACGATCCGCGGGAGCATCACGAAGAGGCGGTCGCCTTTCTTGACGCCGTGTGCGTGGAGCACGTTGGCAGCGCGGTTGGAGCGGCGGGCGAGATCGGCGAAGGTGTAGCGGCCCGTTTCGCCGCCGGAGGGTCCGACGGTGACGAGTGCCAGGCGATTCGGCTCTTTCTGTGCCCATGCGTCGACGACATCACGCGCGGCGTTGAAGCGCTGCGGGACGTCGAGGTGGAAGTGTCGACGGGCCGACTCGTAGTCCGTCAGGTTCCGCGATGCGTCGGGCATGACGAGCGGGGTCTGGGGTCTGGGGTACCGAGGTGACTTGCGCGTCCTCGCTCCCGGCGCCGAAGGCGCGGCAAGATGGGGGTACGCGCGCGACTTCGGCGGTGCGCGGTCGGCCTCAGATCGTGAATTCCTTGGTCATGCCGTAGGCGGCGTGTGGCTTGCCGTCTTTCGCATCGGGGATGAAGCAGACGAGGGCGTAGTTGCCCGGGGTGAAATTGACGGTGAAGAAGCCTTCGGCGCCGTTGGACAGGTCGGTGAGGCCACCTAGTGGGTAGGCTGGCGGCGGTCCGACCTGGTTGTCGACCCACGCGACGAGGTCTTTCACGACTTTTGCCGGGTGCGAAGCGGACCAGCACGGCTTCGTGGTCCTGTCTACCCTGGTTGTCGATGCGTAGGGTATGTGTGCCGGCAGTGACTGGTGCCGACAGATTGAAGGCATACTCCGTCATCGTGACCGTGATGTCGGATTGCGGCGCCGTCTTCGCTACGTTCTGGACCGCGGTGACGGTCAAGGGTCGCATCATCCCCTTGGCGAGGTGCGACACGTGGTCGGGGCTTGGAATGGCGCAGATCATGACATAGTTGCCTGGGGCGAGCAGGAACGTGGCCTGACTCGAGCCGCCCGGTACCGCGGCGTTGGGACCGCCGAAAGAAACGGCCCATGCTGGTGGCGGGCCCGGCTGGTTGAACGTGGCGAGCAGATCGTTGACCGTCTTGCCATCGGCCAACCGGATGAGCTGGACCTGATGCATCTCGCGGCCACGGTTGACCATGGTCATCGTCGTCATGCCGGCAGGAATCTGTGCCGGTGCATCGAATGCGTAGTCTGTAGCGGTCACGGTGACGGTGGGGCTGACTTCGGCGGTGGCGGCGGAGTTAGTGGTCGCGTGGTCGGCGGGTTTCGAACTGCACGCCGCCAGTGCGAAGGCGGCGAGGCATCCCGCGAGTGTGTGGATCGAGGCGCGGGTAGCTTGGCGTGCAGAGGTGTTGGGCGGCATCGGGGAAAATCCCTTGAGTTGAGTCGCCGAGGCGTTAAGCCGGCGGCGGCAGTGGGGCCGGAGTGAGGCCGTAGCGGAGCATGATCTCAGCGAGCTTCGCTCGGTCAGGTGGGCCGCCGGCGGCGGCGTTGATGACTGCAGCGGACTCACGGAAGAACTCGGGTCCGATGGCGGCGGGCGTGAAGACCGCGAACGCGGTGGCGTCCTCAGTGCCGTGGTTCTCGAAGCGGTGGACGGCGCCGCGCGGGATGCAGAGCGTCTGGCCGCGGCCCAAGTCGATGCGTTGGCCGTCGACGGTCCAGGTGAGGACGCCGGCGGTGCAGTAGATCGTTTCGTCGAAGTGGTCGTGACTGTGGGCCGGCGCGGCCAATCCGCGTCCGCCGGGGACCGTGAGCTCGAAGGCGGCGATGCTGCCGTTCGAGTGTAGGCCCGTGACGACGAATCGGATCGTGAGGGGCCCGAGGTGGATCGTCTCGTTGGCGGGATCGATGCGGAGGTCAGTGGTCAGTGCTGGCAATCTGGTGCTCCGTAATGGTAAATTCCGTTTACGATGATCACTAGTAAACTCAGTTTACCAGCCAAAAGTCAAGGGAGCCAGGGTGCGTGCGGTGGTCAAGAGCCGGGAGATGCTGATCGGGGCGTTGCTGCGGGTGCCGGCGCAGGCGATTCATTGCCGGATCATTGTCGGGTTGAACGCTGCGGGCTTCGGGGATCTTAAGCTGCCGCACATGGCGGCGCTGCAGTTTCCGGGTCCGGACGGCGTGCGGCCGGGAGTGCTGGCCGAGCGTGCGGGGGTGAGCAAGCAAGCCATGAACCAACTGCTGGGGAGCCTCGAGCGGCTCGGCTATATCACGCGATCGGCCGCACCGGACGAGGGGCGCGCGCGTATCGTCCGCTTCACGAAGCGGGGGCACGCGGCGTGGGCCAAGGCGCACGAGATCTTGCGCGAGATCGAGGGGGAGTGGCGCTCGGCGCTTGGGCCCAGGGATTTCGCGCAGCTCAAGTCGCTGCTGTTCCGCGTGTGGGAGAGTCCGTTGGTCCGTTAGCTGGGAACCGCGTAGCGCAGGACGGCCATGTAGTGGCAGACGCTGCCGCCGAGGACGAACACGTGCCACACGGCGTGTCCGTACCTCAGTCGTTCCCAGGCGTAGAACAACGTGCCCGCTGTGTACAGGAGGCCACCGGCGACGAGCCAGATGATGGCCCAGGCGCTCAGGTGATCGAAGGCGGGCTTGGCAACCATTACCCCCATCCATCCCATTGCGACATACAGCAGCGTGGTGGCACGCGATAGTCGGTGACGGATGAGCGTCGTGAAGACGACGCCGACGACTGCCAAGCCCCAGGCGCCGGCGCACAGCGCCCAACCCCACGTGCCGCGCAGGTTGAGGAGTGCGAACGGTGTATAGGTACCGGCGATCAGGATGTAGATCGCGGCGTGGTCCATGATGCGAAAGACGTGCTTGGCCCGCCGGTTGGGAATCGCGTGATACAGGGTCGAGGCCGTGTACAGGATGATGAGGGACGCCGCGTAGGCGGCATCGGCGGCGAACCAGAGCGGGTCGTGATGCTGGGCGACGACGAACAGCAGGATGGCTGCACCAGCGATGCTGGCGGCGAGACCGGCGCCGTGCGTGATGCTGTTAGCGATCTCCTCGCCCAGCGAATAATCCCACCCGAGTCCAGCGTGTTCCGCGCCGGTGGTGGCGGCTTGGTCCGAGCGGCCCGTAGCAGATCTACTCACGCACTATCTCTCTCGTCAGTCAGTGAACCGGAGACGCCCGAGGGTCACTCGCCGATCGTGGAGACGGTCGGGTCGACCACTCATCCGCATCGTCCGGTGACACCTGCGGTGGGGTGTGGTGTCGGTGTCGATCACCCAGTGTACTCCAGCGGCCGAGCTCAGTTCCCCTTTCATTATCGAGGGGGACGGGCAGATAGTTTCAGATCGATCTGGCGGAATCCATCGCGCTTTGCACGGTCGACCGCGTGGCGCGATCAGGGTCGGCGGCAGGGGTGGACCACCTAAACTTTGGGCGACAGCGGAGCGTCATACGAGCGAACAAAAAGCGCTCAGACTGCCCGCCGCGGGACAGAGTCGCTCAGGCGGAGCGCCGCCGGCGCACTCGTTCCTGTCGAATGCGCTCGGCCAAAAACACCTTGAGCAGTGATTGGTACGGAACGTCGCGCTCGTTCGCGAGGATCTTGAGTTCGTCCAGCATTCCCTCGGGCAGCCGCAGGGAGATGGTGGCCGTCGACGGTTTGAGTTCTGAAAGCTGGACGCGCCGGGCCTTTACCCAGTCGATGTAGTCTACGGAGTCGGCTGAGTCCCAGAAGGCGCGCTCCTCATCCTCAGTCGCGAACGCTGGGATCGGCTTCCGCGGAGAGCGCTCAGTTTTCGGTTTCTGGCGCGGCTTGGTCATAGCTTCTCCTTTCGCGGCGGCTCATCGGCCGTGCAGAAACGACGCGGATGAGCCGCTCCCGGATTGTACATGCGACGAACAATCGCCGGCCTCGGGCCGTCTGTCCGAGAACGTAATATCGGGACTCCTTCTCAGAATGGATCACATCAGGTGCTGCGACGAATGGGTCGTTGAAGAAAACCGCTTCGCACTCTGCGCGGCTCACGCGATGCCGCTCCCAGTTCTTGTGCGAATTCCGGTCATCCCACTGGAACCCGACACACGCTTCCAACTCGGCTAGGGCGTCAGCCACGTTCGTATGTATATGATGTTAATATACGCCCGTCAAGAGCCACGGTGTCAGGAAGCGATCCGTGTCAGCGGGTTCGTGATTGCGCCGGTCCAGCCGATCCCGGAGTTTCCCGCAATAGCTTGAGCACGTCATTGGTCGTGGTCGTCTCACCCAGTCGTGGAAAGATCTTTTCGACACTGTTACGGTGCGCTTCTGCGTCCCGGTCCGTCATGGCGTCGACGACGAGCGCGACGTTATAGCCCAGATCGTAGGCGCTTCGCGCCGTCGATTCCACGCCGATACTGGTTGCGACGCCCGTCAAGACGATTTGCGTCACTCCGCGCTGGCGCAGATACTCGTCCAAGTTTGTGCCGAGGAATGCGCCCCAGCGTTGCTTGGTGACGAGATGGTCGCTGGGATCCTGCGCCAATTCCGGCACGAGCTCGGCCCAGTCGGCCGGCCGGGCAAACTTTGGCCGTTCGGCGTCGGTGCGGCCCGGCGCCATGGCCGTGACATTCACGAGCACGACGGGCAGACCCCGCTCGCGGAACCCGCGCGCCAGCCTGGCCGATCGGGCGATGATGTCGGCCGTGGGGTGTACGGTCGGGAAGCTGACGATGCCCTTTTGCAGGTCGATCACGACGAGGGCAGTGGTGGGGTCGAGTTGTGTGAGCGGCATGGAGGGCTAGGTGGTTGGATGTTAGACGTTGGACGTTGGCGGTCAGGCGATGTCGCGCGCGGGCAGGAGGCCCATCTCCAGGTAGATCGGCCGCATGACCGCTCGCACCTTCGGGAGCTCGAGCGTGAACCAGAGTGAGGCCGCGATGCAGACCGCGCCGGTGATCATGACCGTGTGGGGCGCTCCGATCCGGTGGGCCAGCGCGCCGGCCAGCAAGCTGCCGAAGGGCGCGCTGCCGACAAAGGCCATCGTGTAGTAGCCCATCACGCGAGCGCGTTTGTCTTCGGGGACCAGCGTCTGGATGATCGTGTTGCTCACGGACGCACCCTGGATCAAGCCGAACCCGGCGAAGACCATGAGCACGACTGAAAGCCACAGCGTATGCGACAGGCCGAACAGCATCAGCGCAGTCCCGAGGATGGCCGCCGCGATCTGCAGCATGCGCGTGAGGCCGACGACCGACTTGCGGAGCGCGAGGGAGACTGCCGATACAAATGCGCCGAGCCCGGAGGCTCCTGAGAGCCAGCCAAGCGTATTCGGACCACCGTGGAGCACCTGCGCGGCGAAGACCGGCAACAGCACCGAGTATGGCCAGCCCATCAGGCTGAGCACCGCAAACAAGGTCAGGATCATGCGAATCGGCCGGAACGTCCTCACGTAGTCCCATCCCTCGCGTATCTGCTCGAGGATGCTGGTTGTCGCGCGTTGGACCTGCGACGGCTCGAGGCGCATGAGGAGCAGGGATGCGATGACGGCGAAGTAACTGATCCCGTCGAGCAGGAAGCACCACCCTTCGCCGACCGCGGCGATGACCACACCGGCGATCGCGGGGCCGATGAGCCGCGCACCGTTGACCATCGACGAGTTGATCGCAATGGCGTTGCCGAGGTCGGCCCGATCCTCGACCATCTGAATGAGGAATGACTGGCGCGCCGGCATGTCGAACGCGTTGATCAGGCCTTGAAAGGCGCTGAGCGCGATGATCTCGGCGATCGTGATGACACGCGGGAGCGTGAGTGCCGCCATGGCGAGCGACTGCACGGCAGCAAGCGCTTGCGTCCACACCAGCAGCTTGCGGCGATTCAAGCGCTCGACCCAGGCACCTGCGAATGGTCCGAGCGCAAAGGCTGCGATCTGTCCCGAGAAGCTCACGATGCCGAGCAGCAGCGCCGAATGGGTGAGCCGATAGACGAGCCAGCCCGTGGCCAATCGCGTCATCCACGTGCCGATGAGCGAGATGCTCTGGCCCGCGAAGAAGAGCTTGAAGTTTCGGTGCCGCAGCGCTCGCCACGCGTGCGACATGAACCCGGCGAGGGCGGCCTCGCGTCCGTCCGCAGCGGGTGGTGGTTGCGTCACGTGGCGCGCTCGTGCCCGACCGTGGGTCGGTCTTGGAGCAGGCGCTCAATGATCTGGCCGGCAGCAAACAGCGTGTCCCGGTCGTCCTCGTCCAGTTGGGCGACGACCTGGGTGAGCCATGTGCGCTTGGCGTCGCCGACGCCCTTGCGGAGAGCGGCGCCTTTGGCGGTCAGGTCGAGATTGACCTGCCGGCCGTCGGTCGGATGCGGGTGCCGCTCGAGCAAGCCTCTGTCTTCGAGTGCCGCGACGGTGGCACCCATGGACTGCGGCCTGACGCCTTCCGCGCGCGCGAGCTCGGCCGTCGTGGCCGGTCCTTCTCGAGCCAGGCGCCCCAGGACGGCGCTCTCAGTCAATGAGAGCCCGTGTGAGACGGCGGCCGCGCGCATGCGGCGTACGAGGAGGCCGATGGCGTGTGCAAGGTCAGCGACCGCGCTTTCCAGGCTTTGTCGGGGCATAAACGCATGATACAACAAAACAGGTAAACTGGCAAGTTACACTGTTGAGCATCGCCAGGAGCGGGCAGCGCGGCCCCGGAGCGTCGGCATCATCACCGTAGTATTGTTGTAGCCGCATTCCGCACCCAGAACCCGATCACATGGCCCTTACTGCCACCATGTACACCTTCGACGTCGAGCTGGCCGACGTCGACCGTGGCGTGTACACGACGTTGGCCATTCGGGCGGCACGGCACCCATCGGAGACCGAGGAGTATCTGCTCACGCGCGTGCTCGCGTACTGTCTCGAGCATGCGGAGGGGATCGAGTTCTCCCGTGGACTGGCGGAGCCTGACGACCCCGCGCTGACGGTCCGCGACCTGACGGGTGCGGTAAAGGTGTGGATCGAGATCGGAGCGCCGAACGCGGAGCGGCTGCATCGCGCGACACGTGCGGCCCCCCGCGTCGTGGTGTACACGCACAAGGAGCCGGCGCAGCTCGTGCGGCAGCTCGAGGGATCACGGATCCACCGCGCCGAGTCGATCGAGCTGTACGCGATCGACCGCGAGTTCCTGGCGGGGCTCGCACCCCATCTCGCGCGCCGAGTGGCGTTCAGCCTGTCAGTGATGGAGCGGCAACTCTATCTGACGATAGGGGGCGCGCAGTTTGTGACAGAAGTGAAAAGACGTTGGCTAGACGCTAGACGCTAGACGCTGGACGACTGGACGCTGGACACTGAACGACGGGACTGGCAGGGGCCGCGTGCCGAGCGCCTGATTCCTGCCGCGGTTGCTAAGTTGTCTAGAGCGGGGTATCCGTTCGCCGACCCACAACCAGAGAGACTTGCGTGAATTACTACGGGGCCAAAGAGCTGGCTGAGAGCTTCCGCGTCGTCCGCGGGAACACCATTACGATCGCCGAGGAGCTGCCGGAAGACCGATACGCCTTTCGACCTGCGCCTGAGACGCGGACGGTCGGCGAGTTACTCGCGCACATCGCGCTGGCGTACAGCTTCCACCACCAGGTGCATGCGGTGGAACACCGATCGTCAATGGAGGGGTTCGACTTTGTCGGTCTCATGCAGCGCTTGGCTGTCGAGGAAAAGGCCGCGCGGAGCAAGGAGCAGACGCTGGCCATGCTGCGCAGCTCCGGGGAGAAGTGGGCGACCTGGCTGGACGGCGTGACGGAGAGCGTGCTCGCTGAGCGGGTCAGCTTTGGTGGCGACAATGGTGGCTCCAAGAGTCGGTTCGAGATGATCCTGTCGGTCAAGGAACACGAGATGCATCACCGGGGGCAGCTGATGCTCATCGAGCGGATGGTGGGGCTGGTGCCGCATCTCACACGCGCCCAGATGGCCCGGAGGGCCGCGATGGCCGCTGGCGGCGGGGGTGTCGCGGCGCCGACCGCCAGAGTGTAGGGAGACGCCCCTCGGGCGGCCTTCGCGCCGCCCGGTTCAGGGCCCGGGCGTCAGTTTGTCGCGGCTGGGTGAGACCATCAGGAGCCGCGCCATTGGCCGGCAGCACGGGCGTCTGATTGAAATACGTCTGTGTCCCAGGTATAATTATCCCATGACGCTCGGGGAGTTCGCCTACCTGCTGGACGTCGACCCGAAGTGGCTGCAGAACGCCGCGGCTGCCCTTGGCCGGCGTATTCCGTATACGATCCGCGCGGCGGAGCGGGTTGCTGTCGCGCGGGCATTGATCCAAGGCCTTGGAGTGCCGTTTCCCGGTGCGTATGTGTTGGCCGCCGACGTTCTGCGCCGCTACGACGGCTCCGCGCAGCCGGTGTCCGTTGGCGATGGTGACGGCCTGGTCACCGCGTCGGTGGACGTGTATCGCGTGCTGGCCACCGTCGCCGCCGGACTGGCCCGGTTGCGGGTGATGTACGCACCTCGCCGCCGCGGCCGCCGAGCCGAGAAGCGGCACGATCCGCTCGGTCGGGCGGGGGACTACGGGCTCGACTTGACGCTGTTGGGCGCGAACCTGCGACGTACGCCGGCAGAGCGGCTCCGCCAGCTGGACGCGATGGTCGAGTTCCGCCGTCGGGTGCGGCGCGCGGCCGCGACTCCGACGTTGGCCGGCCGCCGCCGCAGAACCGGATAGCGCCGCCCGTGTTCGAGCAGATCGTGGCGGCACTGATCGCAGCCGGTGTGCGCTTCGTGGTCATCGGCGGAGTAGCGGCCACGGTTCACGGGTCGGCGCGCTTCACGAACGACATCGACCTCTGCTACGATACCGCTGCCGACAGCATGGAGCGACTCGTCGGTGTCCTGACGGACTGGCACGCGTATCTGCGGGGGGTGGAGCTCGGCCTCCCGTTCGTGCTCGATATCCGGGCGCTGCGCAGCGCGCCCGTGATGACGCTGACGACGGATGTCGGCGACATCGATCTCATTGATCGAGTGCCCGGACTTGGAACCTACGTCGAGGCCCTCGCGCACTCGGAACTCGTTACCGTCGGGGAGACCGAGTTCCGCGTTCTGACTTTGCCGGCGTTGATCGCCACGAAGCGGGCGGCTGGCCGAGGGAGAGACCTGGAGCATTTGATCGAGCTGGAGGCCCTGCTGGCGCTGCAGCGCGGCAGTCGGAGACCGGTCTGAGAGGTCACACCTCGCCCGCGCCCGCCGACCGACTGTCGAGGGTGGCGAAGTGTGTGGTCAGTAGTTCCCGATATTGATGATGTTCCCGTCCGGATCCTTGAACCACGCGACTCGTGTGCGGCCCGCGACGTGGACGTCGCCTTGGAGCGTGATGCCCGGCAGGTCATAGTGTTCGAAGGCGACGCCTTTGGCCTTGAGGTCACGCACGACCGGCTCCAGATCGTCGCCCAACGGCCAGGTGACGGCGGTCGCCTGATTGGTCCCGGCGAATGCGGATTCGTAGACGACGATCGTGGAGTCACCGGCTCGATAATTCTGCACGCCTGGCTCGCTCGTCCCGATCGGCTGGAGGCCAAGTGTCCGCTCGTAGAAGGGTCGCGCCTTCGCCAGGCTCTTGACCGGGACCGTTGCCAGGGCCTTCCTGTCTGCAAGCATCGTTCGCCTCCGTGTGGATGGTCTCTTTTTCGACCGAGCCATGCCTGTCGCTGCATGGTGTGGGCCATGGTGCAAAGCCTGACGTAAGGAACGGTGGGGTCAGGGACCAGAGTGCGAGCAAGGTGTCGCTCCTTTGCTTGCCGAGGCTTCGGCGGACGAGCTATTCTTTTCGCCCTCGTGAGCTAGCACGGCTCAGCGGCCCTCTCGACAAGCCCCCAATGCTCAGACGATTTCCTCTCTCGTGCGCGGCGATGCTCGTGTCGGCCATCGCCGTTGCCGCGGCCGGTGGTCAGCGCGACACCAGTCGCGGCCGGCCCGACCAGTCCCAGGGGTCGCGCGCTCGGCGCAGTGACACGACGACGCTGGTCCTGCCTCATGGTATAGAAGCGCGGAGCATTGGTCCCGCGGTCATGGGAGGACGTGTCTCCAGCATTGCGTTCGACCCTAAACGACCCAGTCGGTTTTATGTGGGGTTTGGGATGGGCGGCATCATGAAGACCTCCGACAACGGCATCACATTCAAGCCGATCTTTGCGCACGAGAACGTCGCCAGCATTGGCGACGTTGCTGTGGCGGCATCCGACCCGACGGTGATCTGGGTCGGCACCGGTGAGGCCAACGATCGGAACTCGGGGACGTGGGGCGATGGCGTCTATCGCTCGACAGACACGGGCACCACCTGGGTCAACGTCGGACTCAAAGACAGCAAGGCGATTGCCCGGATTGCGGTGCACCCGACTGACCCCAAGACGGCGTACGTCGCGGTCATCGGCGATCTCTGGATGTCGAGTGCTGAGCGTGGGCTGTACAAGACGACCGACGCCGGCGCGACGTGGAAGAAAGTGCTGGCCGCTCCCGCGCCCTACGATGATCGGGTCGGTGCCGGTGACGTCGTGATCGACCCCTCGAACCCGAACGTCGTGTACGCGACGCTCTATGCGCGCCGGCGCCGACCGTGGTCATTCACGTACGGGGCGCCGGCGACGGACGGCAAGGATCTGGGAGGCATCTTCAAGACCACTGACGGCGGCGTCACGTGGCACAAGCTCACGAACGGGTTGCCGACGCAAACCGGCCGGATCGGGCTGTCGCTCGACGCGAGCCAGCCTCGCATCCTGTTCGCTGTCGTGCAGAGCGACTCGGGTGGGACGGTCGGCCTCGACGAGTCGCTGAGCAAGGAAGGCGGGGTCTTTCGCACGGGCGACGGTGGCGAGCACTGGACGCGTGTATCGAAGCTCGATCCGCGACCCTTTTATTTCAGTCAGGTCCGGGTCGATCCGGCCGACTCGCTCGCGTGTCTATCTCCTGAGCTTCGTGCTGCTCGTCTCCGACGATGGCGGGACGACGTGGCGTGAGGACCTCGGCAAGCACCTCCATCCCGACAACCACGCGCTCGCCATCGATCCTGTCGATCACGAACACGTGCTGATCGGCAATGACGGAGGCCTGTACCAGTCCTTCAATCGCGGCGTTGCGTGGGACCATCTGGCGAAGTTCGCGGTCGGGGAGTTCTATCGGATCAACGTCGACCGATCGACGCCGTTTCGGATTTGCGGCGGGTTGCAGGACAACACGAACTGGGTGGGGCCGAGCGCCACGCGGAGCAAGGAAGAGATCCGCGATGGGGATTGGCAGACGCTGAGCGGCGGTGACGGCTCGTACTGCGCGTTCGATCCCAGGGACTCCGCGATTGTCTACTTCGAGTCACAGCGTGCGGACCTGGTGCGCCTCGATCTCCGGAGCGGCCAGCTCAGGAATTTGAGACCGGAGCCCAACGAGGGAGAGCCGGCGTTCCGCTACCACTGGCTTGCGCCGCTCATCATGAGCGCGCACGTGCCGGGCACGATGTATCTCGGCGGCAACGTCATCTTCAAGTTGACCGATCGAGCGGAGCACTGGCAGGTGATTTCGCCGGACCTGTCGACCAAAGATCTCGCGAGAATGCAGGCCGTCGGCAGCGGTGCGGAGAGCTACGGTGTCGTGTACACGATTGCCGAATCGCCTGTGAAGGCGGGGGAGTTGTGGGCTGGAACCGACGACGGGAAGCTGTGGCGCACCGTGGATGACGGCGGGCACTGGTCCGACCTCACGGCGACGATTCCCCAGCCTGCGCGCGGCCATCTCGTGAGCCGCGTTGAGGCGAGCCATACCGACGCAAACGTGGCCTACGTCGCGTGGGATGGACAGCACGATGGCAATTATGCCCCGCTGGCGTATCGGACTGCGGACGGGGGTGCGACCTGGCAGAGCATTGCCGCGAACGTGCCGGCCGACGAGCCCGTGCGACTCGTGCGGGAGGATCCTGACAACGCCGACGTGCTGTACGCGGGGACGGAACATGGTTTGTGGCTGTCGCTCGATCGGGGGAAGTCGTGGTCTGCGTTCGGGGATTTGCCGACCGTGGCGGTCGCCGACATCGTGGTCGAGCCGACCACACACTCCCTGGTGATCGCGACCCAGGGACGGGGTCTGTACATCGTGGATCGGATCCGACCCATCACCCAGCTCACGCGACAAGTGATGAAAGAGCCCGTCCATCTCTTCGTCCCCGACACGGCGGTCGAATCCGAGCCGCTGCCCAGTTACGACGAATGGACGGGGAGCGGACAGTTCAGAGGGGAGAACCCGCCGAACGGCGCGATCCTGACCTACTACTTGAGTCAGGCAACGGGCGACAGTGTGAAGATCGCGATCACCACCAAAGAGGGCCGCCCTATCGCGCATCTAGTCGGTCTCTCGATCGCCGGTCTCAATCGGGTCGTGTGGGACCTCAAGCGCAGCAAGGACGTCCTGGCGTCGTACGAAGGCGGCGAGGGTGCGAAGTACGTCCATCCCGGGACCTACATCGCGACCGTGACGTACGGCAAAGAGAAGAGCAGCGCGACGTTCGAGGTGAGGGCGGTCCCGGGGTTGGAGACCCTGTAACCAAGCGGGTCACCTCATCTCGTACCGAGGCCAATCCGCTCGCGCTTGCGACCCATCGACTCGCATCGTGGATCGACGAGAATGCCTAGTGGCTTTGAGAGGCCGAGAGCGGCTTTCCAGTCGCTCTCTTCAGCGTGTCGAGATTGCGCAAATCGACCACAGCGCTATGAGGAAGCCTCTGGCTTCCGCGGCTGCTCGGTTCTCGTCCGCTGGCGACGCTTGCCCACAGGGGATTTCTTGATGGGCTTTTTGTAGCTGCGAGTCCCAACGCGACGTGCGGCGGTCGTCCGTTGTCGGGCCGGCGGGCGACCACCCTTCGCGCCGTTTGCTCGAGCCGCCATGGCTTTTGCCAAGGACCTATTCTGGCCCCCGCGGCGCCCATTGAGCGCGGCCATCCAGCGAGCGGTTCCGAAGACACCGGCGAGCAGACCGGGGATGTAGTGCGCGACATCCAACGCCGGCCACACTATGCCGGTCCCATCACCTTCGAGCTCCATATGCGACAGCTCGTCGGGCGTCGCCCTTTGGAGTCCCTGCATCCGCTGTCGTGTGAACGGTACGTCCAGAGGTCCAACGACTCCGGGGCTCACGATACGCGCGACGATGGCATCCCTTTTCGCGTCGTACCAGACCTTCTGAGCGTACGGTGCCGGGGTGTGCTCGCCGCGCGCAATTGCCGCGGTGATCTCTGCATCCGTTGTCGTGATCGGGTGACCTTCATTCGCCATCATGCATCCTCTCCCACGCTGCGACCAGCCGATCGAACCCGGCGGCCGCGGCCTCGAGTACCTTCCGAACTTCAGATCGCGTGGCCTTTCGAACTGCGTCCGATCGGTCAGCCAACGCGACCATTCCATCGAGTTTCAGGTCGACGATGACGTAGCCGGAACCGATCAACCCGTGGACGTGACGCGGCGGGTGGTCCTGCGGGTAGACCCGAAATTGCACCTCTCCAATGCGGAGGCCGGTCACCGGAGGAATATACCCAAGCCGCTTGGGTTTGGCAACTTTGCGCGCATTAGGGTGTGACGTCTGCATCGCTCTTCGGATCGGGTCTCGCCCACGTCAGCGTCGGGCGACGTGGGATCTCAAGCGGGCCACGTGGCGAGGGGATCGGGGCTTATGTGGGCGCGCTGAGGGCGCGCAGGGTGTCGAGCCGAGTGAGCTCAGCGTCCTCGACGTAGACCTGGGTCGTGCGAATCGACGCGTGATCGAGGACGCTTTGGACGGCGGCGATGTGAAAGCCAGCGGCGAGCATTGCGCGGGCCCGGGCGTGTCGGAGCTTGTGGGGTGAGAGCGACTGGACCACGAGCTCGCCGAGGCCGGCCGCGCGGGCGAGGACGCGGAGTCGCGCCCAGATCTGGTAGCGCGTGATCCGTCGGCCCAGGGCGGGATGGAGGAAGATGAAGTCCTCGTGTCCCGTCGCGGGCGTCAGCGTGGCGCGCGCTTTGAGCCAGCGCACGAACGCCTCACCGACGATGCCGGTGATCGGGTACGCGGCCGGCTTGTTTCCCTTTTTTGCGATCCAGGCGCGGAGCTCGCCGTCGGTGGTGGAGAGTCGGGAGATTCGGATCCCGGCGGCCTCGGAGACGCGCAGGGCGAGTCGTTCCATGAGGCGGAGGACGGCGACATCGAGCGTGAGGAGCGCCATGTCTGGCGTATCGACGGCAGCGAGGCGGGCCTCGGCGTAGGTGAAGATGCGTTCGATCTCGGCGAGTGAGACGAGCCGTGGTGGTCGGCGGTAGAAGCGGGGGAGCTCGACCGACTCGACGGGATTGCGGCGGACGAGTCGTTCGCGGAGTGCCCAGCGAAAGAATCCCATGAGGGTATCGCGGCGTCGGTGTGCGGTGCGGACGGACCAGCGGCGCGGGTCGGTCGGGTCGCTGTCGTCGCGGGTGTGGGCGTGAAACCAGGCGGCGATGTCGTCGGGTGTCGTGGAGAGCAGTGAGCGCCGGCGCATAGACGTCCGCGAAGTGTCTTGAGGTCGCCGCGGTATTCGTGGGCGGTCGTGCGAGCGAGGCGGGTGCCGCGAACGCGGAGGTAGCGTTCGATGAGCGCGGTATCGCGCGCCGACGGTGGCCGGGCGGGTGCTCGGGCGCGGCGTCGTGAACGGCGAGGTAGGGGAGGCTGAGGGTGGGGCAGGGTTGTGCGCGCGGGGGCGACGTCGGCGACGAACCACGGTGAGGGCGCGGCGACAGCGGAGCGTCATTTTGGGAGCGGCAGCGGCTTGCTCCTGGGGCGTTACCAGCACGACGGGTCGAAGGCTTGCAGAATGGAGCCCTGCAAGCTAGCTTGGACAGCTAGCTACTACAGGAGCGAAGCCAGTGGGCGCGACCAAGCGGTGGTCTCTCCAGGACGCCAAAAACAAGCTGAGTGAAGTCGTCGACGCGGCGAAACGGGGACCGCAAGTGGTGACGCGGCGGGGCGTCGAGACGGCCGTCGTTCTTTCGTATGAGGACTACGCACGGGTTGCTGGGCTGATCCATGCGCCGCGAGTCCCGTTCGAGAGTTTTCTGCAGGCGATCCCGCGAGTCGACTCCGGAGAGAGTGACATAGAGCGTATTCCGCTCCAGCTCCGCGACATTGATCTCTAGTCTGGACGCGCACCGTGTACCTTCTCGACACCAATATCGTGTCGGAACTCCGGCGCCCGCGCCCAGACCAGCGCGTACTGGCTTGGATCGGCAATGTGCCTCCGGACTCCACGTATCTGAGCGTCATCACGCTGGGCGAGATCGCGAAGGGCGTAGCGAAAAGCGGACGCACGGGACAGCCCCATGCGCAGGCACTGGCGGCGTGGCTCGAACGCCTGACGGCTGATTACGGAGAGCGCGTACTGCCGATCGACGCGGCAATCGCCCTGCGCTGGGGCCGACTCGTCGACGACCATCCGCAGTTCCCCGTCGACATGCTACTGGCGGCGAGCGCGATCGAGCGAGGCTTGACTGTCGTGACCCGCAACGAGGCTCACTTCGCCCCGTCGGGGGTCGCGGTCCTCAATCCGTTTGGCCCAGCGCCTCGAACCCGGCGTCCGCGACGCGCCTAGGGTCGCGTGCGGAACGTTGCTTTCGGCGGCGCGAGTGTATATACTATATATACATAGATCGGAGGGGCACATGGCCGACGGGAAGACGGCGACGCTCTTCACGAACGGGGGGAGCCAGGCAGTTCGGCTGCCGAAGGAATTTCGGTTGCCGGGCACGGTGGTGAGTGTTCGTCGGCTTGGCCGGGGGGTGTTGCTCGAGCCGCTGGAGGGGCGTGCATGGCCGGTCGGGTATTGGGAGCGTCTGACGAATCTCGCGCCGATGCCGGACGACATGGTCGTCCCGCCGCCGCTGCCGCCGTCGATCGACCGCGAGGCGCGGCTCGCGGCACTCGAAAGCGAGGGCCCCGATCCGGCGGGGGCGGGCACGCGGCGAAAGCGCGGTAGCCGCGCCGCGACCCGTCGGCGCCGCCCGAAAGGCTGACGTGGACAGGTACATCCTGGATACCGATACGGTCATCTGTGTGTTGCGCGAGCGGGAGCCAGTCTGGTCTCGCGTGCGTGCTCGGTCGCCTGACGAGGTAGCGGTGACGACGATGACCGAGGCCGAGCTCCGCTACGGAGCGCGGAACAGCAGCAATCCTCCGGCCGGCCTGGCCCGGATCGAGGCTTTCCTGTCGGCGCCGATCGAGCGACTGCCGTTCGACAGCGAGGCGGCGCGCTGGCACGCGGAGCTACGCTGGGCGCTTCGGGCCCGTCCGATCGGGGAACGCGACCTGATCATCGCGAGTGTCGCGATGGCCCAGCAGCACACGCTCGTGTCCTGTAACCAAGCGGAGTTCACGAGAGTGCCCGGCCTGGTGCTGGAGGATTGGAGCACTGGCGTGTAGTGGTCCGGTTCCACGGCACTCCTGACGGTCTTCCCTTTAGGTCCGGGCGCTCAGAGCGCGGAGCGTGTCGAGGCGCGTGAGCTCGGCCTCCTCGACATAGATCTGGGTGGTGCGGATCGAGGCGTGACCGAGGACGCTCTGGACGGCGGCGATGTGGAAGCCGGAGGCGAGCATCGCGCGGGCCCGGGCGTGTCGAAGCTTGTGAGGAGAGAGCGCCCGAACGACGACTGCGTCGAGGCCCGCGGCGCGGGCGAGGACACGGAGGCGGGCCGAGATCTGTTTGCGAGTGATCCGTCGGCCCGAGGTGGGGTGGAGGAAGACGAAATCCTCGTGTCCGACGGCGGGCGTCATGGCGCTGCGCACTTTGAGCCAGCGCACGAAGGCCTGGCCGACGATGCCGGTGATCGGATAGGCAGCCGGCTTGTTTCCCTTTCTTGGCAATCCAGGCACGGAGCTCGCCGTCGGTGGTGGAGAGCCGGGAGAGTCGGATGCCGTTGGCCTCGGAGACACGGAGTGCGAGGCGCTCCATGAGCCGGAGGACTGCGATATCGCGCGTGAGGAGTGCCGTGTCGGGTTTGTCGGCGGCCGCGAGCCGGGTTTCTGCGTAGGTGAAGATGCGTTCTATGTCTGTCAGGGAGATGAGCTGCGGCGCTCGGCGGTAGAAGCGGGGGAGCTCGACGGACTCGACGGGGTTGCTGCGGACAAGGCGTTCGCGGAGCAGCCAACGATAGAAGCCTAGGAGGGTGTCGCGCCGGCGGTGGGCTGTGCGGACGGACCAGGGCCGCCGGTCGGACGGGTCGTTGTCGTCGCGGGTGTGCGCGCCGAACCAGGTGGCGGCGTCGTCGGCGGAGGCGGTGAGGAGCGAGCGTCGGCGGCCAATGGCATGGGCGAACTGCGTGAGATCGCTGCGGTATTCCCGGAGCGATGCGGGAGAGAGGCGAGTAGCGCGCACTCGGAGATATCGCTCGATGACTGCGGCATCGCGACCGGACAGCGCGCGGCCGGGTGCCGGCGGCGCTGGAGCGCGGTGAGATGTCGAAGGCCGAGTGTGAGGGCGAGACATGGCGGCCGTGTCGGGAGTCGGAGCGTTCGCAGGCACGGTGGCTTCCGAGCGACAGCGCGGCGTCATTTCATCTTTCTCGGTCGAGGCGCGCCCGAGCGAACCCATCGGGTGTGGTGACTCATTGCCTGGGCGAGGGCCTGGCGGCGAATCTCGGTGCGGCCATAGAGACGCCGTCAGTTGCTTGACGTTGAACGTTAAACGTTATACCATGACATTGTGATCAAGGGCTTCGGGTGCGCGGATACGCAAGCCCTATTTGAAACCGGCAAGTCCAAGAGATTCTCAGCGATTGCTCGCGTCGCGACCCGCAAGTTGGCACAGTTGGAAGCCGCCGAGACGCTCGCGTTCTTACGGTCTCCGCCCGGGAACCGGTTGGAGGCCTTGCAGGGGGACCGGAGGGGGCAATTCAGCATTCGGGTGAACGACCAATATCGACTGTGTTTTCGCTGGACGCGGGAAGGTCCGACGGACGTGGAATTGGTGGATTACCACCGAGGGTAGCGATGATGTTCACGAGTGGAATGCGACCGGTCCATCCGGGCGAAGTGCTTCGAGAGGACTACCTGAAGCCGCTCGGCATGAGCGCCAACGCGTTGGCCAAGGCGTTGAGGGTGCCGGCTCCGCGTATCAACGACGTTGTGCGCGGGCGACGGGGCGTGTCGGTGGACACGGCCATGCGGTTGGCGCGCTATTTCGGCGGTGACGCTCGTTCCTGGATGAACCTGCAGACGGCGTACGACCTGCGCGTCGCGGAGATCCGGAACGCCAAGCGTATAGCGCGGGAAGTCTCGCCCGCAGCCGCGTAGCGCGTCTCCGCCTCGGCTTGGGATCGACCCAGGCATCGACGATTACCGTAGTAAGGCGAAGCTGAAGAAGCGCAATCGGGCCGTTCGTTGCGGCCACAGCAAATCGCGGCTTTGGGCGCTGGGCCGATTTTGGTTTGGATCCCGGTCGCGGCAACACGACTTGGTTGTACGGTCGTGCTGTATCAGGAGGCGAGCGTGATGCGTGTTGGTCGATCCCTAACTAAGAATGACCCTTAGTTAGAGATAGGGCGGATCATTAACTAAAAAACCTCCGTCAGGTAAAGGGGGGCCGACTCCCTCGTGGGTGATCTTTAGGCGTGCCGTCTCTGTAAAGGTCGCTAATCCGGACTCTACAGCTATCTTAGTTAGGAATGTGGACTAAGTCTAACTCTGTCATGGCCTTTAGTTAGATTACGCCATTAAGTCTAACTAAGTCAGTTCCTTAATAAGGCTTCCCTTTGCGTCTGGCTGGCGTGGTCGCAGAACTTGCTTGGAGGGCCAAAATGCCCGGACGTCGAATCAAGCTGAGGTGGGCGTCCGAGCCCACCATCCACGGACCCGCAAAGTACAAGCGTGCTTGCTCCTATGAGGCGTTCGTTCCCGATCCTTTAGCCGCGCTAGCTGTCAGCCTACCTGTGCAAGTCGCTGGCGTTGTGTCCGAGGCTGAAGCGGCCATCCTAGCACTCAACCACAAGGCACGACCGGCGCTCGCTCCGTTGGGGCATTTGCTGCTACGTACCGAGTCTATTGCTTCCTCCAGGATCGAGGGATTGCAGGTCGGGGTGCGCGAGCTTGCGCGCGCGGAGGGTCGTTTGGAAGCCGGGGGCCGGGTAAGTCCGACTGCGGCCGAAGTGTTAGCGAACATCGCCGCCATGGAGTTGGCCGTTCAGGAGGCAGTGACTGCTGTCCCATTCGGGTTAGGGCAAGTCACTTCTATTCATCGGCGGCTGATGGAAGCCGCGCCGCACAGACAGATCGCAGGCCAAATTCGAAGTCGCCAGAATTGGATTGGGGGCAACAACTACAATCCTTGCGGGGCAAATTTTGTCCCACCGCCCCCCGAATACGTTGGGCCGCTGTTGACCGACTTATGCGATGCGATCAACGACAATCTGCTTCCACCGTTAGTGCAGGCAGCACTCGTCCACGCGCAGTTCGAAACGATCCATCCCTTTGAAGACGGCAACGGCCGCACCGGACGAGCCCTGATTCATGTGGTGCTTCGCCGACGTGAGATCGCATCCGCGTACATGCCACCGATAAGTATCGTGCTTGCGGGTGCGAAGAGCCGGTACATCAAGGGCCTGACAGATTTCAGAGAGGGCGCGAGTTAGCGAGTGGATCGAACACTTTGCAAGCGCAGCGGCGACTGCGGCGCACTTGGCTTCAGACTACGTCCGAGCGGTCCAGGATCTTGCTGCGCATTGGAGAAGCCAGATTGTGGGATCTGCGGGCAATCTGCGGACGGACGCCGCAGCATGGGCCGTGGTTGACATCCTCCCAGGGCACCCTGTCATTACTGCTTCCGTTGCTATTGCGTCAACGGGGCGATCGAAGCCATCGGTCTATCAGGCCTTGAACCAACTCGCGGACGCCGGTGTGCTGACGCCTCTGTCGTCCTCCCGGCGCAACCAGTCGTGGGAGGCGGTTGGACTCCTCGACCTGCTTGCTCAGCTCGAGGTCGGGGAGCGGCCATCGCCGATACCCAGCCGCGATTCGTGACCGGAGCGCGTTCCGGTCGGAGAAGGGAGCGGGCGCAAGGAGGAATTTCCTCTTGCGCACGGATCGAGTGCGCGATCCGCCGCGGACGACGGGCATCCAAAGGCTCGCGGCCACATTGGCTCCTGCATGAGCCCGCACAATATGTGATACGGTCGAGCCCGCTGCAAGACTGGCCGCCGCCGGTTTTCACAGCTCGCAGCGAGCCTCGGCGGTGAGCGGTAGTGCTGCCAAACCGGACCCTTTTGCCCGCATGCTGCCGGGGCTGATTGCCCCGCTGTCACCGCGCCGCCCTCAGCCGAAAGCACAATTGTTCCCCACCTGGCGGTCGGTTTTGTTGCAATGACAAGGCGACCCCGTCGCTCCGAGTAGCTGTCGAGTACGCCGCGCCGGCGCCGAGTGGCGGACCACGTACCTAGGACATGCCTCGGGGGCCTTCGATGACCGTTTCGCTCCTGCTGGATTCGCTCCGCCAGGAAAGTGTCGAGCAGCGACTGATAGGCGGCGTACTGCTCACGAGTGAACGAACTGGTGTACGCGTTGCCGCGGGCGCAGTTGTGAGCAGCGCGCTTCGGCCTCGGCCGGCGGCTGCTCGGCCACCTTTCGGCAAAACGTGAAACTCCGGTCGCAGTGGATCTGTAGCGCCGCTGTGGCGCTGCTGGTGATCGACCTGGCGTGCAGCTCCTCGCAGCAGGCCGTTGGCCCCGGCGTCGGCCCGGTTCACGCCATCGTCATCACGCCCGACTCAGCCGCGGTAACTCTCCACGGCACTCAGACGTTCTCCGCCATAGCCCACGACGAGGCAGGCGCAGTCGTCACCGGCGTCACGTTCCTCTGGTCGAGCAGTGACACGGCTATCGCCAGCATCGATCAGAATGGACGCGCCACGGCCCGCGATACGGGCCAAGTTCGACTCGCGGCGAGCGCGCAGGGAGTCTCGGGCTTCGCCGCCCTCACTATAAATCCCGTCCCCGTTAGCGCCGTCATTGTCGAACCGTCAGCCGATACCGTCGCCATCGGGTTGGGGGTGCAGTTGTCGGACACGGTGAAGGGCATGAATGGGAGTGTGCTCAATATGCCGGTCACCTGGGCGTCTTCGGACACCGGCATCGCGTCGGTGTCGAGCGCCGGCAAGGTGCTGGGCGGGAGCGCTGGCACCGTGACGATCACCGCTTCGGTGGGTGGCAAGACCGGGAGCAACACGACGGTGGTGATCGACACGACCGCGCCCGCGAGCATCTCGCTACAGATCAGTCCCGATTCCGTCGTCGCGATCCCGAACCCGCTGGACGTACTCGTCCAGGTCACTGCGACCGTCCAAACGGCGACCGGTCGCGTGCTGAACAATTTTCCAGTCGTGTTCACCAGCACGAACCCTCCGGTGAGCGGGTTTCTGGGAGCAGGTCCGGATACCATCGTGGGCGGCTCAATCCTGATCGCTCCCGATGCGAACGGCCGCGCGGTCATCACCGCTACGGCCGGTGCGGTCAAGGCTCAATCGACTCTCACGATCTGCTACGTCGCGAGCACGCCGATCTGTAATCCCTTCGCCCGCATTCAGGTTGTGCCACCCGTGGACACGCTGGCCGTCGGCGACAGCGTGCAGATGGAAGCGATCGGCATCGATTCCTCGGGGAACGCATATCCGAACATGTTCGTCGAATGGGATGCCGGCCCAGTCGTTTCCTCTGATTCCAGTCGTGTGGTCGTCGTCGAGGCCATGGGGGAAGTGCAGGCACTGAATCCAGGCACGCAGGAGGTGGACGCGTCGATTCAGGGCTTCGGCGGCCAGAGCGACATCACGGTGACTCCCGCGCCAGCTACCTCAATCGCTGCTGCGGCAGCCTACCAGGAGCGTCGTGCGCGGCTGATCGAGGCGGCGGCGCTCGCGCGACGACAGGCACTGGATGCGCGCAATCGGAGGCGCCTAGCGATGCGTCGAGAGCTCGTGAGCGCCATGCGCGCCAGCCGAAACGCGAGCACGACGGCGTATTATCGTCGGGTGTTGACTCGGATCGACTCGGAGCCAGTGACATCCCTTGGAGGAGCAGGCGCCAGATAGGATCGCCGGCGCTCGATAGGCGCGCCCGATCGCGTCATTCGAAGCAAAGAATTGGACGACGCATGGCGCACGCTCCAGCTTCGTTGGACGACACCCTCGTCCTCGATCTGGAACCGTTATGCGCGTGCCCACCCGTTCAAGCCTCGGCCTCGTCGCGCTACTATCGATCGGCTCAGCCGCGACCCTCACGCCGAACTCCATCGCGCACGCCCAGGACACTACGAAGCCGGTGCCCTGCGCAGACGGGGTGGCCGCGGCCACGGCCGCGCTCTGCACCGCCTACCACGGCGGCCTCGCCGCATCCTGGACGGAAACGCGCGGGTTTCAGCAGGGTGTTGAGACCCCGGTGGACGCGAACAACGAAGCGTCAGGCAAGAGTCAGCACGCTCCGATCACCGCCCCGAAAGACGGAAGCGGTAGCTCTCCGCTGCCGCTGCAGTCGGTCACGATCAACGAAACGCTCCAACCCGCCCCCGGTGGTGTCACACCTGCCGTGGTGCCGTGCTGGAACGGGCAAGTCCCGACGCCCAAGACCCCGTGCCCGCCTCGCAAAAAGAAGTAGAAGGGGCGAGCAGTCACCGGCCGACGGCCGCCCGCCGCTGTTCAGCGATCGGCGCGTGCCCGACGGGCGTCGGGTGTAGGCGGACGCCGATTTAGTTCAGAAATCCCCTAGCAGGAGTTGAAACTGCTCGTCGAACGCGAGCAGCCGACTGAACTCCATGTTGATGCAATGGGGATGGAATTCATCCGCGTCGAAGTCGAATCCCAGCCACCGTCGGTACGAGGCGGGCGTAGTGAGATCGCCCATGTCCTCGGACTCCTCCTCGTCGCTGTCCGGCGGTAAGAAACGCTGTTCGCCTGCCAAGGCCTGCAGCATCTCGGCGTATCCGCCGGCGCCGCCCACATCTTCCGGAGGACAGGCGCGCGCGCCATCCAAGCAGTGCGGCACTAACGCCTCGCGCGTGAACGGGACGAGCCGCTCCAGGCTCACGAGGTGCTGCCAATTGTCGCCGAAATCGTACTGGTACGTGAATATCGCCCCTTCGCCCGATGCTATGGTGCGCAGAGTCGCCCCTTCTTCGGAAATCGTGCTGTCCGGCAATTCATCGTCCGGTACACCGTACGTCACGTCGTCGACCTCGAAGGCGTGAAGGTGGTAGCCCTTCCACCCCATCGCTACGATCAACACTCGATGCAGTACGGCGAGCGGGATGTCGTATGGCACAGCGATCCGGCGCCATACCGGGGGCTCCGTGTCTTGGAGAGTGAGCATCAGTTCGGCGATCTGCGGCTTGGGCCTTCGTGTGCGGCCACGACCACTTCGTACCATGGAACCTCCGGGAGCTTCACATTAGTTGCCCCGCTCACAACGAATCACCAAGTATTTTCGCAGGCAGCACTCGCGCCACCGCGTAGGTCCACGCCTGCGCTCACGCATCTGATATCGCATCTGTGTTGACGTCAGATCGACCCCCGACCCCTGGAGTCTGAGCCGGCAGCTTCGCGCACCAGCAAGCGAAGACTTACGCCGACGCGTGGGTAAGCGTGCCTGCGACTTCCGCGAGCGCGGCGTCGAGTCCCTCGACGCTCGGCGCTCCACCTTGGGCGATGTCCTTGGTGCCGCCGCCGCGACCCCCCAGCTTCTGCACGGTCGCCTGCATCAGCGCTTTCATGTCGAAGGGCGCACCAGGGGACTGTGCGAAAACCAGCGCCACCTGGGGCGAGGTCCCCGCCAGAATGGCGACCACGTTCGGGGAGAGACGGACGAGCGCCTGCGCCAACAGCTTGAGCGCGTTCACGTCTCGGTCGGGGAAGGTTCGCACGACCACTCTGCGTCCGGCCGTCTCAGGCGTGTCGGCCAGTATCGCCGCCGCCTGCGCGCCCGCAAGCTCCGCATACAATTGCTCGCGTTGCTTGCGCAACGACCGGACCTCATCAAGCGCCCGGCGCGCCTGCTCCGCCACATCGGACGGAGCCGCGGAGAAGAGAGCGGCCGTGGCAGTCAGCGTACCGAAATCACTGCGGGCGGCCGCCACCGCGCGTTGCCCGGCGACAAACTCCACGCGCCAGCCGTGCCGCACCTTTTCCGTCTTGCGCAGGAGTACACAACCGATCTGACCGGTGCGACTGACGTGTGTGCCGCCGCACGCGCTGCGATCGAAATCCTGGACATCGATGATCCGCAGTTCGGCGCGGTCGGCCACCGGATCCTTGCGCAGTTCCAGGCCCGCTGCTTCCGCGGGTGTGACGAATCGGACGGTCACGAGCCGATCTTCCAGAATCACTTCGTTCGCCAGCCGCTCAGCCGACTCGATCTGGGCTGGGGTTAGCGCCGGCGTATCGAGATCGATCGAGCAATAATCGGCGCCCATGTGAAATGACACCGTGCGCATCCCAAACAGCCGGTCGAATGCGGCCGACAGCACATGCTGCGCAGAATGCTGTTGCATGTGATCGCGACGGCGCTCGGCATCGATCCGGGCGTGCACCCGAGTTCCCGGCGCAATTGAGCCCGCCAACTCGCATTGTTCCGGCACTTCGATATAGTGCACGATCGCGCCGTCGTCGGACTCGGCCACTTCCACAACGCATACCTCGCACGTCGGATTCGCGATGTCCCCAACGGCAATCCACCCGGCGTCGAACGGTTGACCGCCGCTCGTGGGATAGAATGCGGTGCGGTCGAGAATCAGCGCCGGACGCGGGCCGGCGACGACAGCGCGTACTTCGGCGTCGAAGGCGTAGACGAAGGAGTCGTGGTAGTACAGGCGATCGGTCATGACGGGCAGCGAATGAGGACGGTCGTATCTCTCTAAGATAAGGATTTCAAGCCTGGAATTGCGGTCCGGTAGCTGTACACCCATGTTGAGAGGAACGACCCTCCGCTTTCTCATGACCGCTCAGGAATTCCGCCGCCTCGCACTCGCGCTCCCCGAGGCTGCTGAGCGAGCCCACATGAACCACCCGGATTTCCGCGTGCGCGGGAAGGTCTTCGCCACGCTCGGTCATCCGAACGCCGACTCGGGCGTGGTCATGCTGAGACCCGATCAGCAAGCGGATTTCGTCGAGGCCGAGCCGGATGCGTTCGTGCCGGTGAAGGGCGCGTGGGGACGCCGCGGCGCTACGACCGTGCGGCTCGCGGATGCATCACGCAAGAGTGTTCGCATCGCCCTCGAGGCCGCGTGGGCGCGGGTCGCGCCAAAAACGCTCGTCGCCCAGCACGCCCGCGGTGCGTCGCGCCACCGGTAGATCGCGTCATCGCTATCCTATCGCCATCTTATAGTAGTAAGACAGCATCCCGCTTCGATCAGAGCGCCCAGCCACGAGGTGTAAGCGACCGTACAGATGAGGATCGGTCGGCTTCGTCGAGACGCAGCGAGGGAATAGGGGTGAGTGATTGGAGGAGGAATCGCGCTCGGGGGCGGCGCCCGCTCGCGTCGACATTGACGCCTCGCACTGACTCATGACCCGCCGACCATCCCGCTGAGAGTCTGCGGCGCCAGCCGCGGCGCCACACCCACGCTGCGGTCGACAATCTGGCCGCGCGCGGATCGAGATGTGTGATGGCGCTCTTGCGTAACCATTGGCTAGGTGGACATTGGCCCTCGCGGTCGAGCGCGTCTGGCGCGTCCGCGTAGTGGGGTGTGTCTACGAGTGGCACGAGGGCTCTCACCCGCGGCAATGGAATCTGCGAGCAAGCTCCGCCCGAGGCAGTCGTACGCCTCCGATGCATTGCCGGACGCCGCGCTGCTCGCTCGGGTGCGGGACGGCGACGAGCGAGCATTCGAAACATTGTTTCGCACGTACGCGGGTTCACTGTGCCGGCTGGCGTACCACTACCTCGAGTCAGTCGCGCTGGCAGAGGAGGTCGTGCAAGACGTTCTTCTCCGGCTGTGGGAGCGCCGGGCCACACTACCCGAACCGGAGAGCCTACCAACCTATCTCCGAGTCGCCGTCCGGAATCGGGCCTTCGATGCAAGGAAGGCAGCACGAGCGGCGGCTCGAGCGCATGCGGCTGGTCAGGCAGCAGACCGCGAGACCGGGGTCGGCATGGGCCAGCCGCCACGATCGCCGTTTGAGGACGTCGAGCAGCAGGATCTAGCGGTTGCTCTTCGCCGAGCGGTGCGGCAGTTGCCTGAGCGGTGCCGCCTGGTGTTTGCCTTGCGATGGGAATCCCACCTCTCCTATGCAGACATCGCGGACCAGCTCCAGATCTCCGTGAAAGCCGTCGAGCGACACCGCCAGCGTGCGCTCAAGCGACTAGCCAAGTCCCTCAGCGAGTTCCTTCCCTAAAGTCGAGGGTGGGGTTTTCGCTGTTCACGTCGTCCATCTCTCCGTATGGACGCCGGTGGCGGGTCATCGAAGCGGGGCTCTCGAGTGTGGGCCGAAGATCTGCAGCGCATCGAGCGCTACCTCGCCGGCGAGCTCGCGCCGGTGGACGTAGAGGCGTTCGAACTGTGGGTCGCAAGCGATCCCACCCGGCAACGCCTGCTCGCCTTGCTGGCCGAGCTCTGGGACGGGGACGACCTCGCCTCCGAGTTCGATGTGCAGGCCATGTGGGCGCGGACTCTTCCGCGCGTTCGGGAGCGCCGGAGAGTTCTCTCGCTCATCTCGCGCGAGCAGAATCACTCGCCAATTCGGATTGCTTGGCTGGGGATACCCCAAGTCGTCGCCGCGGCACTCCTACTGGCTAGCTTGGCGCTCGCCGGACGATTCGTGACGCAGCGGGGCCGTGCGCGGATAGCCCCGATCCTGGCGATGCGAAACTTCTCAACGCGTCGAGGCCAGCGGGCCAACCTTCAGCTCGACGACGGAACGCAAGTCGTGTTGGGCGCTGCTACGACCGTTCAGATCCCCGATGACTACGGCGACTCTACGCGGAACATCTTCCTCGATGGCGAGGCCTACTTTGTCGTCAAGCACGACCCGGCCCGCCCCTTTGCCGTGCACGCTGGACATGCGGTCGTACGCGACATTGGCACGCAGTTCGCTGTCACCGCTTACTTTGGGGCCCCGACAACGCGAGTCGTGGTGGCCGAGGGCGAGGTCTCGGTCGCGCACACCGACCTGCGCCCGCGTGATGTCGCGATCATCGATTCCACGGGGCAGTCCGCGATCGTTCGCCACCAAGCAAACGTCGCTGTGGCAATCGGCTGGGCGGAGGGACGCCTCGCGTTCGAGGCCGCTCCATTCCGCGACGTCGTGGCATCACTCAGTCGCTGGTACGACCTCGACATCCAGCTTGCCGACTCTGCGCTCGGCTACCAACCACTGACGGTCACTTTCGGGTCGGAGAGCACACACCAGGTGCTCGATGCCCTCGCACTCCTGACGCACACGCGGTACGAGCAACACGGCCGCACTGCGACCTTCTACGCCGGCCCCCGGTCATGAGCCACGCCGGGGCGGCGGGTGTCTCCAACAGACGGAGCGTCACATGACTCTTCACGTCGTGACACGATCCGCACTCACTCTCGCGATCGTCTCATTAGCCGGTGGCCGCGCAGCTGCCCAGGACTCGGCGGCCCTACCGGCGGCCACGAACCTGGCAGCAAATATCGTGGCCGGGACGGGGCAGGACACGTGGGTGCGTGCGGCTGCAAGCAGGGCCATGGTTCTGAAGCAGCGCATTGACGTTGACGTGCGCCTCGTGCCGCTCAAGGACGCACTACGCGCCATTGGGGACGCAGCGAACGTCGCGATCCAGTTCGGACCCGACGTACTGACGTCGAAGGCGCTCGTCTCCCTTCACGCTGCCAACCTGAGTGTCGCCGACGCGTTGGCGATGGCTGTCGACGGCACCGGCCTTACGGCCTATGTCTCGCTCGGCGGCGATGCGGTGCTCGTCGCCATCGCGCCGCATAGTCGGTCCGAGCGGGCGGACAAGCATCGTCAGGACGCGCGGATCACCGGGCGGGTGATCGACGCGGACTCACGTACACCAGTCCCGGCGGCGTCGGTGGTCGTGAACGGGACAACCATTGGGACGACCACCACCGACAGCGGCACCTTCGTGCTGCGGCGCCCACCGGATGCGAGGTCGATCACCGCCCGCCGCATTGGCTACCTCGCCCTGACCGTGGCTCTCGTGCCGGACCAGAACGACTACACTATCGTCCTGCACAAAGACGTGCTGAGGCTCGAGGCCGAGGTCGTGACCGGTGTCACGACTACTGTTGCGTCGCAGAACGCGGCCAACGCCGTCGCGGTCGTGACTACCCAGGACGTCAATCAGGTCCCTGCGCCTACGCTCGAGAACTCGCTCGAAAGCAAGGTCCCCGGCGCGCTCATCGAGTCCAACAATGGCGGTGCGCCTGGAGGCGGCCTGCAGGTGCAGATTCGCGGTGTCACGTCGATCAACGGCAATGCGGAACCGCTTTACGTGGTCGACGGCGTGATCGTGGACAACCAAACGGTCAACGCCGGAGAGAACGCGATCAACCTGTCGGGAGGCGGGCTCACGTCGACCGGTCAGTCCGCGTCGGGCGCCCCCAGTCCGCAGGACAACTCGGTGAACCGAATCGCCGATCTCAATCCCGCTGACATCGAGAACATCGAGATCCTCAAAGGTGCATCGGCGTCGGCGATTTACGGCTCGAAGGCATCCGCGGGCGTCGTGATCATTACCACCAAGAAGGGCACCAGCGGCAAAGCGCGGTGGGATATCAACGGGCAGGTCGGTCACTATTCGATCTCGAACACGTTGGCTGTCCGTGCCTTTCCGACTCTCGCCAGTGCTCAGGCGTGGTACGTCAACGATCTGAAGCACAGCTCGACTCCGGCTGCGATTGCCGCGGACAATTCTTTTATCCAAAGCGTCTACGCAGGGCCGCAAGACTATCAGGATCAACTCTTCGGGAACGGCGAGGCGTCCTACCAGACGAACATTAGCGTGAGTGGCACCACGGGGGGCGCCCAGTACTTCGTGTCCGCGCTGTCCAAGTACGACAACGGGACGATGCTCAACACGGGCTACAACAAGCAGTCCCTGCGAACCAACGTCACGGAGCAGTTCCTGCCATCGCTCACGGTCACCGCCGGCGGGAACTACATACACGACGTGACGCGCCGAGGCATTACCGGGAACGACAACAACGGCATCAGTCCATACGATGTATTCTCGTACAGTCCGGAGTTCCAGAATCTTGACCACGTCACCGCGAGCGGCGAGTGGCCCGCCAACGCGTTCGGGCCGGCCAACCCATTTGCCGACGCAACACAAATATCGACGCCGGAGGAAGTGAGTCGGTTCATCGCCAACGGCAGCATCAATTGGACACCCTGGAAAACTGAACACCAGAGTTTGCAGTTCAATGCGGTGGGTGGGGCGGACCTGGCGAGCATTCACGACCTCCTCTACGCGCCACCCAGCCTGCAAGTCGAACAGCTCATCTCCACGGGCCTGCCAGGCGTGTCCGTCTCCAACGATGCAACGATCAACTACTACAACTACTCGCTCAACCTCGTGCATCACTATACGGGGCTCTCCTGGCTCGACGCGACGACATTTGTCGGCTTCGTCCGGGAGCGCCGGGACTACGCCAACCCCGTGACGATCGGGTACGGGTTGCTCGCTGGCGTCAACTCACCAACTGTCGGGTCCGTCCAGAACAATTTCTTCTATCGAACCGGGGAGCGGGATCAGTCGCTCTATGGTCAAGAGCAGATCATCACGCTCGATCAGCGGCTTACGGCAACGGCAGGCGTGACGGCCGAGCGCTCGACGATCGACGCCGACATCGGCAAGTTCTACGCGTATCCGCGCTTCTCCGCCTCGTATCGGATCCCGCAGTTCACGGACTTTCTGGATGGCTTGAAGCTACGAGCGGCTTACGGCCAGTCCGGCAACCTTGGTCCCTACGGCTCGAAGTTCACCCCATACAACCCGTTGCTCATCGGCGGCGTCGTCGGAGTCACCCTGCCAGCGACCTTGGGCGATCCAGTTCTCAAGCCTGAGTCGGAGCAGGAGCTGGAGCTCGGGTTCGACGCGACGATGTTCAAATCACGCGCGCAGTTCTCCGCGTCCGTCTATCAGAAGCGGCTGACGAACCTGCTGCTTCAAGGAGGCGTCGCACCGTCGCATGGCTACAGCCAGCTGTTTTTGAACGGCGGAGAATTCACGAATCAGGGGCTGGAGCTGTCGCTCCAGTCAACGCCCGTGCAACTGCGCAACGGCTTCTCGTGGTTGAATCAGATCACATTCTTCCGCAATACGAGTGTCGTCAACGCCCTGCCGGTCCCGAACTTCATTGCCGGCGGTGGCTTTGGCTCCGACTACCTGGCGCCGGGTCGGTCCTTGACAGACATTGTGAACAGCAACGTCACGGGCCCGTCGGGCTTGCCCGTTGAAGTTGGTGATTTCAGTCCAGGATACGTCATCACCATGGGTAACGAGTTCGATTGGCGGGGATTCCGAGTTTACGGATTGTTGGACTGGAGCCGGGGCGGCCAGGAGATCAACCTGACCGACCAGTACTTCGATTTCGGCCCGCAGCTCGGTGCCGACTCGGCGGCCGCGGCACGCCGGGTCGCTCTGTTCGGTGCGGGTCAGCAACCGTATGTGGAAACCGCAAGCTTCCTCAAGGTCCGCGAGCTCGTCGTCAGCTACAACCTGCCTCCGCGCTTCGTGGACCATATGGGCTTTGGTCACGTGTCAAGCGCGCGCATCTCGCTCAACGGCTACAACCTGTGGGGGATCTTCAACTACCATGGTCTCGATCCCCAGGTGGCGTCGAATGGGAACCTGGCCGTCGGGCGTGGCACGGACATCACACCGTATCCGCCAGCGCGCAGCTATTTCCTCAGTCTCGACCTGGGGCTCTGATATGACATCCTCATTCGCGACACGCCGGACCGCTGGAATCGTTGCGCGTGCCCGCCACGTGGGACTGCTGACGGTCGCCGCGACCATAGGGCTTGCCTGCAAGGACAGCGATGTCCCGTTTCTCACGGCACCGACCACCGTGGATGCGACCCCAACGGGTATCGGGAATGCAATCACGGGCCTCTTCGCCGCTTCGCGTATCGACATCGCTAACTTCGCGGGCACCGTTCAGACGATTGCAGCAGGGTTCGCCCGTGACGGTGGGATCTTCAACAATGCGGACGCAACGCTGCTGCAGTTTTCGTTGGGTGTTTTCCCGCCACCAGCTTTCGAGAGCGGCATTTGGGCTCAGGAATACACGAATATCCGCGAGGCGCAGCAGATCCTCACGGTGCTTCCAAATGTCACGCCGGCCTATTCAGCCGCGCAAAGTGCCTCAATCATAGGCGTGACCCAGACGATGCAGGCCTACAATTACATGCTCGTCGCCGAAGCGCACGATACACTTGGCCTGGCAATATTGTCGACCAACCTCACAGAGTCCCAGGTGGCGCCAGCGGTGTGTCTCAAAGACGCCTGGCTCTATATCGTCGCGTTGCTCGATTCCGCCAATACCCAACTGAACACCGCGGGTGCGGTCGCTCCTCCCGTCAAGCTGCCACCGGGATTTGGCGGTGTGAGCGCCTCGTCTGGGCCGGGATCGACGGGCGGTTCGTTCGCGTCCTTCAACCGGGCGTTGGCGGCCAAGGCCAATCTCGAGCTCGCGTACGCCTACGCCCGAACTCCGACAAACGGGTCCGCCGCACCCACACCCTCGTCGGCCGGCACGCCGAATAGCGGTGCGCTGACCACAGCCCTGACCGACCTCGAAGGATCGGCGATGTGGGACACGACGGCGCTCGCGCCGACGGCGCCGGGTGCGTTTGCGCCCGATGCGCATACGGTGGTCTTCGATTTCAGCGCGGGCTCGGGCGATATCGTCAATCCCATTCAGGGTTCGATCGGCACCGAGGCACAGCTCAACGACTTCGTCGCGGACGTCGATACTGCAAATGACCTGCGCTTCAAGGCAAAATTCATCGTCAATCCCAACCCGGTACAGCTGCCGTTGTACAACATTGTGGCGTCGAAATACCTCTACTACATGGCGTCATTGCCAGCAGCGCCGATTCCGATCACCCGGAACGAGGAACTCACGCTGATCGCGGCGCAGATCGAGCTGGGGATGGGCAACTACGGACAGGCGGTCGCTCTCGCTAACATTGTCCGCACTCGAGTTGGCGGACTCCCCCCGGCCGTCGTATCGGCCGTGTACGCCCCGGCCCGAGATTTCTTGATGAAAGAGCAACGGATCTCGACGACGTGGGAGGCGAGCGCGGACAGGACGATTGCCATCCGGATGTACGGGATGGCAGCCCTCTCTGATACAACCTGGCTCCACGAGGACCCTTCGGTCACCAGTGGAGATCCGCACACAACGGTTATGCCGATTCCCTCATCCGAGTTGAACGGGCGCGGGGGAACATTCGTCACGAGTTGCCAGTAGACGGTGAGCCGCAAGCAGATGATGTCCAGCCGCGGCGTCGCATCGCGCGTTGGGCCGCGGCTGGGCCCTAAACGCCACAAGGGCAGTGGAGCGTCGACTTGATAACCCTCGGGATTCTCCCGCTGATGTTGCTGCTGCAGACGCCAAGTCCACAGTCGACGACTGATGGCACGATCGTGCGGATCGAGCCGTATACCTATCCGGTCGAGAGCACCTTCACGGCGCAGCAGCTGGCTGATCGCAACCACTACTACCCCACCGCGGCCGCGTACGACCGGGCGGCGGAAGCGCTTCGCGCCAGCTCAAACGAGATGGTGACGATTACCTACCTGAGCGACGGACTCAAGGTCAAAGCGTACGTCTACAAGCCTCGCGATCCCGGCACCCAACGGTATCCGGTCATTGTGCTCGCTCGAGGTGACATGCAGCATGGCGATGTCGGCTTCCTGTTCGCACCATACTTCGAGCGCTTGGCACCGTACGGCTTCGTCATTGTCGCACCGCAATACCGCCAAAGTGCCGGTGGCGAGGGGCACGACGAGATGGGGGGCGCCGACGTCGACGACGTCATGAATCTGTCACGAGTGATCCAACAGCTCCCGTACCTCGACTCTCGCAATGTGTTCATGTACGGTGACGGCCGCGGTGGGATGATGACGTTTCAGGCCATCCGCTACCACTTTCCGATGAATGCCGCAGCGACGGTCGGTGCGTTCAGCAACCTCGAGGAGCTGTATACCACCGATTCCGTGAGTCGGAACGCTCGTGACACCTTGTTCCCGGACTACGGTCGCCACCATGCAGAGATCAATGCCAAACGGTCGGCCATCCTCTGGGCGCAGGAACTCCGCACGCCGCTCTTGCTGATGCATGGCGCCGCCGACACGCAGGTGCCCGCGATGCAGACCCTCGAGCTGGCGGAGGCGCTCGACCGACTGAGACTGCCCTATAGCGTGGTTATCTACGCGGGTGACAACGCTGGAGCATCACATAACCGCCTCGACCGCGACGCCCGGGCGATCGCGTGGTTTCGCGCGCATATGACCCAGTAGACGTTCCCAAAGCGTCAATTGTAGGAGATCGGCATGCATTCGAGTCACGCAGCGGTCCTGACGGTGGGCGCGTTGTTCGCAATGAGTATGGTGCTTCGAGCGCCGGCCGCCAGCGCTCAGGGGTTGCAAAGCAGCGATCTGTCGCGGCTCCGCTCAATCGGCCAAGTCGCGCTCTCGCCCGACGGCCAACGTCTCGCCTATACGGTGGCGATTCGCGATCGGCCGGGACGCCCGTACCAACAGATGTGGATCATGGACGTCGCGACAGGGCAAGCGACTCGCTTGGGCGACGAGAAGTCTTCGATGTCGTTGCCCCACTGGTCTCCTGATTCCAAGTGGCTCGCGTACGACGGTAACGATGGCGTGCAGAGCGGTCTCTGGGTTGCACACGCGGATGGGTCAGGTCCGATATTTCTGAGCCGCGAGACCGATCCGAATCTGCCGCTTCCGGGTTGGTTGGGCCACGAGTTGCTCGTGATACGCGACCCCGGTCAGGGCGATAATGTGCTGTGGTCTCCTGACAGCAAGCAGGTCGCGTTCATCCGTGCCATTCCAGGCGTCTACCCAGATGACAGCGCGAGCGACCCCGGGGTTGCTTCGCACTATCTCTACCGTCCGACCGTTGGGAGCGGCGCCACACGCTTCAACGACAATCGCCGGCTCGAGCTCTTCGTCGCGGATCCCGGGACGAAGCAAGTCAAGCAACTCACCAACGGAACGCGCGACGTCCATTCGATCACATGGTCTCCCGACGGCAAGGAGATTGTCTTCGTAGCGGACTACGACCAGAACCCCGACGAGTTCTTTCATTACGATCTCTTTGCTGTCCAGCTCGCAGACGGGAGTATCCGCCGTCTGACCGCCACGGAAAACTCCAAGTACGCGCCGGTGTGGGCGCCGAACGGGAAATCGATCGCGTACACGGCTACGACCCGCGGGCTGACCGACCGCGAGTCGACCGCGGAGGACGTCCACGTGTGGCTCATGGATGCGGACGGGAGCCATCAACGAGACGTTGGCGCCGCGGTCGCCGGTCGGCAGAGCCGTCCGCTATGGGCCCCCGATGCGTCAGCGCTGTATTTCACCGTCCAGCAACGCGGGAATTGGCACCTCGTGCGGCTGCCAGTGTCGCCGAACGGCGTCGTGGGACAACCAGAGGTCGTCGTCGCAGAGCCTGGGACGGTCACGGCGTTCTCCCCGGGGAGAGGCGGTGCTGTAGCCTACGCGCTGTCGACCCCGGCCGACCTGGCGGAGCTCTACCTCAAGACACCGGCCCACGCCTCTCGGCGACTGACCGATTTGAACGGAGGGGTCTTGGCGGAGAAGGGCGTTGCCTCCGTCGACTCGTTCACCTTCGTGAGCAATGACAACCGGTTCGTAGTGCAGGCATTCTTGGTGAGGCCGGGCGGGCTCGTCGAGCATCCTGACGACACAACCCCCATTCTCCGATATCCACTAATCGTGGATCTACATCCCGACCTCCACGGGCAAAGCGGTCCTGCGTTCAGCTTCCAGGATCAGGTCTATGCGGCGCATGGCTGGGCGACACTGCATGTGAACTACCGCGGCTCGACTGGCTATGGCCAGCAGTTCGCTGACGCGGTATTTGGCGATCCGGATGGGGATGAAGGCCAGGATGTCTTGTACGCTGTCAGTGCGGCGGTCCGCCGCAACATTTGGATCGATCGTGAACGCATGGGAATCGAAGGCGTCGGATATGGGGGACAGCTGACCGACTGGCTCGTTACCCAAACGAATGAGTTCAAGGCTGCAGTGGCGATGGACGGCGTGAGCAACCTCGTCAGTTTCAACTACCGAACGTACTACGACCACTTTGAGGAGATGGAGTTTGGCGAATTGCTGCACCAGGGGACGACCATGGACGAGGCCTGGAAGCGTTCGCCAATTCGATACGTAGCCAACGTCCACACCCCGGTCATGCTCATGCACGGCGAGGGTGATCCCATCGTGCCGATCGAAGAAGCGGAGCAGTACTACGTCGCGCTCAAGGATATCGGTGTGGAGACGATGTTGGTGCAGTATCCCCGCGAGGCGCGAATCCTGGCGGAGACGAAACACATCGTCGACAACATTCAACGGAAAATCGCCTGGTACGACAAGCATTTCCAGCAACAGGGCATTATCACGGTGACAAACGTGCAGCCCTGAGACGCGCACGCCATCCCGACTGGAGATCGCTGTTCCCTCGTCCTCGGAAATCACTATGACACGCTGCTCCTCCCTCGCCGTCGTGTGTGTGGCGTCCGTGCTCGCCGTCGCGTGTAGCGACTCGACCAAGGGTCCGCCACTCCGATTCTCCATTTCCTTCCCGAGCTCTCTACATGCTGACCCGCTCACCGGTCGTGTCCTGGTGTACATTGACAAAGACTCGGGGGTGGATCCGATCTCGGTCGAGAATACCAGCGCGGGGACGGCGGCCCTCCCGGTATTCGGTATCGATGTGAGTGCGCTTGCTCCAGGCCAGGCGGCGATCATCGACGACACGACACCTGGCTGGCCGGCGCCGACCCTGCGAGATCTCCCGGCCGGAGACTACACGGTGAGGGCGCTCGCCAACGTGTACACCGAGTTTCACCGCAGCGACGGACGCACAGTCTGGGCGCACATGGATCAGTGGGAGGGACAGCGTCTCACGCGCTCGCCCGGCAACCTTGTCAGCGTGGTGCAGCAGGTGCATTTGGACCCCGCAAAGGGATACGATATCAAACTCGAGCTCACAGAAGCCCTCCCGGCAGCTCCCACGCCGCCCGACACGAAATGGGTCAAGCACATCAAGATCCAAAGCGATATGCTGACGAAGTTTTGGGGACGGCCGATGTACCTCGGCGCCGTGGTGCTCTTGCCCAAGGACTACGACGACCACCCGTCCGCGCACTACCCGGTGCTCTATCAGCAAGGTCACTTCAACCTCAGCCCCCCGCTGAATTTCACGACCGACAGCACACCGGATCCCTCCGGGCTACAGTCGGCCTTCGTCGGCTACAACCGGGAAACCGGATATGCGCTTTACAAGGAATGGAACGGGGCACACTTCCCGCGGATCATTGCGGTCACTTTTCAACACCCCACGCCCTATTACGACGACTCCTACGCGGTGAATTCAGCGAACAATGGACCATACGGCGACGCTCTGATGCGAGAGCTCATTCCGTATATCGAATCTCACTTCCGGATCATCGCGAAGCCGTACGCGCGGGTGCTCACCGGCGGCTCCACAGGCGGCTGGGAGTCGCTCGCGCTCCAGCTCTACCATCCTGACTTCTTTGGCGGCACGTGGACAGCGTTCCCGGACCCGATCGATTTTCGCGACTACGGACTCGTCAACGCCTACACTGATACGAATGCCTTTTTCGTGACCGGGAATGTCAACGTCGCGAACTTCTGGGGCGCGAGCCCAATCGACAGGTGGATCCATCCCGATCGGCCGTTCATGCGAGGCAACGACGGGCAGACACTCTTGACGAACCAATCGCAAAGTCAGCATGAGGCGGTCTTGGGCAGCCACGGGCGATCGGGAGATCAGATCGAAGCATGGGAGTCGGTCTATTCTCCGGTCGGGGATGACGGATATCCGAAGCCGCTATGGGACAAACGCACCGGCCACATTGACCCGGCCGTCGCGCAGTACATGCGCGACAACGGCTACGACCTGCGCGCGTATGCGGAGAAGAATTGGTCCCGGATCGGACCGCAGCTTGTAGACAAGATTCACGTTGACGTCGGCGACATGGACAACTTCTACTTGAATGTGGCTGTCGTTGACCTCGACCGCTTCCTCGATAGCTCGCGAGCGCCACACGTCGCCGGAGAGTTTCACTACGGCCGTCCATTTCGGGGGCACGGGTGGCGTCACGCACAGATGGGTTCGATCGTACGCGAGATGGCGGCGGCAATCACGGCACATGCCCCAGCTGGAGAGAACGTGACGGCCTGGAAGTATTGATGCGCATGCTGCTCGCGATCGGCGCGATCGACCCGAGAACGCAGGTCGCATAGCCGTCAACTACGGAGCGCACATGGCCTCGATCGCGGATGTCGCTGTGTCCGCGGGAACGATTGTCGAACTGGATGACTCGGCCATCGCGCGCGAGACGATTCGTCGAGCGAGCGTGCGACTCCTGCCGTTCCTGTTCATTCTGTTTGTCTTCAACTTCCTCGACCGGACCAACGTCGCGATCGCCGCGCTGCAAATGAACCGCGATCTGCACTTCAGCGCCGCCGCCTACGGGTTCGGCGCGGGGGTGTTCTTCATTGGGTATTCGCTGTTCGAAGTGCCGAGCAATCTGATTCTGGCTCGAGTGGGCGCCCGTCTGTGGATCGCCCGCATCATGATCAGCTGGGGAGTCATCGCGTCAGCTATGATGTTCGTCCGCACGCCTGGCCACTTCTACCTCGTTCGTGGCCTGCTGGGATTCGCCGAGGCCGGGTTTTTCCCAGGCATTGTGTACTACCTGAGCGAGTGGTTTCCACAGACACAGCGCGCTCGCGCGATCGCCCGCTTCATGATCGCCATTCCTCTCTCCCAGGCGATCGGCGCCCCCATCAGTGGCTGGCTGCTTGGATTCGACGGACATCTCGGCCTCCACGGCTGGCAATGGTTGTTTCTCATCGAGGGGATTCCATTGGTTCTTCTGGGGTTTGCGGTGCTGACGTACCTCCCTGATCGGGTGGAGGCAGCCAACTGGCTGTCGGACGAGCAACGGGCCTGGCTTGTCGAGCGTCTTCGGCGAGACCAGGAAGCACCAGCGACTGTGTCGATTCGTGAGCCGCTCCGGGCCCTGGCGAATCCCGTCGTGTGGATGGTGTCGCTCCCGTGGTTCCTGCTGCTCACGACGGCATACAGCTTCGATTTCTGGGCCCCGATCGCGATCCGTGACGCGCTCCATACGAGTAATGGCGTCACCGCTCTTCTCTTCGGGGCGATCGGTGCGTTGACTGCGGTTTCGACGATACTCTCGGGGATCATCTCAGACCGGAACGAAGAGCGCTTTCTTCACGCCGCGGCGAGCACCGTCGTCATCGCGATTGGCTTTCTCGGCGCGGCCTTGTTACCGCATCCATGGGGGCCACTCGCGGCGCTCACGGTCGTTGGCCTTGGACAGCGGGCTTTCTACCCTCCGTTTTGGTGCATCCCGACAATGATCCTTCGCGGCAGTGCAGCGGCGGCCGGGATCGCGCTCGTCAACTCGATTGGCAGCGTCGGGGGGTTTGTTGGCCCGTTTGCGGTCGGCCTTCTCAAGGACGCGACCGGCGGCATGACCGGGGCGTTTCTCGCACTCGCGGTGGTGTCGCTGTGTGCGGGCGGGATCCTGCTGGTGCTACGCCGGCAGGCTGCATTTGCCACGTCAGGTCTCGCCTAAAAGGGGCGCACCGCGCGTTGATCCCACCCCGATCCGGACTCCGGGCCGCCGAGCGTCTCTAGTCATGCCGACTCTCGTTAGCAGTCGATCCTCCCGACGCGATCTCACTCACTGCGGGAAGCGCTACAGGCGCTCCATCCAGCCATGAGGATCCTCTGACTCCCCATAGCGAATGCCGGCGAGCGCCGCGTCGATCTTGCGAGTGAGCGCGCCAGTGTCGCCCCCGTTGATCACTAAGCGCTCGCCACGATAGGACAACTCGCCGATCGCCGCGATGCCGGCGCCGGTCCCCGTCGCCCACGCTTCCTTGAGGTGCCCGCGACGGCCGCCTTCGAAGATCTCGGTGATCGATAGCGGGCGTTCGACGACCGGCACGCCCCAGTCGCGCAGCAGGGTCAGCACGGAATCGCGCGTGACCCCCGCAAGGATGGTGTCCGACAGCGGCGGCGTGACGACTTCGTCGTCGAGTCTCACCATGAAGTTCATGATGCCGAGCTCGTCGACATACTCCCGGTGCACACCGTCGAGGAACAGCACCTGATGAAATCCTTGTTGCTGTGCCTCACGCGTCGACAGCAACGTCGGCCCATAGTTGCCGCCCGTCTTCGCGAACCCGGCGCCGCCACGGACCGCCCGCACGTGTCGGTCGGACACCAAAATCTTGAGCCGCGGGTCACTGCCGTACACCGGGCCGCCCGGCGTCATGATCACGTAATAGATGAACCGCCGCGCCGGACGTACGCCGAGTGCGGCTTCCGACGCCACCACCGTCGGACGGAGATACAAAGCGGTCCCCCGGGCGCTCGGCACCCACTCGGCGTCAACCTGCACCAACGCCTTCAGGGCCTCCACAAACAAGTCCGGGTCGATCTCCGGAATGCACATTCGCGCGCACGAACGGACGAGCCGCTCCCCATGGGCGGATGGGCGGAAGATCCCGATCGAGCCGCTCTTGGAGCGGTAGGCCTTGAGCCCCTCGAACACCGACTGCCCATACTGTAAAGCCATCGCCGCGGGATCGAGCGGCAACGCTTGATAGGGCTCGACGCGCGGACAATGCCACCCATGGTCGTCGGAGTAGTCCATCACGAACATGTGGTCCGTGAACACCGTCCCGAATACCAGATCCGCATCCGCCGGACGTGGCTTCCGGGATCCGCTCTTTTTAATCTGAATGTCGGTCACGTTCTCCGCTCCATGTCGCCGCCCGCCAGTCCCGGGCGACGGGCGCTCACGCGCCCGAGAAAGTAGAACAACAGAAAGTTGAAAGTAGACAAACTACTCAAGAACGCGAGTTCGCCGCGAAGACATGTGGCGGTGATAAAGATGGCGAGGAAGGCGCCGTCGCGACACGATGTTCGACCCGTTGGCCAGCGACCCGTGATGCATGGGCGCTCATTGGTACGAGTGGCGACACATCTCGTTCGGTGCGACGGCAAAACGAGACGACCTGACCGAAGCGCACTGTCGAGCCAGCCATCCGCATCAGCACAGCTCGGCAAATTCGCCATTGCTCGATCTTCCCGGACTTGATATGGTTCGGCGCGTTCTCATGCGCGCCGGTAGCGAGCCGACAAGTAGCGTCGGACCTCTACGCACGCGCACCCCCAAGCGTTCGCGGTTGTCGTGTGCTGGACCAGAGCAGCCGAAGGTGACGGACAGTGGTGCACACCCGCAGTCACCGTGCAAGTCGCGTAATCAGGATCATCGCGCTCGCTTCGGTGGTTGCGACAAGCGCGTGCTCCCACTCGTTGACTGCGCCCAGAAACGGATCGCTCTCCGGCATCGTCTCGAGTAGCCTCGGCAGGGGACTGGCCGGCGTCAATGTCGTCGTGACGCCCACAAACGGGTCCGCGCTCCCCGCAGTCATCACCGACACCAGCGGCGCCTACCAGGTCGCCGACGTGCCCATTGGCAGCGGCATGGTTGCGGTATCGAAGCTCCCCAGTGGCTGCGCCACACCCAACCCGACGCCATACTCGCTGGCGACCCCAGGCGCGACGGCAACCGCCAACATCACGGTTACCTGCCACCCGCCAGGTGGCACGATCTCGGGGACCGTCGCCACCAATCCAGGCGGCGTCGGCGTCCCCAACGCGACCGTGACCGTCACGCCGTCGGGCACCACCGCACTGCCTTCGGTCACGACATTGGCCACGGGCACGTACTCGGTCACCGGCATCCCCATCGGCAAAGGTGCTGGCTCGATCACCGTGTCGAACGTGCCAACCGGCTGCACGCCCCCATCACCAACGCCCTATGCAGGCCTCACAGGCAGTGCACCGCTCGTCGTCAACATTGGCGTCACATGTCCCACCAACGTGACGTCGCTCGCTGTCGGGCAGGCCGCCATCTTCACGGGCTCGCCCGCCTTCGAGACGACACTCTCACTCGCCCCGAACGGCATTTATCTCATCACCGTCGTCAACACCGACTCTGGCTCCGCGTCGCTCGAGGACTTTCAGATCGCGGGATCGTTGGTCGGCGTGAGCACGGCGGTCCGGAGTCGAACCCCCACCCACGGGGTTGCCTCACAGCCGCGCCAGGTGTCACCCGGCCAGATTCGTCCAGCTACGACCCCGATTCCGCCCGCGTACCGGCGCGAGATGGCATTCATGCGACGCTCAGTGCGCAATCACCTCGCCGTCCTCGAGGACAATCGGCGCATCCTCGAGCGCTACGGCAATCCGTTGCCGCAACTGCGAGCCGATGCTGCCTCGCGCCGCACACAGCCGCCAGGCGTCACAGCGCGGTCGCTCGTCGGCACCAAGGTCGGCAATGTGAACAAGGTATACGTGCGCACCGCACTGCTGGGAATGTGCAGTCAGGTCGATTCGATCGGGGCCCGAACGGTCTACACAGGCACCCACGTGCAAGTGCTCGCCGATACCAGCCTCACGAACTGGCCATCGCCATTCCGGTTCGACTCCGCCTACTACCACCGGTTCGGCGTCGAGTATGACACGCTGACCTACGCGAAGCACCTGCTGACCTACATCGGCGACCCGCTGCAGCTCGATCAGGATCTCTCGGGCGCCGGTAAGGTCACGATCGTGTTCACGCCGGTCATCAACACCTTCGCGGGTGGTATCATTGCCATGGTCAGCCCTTGCGACTTCTACTCGCGCAGCGTGAATCCATTCTCGAACCTGACCGAGATGATCTACATGTCCGTCCCATCCGCGAGCGGGTTCGACGTGAGCGACTGGGAGGCATTCGCGCGCTCGACCGCCGCCCACGAGAGCAAGCACGTGGTCTCGATCGGTGATCACATCATCGGCGGCACATATGAGCCGGAGCTCGTCTGGCTCGAGGAAGGACTGGCTCAGGTCTCATCGGAGATCTGGGGACGCAACTACAACCTGGCCAGCTGGCGCTCGGACGCAGGGTTCGATCAGACGATCGGGTGCGAACCGACGTTCTTCGACCCGCTGCCGTGCCAGACGGCCAACAGCCCGTTCACCTTCACGTTCAGCCACTTCCCATTTCTCTTCACCTTCCTCGAGGAGACCGACAGCACGGGCCTCTCGCCACAGGAGTCCTTCTCAGGATCCATAGAAGGGAAATACGGCGCCGGGTGGAACTTCGCACGCTGGGCGATCGACAACTACGCGACCGGCTCGAGCGCCGCCGCCGAAGGTGGATTCATCAAGTCGATGATTACCAACACCAGCCTCCACGGGCTCGCCAACGTGAGCAGCGCCACGGGTGCTCCGGTGCCCGACATGCTGGTCTACTGGAGTCTCGCGACTGCGCTCGACCAATCGACGCTGCTCGACTCCGCGTCGTTCATCCCGCAGGACCCGCGCGTCACGGTGCCGAGCTTCGACCTGCGGAACATCTATGCGGTGCTCTTCACGCAGGCGTCGTTCTATCCGCTTCCCGCGCCGCTCCGACCGTATCTCCTCGCGCCGGGGCCATTCCAGTTCAAGAGGACCAGCATCCCGGGGACCGGCAAAACGTATTGGCTCCTGCCCAACGGCCCGGCCGCGATCGACGAGCAGCTGCAGCTCCTGAGCGGGGCTGGGGGGCCGATCTCGCCATTGAGTGGGTTTCGGGTCGGAATTGTGAGAGTGCAGTGAGGGGGAAGGGCTGGGGTGACGGGTGACGGGTGACGGCAACGACAACCATACGGACAGCGGATGGGCGGCCTGAAGGCTACCCCTACAAGTCGGATGGACGGCGAGACTCCCGAGTGCCCCGCCGACCGCCGGTGGCTTCGTGGCCAGCCCTACGTGCGGCACGCACGGCGCTAGGGGTCGGCCCGCTATACCGGCATTCGATATGGGCGGTCAACCGGGTGCGGTATGGTGCCGCGGGTCGGTGGATGTGATTGTTGTGCAAGCCTGACGGCCCTACCTGGGTCATGTCGGTGCTGACTCGCCGGCCTTCGCCTGCTGTTCCCGAAACCCGTAACCCGTCACCCCGCCTTTGAACTACTGGGCTCTCCTCGCCTCGTCCATCTGGACGCTGCTCCGCAACAAGATGCGGAGTCTCCTCACGATCCTCGGGATCACGATTGGGATCGCGGCGGTCATCTGTGTCGTGGCCATCGGCAAGGCCGGGCAGGCGCGCGTCGAGGAGCAGCTCAGCAACCTGGGCGACAACTTCGTCTGGATCCAGGCGGGGGGCCGGGCCGTCAACGGCGTGCGGACCGGCGTGCATGGCACGAAAAGCCTGACCTTGGCTGACGCCTCGGCCATCAAGAATCAGGTCCCGCTCATCAAGGCGCTGTCGCCCAATCTTGATGGGTCGATCCAGATCGTCTATCGCAACCAGAACTGGTTCACGAACTACCGCGGCGTCGCGCCGGAATTCTTCGACATCAAGCGATGGTACGCGGTCGAAGGTGCGTTGTTCTCGACCGACGATGTCGATCGAGCGGCGGACGTCTGCGTGATCGGCCTAACGGTGCAGCAACAACTCTTTCCCAACGAGGACCCACTCGGCAAGGTCATTCGAGTCACCGGCCTGCCGTGCCGAGTGGTGGCAACGCTTCAACCGAAAGGTCTGTCGATGTCGGGCCAGGACCAGGATGATGTCGTCATCATGCCGTACACGACGGTCATGAAGAAAATCCGCGGCGTCGACTGGTTGGATGACATCATGTGCTCGGCCGTCTCGCCTTCTGCCATCAAACTGGCCGGCCAACAGGCGGCCGCCCTCCTCCGCGACCGGCATTGGCTGCGGCCGGAACAGGACGACGATTTCAACATCCGCAACCCCGAGGACATCATCCAGGCGCAGCTCGAGGCCAGCCGTACGCTCACCCTCCTGCTGGCCGCGATCGCATCGATCTCCCTCATCGTCGGTGGCATCGGCATCATGAACGTGATGCTCGTCTCCGTCACCGAACGCACCCGCGAGATCGGTGTGCGCGTCGCGGTCGGCGCGACCGAGAGCGCGATTCAACTCCAGTTCCTGGGAGAGTCGGTGCTCTTGAGCCTCGTCGGCGGTGCGGCCGGCGTGCTCCTCGGCATCCTGGTCTCCATCGTCGGCGGCCGAGCCCTCGGCTGGGCCATGCAACTCTCGGTCGAGGCGGTGATCCTGGCCGCACTGTTCTCGATCGCCGTCGGTGTGTTCTTCGGCTATTACCCCGCGCGCAAAGCCGCGCTCCTGGATCCCATTGATGCCCTCCGCTATGAGTGACGGCACGAGCGCAACCTCGCCACGACGTATCCGCTGGGCCGTCACCATCGGTGGTGTCGCGCTCGTCGTCGCATTCGCCGCCTTCAAGCTACGCGGTGGATCGCACGTGCAATACTTCACGGCACCCGTGACACGCGGCGACATCCACGACGTCGTCGACGCCACCGGTACCGTCAACGCCGTGACGACCGTGCAAGTCGGCTCCCAGGTGTCCGGACAGATCGCCACGCTTCGCGCCGATTTCAACTCCCGAGTCCACCGCGGCGACATCATCGCGCTCATCGATCCCACTCTCTTCCGGGCGGCCCTGGAGCAGGCGACCGCGGACCTCGAGAGCGCCCAGGCGAGTGTCGTCGCCGCTCAGGCGGATCTCGAAAAGGCGCAGGCCACTCTGGCACAGACCAAGAGCGACTACGACCGTTACGTCCCCCTCGTGGCCAGGGACTACGCGACGGCGCAAACGCTGACAGACATGAAGGCGACGGTCGATGTCTCTCAGGCGACGGTCGATGGGGCGGTGGCGGCGTTGGCGCAGGCCAAGGCCCAGGTCAAGCTCAAGGCCGCAGCGGTCGATGTCGCGCGCGCCAACATCGAGTACACGGTCATCCGCTCGCCGATCGATGGCACCGTGGTCGCGCGCAACGTCGACGTCGGGCAGACGGTTGCCGCCTCGCTGCAGGCGCCGACGGTCTTCACCATCGCGCAGGACCTGACCAAGATGCAGCTCTACGCCGCGACCGACGAGTCCGACGTGGGCCGGGTGCGGCTCGGACGAGAGGTCACGTTCAAGGTCGACGCGTTCCCGAAGGAGACATTCAAGGGAATCGTGAGCCAGATTCGCATGAACGCGACGACGGTCCAGAACGTCGTCACGTACAGCACGATCATCGATTTTGCCAATCCGGATGTCAAGCTCTTCCCCGGGATGACCGCATACGTCACGGTCCCCGTGGCCAGCGTGCACGACGTGGTGAAGGTGCCCAACAGCGCGCTCCGATATCGTCCCCCGCTGAAGCCCGCTGAGCTGCACCGGTTGTACGTCCGCGCGGGCATTGACGATCACGCGACGGAGCGCACCGGCTTCACTCCGGCGGACGATACGGCAGCAACGATCCCGGCGTCGAACTCGCCGACCCACCGGCCGGCCGGGCACGCTGCTCAGGCGCAGGAGAGGGCTATCGTCTGGAAGCGCACCAACGGCGGCGATGTCGAGCCCGTGCAACTGGCGGTCGGCATCACCGACCACGCCTACACCGAGGTCGTCGCAGTGACCAAGGGCACGTTGAACACGGGTGACGACGTCATTACCGGATCCGTCGCACAAAGCGGCGCGCGGCGATAGGCCGCTCGCGATCGCACCGTGCCGTTCACACAGCTTGCCCGCGAGATGCGCCAGCGCTTCACTGGCGTGGCAGCCCACGACGCGACAGGTTCGTCCAGCGACGCCGATGGCGAACACCAAGCGCTGGGCGGCGAGATGATTCGGGTCGAGGAGCTCAACCGGTACTACGACCTTGGCGAGACACGCGTGCACGCGCTGCGCGGTGTCAGCTTGAGCGTGAAGCGCGGGAGCTTCGTCGCCATCATGGGCGCAAGTGGCAGCGGGAAGTCGACCTTCATGAATATCCTGGGCTGTCTCGATCGCCCGACGACGGGCCGCTATTTGCTCGACGGGATCGACGTCTCCACCCTCAATAAGGAGACGCTGGCCGGCATCCGAAACCGCAAGCTGGGATTCGTGTTCCAGGGGTTCCACTTATTGGCGCGCACGACAGCCCTCGAGAATGTCGAACTGCCGACACTCTACACGCGCCTCGACAAGGCCGAGCGGAGCGCGCGCGCGAATGCCGCGCTGGCGACCGTGGGGCTCGCCGAACGCGCCGAGCACTTCCCCTCGCAGCTGTCTGGCGGCCAACAACAGCGAGTCGCCATTGCGCGCGCGCTGGTCAATCGGCCGGCCTTGTTACTGGCCGATGAACCGACCGGGAACCTCGACAGCCGCACGTCGGTGGAGATCATGCAAGTCCTGCAGGACCTCAACGATCTGGGTCTCACGGTCGTGATGGTGACGCACGAGGCGGACATCGCGCAGTTCGCGCACCGGATCATCGTGTTTCGCGACGGACGCGTGCAGCGGGACGAGCCGGTCGTCGATCGGCCATGGGCGCGGGACGTGTTGGCGACTATGCCGGCGCTCGAGGACTAGGCTGATCTTACTGCGGGGCCAGTTCCCGCACCCAGATATTGCGAAAACTGATCGGCGGACTCGGGTCGCCGTGGGCTTGCAGGGCGATGGGCGCGGTGGTGTAGGAATGGTACGCCGGCTGACCGGTGTTCTTCGTCTCGCCCTTGAGCTGGAAGTGATTGGCGACGAGGACGCCATTGAAGAAGATGGTGGCGTAGGCCGGAGTCTTCAATGAGCCGTCGGCGTTAAACGTGGGCGCGGTCCACACGACGTCGTAGCTCTGCCACTCGCCCGGCTTGCGACTCGGATTCACGGGCGGGATGCTTTCCTTGTAGATGCTGCCGGCCATGCCGTTGACGTACGTCGGGTTGTTGTAGGAATCCACGATCTGCAGCTCGTAGATACCACTCGGGAGTGCGGCGAGAAACACGCCGCTGTTGCCTCGCTCCTGGCCGCTGCCGGTAACGTTGGCGGGAATGCGCCACTCGACGTGCAGCTGGAAGTTCGTGAACGACCGCTTGGTTTCGATGTCTCCCGCGGCCTTGTTGACCGTGACAATGCCATCGGCCACGGTCCAATTGGCTGCAGTCTTGTCGCGGACCGACACCCACTGGTCCAGGTTCTTGCCATCGAACAGCACGATCGCGTCGGATGGCGGCGCGCCGACAGCAGCGCCCGGTGTGACGACCGGGGGTACCGGCTGCCACACCTCGGTGTCTTGTGGCTTCGCATCCTGCGCGTAGAGCGGAGCGGCGGCGCTATTCAGCACTGCGCCAAGAAGGAGTAGGACCAGTCGGTTGCGCATGGAGGTTAGACGCTAGATGTTAGACGCTAGACGCTAGACGTTAGAAAGGAACCTCGATTGCCGCTACAGCCCTGCTAGCTTGGCCGCCGTGGTATCCTCCAACGTCTAACGTCCAACTTGTAGCGTCTAGCGTCCAGCGTCTAGCAAGGAGAGGTGACCGTGGCCGAGCATCGCATTCCACCCGAGCGGGTCCACTACAAGTGGGATTACAAGAACAAACCCGCTATCGAGATCGATCCTGGCGACACGGTGCACTGCGAGACCGAGGAGGTGAGCGGTGGTCAGCTCAAGCCGGGCATGCCAGCTTCCGCGCTCGCGGCGCTCAACTTCGACAAGCTCTATCCCCTGGCGGGACCGGTTTACGTGCGGGGCGCAGAGCCGGGAGACACGCTCGAAGTGTCGATCCTGTCCCTCGAGCCACTCGCCTGGGGCTGGGCCGCGATCATCCCGGGCCTTGGATTGTTGGCCGAGGACTTCAAGGCGCCCTACATCAGATACTTCGACCTGTCGAATGGGAATGACACCGCCCTGCGCGACGACATCCGGATTCCGATCGCACCGTTTTGCGGGACAATGGGGGTCGCGACCGACGAACCGGGCCCAATTGACGTACTGCCGCCGACCAAGGGTGCGGGGAACATCGACACTCGGCATCTCACCGCGGGGAGCACGTTGTATCTCCCTGTGTTTGTGCGGGGCGCGCTGTTTTCGGCGGGGGATTGTCATGCCGCGCAGGGCGACGGCGAAGTGTGTGTCACCGGCATCGAGTGTCCGATGCGCTTCAGCCTGCGCTTCAACGTGATCAAGGGCGGGAAGATGCCGGCGTGGCGCTACCATTTCCGCACCCCGCCCGGCCCGTTGCAGCCCCGCTCCGATGTGCGCGGCTACTATGCTGCGACGGCGCTCGGCCCCGACCTCATGACCAACGCCAAGAACGCGGTCCGGGAGCTCATCGACTGGCTCGGTCGCGAGAAGAAGCTGAGTCGCGAGGACGCGTACATCCTGTGCAGCCTCGCGGCCGACCTCAAGATCTCGCAGATCGTCGATCAGCCGAACTGGGGCGTGTCGGCGTACATGCCGCTGGCGGTGTTCCGGTAGTACGCCCAGCGTCCAACGTCTAACGTCCGACGTCTAACGTGATCGTTCGGTGATGTACGCGCCGGGTACAGTCGATCTCGTGCTGCTCGTGGTCATGATCGTCTGCATGGCCATCGAGATCGGCCTGTTCGCGCGTTTGATCCGCGCGCCGGCGCGCGGGGTTCATGATCAGTCGCGCCTCCCGACATATCGGTATTTCGTCGTCTACCAGTGGGTGCTCGTCGCCGCGATCGCGCTCGTCTGGATCGCCGACAAGCGGCCGTGGGGCGTGCTTCTGCTCGGGAAACCGCATCCGCTGGAATTCGGCATCTGCTTCGTCCTGGCGCTGGCCTACGTGATCGTCGCGACCAAGCAACGTCGCGCCCTTCTCGATCGCCCGGAGCTGGCAACGGCTCTCCGCGCCCAGGTCGCGTCCGTCGGGGGGATCACTCCACATACGCCACAAGAGCGAAAGCTCTGGACGTTCGTGGCGATCACTGCCGGTATCTGTGAAGAGGTGTTCTTTCGCGGGTTCTTGCTGGCAGTCGTGGCGAGCTACACGGGTCTCGTGGGCGCGGTCGTGGCCACTGCGGTGCTCTTTGGCGTTTACCACGCTTACTACGGCTGGAGCGGGATTCTCAAGACCGGTGGGCTCGGACTCCTCTTCGCGCTGATTGCGGTCTGGTCGGGCTCGCTCATTCCTGCCATGATCCTGCACGCGACGATCGACACGATGAGCGGCGACGTCGCCTATCACGTGAACCGATTCACGCCTTGAACAACCTCGGAGAGAGCATGAGGAGTACACGGTTGGTATCTGTGGCGGTCGCTCTCGGCGTTTGTACGGCGATCGCCGGGGCTGGACGCGCGGCGGCGCAGGGGCCCGGTGCGACCGCGACGATCGACAAGCCGAAGGCGCTCACCGTTTCCTCCGGTCATTGCCTCAAGCGAGCTGACGGGACGTTGGGCGCGGTCTTCGGCCCGGACGCGCTGCCGCCGCTCGCGTTCACGATTGGCCCCGGGTCGGTGATGGCCGACGCGATGCATGCGAGCAAGGCGCCGTTCACTGGGCCGGGCGCGTATAAGAACGTGATCGTGATGCTCTACCTTGGGAAAACCGCGACGCAGGACGCGTACGGTGGACTCGGCAGCGTGACCGTCGGCGCCGACGGCAAGTCGGGCACGTTCGTCCTCAACGACAAGACCGCGTCAGGGCGCTGGAACTGCGGCACCGTCGCGGCGCAGTAGGGTGACGGGTAATGGGCAGGAGGGTAGACGTTATACGTTGGACGTTGGAGAACAGACCTCGGACGGCTGCACGGTAAGGAACCCATCGGATAGTCGCGAGTTTGGCACCATCACATCGATGAGAGAGACCCGCACCGGTACTGGTCGATTGAGGAGCCATCTGTGAAAGAGACGCTGCGACAGGACATCCAGATTGCCACGCGGATGCTGCGCAAGCATCCGGGCTTCGCCGCGACCGCCGTGCTGACGCTCGCGCTCGGGATCGGGGCGACGACCTCGATGTTCAGCGTCGTCAACACCCTGTTGCTCCGTCCGCTGCCATTCCCGCAAGCGGATCGCCTCGTGATCCTGCAGGAGTCGATCCCTAAGATCCGACCTGGCAACATGTCGCTGTCCGCCCAGGATGTCCCGGATTTCCGCCGGTTGAGCCACTCGTTCGACGAGCTCGGTGGATTCAACGGGACCTCCAAGGACCTCTCCGGCGACGGCACGCCCGAGCGGGTCGAGGTCACTCGCACGGCGGCCGGCGTGTTTCGAGCACTGGGCACCACGCCCGCGCTAGGCCGCACGTTCACGGATGAAGAGGACGTGGCTGGACACAACGTCGCCGTCCTCTCGTACGGGTTGTGGCAGTCGCGATTCGGCGGACAGCCCGACATCGGCGGGCGCAAAATCTTTCTCGATCGGGAGCCGTACACGGTCATCGGCGTGATGCCGGCCCGATTTGAGTTTCCGCTCAGCGGGCTGCCGTTCAATGAGCCAGCTCAGATCTGGATCCCGATCGCGTACACCGCATCGGAACGCGATCCCGCGGGACGGGGCGACAACTTCAACATCAGCGTGTTGGGACGACTCAAGCCGGGCGAGACGCTGGCGGCGGCGAATAGAGATGTGATGGCGGTGGCAGCCAGCGTTCAAGAACTCTATCCGGTCGCCTACCGGGACCGGTCGAAGCTCGCTCTCGAGGCGCAGGTCACCGCGCTCAACGAGAATGGTCGTCGGCCAGTCGAAGCAGTTGGTCCTCCTCTTGTTCGGCGCGGTGGGACTCCTGTTGTTGATCGCCTGTGCCAATGTTGCAAACCTCACGCTCGCACGGGGCATGGATCGTCAGAAGGAGCTCGCGGTGCGAGTCGCCCTAGGCGCGGGACGTCGACGCCTCGTGCGGCAGCTCCTCGTCGAGAGCACTCTGCTCGGTCTCCTGGGCGGCGTCCTCGGGCTCGTCGTCGCCTATGCGAGCACGCGAGCACTGGCGACACTCGCCGCTGACATTCTGCCCCGCGCCCGAGAGGTGGGCATCGATCCGACCGTGCTCTTTTTCGCACTGGCGATCTCGATCATCTCAGGCATCGCCCTGGGGATCGTCCCCGCCGTCGCGACGACCGGCGCGCGGCTGAGCGAGACGCTCAACGAAGGTGGTCGTGGCCAGACGGCGGCCCGCGGGCATCGCGTCGTTCGCGACGCGTTCGTGGTCGCGCAGGTGGCGCTCGCGTTGACGCTCGTCCTCGGGTCGGGACTGCTGATCCGCAGCTTCGTGCATGCTCGGGATACCAATCCGGGATTCCAACGTGAGAACACGATGGCGCTCGAGATCTCCCTTCCGGCGGTACAGTATCGCACGCCCGTCGATGCACAAACATTCTTCGACCGGCTCACCCCCCAAATCCGCGCACTACCCGGCGTGGTCGCAGCGGGAACCGGCAGTGACGAGCCGCTGACGGTCGGATGGACGCACTTGTTCCTGCCCGAGGGCCACGAAGGGGAGCCGCAGAACGGCGTCCCCGCCAACGTGCACACGCTCGTCGACGGCGATTACTTCCAGACGTTGGGCATCCCGCTGGTACGCGGCCGCCTCTTCGACGAGACCGAGCTTCGGGGTCGCGGCGACGCCGTCATCATCAGCGAGGGCATGGCGAAGCGATTCTGGCCAAATGAAGACCCCGTCGGCCGCCGTTTGAAATGGGGCGGGTCGGGTGCCCCCAACGTGTGGCTCACGATCATCGGTGTCGTGGGGGACGTGAAACAAGGGCCGCTGGATGAGGCCACGCTGCCGCACACGTACGAACCGTACATGCACGTGTGCACCGGCCCGGCCATCTCGGAGCTGTGCGCGGCTCGCGTGGTCTTGCTCCGCACCTCGGCCAACCCGAGCGCGACCGTGGCGGCGGTGCGCGCACTGGTTCACCAATTGGATCCCGAGCAAGCGATCGATCGCGTCGTGGCGATCGACCAGTTGATATCGGCATCGCTCGCCCCCCGACGCCTCAATACCCTGGTGCTGGTCGCATTCGGACTCAGCGCACTCGCACTCGCCGCCATCGGTGTGTACGGCGTGATCTCCTACAGTGTCGCGCAACAGACCCGGGAACTTGGCTTGCGGCTCGCCCTGGGCGCGCAACGCGGCGATGTCATGCGACTCGTGCTTGCACGCGGTCTGCGCCCCGCCGTGATCGGCCTCGCGATCGGCCTTGCGTCGTCGCTCGCCGTCACGCGGGTCATGGGATCGCTTCTCTATGGCGTCAGCCCCACGGACCCGTCGACATTCGCCGCCGTCGCGGCGCTGCTCGTGGCTATCGCCATCGCCGCCTGCTGGCTGCCTGCCCGACGCGCGCTTCGGAATGATCCGGTGGCGGCGCTACGATCGCAGTGATGAGGGCAGGGGCACGGTCGGACGGTCGTGCGTCGGAGCAAGCTCTGGTTTTGCACAAGACGCAACTGCGCGCCGAGCGTAGCATCGAACAAGCGGTCGAGCCGCAAACGCACCGCGAGCAGGCCCGACGATTGGCGCACGCAGTGAGCTGGCGGGGGTTCGTGTCGCATCGCTCTGGACACCGGCTCCGGCATAGCGCATATCGATAGTCCGGTTCACCCTTCACGTCGTACCATATACCCGTGCATCGCTGCGGCAACCTGATGGCGTGCAGCAACACACTGCACGAGGCACCGTCCGACGCAGGGCTGCGACGCAGATGATTGCGGCCGTCACGCAACCGTTTCGTCGCGCGCGGCGCCGATCGGGCGGAATGTGGGTCATCCCGGCCGCATGTCTCGCCGGCGCGGCATGCGCGACGACGAGTCCGGACGACAGCCGGTCCGGCAATCAAGCGACTGGTGTGCCCACCGTCGTGGTGGTCCCCAGCGTGGACAGCGTCGGTGTCGGGCAGAGCGTGCAGTTCGCGGATACCGTGCTTACGTCGAATGGCCAGGTCGTGACGGGAGCAACGGTGGTCTGGGGTGGGACGAACCCCAACGTGGCGTCGGTGTCGATCGGCGGGCACGCCGTCGCGATCGGGAAAGGGAAGGACACCGTCGAGGCGCTGGTGGGCGGTGGAGTCGGCAAGGCCGTGTTGATCGTCGGGGGTGGATCGCTTGCCCGAATTGCCGTAGCGCCGAATGCCCCGACGGTGCGCAACGGATCGACTGTCACGTTGAGCGCCGTTTTCCTCGACGGGACTGGCGATACACTGACCGGCTACACGCCCGTCTGGACGTCGGCCGCTACGAACATTGCGACCGTCTCGAGCCAGGGAGTCGTGACGGGCGTCGCGCCTGGACTCGATACCGTGAAAGCGTCGATCAACGGCATCAACGGCGTGAGTGTGGTCAGCGTCGTGGCGGCCCCGATCGGCGCCATCGTCGTCTCGCCGGTGCGCGATACGCTGCAGATCGGTGCGATCGTGCAGTTGAACGACACGGTGAAGGACGTGAATGGCAGCGTGCTCAAGGGCCAGCCGGTCGCCTGGTCGAGTAGCGTGCCAGCTGTTGCGACCGTGAGCACGTCTGGGCGTGTGACCGCGGTCGGCGCTGGTACGACACAGATCGGGGCTTCGGCGGGCAGCGTCACTGGCGCGGCAACGATCGTGGTCCCGCTGAACAACACGCCGACAACCGAGACCTTTGTTTTCGATAGCGGCACGGTGGTCCCGTTCGGCGTCCCCTACGACATCAGCAAGCACGTGCGATGGGTCCTCAAGAACTCACTGGGTGATTCGGTGGGCGCGGTGGCCCTCGCGAGTGTATCGGGGGTGACCTATTTCCCGGTGCTTGGGAATGGGGCGCCGGGCGTATGCACCGTGCTGGCGGGCACCTTCGTCGCGTACTGCCCGGACGGCGGCTGGCCGACCGGGGCGTCGGCATTTCAGTACAACGGCTACTGGTCGACCACCGTGCACGCCAAGTCGGTGAAGGGCGTGCCCGATCAGCACAACACGATCTGGTGGTACGTGAACAGCGGGCTCGCAGGCGCTCAGCCGCTGTCGTTGGCGGTGTCGGGAACCCCGGCGTATTCGGTGGTGGGCGGCGACACGATCAGCCTTGCGCGCCTCGACACGATCCTCGTCACAACGCCGGGGGGGCTCGTCGTGAGCTCGTTGCCGGTAGCGGGTTGGACGACCGCCGTTATCCAAAGCGGCGGCGCGGCGCCGCCGGGTCAGCCGGCTCCCTGCAATCCAGGCCTCGCACCAACCCAGATTGTGTGCAACCCGGCGAGCACCCAAACGCTCGAGGCGATCGGCTACATCGCGTCCGTGAGTGTCACGTCGGCGCCGTTCAATGGCGTTTCCAATCCCACGTTCACCGGTGCCGTGCAGTTGACGGTCCAGGTACCGCCGCCGCCGACTGTCTCGATCTCTCCCACGGCTGACACGGTGGTCCTTGGCGACACGCTCATCTTCGTTGCGGCGGCGACGGATCCCGGCGTGCCGGGGACGCCCGTCGTGTCATGGGGGTGCTGCGCAGACGGCGTGCTGGGGGGCGTGAGTGCGAGCGGCGACACGATCGTGACGGATGCGATCGGAATTGGGACGTCAACCGTAACGGCGTACGCGGCGACGCCTGGCTCCTCCGACATCAACGAGGTCGGCAGCGCGTCGGCGATCGTGCTCGTCGAGGCGGCCCCGGCGATGAGTCGAACGCGGCGTGCGCGCACGCATCTGCTCACCCTGCGGCTCAAACCGCGGCCACAGGCCGGTCGGCAGTAGCGCCACTCCGGTGGGTAGTCTTGCCGCGGGCCTCAGGGCTGCGGCGCTTTCGTATGTCGACGCTGCCGGGTGGTCGCTAATTGATGTCTTGTTTGGCGACGAGCCGCTTCATCAAGGTCCCGAGGTCGCCTTGCTGGGTCGCAGGCGCACCCGCCACTGCCACCCGCATTTCCTTCTGTGCGTCAGCGAAATCGCCCTCGGCGCTGTACATCCGGGCGAGCCCTTCGTGGGCGACCCAGCTGTCGGGATGCCGTTTGGCGTTCTCCCGAAAGATCGCGAAGGCTTCGTCGCGGTGTTTGTCGGCGAAGAGTTGCCGGGCGAAGCCGTCGACCTGTACGGGAGTGCCGATGTCGAGGGCCTTTCGTTGCGCCACTGTGGCCTCGTCCGGGCGATTGAGCGCCGCCAAGACCTTAGACCTCGTCATCTCATTGTCGTACCGATCCTCGAGGTCGATCGACTTTCCGGTGTACGCGAGGGCCGTGTCGAGGGCGATGTGCTCGCCCAGCAGGTAATTCGCGGCGTCATCCCAGCTCATCCACGTGTAGCGCGCCAGTGTCCGGAGCTGCTTCTGCAGACTGGCCAACACGACCGCGTGCACATCGACCGACACGGTAAACGGCACCGCGAGTTTGGCCCATTCCATCTCGACAACAGTCGATGCTGGCTGGAGCTGTTCGAATTCGTACGTGAGCGCGTTGCGCATGGGCGCCGCCACGGGCTTCACGGCAATGCGTAAGGCATCTTCCGACTCGTGATACGTGAAGGAGCCCCACGACGTCGAGTTCCTGGAGAAGATGATCGTCCACGCGTCGGCGGTCGGGATCATGTGCAGGCCGTAGGTGCCTCGATCGAGCGGCTGGCCGTCGATCGTGACGGGGTCCGTGAACGAGATGGTCGTGTTGATGTTCGCGCCCGCACGCCACACCTGACCATACGGTACCAGGCTGTCCCAAATCTGTCGGTCGTTCGCCAGGGGCCGGTGATACTCGATCGTAATATCGGTGAGGCCGATCCGCTGTGACACCGTCGCTTGCTGGCTGCGTAGCGGGACTTGCAGCACGAATGACTGCGCCTGCACGCTACCGGCGACGATGGCCATTAGCCCCATAGCTCGCGAGGTGGCTGCACGCAGGAAGGTCATCGAAGGGGTGAAGTGAAGCGGTCGGGCTACGACAGGCCGCCAACGCCGACGAGTCCGGCGGCCGCGTGCAGGACACGGGATCGGCCCGTGCTGTCCAGCGTCTCCGCGGCGGCGGTCGTCAGTCGCGCGAGCTCGGTCGACCGATGACTGACGCGACGGGTGGAGCGCGCGCGTAGCTCGCCAAGAACGGCAAGCAACACCGAGGTACGATCCGGCAGGGACGAAACCGTGGCGGTCGTGGCGAAGAATTCGCGTTGAACCTCTGGATCCGTCAGAGGATCGACGCTGGCTACGGTTCGCAGCACGCGGACCTTGTCAGCGTCCGCCGCCATCCCCCGGGCGGTGCGCAGCGTGGCGGCGATCGTTGGGACGTCGTGGCCGTCCGTACTCGCCAACAGCCCAAGGAGCACTCGGCGACGCTCCGGGCTGGAGCTCACTCTGGCGGCCGCATCAAAGAATGCGCGTCGCAACTGTGCATGACCGCAGTAGAGCCGGGCAATCTGGATCAGGAGATCGCGCTTGTCGGCGTCGTTGTCGAGTGTCCCGGCGGTCGACGCCGCGCTGGCGAGCACGAGCCACGGTTTCTCGTGTGGGCCGGCAAGCAACCGCACGTGCACGCGATGACGCGGCAGCGCCGCGTTCGCCGCGGTCGAGGCCAGTCTCGTAATCGGGTCGACGGTCGTGCGCGACGATAGTGGGGCAGCGCTGGCAGGCACCGCCCGGACCGCTCCGACGCTTACCACGATGGCGGCGGCGATGGCGACAGTTGCGAGGATCCGGCGGGGGCCGGCCGCATCGCGACGCGCTCGAGAATCCAGGATCGCGACGAGACGTCCTTCGATCTCCGTCGGCCGTGCCATGGCGAGCGCCGCAACTGCGGGTGCCTCGGAGCGATCCAGCATCGCCACCAATTCGAGCAGATCCCTGGCGTAGCGCGAGGGGCGGCAGCCGGCCGCGAGTACGAGATCATCGCAGGCGCGCTCGCGCTCGATGCGCATCTTCCCCGCCGCGAACCAGGCGAGCGGGTGGAACCAGAAGATGGCGACCGCCAGCTGTCCAATGAGGTGCGTCAGCACATCGAGCCGTCGCACGTGCCCGAGCTCGTGGGTCAGAACGAGCATGCGGCGCTCGGAATCCCACGACTCCGCATCGGCGGGAAGGAGGATCACCGGATGCACGATCCCGCAGGTAACAGGGACCGCGCCGATCGATCCCATTTTCAGTGCGACTGGTCGGTGAAGATCGACCTGTCTCGACGCGCGCTCCACCAGTCGGAGCCACTCGGGATCCACGACTGGGCGGGCTCGGCGGAGGATCCTGGCAACGCGCGCGAGGCCCAGGGCAACGCGCGCACCGACTGCCCCAACCCCGATCAGCCAGAGCAGCCACACGAGCGGCATCACTGGCGATCCGCGGGACGCGACTCGACCCTGAATCCGTGCCGCACTTGTGAGGACGCCGCCAGCAACGCGCTCGAGTTGCGATGCACCTGCACTCTGGGTCGCCGGGTGGTCCAGCGCGTCCGGGGTACTGATGCCGTCCGCTCGGTCGGATCCGCTCGCGCCGCTCCACGAGCCGACCGATGCGTCCGACACTCGCGTGGCGGCGGGGGCGGGCGCAGCGGAGTGTTTCTCCACGTGGCGCGCGGTCGGTGGACCACGGCGGGTGGGCCCGAGAGGCACGTTCGACGCAGGCGCGACCGGGAGCGCTGCTGGCACAGGCCCGACCGCGTCGATGTGCGCCCAATCGGGCGTGGGGACGCCGATGCGCAACGGCGGTGCGACGGCGGATAGCAGCGGAAGTGCCAGCAGCCCCACCAAACTCGCCAGCCAGACGAGGTGTCGGGTTGCCGCGGAAGAGCGGCGCAGCAACCCCGCGCCCACGATGGCCAGGCACAGGAGCACTGTGGCGCGCGCACACGTCGCGAGCACGTTACCGACCCTCCTCGCTGGCGTGCTGGATGAGGCCAGTGAGGCGTTCGCGCTCCTCGGGCGTCAGGGATCGGCCGCGTCGATCGAGTAGCGCCGCCACGGCCTGCGCCGTGGACCCGTCGAAGAATGTCGTCACCAGGTGCGCGAGCGCATTGCGGCGCGCAGTCTCGCGCGGGACGGTCGGCGTGTAGACGTAGCGCGGTCCGTCCTCCCGATGGCGGACGTGCCCCTTGTCTTCCAGGGTGCGCATCATCGCGCGCACCGCGGAGTAGCTCGGTGGATCCGGCATGTCGGCGATCACCTCCGCGACCGTGGCCCTGCCACGCCGAAACAACACATCCATGATCTGCCGCTCTCGGCGGCTCAACTTGCTGCCCAGGGACTTGCTCATGCTAGGTATCTAGCATTATGCTAGAAAAATAGCAATGCCCTTCCGCTGGGGAGCTGCAGTGACATCAATGGCCGGTCGATTCATGCGCTGCGACGACGCGCCACCCTTCGGGTCGCCGCTGCCAGACGGTCGTGGCGACGAAGTCGCCGCCCTGCACCTCGCCGCTCGGCAGCGTGCGCTTCGAGGCCAGCTGCTGCGTCACGAGCACGACCGTTTGCGTCACGACGTTGAATTCGCTCGGGGCGCGCTGGCTGTAGACGACGTCGCTCTTCCCGCCATTCCACCATTTGAGCTGCTGATCGCGCACGGCGGGGAAGCCGCGGATGACCTGATCGTTGAAGACGAGCACAAAGGCCGTGTCGTGCAGGTAGCTCGCAAGAAAGCGATCGGTGTCGTGGGCGTTCGCGGCGTCCATCTGCTGGGCCAGCAGTGGCTCGATCTCACGTTGAGCCGACGAAACGGACTGTCCGTGTGCGGCTGCAGTCAGCACTGCCAAGGCGACCGACGCCGCACTATACCATGGTTTCATAGCATCGCTCCGCGAGAAGACGTAAATGGAGCCTCAAATGCCGGTGTCGACCAGTCGGCGGACGCCCTCACGGATGTCCCGCCCGCTAATTCGCGAATAGCCGAGCAGGAAACCGGCGCGGGCGGGGCGTCCGATGTAGTAGGGCGATATACCATAAATTCCCACGCCGCGCGCGGCCGCCTGGGCGACGATGGACTCCTCGTTGACGGGCTTGGTGGGCCAGATGACGAGATGCGTGCCGGCAGCCTGTCCGCCGACGCGGACGCGCCCTTGCAGGTACCGATCGAGCGCGTCCAGGAGCTCCGCGCGATGGAGGGCGTGTTCGCGGCGCGTTCGGCGCAGATACCGTTCGTACATGCCGGAGCTGATGAATTCCGCGAGCGTGGCTTGTTCCAGCGTCGCCGTGTGGCGATCGCACAGCCACTTGGCGGTCGTGAAGGCGCGAATCAGGGTCACGGGAACGGCGAGATAGCCAATCCGCAGGGCGGGGAAGATCGTGCGGGAAAACGTCCCGACGTAGATCACCCGCTCCGATCCGCTCAGACCCTGCAGCGACTCGACCGGCTGCCCCTCGTAGCGGAACTCGCCGTCGTAGTCGTCCTCGATGATGACGGCGTTCGCGCGGCGAGTCCAATCGAGCAGCGCGAGGCGACGGGCGAGCGGCAGGACCGCGCCAGTCGGGAATTGGTGGGATGGCGTAACGACCGCCATGCGAGCGTGCTCCGGCAGCCTGGACGGGTCGAGACCTTCCTCGTCGACGGGTACGGGCATGAGCTGCGCGCCGGCGGCGCGGAAGATCTCTCGGGTGCCGTGATAGTGCGGGTTTTCGATGACGACGGAGTCGCCGCGCTCGAGGAGCACGCGTGCCGCCAGGTCGAGCGCCTGTTGCGAGCCGTTGACGACGATGACTTGCGAGGCATCGCACATCACGGCCCGCGAGCGGCGGAGGTGCGCCGCAATGGCTTCGCGAAGCGCGGGGCTCCCGCCCGACGGCCCGTAGTCGAGCTCCCGCACCGGCGCCTTGCGGGCATGGCGCAGGAGCATGCGGCGCCACGTCGCGAAGGGAAACGTGCCAATGTCGGTGCGCCCGTAGGCGAAGTCATATCGAAGGTCGGCGCTCCGACGCTTGGGGAGCTCCACCGTGGCTGCCACGGCCTCCGCCGCGGTCCCGAATCGTGACAGGCGAATTCTGGCCGCCAGTCGCGGCGGGTCTCGCGGAGCGGCGCCGAGGCTCCCTGAGACATACGTGCCGGATCCGGTGCGCCCCACGACGAACCCTTCGGCCCGCAACTGGTCGTACGCCAACAACACGACGGTGCGGGATACCCCGAGCTCCGCAGCCAATTGCCGAGTCGACGGCAGGCGCTCACCCGGGCGAAGGGTGTTGGACAGGACGGCGTTGCGCAGGCCCGTGTAGACCTGACGAAACAGTGGCGCGTCGCTTGGGAGGGAAAGTGGTATCACGGAGTGCTAACAAAGTGGATCTACCAGAATACCACTCCCGCGGGCATCCTGGGAAGGTCCCTGAATGCCTGAGCCGCGAGACGTGTGGGCGATGCGGTGCGCAGGACCATCGATCGACGAGGGTATACGCATGAGAGCGGTACGGGTTGTTTGTGCCTGGCTTGCGGCCGCTTCGCTCCTCATGCTCTCCGCCGCGCCGACTGCTCGCGCGCAGGACGGCGCGCCGCCCGCGGCCACCGCACGCCAAACGCTGGGTGACGCGTGGTGGACCGGCCCGATGTTGGCGCCGTCGGCCGGAACGCTCCCGCCCGGGCACTTTCTCATCGAGCCCTATCTGTACGTGATCACCGCGCCGCATACGAACTCGTTCGGATCGCGGAGCTACGTCATCTACGGTCTGGCGAACCGCTTCTCGATCGGCGTGATCCCGGTCTTCGGGTTCAATCAGGTGAGCGATGGACCGAGCAGCTCCGGAGTTGGTCTGGGGGACTTCTCGCTGATGGGGCAGTTCCGGCTCACGCAGTTCCATCCCGGCAGCTGGGTGCCGACGATGTCGATCAACCTCGAGGAGACCTTCCCGACGGGGAAGTACGACCGACTGGGTGATCGACCGAGCGATGGGCTGGGCGCCGGCGCATTCGCGACGACCGTGTCATTCTATTCCCAGAGTTATTTCTGGATGCCGACCGGTCGCATTTTGCGGGCGCGGTTCAACGCGTCACAGTCGTTCTCGAGCGGCGTCACCGTCCACGACGTGAGCGTCTACGGCACGGACCCCGGATTCCGCGGGCACGCGAACCCTGGCAGCTCGACATTGCTGGACCTGGCTGGCGAGTACAGTCTGACCCGCAACTGGGTGTTGGCGCTGGACGCGGTGTACGCGCAGAGCGCGACAACCCTCGTCTCCGGCTACGATGTGCTGAGCGCCAACTCCGCCGGGACCGTGCCGGGCGTCCACCTGAACTCCGGCGCCAGCGCGGCGTTCGCGTTCGCGCCGGCGATCGAGTACAACTGGTCCTCGAGCATGGGGGTGCTGCTCGGCGTACGCCTCGTCCCGCGCGGGCTGAACACGACAGCCACGGTGACGCCGGCGATTGCGGTCAACGTCGTGAAATGACCGGCGGGATTAGGGGCCAGGGATCAGGGGTCAGGGGTCAGGGGACTACAACGACAGCGCGTAGACGGTCCAGGCTTACGTCTTGGGTGGGGGTTGACCGCCGCTCTTGAAGGGGCCGAAGCCGTCCATGCGGAAGGCCCAGAAGCCGGTGTTCAAGTCGCTCACCACGATGAGGCCATCGGCGTTGCGGACGTCGGCCTCCATGGCGCCGCTGAAAACGCTGGGTCCGTGGATGTGCTGTTCGTCGACGTACCCGGTCATGTGCTGACACCCGCAGGTGTACGCCCACCCGGCGGTCTTGGGATGCGTCGGATCGCGGATGTCCAGGATCTGGAGTCCATCTTCGTACGCCGCGTCGACGACGTACGGCCACCGGACCTGATGGTTGTGCGGGAGGTCGTGCCAATCGGCCGTCCACACGCCGACTGGCACGGTGACGGGTTCCGCGCCGGGTCTGCGGAGCACGGAGTCGAGGTCGAAGATCATGAGCGGCGAGAACTGCACCTCCATCTGCGTGACGACGTAGCGGCCGTCCGGCGTCGGCACGATCGTGTGCGCCCGCGCCGCGGGAACGCCATTGGGATTGGGAATGCTCGTGATCAGCGTTGGCGTTTCGGGGTGTGTCACGTTGAACAGGTAGAAGCCGCCGTTGCCGGCGCCGTAGAAGCGGTCCTGTCCCGACGCGGCGTCGCGCTCGACGTGCACATTGTGGTAGCCACGACCGACACCATGCTCCGCGTTGGGCATCGGAACAATACCGATGAGCCCCTGCTTGGGGTCGCCGGCGAGGAATCGGTCCATGTCGTACACGTTGGCGTGCGGCGCCATTGTATCGGGGAAGGTGCGCACGGCGGCGAAGACCAGCATCCGGCCATCAGAATGCCGGTACGGAAAGACATTCACGAATCCGTCCATGAACTCCGGCGAGCGAATACGGCCCACTTCCTTGGGTGCGCTCGGATCGGTGACGTCGACGACGATCGCCCCGAGGTCGGAGTCCAGGGTCCCGCTCTCGAACTCGGTCGCTTTGATGTAGTAGTACCGACCGCGCGTCTTGAAGTACTTCCCCGTCTCGCCGCGCGAGAGGCGATGTCGTTCGGGGTGCTCGATGCGCCATCGCGCGATCACTTTGGGCGCTGCCGGGTCCCTGATGTCCAACACGTCGAACCCATCCTGGTCGTGCCAGCGGTCGACGTAGACGTACGGTCGGCTGAGTTCCTGCTCGATCGCGATCCCTCCGACAGTCATGAACGGTCCGAGCTCGAGGTGGGAGACCTCGTGCATGTTATGGCTGTGGCCCGTTTTTTCGGGCGCTGCTTGCGCAGAAACGAGACGCACGAGCAGCGACATGGCCACGAGGGTGCGGGGCGCAATGCTCCGAATCGAGAGGCGCATTCAATAACTCCGGCCGAGGTTCCACCAAACCCGATCGCGCTCCGTTGGTGCCAGAGCGACCCGGACATGCAGCCTCTATAATGCGCCTCAGTCGTGGCCGCCAGGTGTCTGGATGCGTACGTCCCGCTGTGCCTCTTCGACAACCTCGCGGGACAGATCCGGCCAGTCGACACCGGGCGACTCCGCCGGCAACGCCCGTCCCTTCAGGTCTCCGCTCGTGAGAGCCTTCACGTAGATGATCATGAGCTCTTTCCGATGCGCGCTGTCGGGCAGGTAGAACATGCGGGTGCGGATGACCGCGCGGGGTGGTGTGTGGGCAACGCCAGGTACGGTCCATGCGAATAGCAGGACCAGGGTGCGCGGCACGCCGCTGAACAAACCGACTGGCACGCAACTCCCTCCCATGGAAACCAGCGTCCATGCCCCTCCCTATCGTTGGATAGTGCGGGGTAGCGGAAGGTTGAACTGGCAGCGGGAAGCTGGCGTCCCGGATCCCGTCCCCGGCTCCCGTGCAATCGAGGCAGGGTCGGTCGTCTATGTACATATGCGGAACCCGACCAGGCTATACCGCCGTGTGGCGTGGGCCGGCGCCCTGGCTTGTGGCGTCATGCTGTGCGGCATGGCCACGCCCCGCCCACCGCAGGCGTACGCCCTACAACGGGCGCACGCTGGCCCCGATTCACTCGCACTCGACTCCAGCTATTTCCAGGAGGCGTGTGCACCGAATGATGGGCCGGCCGTGACGCTGTTCTTTGGTGGGCGAGCCGCGCGAATCGCGATGGGGGAGGGGGTCAAGCCACCGTACGTCACCATCTCCAATTTGGCGCGGGTGGTCGACGCTCGCCGGCCACACGTTTCTGCTACGACAGGCCGCCAGTGGCGGGCTCGCTTCCTACTGCAAGAAGGACCGTAGCTGTGAGCGGTTGGACTTCGCGCGCGTCTCGTTCGATGCCGTGACTCGAGATCGTGTGCGCGGCACTGCTGATCTCACGCTGCAGGAAGCGAGCGCCGGGGACTCGGTGAGTACCTTTCAGGCCAGTATTCCCTTCAACGCGCGCCGCCTCAGCGTGCGGATCGCGTGCGGGTAAGGCTAGACGTTGGTCGTTGGACGCTAGACGTTGGACGCCAGATGTCGGGCGCTAGACGTTAAAGAACCAACCCATAGGTCGAGCCTATCGGGCCGAGCGACGTGATCGAGCTGCCGTTTGTCGCGGAGCGGGGTGGCCGAGCGACTAGGGGCGGCTGAGTATTCGCCGGGCGTCCGGGTGCGGCTCGCGTTTCCAGCTAGTCCATCAACCGCGCTTCCCGCTCGGGCGACTCGAACGGGGCGTCGTCGTCATCCTCGACGATCTCGTCGTCCTCCATCGCCCCGTCAGCTTGCTGCTCCCCGCGCTGTTCCTCATCACGCATGTCTTCCATGTCCTCGGCGGGCTCGCGTCGGATCGGCGTCTCAGATTCTCGTTCCATGGGATCCTCCTGGGGCGGCAGGTTGTCGGGATATTGGAGGAACCGTAACGCACCTTTGGGACCGCAGCACAAACGGAATAGCCCCAGCCATGTCACGGTCTGGCGAAGCCGCAGTCACAGGGCGCTGGCCGACTTTCACGACATAAACCGAGGTGCACGGAGGTGTGTCGTCCCCTAGACTGCGGTCAGATTCAGACTGCCCGAGGAGACGCGGTATGACGCTGGCTACAGCACAGACAGCCGCATCCGACTCGACGCTCGGCGAGAGCGCGCGCATTCGCGCGATCGACTGGCAGCGTGCTTCCGACGAACTCGATGCTCGGGGGAATGCCGTTCTCGAGCGCCTGCTCACGCCCGACGAATGCGAGGCATTGGCGGCCAGCTACAGCGAGGACCGCTATTTCCGCAGCAAGGTCATCATGGCGCGGCACGGATTTGGACGCGGCGAATATCAGTACTTCAAGTACCCGCTACCCCGCATCATTTCGGACCTGCGTACCGCGTTGTACCCGCATCTGGCGGAGGTCGCCAATCGCTGGAATCGCGCGCTGCAGATCGACGTCCAATATCCCGGCTCCCATACCCGATACATCGAGCGCTGCCACGCGGCGGGCCAGACGAAGCCGACGCCGCTCCTGCTGCAATACGCCGCCGACGACTACAACTGCCTGCATCAGGACCTGTACGGCGAGCACGTGTTCCCGCTGCAGGTCGCCATCCTGCTGTCGGAGCCCGGGCGGGACTTTACGGGTGGGGAGTTCGCGTTGACCGAACAGCGTCCCAGGATGCAGTCGCGCGTGGAAGTGGTCCCGCTCCGTCAGGGCGATGCCGTCGCGTTCGCCGTACACCACCGGCCGGTCCAGGGGACTCGAGGCGCCTACCGCGTCGAACTCCGCCACGGTGTCAGTCGCATACGTTCTGGGCACCGGCACACCGTCGGCATCATCTTTCATGATGCGGCCTGAGGGATTGGCAGGGCTGGCTTCATGACCCTCCCGCTTTTCGATGAGTCCGTCAACGTCGGCAAGAACGAACGGCTGGGGCCGGGCTCGCTCTTGCTCCGCGGATTCGCGCTACGCGAGGAAGGTCTGCTATTACAGGCAGTGCGAAACGTTGCCACGGCGGCGCCCTTTCGGCACATGGTCACGCCGGGCGCTTTTCGGATGTCGGTCGCGATGACGAACTGTGGGACTGTCGGTTGGGTGACGGATCGCGCTGGTTACCGGTACGATCCCACCGATCCCGAGACGGGGCGTCCATGGCCGCCACTGCCAGACGTGTTTGCGCGGCTGGCGACTGACGCGGCGCGCGCAGCGGAGTTTTCTGGGTTCATGCCCGACGCTTGTCTCGTCAATCGGTACGATCCGGGCGCCAAGTTGTCACTCCACCAGGATCGCGACGAACAGGACTTCGGCCATCCGATCGTCTCCGTTTCGCTCGGGTTGACAGCTGTCTTCCTGTTCGGCGGCATGAAGCGGAGCGAGAAACAAGCTCGCATTCCGCTTCGGCATGGCGATGTCGTGGTGTGGGGAGGCCCGGACCGCCTGCGATTTCACGGGATCGCACCACTCGCCGACGGCGATCATCCGCTGGTCGGGCCGCACCGCATCAACTTGACTTTTCGAAAGGCGGGGTGAAGAAACAGGGACGGAGGACTTGTGGACGACGTCATCATCAAACAGTTCGAACATCCCGACGAGACTCGGAGCTTCCCTAAGGGACGCTTCGAGGTCGTACACATTGGCGGCATGACGATCGGCCGAGCGACGTATCAGCCAGGCTGGAAGTGGTCCACCGACGTCGGCGCAGCGCTTGGCAAGAAAAGCTGCGATGTCGAGCATGTTGGACTCGTCGTGTCGGGGCGAGCCGTTGCGGCGATGGATGATGGGACCATGGTCGAGATGGCAGCCGGCGACATCTTTTACATTGCTCCGGGCCACGACAGCTGGGTGGTCGGCAACGAGCCATACGTATCGCTGCACCTGATGGGTGCCGGTGCGTACGCCGCAGCCAAGAAGTAGCTTCGCCGATACCACTGTCCTACGCGCACGACGCGACGCAGCGAGTGACGCGGGCGCGCCATCGGGCGCCCCCCAGGTGGCGTCGTTATCTTGGGCACCACGACGAAGTGCATCGTCACTTGCCGAGTGTCCGATGGTAGATCTCCCCGGCGATTTGCAGGCCGATCTCGCACCACGCTACATCCTCGAGCGCGAGCTCGGTCGCGGGGGGATGGCGACCGTCTATCTGGCTCGCGACGCGAAGCATGAGCGACTGGTCGCCGTCAAGGTGCTCGACTTGGCTGGCGCGCCGGGGAGCGGGGAGCGCTTCCGGCGCGAGATCCTGCTCAGCGCACGGCTGCAGCACCCGCACATCCTGACCGTGCACGACTCCGGCGTCACCCGGTCGGGGCAGCCGTGGTTTACCATGCCCTATGTCCAGGGTGAGACGTTGCGCGCCCGGCTCCGGCGGGAGCACCAGCTGCCGCTCGAGGAGGCTCTGCGACTTGCCCGTGAGGTGGCCGGGGCGCTGCAGTATGCACACGAGCATGACGTCGTGCACCGAGACATCAAGCCTGAAAACATTCTGCTGAGCGGCGGGCACGCCATGGTGGCCGACTTCGGCGTGGCACGAGCGCTGGATGCAGATGGCACTGAAGAGGGAGCGCGCCTCGACTCGATCACCAAGACTGGCGTCATCGTCGGCACGCCGTCGTACATGAGTCCTGAGCAGGCGAGCGGCGAGCGAGTGCTTGGGCCCGCGACGGACGTGTACAGCCTGGGGGCAATCACCTACGAGATGCTTGCCGGCGAGCCCCCGTTCATGGGAGTGACCGCTCAGGCAACGATCGCGAAGATGATGACCAGTCTGGCGCCTTCGGTGCGGCAGGTGCGACCGGCTGTGCCGGCGGGAATCGATGACGCAATCCGTCGAGCGCTTGCGCCGGTGCCCGCCGATCGGTTCCCGAGTGCGGCGGCATTTGCCGCGGCGCTCGAGCCAGAGCCGGTCACGGGCGGCGCTGAACGCACCGGCGGGCTCGTCGTGGGGGCCAAGCGCCGACCGCTGCGCGCTGCGGCGGCGGTGGCCGCGGTGGTCCTGCTGGGGGCGGTGGGTCTGTTCCTTTGGCGAGGGCGTCAGCGACCGCAGGCGCCCCCGAGCGGCGTCCGTGTCGCGGTGCTCCCGTTCGAGAACCTCGGTGATTCGAGCGATGCCTATTTCGCCGACGGTGTCACCGATGCGGTGCGTGACAAACTCGCGGAGCTTCCGGGACTCGAGGTCATCGCACGCGCGAGCTCCGAGCAGTACCGGCGAAGTCCGAAATCCCCGACCGTGATCGGTCGCGAGCTCGGTGCGCAGTACCTGCTGACGGCGACGGTGCGGTGGGACAAGGCCGCGGCCGGCAGCCGCGTGCAGGTGCGCCCAGAGCTCGTCTACGCCACGACGGCGTCGGAGAAGTGGGGGCACCCGTTCGACGCGCCGCTGACCGACGTCTTCGCCGTGCAGTCGGACATTGCGACGAGAGTTGCCGATGCGCTGGGTGTGGCTCTGAACCCAGCACTCCGGACTGAGATTACCAATCGACCGACGCGTAATCTCGTTGCCTATACGGCGTACCTTGGCGCGCAGGCCATCCAGGAGCGGACCGACGTGGACCGTCCGTCGCTCGAGCGGGCGATCGCGCTGTACCAGCGGGCGGTCGAGCTGGATCCCGGGTTCGCGCTCGCGTGGGCGGCGCTCTCGAAGGCGTGGGCGGTCGGGTACTACACCGGGATGTCGCGCGCCGCGGACTCCGCGTCGTTGGTTGCGGCGCGCCGAGCGCAGGCCCTGGCGCCGAACGCCCCGGGGACGCACGCCGCGCTTGGCGCCTACGCGCACTACGTTCTGCGGGACAACGAACGTGCGCTTGCAGAGTACGAGGCGGGACTGCGCGCGGAGCCGAAGAACGCGGAGCTGCTGACGCTCGCGGGAGTCGCGGAACGCGATCGTGGGGACTGGGATACCGCGCTCGCACATCTCACGATGGCGGCAGATCTGGATCCACGCTCTTCGCAGGCGGCGTGGGCGGTCAGCTCGACGCTACTCTGGCTCAGGCGGCTGCCCGAGGCGCGCGCGGCCGCGGATCGCGCGCTCGCACTGGGGCCGGGGAACTTGGCGGCGGTCGACTACCGGACAATGTGCGCACTCGCCGTTGGCGACCTCGCCGGGGCCAAGGTGGTGCTGCGCACGGCGCGGGAGGATGCGGGAGCGACACCTCTCGGTGTGTACGTCTCCGCGTTCTACGATCTCTCGTGGGTGCTGGACAGTGCCGACCTCGCATTGGTGCTCGCGGCTCCGCCGTCGGCCTACCCGGGAGGCCGGGGCCAATGGGCACTGACCCAATCGGAGATCTACTGGCGGGGAGGTGATCGGGCGCGTGCGCGTGCCTTTGCTGACACGGGACGGTCCGCGATCGAGCGGTTCATTCGGGCTGGCGGGGGTACCAGCGAGGTGCGCGCGTTTTACGGGCAGGCCCTGGCCTACCTCGGGCGGAAAGCGGAGGCGATGCAACAGGAGTCGCTTGCGGTGCAAGGCTCGTCGCAGCACGCTTGGGATGGGCCGTACATCCAGCATCAAGCCGTGCGCGCCTACATCATCCTCGGCGAACAGGCGCGCGCCCTCGATCTCCTCGCGCCCCTCCTGGTGCGGCCGTACTATCTCACGCCCGCGTGGCTCACCCTTGATCCGAACTTCGCGCCGCTGCGAGGGAATCCGCGCTTTCAGGCGCTCGTCGCGCAGCAGTAGCGGGTCGCGGCCGCCTCTGGCGGTCCGCGATCGACGCGGGCACCTTCGTGAACGACCGAGCACAGGGACGCCATGACTGGTAGCGATGCCTCAGCTCTCCGTCGAGTCGTGGGGCAGCGGTTCGATGCCGCACGACAGCGGGTCGCTCCCGTATGGGAGGTCGTGCGACTGACATTGCCGAGCGCGGTCATCCCGATCGCGGCCGGGGTGACGCTGTGCGCGCTCCCGCAGGGGCTCGAGGCGTTGCGCGTCATCGCCGAGGGCGGGAACGTCCCCCGGTGCAGCGTGCCGTGGGGGCCCGGCGTGTCGCTCTTTGTGGCGACCTGCATTGCGGGCCTTACCGCCTGGTACTGCGCGCGGGTTGCGCTGTATGTCTACCAGCCGAGCACGCAGGGCACGCCGACGGGGGCCGCCAAGGTCGTCCCCCGCGTCTGGGGTGTGATCCCGGGGCTCGCGATCGCCACCGGCTATGCGGTGATCACGTGGGTGCCGAGTCAGCGCGACGGTGCGTCGGCGATCGTGTTGTGCGCAGGCGGCATTGGACTGTCGATCGCGTTGTACCTGTTCTTCGTGGGTCGCCGCGTGTGGCTCGACGTGTATCGATCGCGATCGCCGGAGTCCAGGCGAATAGTGGAGCCGCGTACGGATGCGGAGGCCGCGATCCAGCCGTTGTTGTCGGATCTGCCGCGTACCAGCCGGCTTACCTTCGGCGCGATCGCGACGGGGTGGGCTGTGCTCTGCGCGTGGATCGTATGGAAAAATGGCGCCTGTCTGGCGTGGTTGACGACGCCCGGCGTGGTCATGTTGTCCGTCGCCTCGTGGATCACGGCGATCACGTGGCTGCTCTACCAGAGCCGGCATCACAACAAGCCGTTCGTGCGGTGGCTCATCGTCGCGGCGGTTGTCTTCGCCGCCCTCAACCTCAACGAGGATCACGTGGTCCGTCGCCTCGACGGGCAACCGGCGGGGCGCGTGTCGCGACCGGTGCCTGTCGCAGAGGCGATCTCGTCCTGGATGGCGAACCGGCCGGACCGGGCGCGGTATGGCCACGCGTATCCCGTGTTCATCGTCGCGGCCGAAGGAGGAGGGATCAGAGCGGCGATGACCGCGTCGTTGGTGATGGGATATCTGACGGATGTGTGTCCGGCGTTTCCCATTCACACGCTGGCGATCAGTGGCGTATCTGGCGGAAGTGTGGGAAGCGCGGCGTATGTGGCGATGGCGAGACGGCATCGCAGCGGCGACATTGGAGTGGCGTGTCCCAGCCCGAGCGACTCGCTTCCGCTGACGGGCAGACTGGCCGACTTCGTCGGGCAGGATTTTCTGACGCCGGCACTTGCCGAGGGCCTCTATCCCGGCATTCTCGCGTGGTTCCTGCCGTTCCCGTGGGCGCAGGTGGATCGCGCGCGTGCGTTGGAGCTCGCGTTCTCGCGGGGCTTGGAGCAGAGCGCCGGTGACAGTAGCCGCGGGCCGTTGTTCGAGCGCTCGTTCCTGGGAAACGCGTCGGACGCGTTCCTCGGCTGGAAGACGACGGACTCCGTGCCCGCGCTCATCCTCAACACGACGCGAGTCGAGACGGGTGAGCGCGTGCTCGCGAGCCAGATCGAGTTCGGGGACACGGGGGTAGCGGGGGTTCTATCGACGTACGACATCGACCCGCAGCTCGACCTGCGACTCAGCACTGCGGCGACTCTATCGGCTCGCTTTCCGGTGGTCTCGCCGGAGGGGGTGATCGCGCCGCGCGCGCGGACGGATAGCGAACCCGGGGTGTTTCGCCTGGTCGATGGCGGTTACTACGACAACTCCGGGCTCGCGACCGCGCTAGCACTTGCCGCGCTCGTTCGCCGGGACACTGACGCGGTGCCCGTTGTCATTCGTATCGGATATGCGGTGGCTCCCGAGCAGTCGAACGCGGTGCAGTGGGGTGGCCGGTCGTCGATCGAGCTGTTGGCGGAGGCGCTGAGCCCGGTCCGTTCACTGTTGAACGCACGGGACGCGCATACGGCGGACCAGATCGCGTCGCTCGACCGGCTTGCGCAGGCGACGGCGCCGATCGACACCTCGACCAATCGCCCCGGGTGTTCACCGGGCTGTGCGCAACCTCGCCGGCACCCGGTTCACGCGGCCGAATTCCTGCTGCTCAAGGACAGCGTGCCCTACATCCTTGGGTGGCTCATCTCAGGTCGTGCCGTGGATGCGGCCAAGGCAGCGCTCAGGCCGCCGGCTACCTGCGACCGGCCGGTCCAGGTGCGAACTGCGCCGGACACGGGGAAGGCACCGCGGATCCGGGCCGATACCCTGAACAACAAAGAGTATTGCGCCATCTTCGGTATGTTGAACGGGTCAGCGCCGATCACGGTACGGGCCAAGCTCCGCTGAGCGGTCGATCGTGATAAAGCCAACCGACCTTCGGCGGATTGCTTTGTCGCTCCCCGGCGCGGTCGAGCGCACGACGTGGGATTCGCCGACCTTTCGCGTGAAGAACAAGATCTTCATGATCGTGGGCGCCGATGGGCGCGAGGCGACGGTGAAGGCGCGGAAGGAGCACCAGCACACGATCATCGCGTCGGCTCCGCGGACGTTCTCAGTCGCGCGGTACGTCGGCCGGTACGGCTGGGTGACGGTTCGGCTGTCGAGAGTGGGTGCGAGAGCGATGCACGTGCTCGTCGTCGATGCCTGGCGGCTGACCGCGCCCAGGCGCGCGGTGGCGGCCTACGACAAGAGAGGCGATCGGGCGAAGTAGTCGGCCCTCCGCGGGGGAGCGGCGGTCAGGTCTTGCAGGCCAGCAGGCCTATTCGCCGTTGCGGCGTTTGCCCCGCGGACTATCGTTGTGCAGATGCATGCCGCCTTAAGTTCGGGTTTCGACCGGCGCCGGGTGACGTATGGTTTTGGGCTCGTGGCGCTGGCAGCAGGCTACGTCGCGGCTGCCCGGCTCGGGCTCAGGCTCAACGCGGTCTCTGGATTCGCAACACTCGTCTGGGCGCCGACCGGGATTGCGCTCGCGTCGCTGCTCACCTTCGGCACCAGCCTGTGGCCAGGTGTGTGGGTCGGCGCGGTCGTGGCCAATGTCTTGACCGGTGCTTCGTTACCCGTCGCAGTGGCCATCGGGACCGGCAACACCATTGAGGCGCTCGTCGGCGTTCAGGCCCTCAGGCTATTCCCGCGATTCGATCGGTCCCTCGATCGAGTGGCAGACGTCCTTGCGTTGATCGCTCTCGGGGCGGCTATCAGCACGACCTTCAGCGCCACCATTGGCGTGGCAAGTCTCAGGCTCGGCGGCATCGTGGCGCCGACGGCAGTTGGAGAGACGTGGCGCACGTGGTGGCTGGGTGACCTCATTGGCGACCTTCTCGTCGCGCCGCTCCTGCTCGTATGGTGGACTTACAAACCCACACCCCTTCGCCCGGGTCGCGTGCTGGAAGCTTTGGCGCTCGGCGCTTCCACGGTTGCCGCAAGCCTGTTCATTTTCGCGGGCCTACAAGGGCCCGCGGCCCACTTTGGCGAGGTGTACCTGTTGTTCCCGGTCTTGATCTGGGCGACACTCAGGTTCGGGCAGCCGGGTGGGGTGACTGCGACCTTCATCATCTCGCTCGTTGCCGTATGGGCCACCGTCCTGGGGTACGGACCATTCGCTCGGCCCGCACTCTACAGCAGCTTGCTGACCCTACAAGTTTTCATGGGCGTGACAGCCGCGACGTTTCTCGTGCTGGGTGCCTCCGTGTCAGAGCGTCGAACAGCGACGCGGGGGCTCGAGGCGGCGGTGGCCGAACAGAAGACGCTGCACGCGTCGGCAGTGGAAGCCAATCAGGCCAAATCCCAGTTCCTAGCCGTCATGAGTCACGAGCTCCGCACCCCGCTGACAGCAATCCGCGGGTACGCCGATCTCCTGACATTGGAGGAAAAGGGTCCGCTCACCGACGTACAGCGTAACTACATCTCGCGCATCCAACGAAACGAGGAGCACCTCCTGAAGCTGATCGACCAAGTATTGAGCTTCGCGAAGATTGAAGCCGGGCAGGTCAGGCTCGACCTCGAAGACGTCCTGGTGCACGACGCGCTCATGGCAGTCCAGGCAAGCGTCGAGCCGCAGATCGCGCAGCGACGGCTGCAATTCGAGTGGGTTGCATTCGACCGATCCCTAACCGTTCGCGCCGACCGTGGCCGGCTACATCAAATTCTGCTCAATCTGGCGACCAACGCTGCGAAGTTCACGGATGCCGGCGGAGTAATTCGGGTGGGCGCTCGCGCGCAGCCACACAACGGCCACGAACGCCCGCAGGATTCGCGGGTTGAGGTCTGGGTACAGGACACTGGCATTGGGATTCCGCCCGAGCAGCTCGAGTACGTGCTCGAGCCCTTTGTGCAGCTCGGGCAGAGTAACGGGATGCGGTACCCGGGTGTCGGCCTCGGTCTCTCTATCGCCCGAGACCTCGCGCGAGCAATGCGCGGGGAGCTCCGACTGGACAGCGCGGTGGGACGCGGGACCACGGTGACAGTGGTGCTCCCGTCAAGTTGACGCTATGGCGTGCGCGTAGACCGCGCGGTCGCCGTCTTCATGTTGATGCTCCTGTCGATGAGGGCCCACGTCGCGATCAGGCTCCCCGCCGTCGTAATCGCGCCGTACTTCATATAGATGTCCCCGGCCGTTTGCTTGGCCGTCGCGATGTCGCCCTTCGGATTGCTGATCTGGGGGTCTGATGCATTGCGCACCGAATACCATTTGATCTCGGCAAACTGCTGCAGTGCCTGACCGACCATTGCGTCTCCCATGTCGCACACGCGGCCCAGCCCCTGTAGGTGGTAGTAGTCGGTCGAATCGTCGAAGCCGAAGAAGTCGGTCGTGACCTGAATCGCCCCCGTGCCATGCATGATCTTCGGGACTGGCGTATTGGGCAGCCGACTGGCGTTGGCCGCGAGGAGATGGGGGGTGATCGCCGCCACGGCACCGGCGGGAACCGGCGACGTCGCATACGTCGCCTTCGCCCATGGTTCATGCTCGAATTGGGTTGTGCAGTCGAATCGCGTTTCCACAGCGATGAGCACGTCCCCGAGGGCCACGCTCGGTCCGATGGCGCCGCCGGTCCCCGTTGTAATGAACACCTTCGGCCGCACCGTCTGGGCCAACTTGGCCATCAGTTTCTTCACCGGGCACGCAGGCCCGTCGTAGTCGAGGTGCAAGCCGGACTTGAACAACAGCACACGCGCGTCGCCGATGCGGCACGGGAAGTACAAACCCAAGCTGCGGTAGTAACGCGCCTGCTCGGGTCGTGTGTCGTTGAACGGCGCCTGGCTGCCCGTAACTAGTGGCTCGTAGCTCGCCACATTGTGTCGATACTCGTACCACGCCGAGAGGGGATAGTCGGGCGTGAACAGAGTTGCGAGCGCCACGGCCTCGGCGGCCGTCCATGTGACGACCACGGCGTCGAAGCCTGCGAAGCGTGACAGGTCATCCGTCGCCGCGGGGGCCGGGTTGGGCGCCGCGGCGGTCGGCGGCGCGTGCGGCCAGGCTACGGCGCTGGGCAGCCGCTCGCTGACGGTCGATGACGCCACCTCGAGATTTGCGGACGTGAACCGCTGCTGCGGAGACTCCGGGTCGTAGTTGAGGATGAGGTCATCGAGTGAAACACCGCGCGCAGCTCCGATGGGCTGATGGGCGCGACTGTCGTTTGTGTGCGCAGCGGGCGTAGTCATGGGGGATTCCCCTCCGGCACCTGGTGGCTCCTGCAAGCCCGCATGAGCGGGCATCGACGACCGGGCGTAGACCAGCGCGATGTGAGCAGGTCGCTGGGTGGCAGACATGACCGCTTAATGTATCGATCCCGGTCGGGCGACGTCCGTTCGTCACGTAACCCATTGACACTCAGCGTCACAACGCTGGCGCTCGACGGTAATGGGCGAGGCACGCCCAGCCTCTACACGAGACACGCCTCGCCCTTCGGGCATGGAGCACCAGCAGTCGAGCTCGCATTGGCGAACACACGGCCGCCGGCGGGGCGCCGGCGGCCGCAACTTCCGCGACGTGCGTTACTGTGCGTTCACGCATGAGACCACCTTCTCCGGCTGTGCAGCACGGGCCGCCGAGGCACCACGAATCGCCTCGACAATCGCCTCACTGTGCATGGCTGGCACGTCCCCATTCGTGCACTGGCCCAGTGGCTGGACGGGAGCGAGCGGAGTCCCGACCACGGGGCGGACACCTGTCGGATCACTCCCACACGCGCCGAGTGCGACCGAGCCGGCGACCATCAGGAGCGCCGCGTAGAACCGCTGATGCCTTGACATATGACCTCCCTGATTGAAACGGTGAAGGAGCAGTCGTTGACCGGAAATCCGTGAAGAGCCTGAAGCAGTGCGGTGTCGTCGTGGGATCGATTCAGGCTTCGGGATTCAATCTGCGGTTGGCCCGTGCCGTCACTGTGAGGCGGGCGTTACCTCAGCGTTCCCGCTAGGCGCGGTCAGACTGGCGCGCTATCTTGGCTCGCCGGACGGGGAACGGCCGTGATTCAACATTCGAGGCAAGCGCGCGAGTGGACTCGCACCGCGTCGCCAAGTCGCTGAGGTCTGCGGGGACTGCACGAGGAGGTACGTGACGCGGACTCGGGAACGTTCGCACGGTGAGCGCGATCGAATGAGGCTCTGCGTCCTCGGTGGCGTCCAGCTCATTGCGACGAACGGGCGGCCGCTCGACGAGATCATTGCGCAGACCAAGCCGCTCGCGATGCTGGCCTTTCTCGCACTGGCTGAACCGCACGGCTTTCATTGACGTGACACACTGCTCGGCCTTTTCTGGCCCGAGCTCGATGAGACCCACGCGCGCGGAGCCCTTCGCAAAGTGATCCATGTGCTTCGTCACGGGCTCGGCGATCAGGTGCTCGAATCCCGCGGCGAGGAGGAGGTCGGCATTGCCGCTGGATCGCTCTCGTGTGATGCGGTCGAGTTCACCGACGCGATCGCTGCGGGCCACGTCGCGCAGGCGCTCGAGGCATATCGCGGCGATCTCTTGCCCGGCCTATTCGTACGCGAGGCCGCTCAATTCCAGGAGTGGCTCGAGCAGACGCGGGCGCGATACCAAAAACAGGCAGCGACGGCTGCGTGGATTCTCGCGGAGCGATCTGAGGCCGACGATCGAGAAACCATTGCTGCGGACTGGGCGCGGCGGAGCGTCGCGCTCGCGCCGCTCGACGAACGGCTGGTTCGCAAGACGCTCGCGCTCCTCGGTCGCGTGGGCGATCGTGCGGGCGCCGTGACGCTGTACGAAGCGTTTCAATCACGCCTCCAGCGCGATTTCGACGTCCAGCCCGCGCCCGAGACCACGGCGCTCATTCGCCAGATCCGGAACAGATCGAGCTGAGCGGATCTCCTGAACGGCGGGCGTAGCGCGGCCTGAAGCAATGGCTGTGCAGCACGGGGCGTGCTCCGAGAAACCGAACACAATACAATGGGGCAAAGGTCCTATCTCATTCGGCGCAGCTGCCGCATAAACACCCATTGCCGCCAGCGGAGTGTGCTGTGTCGACTTTCGCATCACCCGCACCACCACCCTTGGACAAGGGCGACATTCCGTGATGCCGCTACTAGGCGCATCCGCCGTTGGGCAGTACTGTATGGGGGTCGGGACCCTCAGTGACGGGGCGGGTGGCCTGGACCTGGTGCCGCTCATGAGCGTAATCAGCGACCGATACGTCTTCGAACGCGAGCTGGGACGAGGCGGCATGGCGACGGTCATGCTCGCGCGGGATCTCGTCCAGGAGCGGTTTGTCGCGATCAAGATCCTCCGCCCGGAGCTCGCTGGCGCGCTCAGCCACCAGCGATTCCTGCGCGAGATGCATTTGACCGCGCAATTGCAACATTCCGCACATCGTGCCGCTATACGACTCGGGCATCACGGACGACGGACCCTTCTACGTCATGCCGTATGTCGACGGCGAGTCCCTCCGGGCGCGCTTGGATCGCCAGAAGCAGCTCCCGATGCCAGACGCCGTTCGGATCGCGACGGATATCGCGTCGGCGCTGGAATACGCGCACGCCCGGGGGCTGGTGCATCGCGATATCAAGCCCGAGAACGTGCTGCTCACTGGCGGTCAGGCGTTGCTCGCCGACTTCGGCGTCGCCCGAGCCGTCGCTGAGGCGGCCGATGACCGGCTCACGTCGACCGGACTGGCGGTGGGAACGCCGGCATATATGAGTCCCGAGCAGGCGAGCGGCGACCGCAACATTGATGAACGGACCGACATTTACAGCTTGGGGTGCGTGCTGTTCGAGATGCTTGCGGGCATCCCCCCGTTCGTGGGGCCGACTCCACAGGCCGTTGCCGCGCGCCGACTGGCGTCGAATGCACCGCCGCTCCGCGAGCTCAGGCCGACCGCGTCACCTGCGTTGGCGACGACCGTTGCACGCGCGCTCGAGCGTGTCCCGGCCGACCGGTTCTCCACCGCGCGGGAGTTCGCCACGGCGTTGGACAACGCCATTGCCAAGCCGATGTCTACGGGTCGCGCGTTGTCTGGTGCGCGTGCCTGGCGCATGGTCGCAGCCGGCTTGGGTGTGGTGGCTCTGCTTGGGGCAGGTGCGGTGGCGGCACGCAGCTTGTTTCGGCACTCGTCGGTCGAGGAACAGGTCGCCCGTGGCAAACAGGCCTTGGCGACGTTGCACCTCTCGGACGCACGCCGCGATCTCGCCGGAGCACTCGCTCGCGACCCCACAAACCCTGCGGCGAATCTCTGGCTTGCGCAGACTGGCGCGATTGTCGGGACGGACTCGATTCCGGAGTGGCCACAGGCGGCACGGCTCGCGGTGGTTAAGGCCGCCGCATTCGACAGCGTTGATCGATTGCGAGCGCGGGCGCTCCTCGTGATGTCAGAAGACCATACCGCCCAGGGATGTGACGCTGCCCGGCCAGTCGTGGACGCCGCGCCGGCCGACGTCCCGGCGCTGCTCATGCTCGCCGACTGCATGGCGGGTGACGACGTGGTCGTGCGCGACTCGCGTACCGCTTCCGGATGGCGATTCCGCTCGAGCAAAGAGAGCACAGTACGGCTCTATCAACGGCTGATACATGAGTACCCGGCGATCGCGCCTGTGCGCGGGCTCGTGTTCTCTCGCCTTTCAACACTGCTCATCACGACGCCCGACATGTACAAGCTGGGGCGACCGGTACCGTCGACGGATACGCTGTTTGGCGCATTTGGCAGCATTGCGGGTGACACGCTGGTGTTCATACCGTACCCGTTGAGCGAGCTCAAGGTCGGTGGTCGTGCTGCGGCCGCTGCAACGGCGTACGCCGGCCTCAGTCGGCAACGTGAGCTGCTCCGATCCACCGCTCTCGAGTGGGCCCGGGACTTCCCCGACGACCCGCTGGCGCATTTGCAGCTCGCGAATGCGCTCGAGTCGACGGGGGAGATTGGAGCACCGTCGCCGAACACACCTTCGGCTCTCGTCGAAGCCGGTCGCGCGCGAGCACTCTTCGGCTCGGGTGCGCCGACCGCTGTTCGGTTGAGCCTGTCCGGACTTCTGATTCGGCTGCTGATCAAGAGCGGGCAATTTGCCGCCGCCAGTGCGCTCATTGACACCACCCTCGGTCGGCCCGTCGTGCACACGGCGGAGGAGGGCGATTCGCTCACCGGTATCGCGGCGATAGCGGGACGGCTTCACGAGACATTCGTGTTGTCGACCACTGACACCTCGGGCGGCGACATCCCGACTGCTGAGGGCCACGCGTACCACGTCCCGCCAGCGCTGGGTACGGCGGCACAAGCTCTCTATGTCGAGGCAACCGTCGGCGGTCGAGCCGACAGCATCCGCGCCTATCGACAGATGGTCGATCGATTGCTTGCTCTGTACGCCAGCGACGCCGAGCGAGCGGAGATCCGCAACGCATTGATTGGACGATCGATGAGCCTTGCCGCGCCCATTGTCGGCCCCGCAGCCGTCACAGGATTGGATAGCACGGGCAACTATCTCATTCGTCTCGAGCAGTTGCTGGCTGCCGGCGACCGCGGCCAGCTACGGACCGAGTTCAAGGCGCTCGCCGATTTGCGGCGCCATGCGGTGCCCGGGGCGACGAGCCTCGACGCGACGTACATTGAGTCGTGGGTGAGAAGTGCGGCAGGGGACACCGCGGGGGCAATCATCCAACTCAGTCAAACCCTCGACGCCCTGCCTGCAACGGGGAACCAGTGGCTGAGCGACGTGCCACTCGCCGGCTCGCTGCCGCGCATGATGATTCTCAGGGTGGATCTCGATCCGCGGGGGCGCGACCCTGAGCGCCTACATTGGGCTGGTGCAGTCTGCGACTTGTGGTCGCACGCCGACGACGCGCTACAAGCTGATCGGCGCAGAATGTGCTCGGTTGCCGGTCGGCAGTAGGAACATGGCCCTTCAAGGAGAGGATATGCCGAAGCGAGACCGCTACCACGCTGTGCTGTCCGCAGGCGCAGGAACGAGTCGCCGAATTGTGTGCGCGGCCGCAGTCGTGTGTGTTGTGTCCGCGTGTCGGGAAGGGAAGAAAGCGCCCCCGCCCCCGCCGCCTCCAACGTCTTCTCCGTGGCTGACCTACGCGCCAGACCCGTCGCATCCAGAGTTTGCCGCTCAGGTCAGGGCGATCACGTTTTTGCCCAGCGCGCCCGGGCATTACCCCATCCGACCATCAGACAGCCTGCCGATCCACCTCACCATCGCGTCGGAAGCGGGCGCCTCGAAGCTCCAGGGCGAGCCGAACGGCTCGATGACAACCGACATGCCGACGTCGGGGGCCTACCCTGTGCGGGTCATGGCGATCATCGGCAATGCGGATACCACCACGCTCCCGGACCTGCCGCTGCAGCCCAATATGCCGGACTCCGTCATCGTCTGGTGGGTCGATATCTCCGGCGGCGCGACGAATTGGAGAAAGTGGCGGTCTCACTACGTATTGGTGGATACGAACCACACCCATCAGAGCCCTGATCATACAGACCCTCGCGACCGACAGCCTTTTCGCCTGGCACGCGGATTCGACGGTGCCGAGTGCACCACCGGCAGACTGGGACAAGCACTTGGTGTTTGTGATCGACACTGCGACTACACACGGCCATGGGCCCGGTGGTGGAACCCCGATTTTCAAGAAGGTGACCAACTCGTCCTGGGTCAGCTGCGGCGGCGGGTGCTGCAATGGGTCGGTGCGCTGAGGCAGCGGGGAAGGGGAGGGGAGCTGCGGCAATGACCCCATCGATCGACCTCGATCGGTACTGTTCCCGGATCGGATACGAAGGCGACCGGCGTCCAACGCTGGACACGCTCGCGGCAGTACATTCTGGCGCACGCGTGCGCGATCCCATTCGAGAATCTGGACCCGCTCCTGGGGGTTGTGCCGAAGCTCGACGCGGCCTCGCTCGAAGAGAAGCTCGTCCGGGGACGTCGTGGCGGCTACTGCTTCGAGCACAACCTGCTCTTCCGTCATGCCCTCGAGGCCCTGGGCTTTCGCGTCACGAGCCTCGCGGCGCGCGTGATGTGGTATGGATCTTCGGGCGGCGTGCTTCCACGGAGCCATATGCTCCTGCGTGTCGATCTGGCAGACGGTCCATTCGTTGCGGACACCGGATTCGGCAATCTCACGCTCACGGGACCAGTGGCGTTCGTGCCGGATGTCATCCAGAGGACACCGCACGAATCCTTTCGCCTGACTTCGCCGCGGGGTGGGTTGTACCGGATGGAAGCCCAGCTGCCATCAGAGTGGAAGGCGCTGTACGAGTTCGACCTCCAGGAGCAAGAGCTGATCGACTACGAGGTCGTGAACTGGTACCTCTCGACCAACACTCGGTCCCATTTCGTACGGGACCTCGTCGCTGCCCGAGCCGATCGCGATCGCCGCTACGCCCTGCGCAACACGAGTTTTGCTGTTCACCACGTCGGCGGATGGACTGAGCGCCGCGTGTTGTCGACGGTCACCGAACTCAAGGAGGCCCTTGTTGGACCCCTCGGCCTCACTCTCCCCGATCACCCTGATGTCGATCGCGTGCTCGATCGCGTGCTGCGGTCAGCCACTACGTCGACCGTTACGACCTGAAAGCGCCCCCAGTTGCGCCGAAGGGCTATAGTCGAGACGAAGGCTCATGGATGCAGTGCTCGCACGTCTGGACGCACTATTGGCGCATCTGACGGCGATGGTGACGACGCCGAGCGACCGAGAGATCGCGATGACGCGGACGTTTTCCGCGCGGCGACAGCTGGTATTCGAAGCGCTGACCACACCGGAGCTGCTCAGGCGGTGGCTGCTCGGCCTCCTGGCTGGTCCATAACGGACTGCCAGATCGATCCGTGGAGTGGCGGTGCCTTCGCTTCGCGTGGCGCCACGCGGATGGCCACGCGATGGGCGTGCGCGGAGTGTGCCTCGACGTGGCGCCGCTCGAGCGCATCGTGGCGACGGAGCGGGTCGACCAGCCGTGGTATCCTGGTGAAGCGCTGCTCACCGAAACGCTGGCCGAGCGCCGCGGCAGGACGACCCTCACGCTCACGATGCGCTATGATTCACGGGAGATCCGAAACCGGGTGCTCAGAACACCAATGGCCGCGTCGCTGTGGACCACATACGATCGGCTCGCGTACTTGCTCGCCGCGCGGACCTCGGAAACGTCCGAGATGAGCCGATGACCTCTCGACCCTGAACCCTTTCACGCCATGCCTCTCACACAGACTGCCACCCAATCACTCACGTTCCGCGAGTTGCTCGACTACACCGCGACCGAGACCGAGCGGTGGGAGAGCTGGCTCGCCAAGCAGCCCGAGTCGATTCTCGACGTCCCGGTGGGCGAAGGGCGGACCGCGTCCCTTCGCGGACTGCTGCAGCACATCTTCGCCGTCGAGCGCCGCTACGCTGACCGGCTGCAGGACCAGCCGGTGAGCACGTACGAGATCATCGACGCGACGAGCATCGCATCGCTCTTTGCGGGCGGCCGTGACTCACGCGAGCGTCTCGAGCAGTACCTGGCGACCGCGACCGACGACGATCTCGCACGCCGCCTCGAGTTCCAAACCCTCACTGCCGGCACGCAGGCAGCCAGTGCGCGCAAGATCGTCGCCCACACACTGCTCCACGGCATCCGCCACTGGGCGCAACTCGCCACGGCGCTGAGGCAAAACGGGTACAAGACGGATTGGCAGCATGATTTGTTGACCAGCCCGGCTTTGGGGTGAGGGCGCACGTTGGGGCCGGGTAATGGGTGGCGGGTGACGGGTGACTACAGGCGATGCCAGTCGGGCTTCCCAGGCCCCCGTCCGGCCACCGGCCTGGGTGCTGCACCGTTATATTGATATCCATACGACCGCGCGGGAGCGCGGAGGAGGATATATGACCACGCCGCAACAGCAGGACCCCATCATGTCGAGGCAGCCGACCGCGGCGGCGGCGGGGCTGGCGCCCCAACGTCATTCGGGCACCGTAGCTCGACCGAACTGGTGAGGCCGGACGGGAGTTGCGGGGTTGAAGCGCGCAGTGTTGCAATCCGCTAACTCCCGATCCCCGGTCGTGTCCGTCTGCCGGCACGCCCGTTGCGCCCCGAAAAGGTGTCAATGCGCCGTGTCTGAGGCACGGGGGAGGAGCGGATGAGCACATCGTTCAAGCAGGACCCGCACGGATCGAGCGCGGGTGGGGCGCCAGCCGTACTCACCCTTATCCTAGGATTGTGGTACGTCGTTTCACCCTGGGTCTATGGCGGTGGACACTCAACGAACGGGGCCACATGGAACTCTGTCGTCGTTGGCATTCTGATCGCACTGTTCGCGGCGGCCCGGTTGAACAATCGCGTCACGCTGCCGGCCGCCCGCTGGCTCGATCTGGTCCTGGGGCTCTGGGCGTTCTTCTCGCCCTGGATCTTCGGCTACGTCGGCAACCAGGGCCGGTTGATCAATAGCCTCGCCGTCGGCGTGTGCGTATTCGTCCTGAGCTTGTGGGGAACTGGTACGTCGCGACCGACTGTCATCAGAGCCCGATGACAGCCGCGCCGCGGCTGTAGACGGGAGAAAGGAGAGAGGAGAAAGGAGAGCGGGAACGGAACCAAGGGGGCGACGAAAACGCGTCGCCCCCTTTTCATATTCGACAAGTTCGACAAGCGAGGCTCTACGGAGATGCTTTTTCCTGGCGTTCGCAGCATCTTCTATGCGCTTCCTTGCAGCCGCTGCCCTCAACTCACCTCACCGAATGCGCGATTGGCACCTCATCCACCCGAAGACCCACCGCGCCCTGAGTCGCACACATGCCCTCGCCGTCTCCCTAGTCGGCGGCGCCCTCATGGCGAGCCCCGCGATGGCCCAGACACGGCCATCAGTTCCACTCGCGCCGGCGGTCACCGCCGAGGGTGGGCGGCCCGTGCCGGGCCCAGTGTACGAGATCCCGGGGTTTACTCGTGCCGTCGATCGTGGCACGCGCACGCGCAGTGGCAATCCCGGGGCCGCCTACTGGGTGCAACACGCACGGTACGTCATCGATGCCCAGCTCAATGTCGTGACCGATCGCGTATCTGGTCATGAGCGCGTCGTCTATCTCAACAACTCACCGGACACGCTCCGACGTATCGCGGTCTATCTGCGACAGAACGCCTTCGCGGCGGGCAACCCCCGTCGCGAGGAAGCACCGATCACCGGCGGGGTCACGCTGACGACCGTCAAGGTGGATGGTCGGCCGTTGTCAGCGCTGACGGCGGAGGGTAGCGCCGCGAGTGTGGGACTGCCGCCGGCGAGCGGCTATCGGGTCGAGGCCACCGTGATGTGGATCGACCTCGCGCGACCGCTGGTGCCGCACGACAGCACCCGACTCGAGTTCGCGTGGTCGTACGTGCCGCCGCCATCACCCTCGGATGGCCGACAGGGGCGGGAAGGGCATCACCTCTACTTCATGGGCTACTGGTACCCACAGATTGCCGTGTACGACGACGTGAATGGGTGGGTGACCGATCCGTACGTGTTGGAGGCGGAGTTCTACATGGACCCGGCGGACTATGACGTACGGGTCACCGTGCCGCATGGCTGGTCCGTCGGCGCGACCGGCGCGCTTCGCAACGCGGACGAAGTGCTCTCACCCGCTGCGCGCTCGCGCCTCGCGGAGGCCAGGCGGACCGGGCATGTGGTCCACGTGGTGGACCCTGGATCGTCGGCGGCGGCCGCGTTCGCGAGCGGTGGGCCGACAGCCACCTGGCACTTCGTCGCCGACAACGTGCGCGACTTCGCGTGGGGGACGAGCGACCAGTACGTGTGGGCGGCGACCCGCGCGCTGGTGGGCTCGACTGGCGAGGCCGGGTCGGCCGGGGTGTCTCACGACACGGTGGACATCAATAGCCTGTACCGCATCTCCAAACCCGCGGCCGCATGGGCACTCGGTGGCGCACGCTTTACGCGTGATGCCATCGAGCAACTGTCCCGCTATCTCTGGGCCTATCCCTGGCCTCAGATGACCTCGATGGAAGGCGTGCTCGACGCCGGCGGGATGGAATACCCGATGATGACGCTCATCTCGCCCTGGGCCGATACGCTCTCGCTCGCCGGCGACATCATGCACGAGACCGGCCACATGTGGTTTCCAATGCAGGTGGGTTCAAACGAGACGCGGTACCCCTGGATGGATGAGGGCTTCACGCAATTCGATGCGGCCCAGGCGATGGCGGCGATCTATGGCGAGCAGCGCACCGGCGGTCGGCTCAACGACTCGGAACACGGTCAGCGCAAGCTCTATCTGGACGCGGCTCGGGCGGGGAATGACATGCTCCTCATGTGGCCAGGTGACCTCTATCCGCAGAGTCTCTACTTCGTGATGTTCTACGACAAGACCGCACAGGTGCTCGCGACGCTTCGCGGCGTGCTGGGTGAGGAGACCTTCCATCGCGCGTATCGCGAGTACGGCCACCGGTGGCTTGGGAAGCACCCGTACCCGTACGACTTCTTCAACACCATGAGTGACGTCGCCCATCGCGACCTGTCGTGGTTCTGGACTACCTGGTTCTACGAGCCGTGGCCGCTCGATCAGGCGATCGTCTCGGTCCAGTCGCAGGGCGACTCGACTGCCATCACGGTCGAGGACCGCGGACTCGCGCCGATGCCCGCGGCCTTACTCGTGACCCGCGCCGACGGCAGCAGCCAGCGCGTGGAGCTTCCGGTCGACATTCTGGTTGACCGGCGCGCGACGGCACACCGTGCGCGTCGCGGCTGCACCATCCGTGACGAAGGTGCAGATCGATCCCGACAGCCAATTCCCCACGCTCAATCCAGCTGAGGAGGTCTGGCCGCGCCCAGGCAGTCCCTAGTCAGTCCAGGGACCGCGTGTCCCTTCGGGCGGCGGGTGCGGTTCCATCACCTTCACGCCATCCGTTCGGAAGGCGCTGATGATCTGCTCAGTCAACGTCGCGCGGAGTGGACGGACCACGTGGAGCTCCGAGGCGTTCACGACCAACTCGAGCGTGATCGCTGCGTCCCCGATCGCGACGACGTTGACGACGGGGGGCGGTGAATTTGCGACCCGACTGTCGGCCGTGGCGACTCGGAGCAGTGTACCCCGTGCCTTCTCGACGTCCGCGTCAGTGGGGACGCCCACATTGATTCGCAGCCGTCCGATATCCAGCATCGTGTAGTTGTAGAGTCGAGAACCCGTCACGTCCTTGTTTGGAACGACGAGCATCCCGAGGTCGACCGTTTCGATGCGCGTCGTCCGAAGCGTCAGGTGTCGCACGCGTCCCGGTGGCCCGTCACCGACTTGTACCCAGTCATCGACCGCGATGGGTCGATCCCACAGGATCGTGAAGCCTGCGATGAGGTTGGCGAGCGTGTCCTGCGCGGCAAAGCCTACCGCCAGTCCGATGATCCCGAGACCGGCGAAGACCCCGCTGAGGTTGAGCCCAATGGTGGCCAACGCTTCGGCTGTCCCGAGCGCCAACAATGCGGTCCGCACGACCGCCAGCAGCAGCTCCGACGCGGCTGGCCCGACACGGGACCGGCGGAAGATCCGCTGACCAAACAACTGCGCGAGCGCCGCGGTGGCTTGAAAGATGAGAAAGACGAGGAGCGCGGCCGCGAGTGTCGATGCTCCGGCGATGGCAGCGGCGACCACGCCGGCCGCGAGCAACCCGGTGAGGCCCACCTTCGACCCCTGTCTGGTTACTGCCTGGAGACCTTCACGCCGAACGACAATGCGGCGCACCCAGATGGTCAGCGCGATGATGACGGCCGCCGCGAAGAGGGCGAGGAGAAGGCGCGGCAGAAGGCGAACGGCGGCACCGATGGTGGCCGATACCCAGCGCTCGGCCCGCTGCGGCAAGCCCGCCAAGGAATCCTGCAGCACCGCGGCAGCGTCTTTCCCGATTGGGGGAAGGGCTGGCAGATGCTGCGACGTGTCCGTCTGCGTGGCGCCCGCGGCTTGCGCAGCTTGAGCGGGTAGGCCTTGGGTCCAGGTAGCGAGCGGCGACAGCGGCAGGCGAGAGATGTCTAGGAACATGCCTGTGTATATCGCACAGCCCGTGCGCATGGAATAGTCTGCCGCCGGATGTCCGGGGGCTCGATCTGGTTGATAGCTTGAACGCTAGCCTGCACAGGTCGGGACCATGCGTCTGTTTATCGCGATGAACTTTCCAGAGGAGCTACGCACCCGGTGGGCGGAGGGGATGGCGCCCTTGCGCGCTGCCGCGCCGCGAGCGCGGTGGGCTCCGGCGGGGCAAATGCACCTCACGCTCGCTTTCCTCGGCGAGCAACCCGAATCGCTGGTGCCTTCGTTGGCGCCGGCGCTCGACGCCATTGCTGCCGCGTCCACACCATTGTCGCTGGTCGTTCAGGGGGTGGGCGCGTTTCCCATGTGGCGGCGTGCGCGGGTCGTCTGGCTCGGCGTCGAGCAGTGCCCACCGCTGATGCAGCTAGCGGAGTCGGTCGCGCGGGCATGCCGCGACCTCGGGATACCCGGTGAGGGACGTCCCTTTCATTCCGCACATCACGCTTGCGCGGCTCGACGAGCGAGTGTCGGCCGATCAGCTTCGGGACCTCGAGTGCGCGGCGTGCGACGTCACCGATCGCACGGTCGCCGAGGTCGACAGTCTGGAACTCATGGGGAGCACGCTAGGTCCGGGCGCGGCGAAGCACGAGGTGGTGTATAGGGCGTGGCTTGGCGTTCAGGCGGGGCTACGGGTAACGGGTAACGGGTGACGGGTAAACGGAGAACGGGTCAGGGGTAACGACGATACCGAGAACAGGGGGTGGCCTGAAGACCACCCCTACAGGTGCATCGTAGCCATCCGGTGATCGCTTGCTCGTGGAAGGAATTCCACCCTCGTGCTGCCCGCAGCAACATGTAGGGGCGGCCTTCAGGCCGGCCATCCGATAACGGGCGTTGCCCGTTACCCGTCACCCGTCACCCGGCCTCTCAGAACCCAGGTGGCCGCTCCCGGACGACGTTCATTGCCCGTTCCATAGCGACGCCGGCGCGGACCATCGTTCCCTCATTGAAGAGGCGCCCGACCAGGGTGACGCCGTGGGGGACGCGCCGTGGTGGTGAGAAGGTGGGGAGTGGGTTCTTGGGGTCGGGGGCCCAGTCACTGCGCGCCTGTGACACCTGGACGAAGCCCGCGCGCAGCGTGAGCGACGGTTGTCCGGTGAAGTTGGTGATCACGAGGAATTCGTCCCGCAACGACGGGACGAGCAGGAGATCGACCTGGGAGAAGACCCGCGCCATCTCGCCAGCGACGCGGCGGCGGAAGCGATCGGTTTGAACGAAATCCACCGCGGAGAGGAATCGCGCCTGCCGGAACTGGTTGGGCCATGCGTCGGGCACCTGCATGCGGAGCTGACTGAGCTCATCACTCAGCGTCATCTCCTCGAACGACGCGGCGGCTTCGGCGAATAGCACGACATTGAGCGAGTCGTAGGGCCAGTCGGGAATCGACACCTCGACGGGCACCAAGCCCAGCTGCCGAACGGTATCGAGTGCGGCACGATCGACATTCTGTCGCGGGCGCCTCGCGCATCCACGCGGGGAAGTATCCGACTCGCAAGCCTTTCACTGGGGCGGCTGCGTCGAAGTCCAGGTGGCTTGGGAGGCACGCGACGTCGTCCCCGTCCGGACCGGTGATCGCGTGGAGTACGAGCATTGCGTCCTCGACGCTGCGAGTCATGGGCCCGAGCTTGTCGAGCGACCAGCAAAGCGTCATTGCTCCGGTGCGGGGCACGCGGCCGAACGTTGGCCGGAGTCCCGTGACTCCGCAGCGCATGGCCGGCGCCACGATGCTCCCGCCGGTCTCACTGCCGACGGCGAAGCCGACCAACCCGGCCGCGGTGGCGGCGGCGGGGCCCGCGCTCGATCCGGAGGCGCCCTCTTCGAGGAGCCAGGGATTCATCGTCTGCCCGCCGAACCAGACGTCGTTGAGGGCCAGGGCGCCAAGGCTCAGCTTGGCAACAAGAACGGCGCCCGCATCGCGGAGGCGCTGCACGACGACCGCGTCCTTCGTGGGCACCCGGTTGCGATAGGGTTCCGCACCCCAGGTCGTCGGGATGCCGGCCGTGTCGAGCAGGTCCTTCCCACCCCACGGGATGCCCTGCAGAGGGCCACGATACTTACCCGCGGCAATCTCCTGGTCGGCGGCCTTGGCCTGTGTCAGAGCGACGTCCGGAGTCAGCGTGATCACGCAGCGCAGCTGCGGATTGAAGCGCCGTAGGCGATCCAGGTAGATGTTCGTCAGGCGCTCGGACGTGAGCTGTCGCCGCTCGATCCATCGGGACAGCTGCGTGACCGATGCGAAGGCAATGTCGGCATCGGCGGCCGGCAGTGGGCCCGGGTCGGTCGTGCTGCGCACGAAGCGGTCCCGCGTCGGACCCATTGTTTGGCCTCCGAGCACAGGGTTCCAAACGGTCGCAGGCGCGACCGGCGCATCCAGCGCCACCTTCCGTGGCCCGACGCGTCGCTCGAGGTAGGGAGCCATCGATCGCCGCCAGGTGTCGGCTGCCATGGTCCGCTCGGGGTCGGTGAACGATACCTGGGCGAGCTTCTCCGCTTCGATGAAGGTCCTCGTCGAGACGGCGGGGCCGACTTCTGGCGCCGACGCGAACGTCGGCGGCGCGCCGGGCGTCGCAGGCGAGGATGCCGGGGTCGTCGCCTGCTGTTCCGTCTGGCCGCTGCACGCGGCGCTCAATGCCAGCAGACCTGCGGGGGCACGGACGAAGAACTCTCTGCGCGAGCTCACGACGGTTTCTCCTTGTTCTGGTCCGCGGAGAATATCGTGCGCAGGCGTGCACGGGGCTACATTGCGATTGGCGCGGTCGGATGCACGGACTCGACGTGTCAGAGGCGAGGGTCCAAGTTACACTCGGTTCGGATCTTCCCTTTTCATCCATCCCAGCCATGCACCGACTCCAGCACCGACTTTTTTTTCCAACGTCCCGAGCACATCTCCGGGCAGCTGCGCTGGTCGGCGTGGCATCCTCGATCCTGGTGCCGGTTCTCGGGGCGCAGGAGAGCGACTCGGCTCTCGTTCGCGAGAACTTCAGCAAGGCCGAGTACCAAATTCCCATGCGGGATGGCGTGAAGCTCTTCACGATCGTGTACACGCCCAAGGACGCGTCGTCGTCGAGCACCTATCCCATGGTCATGATGCGGACCTGCTATTCGATCGCCCCGTACGGGCCGGATAAGTATGCGCACGAGCTCGGTCCGAACCCGTTCATGATGCGTGACAAGTACATCTTCGTGTACCAGGATGTGCGCGGTCGCTACATGTCCGAGGGGACGTGGGTCAACATGCGCCCCTTTGTGCCGGATTCAGTAAAGGCGCGCGACCCGAAGGCAATCGACGAGGCGTCGGACACGTACGACACGATCGATTGGCTCGTCAAAAATGTGCGGTACAACAGTGGAAAGGTCGGGCAGTACGGTGTCAGCTACCCAGGATACTTCACCTCGATGGGTGCGTTGTCCCGTCATCCCGCGCTCGTCGTCTCGTCGCCGCAGGCTCCGGTGACCGACTTCTTCTTTGAGGATTTTCACCATAACGGCGCGTTGACACAGGCGTATTTCTACGCCTATCCGGTCTTTGGCATCCAGCATCCGGAACCCACGACCAAAGACTGGTGGATGTCGAAGATGCTCGCCGACGTCGGCTTACCGGATGACTACGCGTTTCAGTTGTCGTTGGGGCCGCTCAGGACCACGACGGAGCGGTATTACAAGGACAACTTCTTCTGGGAAGAGATCGTGCACCACCCAAACTATGACTCGATGTGGGCGACCCGCGCCGTGCCCGACAACCTCCGCGGCGTCAAACACGCGGTGATGGCAGTGGGTGGCTGGTTCGACGCCGAGGATCTGTATGGGCCACTCACCGTCTATAAGACTTTGAAGAGGTACGACCCTCAAGCGAAGGTGTCGATCGTCGAGGGGCCGTTCCGCCATGGCGGGTGGCATGCGCTGCGCGTCGGCCACACGTTCCACGGCGACATCTACTTCGGCGACTCGCTGGAGACGAAGTACCAGCGCGACGTGGAGACGCCATACTTCCACCACTGGCTCAAGGGGCCGGCCGACGGCAATACCGGGCTACCCGAGGCGTACATGTTCAACACCGGGAAGAAGGACTGGCAGTCGTTCACGCGCTGGCCAGCCCCGGAAGCCAAGACCGTCATGTACTACCTGCACGCCGATGGGTCGCTGTCGACCACGGTCCCGACCGAGAGCCACGCGTCGCTCGCGTACGTCAGCGATCCGGCCAAGCCCGTACCGAGTCGCTGTCTTGTGCCGACGATCCAGGGGCTCACGCTCTGGAAGTACATGAGCGACGATCAGCGCTGCGATCGGTCGCGTGGCGATGTGCTCACCTTCGAGACGCCGGTGCTCGACCATGACGTGACCCTGGGCGGCGAGATAACGGCCAAGCTGCAGGTGAGCACGACCGGCACCGACGCCGACTATGTCGTGAAGCTGATCGATGTGTACCCGATGAATGAACCCGATCTCCCCTTCCGCCCCGATACGAACATTCATATGGGCGGCTACGAGCAACTGGTGCGAGGGGAAATCATGCGGGCGCGGTTTCGTCGTTCGTTCGCGCATCCCATCCCGATGCAGCCTAACGCCGTCACGGATGTGTCGTTCCGGTTGCAGGATGTGCTGCACACATTCAAGCAGGGCCACCGGATGATGGTGCAGGTGCAGAGCACCTGGTTCCCAGCGTTCGATCGCAATCCGCAGCGATACGTCCCGAACATTTACGAAGCAAACTCGAGCGATTTCGTGAAGGCCACCGAGTTCGTATGGGCGGACCAGGGACACGCGAGTGGAGTGCAGGTACAGGTACTGCCCTGAACTGCGGGACGTAGGACGTTGGACGTTAGAAAACAAACCCGAGGGCCGGCTACGCCAAGCTGTGGCTCGGCCTCGAGGTTTTTCTCCAACGTCTAACGTCCAACGTCTAACGTCCAGCCCCTTGCTAATATTTTAGCACTGTGCTAAGCTCTTAGCACTTCCTTCGGGGGCGGGCGATGGTCGCAGGGGGATCGACGAGTCTGAGCCGGCGTGAGCGGCAGATCATGGATTTCCTGCATGCGAGCCGGTCGGCCACGGCGTCGGAGGTGCGCGCGGGGATCGCGGAGGCACCGAGCTACTCCGCGGTGCGGGCCCTGCTGCGGATCCTCGAGCGCAAGGGGCACGTCCGTCACCGGTCCGAGGGGGCGCGGTACATTTACGAGCCCGTGCAAGCGCGGATGGCGGCTCGACGGTCAGCGCTGCGGCATCTCGTGGACACGTTCTTTGATGGGTCGGCGGCGGACGCCGTGGCCGCGCTGATCCGTCTGTCAGGCGACAGCCTCGATGACGAAGAGGCGGCTCGGTTGGGCGCCTTGATCGAGCAGGCCAAGAAGGAGGGACGCTGACATGCTGAACGCACTGGGCGTCACGCTGTTCCCGACTGGCACGCTGCGTCCAGAGCATGCGGCGCGCTCGCTGCTCGTCGGCCTGGTCGACTATACCGCGCGCGCCACCGTCGTGTTGCTCGTGGCGTGGGTCGTCTCCGCGTTGCTCCGCCACCGCGCCGCGGCCACTCGATATGCGGTCTGGGCCGTCGCGATTGTGATGGTTGCCGCGCTGCCGTGGCTCTCGCGCGTGACACCGGCGATCGCGGTCTCCTTGCCCGCGGTCGCGCCGATGGCGCGCACCACGACGGGCCCCGGGCTCCCGGACGCCGTCATTGCGCCTGCGTCTTCGGGTGCGCCCGTGCAACCCGCCCCGTCTCATTCGGCGCGTGGGCCCGCGGTCATCCCCGAGTCTCGAGGGGTTCGTACGTCAGCTGCGGTGGCTCACCCCGTTCGCGCAGCGATCGACCTCCCGCTCGTGGTCGCGGTCGTCTGGCTCGCCGGGGCACTGTGTCTCGTCCTGCGCTTCGGCGTGGGCACGGTCGTTGTGTGGCGCCGAGCGCTCATCGCGGAGCCCGTGGCCGACTCGGAGTGGGTCATGTTGGCGCGTGACTTGGCGCGGGAGCTCGGGATCCGGCGGCCAGTCACACTGCTCATGACGCGATCGCCGACGGTTCCTGTCACGTGGGGCGTCATCTATCCGGTCCTGCTGTTGCCGAGTGATGCCATGACCTGGTCGCATGCCCGCAGGCGCGCCGTGCTACTCCACGAGCTTGCGCACGTGGCCCGGTTCGATGCGGCCACGCAACTCGTGGGGCAACTCGTACTCGCCGCGAACTGGTTCAATCCCCTGGCATGGCTAGCGACTGCTCGCATGCGAGCGGAGCGCGAAGGGGCATGTGACGATGTCGTGTTGACGCGGGGCACACGCGCGTCGGCGTACGCCGAGGATCTGTTGACGCTCGTTCGCGGCCTCACGCCTTCGGTCGCGCCGGGGTTCGCGGCGCTTGCCATGGCTCGGCGCTCGGAGCTCGAGGGCCGGCTTCGATTCATCCTCGATACGCGCCGCAGGCGCGCGGCGTCGAGTGCGCGAGCGTCGGTGTTATCGTTGGCGACGGCCGCCCCGTTCGTGTTGCTCCTCGCAGCCGTCCGGCCATCAATGCGCGCGGTGCATGCAGGTGTGGAGTATGGCCGCGCCGCGCCACTAGTGGCCCACATGGCAGCGATCGTCGAGTTCGTTGCCCAGGCTGCGCAACCTGCTCCACGGCTGGCCGTGGGGCTACAGGCGCCTCAGGCGCCGGCGCTTCGCTTGCCGACGGGTGTCGCATCATATCGTTGTCCGGTCAATGAGGACTTCGTCCACGGCGGCGTGAGCGCCGATGGGGGTCGGCCGGGTGCACTCGAAGCGGAGCACGGCGATCGCCGCATCCTCGTCTTGGCAGATGATGGCCGATGCGTGAGCGGCCGGATCGATGGGCAGGTGGTATTGAACGGGGACGCAAGTGATGTCTCTGGACTCGGTGCCGGCGGCCAGGTGGTTGTGATCGATGCGAAGGACGGACACACCCGGCGGGCCGAGGTCACACTCGAAGGCGCGAATCCGAAGCCGGGCTACTACGCGTTGGGCGAGCCGCTGTATGTGATAGATGGCGTGATCGTCGAAGGCACGACGGGGGATGCCGATAAGAAAAAGCTCGGGATAATCCAGCAGAACAACATCGATCAGACGATGGCTGCATCCGGCGGTGCGCGCCGCATGCTCGATTTTCACTACTCCGTCGATGGACAACCGCGTCCCTGGGACGAAGGACGGGACTGGTTCCATAGCACGCTCGCGCAACTCGTTCGCGAGAGTGCCTACGACGTGCGAAACCGGGTGATCCAGTTATGGTCACATGGCGGCGTGCCGACCGTACTGGAGGAGATCCGACGCATCCGAAGCGAGATGGGGGTGCGCGCGTATTTCGATGCATTGCTCGATGTCAGTAGCGGGGGAACCTTAATCACAACGCGCCGTGAGGACGCCGACGTCGAGGCAACGATCCGGGCGAGGCTTTCCCCCGACGAGGCGAAGCAGGCGGCAGAACTCGCCAGATCCATGTTGCCTGTGTCACCCGATCGCGACCGCATCATTTCGGCGTTGTTGGCCTCCTCGAATCCAGGAGCGCAGCCGGTTCATCCCTTCTAGGGTCGACGGAGCTGACGCCGTGTCTCAACTGCCGTCGCCGGCTTCGGCCAATGGCATGCCGTGATCCAGGGAATCGCATGGCAAAGCCGCGACACCGCGTGGGAAGATCCTCGATTTACGGTTAGACGCTGGGTGCAGGCCGCGTGCGTCGGCCTGTGTATCCTATTCGGGCCTTGGCCGAATCGGCTCGAGTCACAGACGCGTGATACCGTGCAGCAACTGGCCCCGCCGACCGGCCCACACGCCGTCGGACGCACGGTCTTTCACTGGATTGATTCTTCTCGGACAGAACCGTTCGTGCCCGCGCGGTCCAGCCGGCGTGAGGTCATGGTCTATGTCTGGTATCCAGCCGACTCAGCGGCCAGAGCAGGGCGACCGGCCGGCTCCTACATCCCGCACGTCGATGCGATCGCGCACGCCCTCGGCGACTCGCTCACGAAAGGCGAGTTTGGCGAAGCGCTGAGTGCGGTCGTCGCGGGACGCATCCGTTCATACGTGGTCGATGGTGCGCCACTCGCCTCAGCCCCGGCGCGGTATCCCGTCCTCGTGTTCTCACACGGGTTCGGGGAGTCGAGCCTCACCTACGCCGCGCAGCTCACCGACCTCGCGAGCCACGGATACGTCGTGTTCGCGATCGAGCATCCACACGACGCGTTCGCGGTCTGGTTTCCGGATGGACATGTCGTACCCTTTGCCGCCGCAGCGTGGGATTCGGCGGAAGCCATCCCCAAGGGAGCGGTGGCGTACCAGCTCGCGCAGGTGCCCGTCCGCGCTGACGACATCCGCTTCGTCGTCGATCGTCTCGCGCAACTGGATGCGGGTGTCCCGCGGGCGAACCTGTTCGTACACCGGCTCGACCTGACGCGCGTTGGCGCGTTCGGGCATTCACTCGGTGGCGTGGCCGCGGCCAGTGCGTGCCGGACTGACGCCCGCATTCGCGCCTGCGCCAACGAGGACGCCGATGACGACGGCAGGCCGTACGACGGGGGGATCGAAGCGCACCTCATCAAGCAGCCATTCCTCTTCTTTGCCAGTGGCCACTCGATCTATGTGAGTGCGCGCACGCCATTGCCGACCGCCGCTGCACTCGAACACATGAAGCTCACCCGGCCGCAGTACGACTCGATCGTGCATCTGTATCAACGCAACCAGGACAACGCGCTCGCAGCCATGCCGGGCGGTGCCCTCCGTATCATGGCGGAATCCGACGCATTCACGCACCGGACATTCATCGATCTCAAGACGCTGCAGCAATCCAGCGACACAGGCGCCGCCACGCAGCGTCACTACATGGATCTGATTCGGGCGTACGTGTTGGCGTTCTTTGACCAAACGTTGCAAGGTCGCACCGATTCCATTCTCGCGCGCACGCAACTGCCGGATTCGATCATCACGGTGCAACGGTTCGCACCGCGCGGACGGTGACAGAAGGCGACGCGTGCGTCGTGCGGGTCCGGACGTTCGATCGGTGTTGTTGGGGCGGCAAAAAAGCGGGCGCCGCATGGCGTCGCCCCTACCCGCCGATCGTCGGGGCCTTGTGCACCGGGCGGAACATCGCCGCCAATGGCCTATTCCACCTTTATGGCGATCACGGGGTCGACGCGCGTGGCTCGGAACGCGGGGATGAACGTGGCGAGGAGGCCGGCGAGGACGAGAGCACCGGTGGCCGCCAGCCAGGTCGTGGCGTCGGCCGGACTTACGCCGTAGAGCAAGCTCCGCAAGAGCTGCGTGACGATCGCGCCACCCAGGATGCCGCCGGCGACACCGATGCCGACGAGCTGCATGCCCTCGCTCGTCACCATTCGCAAAGTGGCCGCGATCGGACTTCCGAGTGCCGTGCGGATACCAAGCTCGCGTGTGCGCTGCGCGACCGAGTAGCTCATGACTCCGTACAGACCGGCGAGCGCCAGGGCCAGGGCGACGAGCGCGAAGCTGCCGAGGAGCAGCAGGTAGAAGCGCGGTGCTCCGACACTCTTCGAAACGACCTCGGTCATGGGCCCCATGTCAGAGACTGCGGCTACCGGGTCCACCTCGTGGATCGCACCCCGCACGGCGTTGACGAAGCGCGTCGGATCGCCCGAGACGCGCACCACGATCGGGAACAAGGTCTCTCCGACACCGCCCATTTGCGAGTACGACCAGTACACTTCGGGGACGGGCGGGTCGAACGGGCCGGCGTTGGCAATATCGCTCACCACGCCCACGATGGTCGCGAACGTCGAGTCGCCGATGTAGAACCGCTTGCCGATCGGGTCCGAGTGCGGGAAATCTCGCCGAACGAGCGCCTGATTTGCCACGACGACCACCGGTTCTCCGGGTCGAAGGTTGTCGTCGTATCGAAGGAGGCGCCCAGCCAGCAGCCGTTGGCCGGTCGCATGGAAGAAGTCGGGCGTCGCGTCGCGGTCGTCTGCCAGCGGCAAGTGCTCCATGTCGTTGCCGGGCTGGCCTTCGTACCGAATATTCGAATTGGACCCCCATTCCCGGAAGGGCAACAGGCTAATCGCGCCCGCTGATTGCACGCCAGGAATCCGTTCGATCGCATCAAGGGCCGGGACGAGAAAGCGCGAAACGGTCGTGCTGTCGGTGTACCGCTCTGGCGAGATCGTGGCCGTCACGGTGAGCATCGACCGCGGATCGAAGCCGGGGTCGCGATGGGTCAGTGACTGGAATCCCCGCAGAACGAGGCTTGCCCCGATCAGCAGCATGAGGGAGAGTGCGACCTCAAGCGCGACGAGCGCGCCGAGGGCTCGCTTCTGTATGCGGCCGCCGCCCCCGGTCCGCTCTCCGCGCAACGCGTCCTGGGGATCGACGTTCGCGCTGTACCACGCGGGGAGGGCGCTGCAGAGCAATGCCACGATCGTCGACAACGCGACGGCGAAGATGACGATCCGGATCTCGATCGCGAGGCCGTTGAGCTGGGGCAGTTGCTCGCTGGCGAGCGTGCCAATCGTGCGAACGGCGAACCATGCCAGTCCTATCCCGACGAGTCCACCGACGAGTGCGAGTAGCGCGCCCTCGGCCAGCGCTGGACGCATCACGGCCCACTGGCCGCCACCAAGCGCTGTGCGCACCGCGATCTCGCGTTGGCGATGGACGCCGCGCGCCAGCAGCATGCTTCCCACGTTCGCGGCGGCGATGAGCAGCACGACGCATACGGCAGCGAACACCAGCAGCAGTGGCGTGCGAATCGTATTCACGCTGTCGGACTGCATCGGAGCCGCTCGGGCCGACTCACCGCGTAGCTCCGGGTACTTCTCCACCATGGCATCGACCAGCGCATGGAGCTCGGCCGTTCCGCTCGCGACCGTTGCTCCGGGGGCGAGACGCCCGAGCACGTTGAGGAAGTTGTGGCCGCGGTGGGCAAGCTCCTCCGCTGTGAATCGAGCAGGGACCCAGAGATCGCCATGCATTTGGGCGAGACCGTGCGGGACGTGAAATCCGGCCGGCACGATCCCGATCACGGTAGTCGGTATGCCATCCAGTCGCACTGCGCGGCCGACGAGGGACGGGTCGGCGCTGAAGTGCTCGCGCCAGGCCTCTTCGCCAATGACGACGACGGGGTTCTGACCCGCCGAATCGTCGGTCGTATTGATCAGCCGCCCGCGAAGCGCACGGACGCCGAGCAGCGGAAAGAGGTTTCCGGTGACGCGGATCGTGCGCATTTGCACGCCACCGTCAGGCATTGCCACGAGTCGCGACGACCACCCGAGCGCCGACAGTCCAGTGAACTGCTTGACGCCGCGAGCGAGGTCGAGGTACTTCGGGACCGAGAAAGGCCAGTCCGTTGCCTGCGGCGAGATCCGATAGACGCTGACGAGACGCGACGGATCGTGGAACGGGAGCGCTCGGACGAGGGCCCGGTCGATCGCGCTCGCGATGGCGGTGGTCGCACCGAGGCCGAGCGCGAGGCACACGACTGCGCAGACGGTGACAGTCGGTGTCCGCCACAGGGCACGAGCGGCCATTCGCACATTGGTTCCGAAGAATTGAGTCACAAGGGTTCTCGCAGGTCGCGGCTGTTTGATACGGTCAGACAGTGGGGCCCGGGGAAAGGTTGGATTAGTACGGGGGTCAGGGGTCAGGGGTCAGGGAACGACAACCGTAACGACAACGAAGGGCGACGCAGTGCGTCGCCCCTACCGGTCCAAGGCCTGTCACGCTCACAGAGATCGGTGTTTCGGTGTGTTCCCCGACTACAACGGCGGGCGACGCAATGCGTCGCCCCTACCGGTCTAGGGCTGGAATGACCAACCATTCCCCGTTCTTCAGCAGGCGAAACGCTGGTGGCGGGGTGTGCGCCGCAAGGACGCGCGGAGGCTGGTCGAGCCCGTCGTCGGCGAGTTGGAAAGTCCCGTAATGGGTCCCGATCGTATTCTGCGCCCCCAATATATCGTGCGCTCGGATCGCCTCCTCGGGGGTCATGTGGACGGGCGCCATGAACCAGCGTGGGGCATACGCGCCGATGGGGAGAAGGGCCAGTCGCGGCGGCCCCACATGGTCGCGGATCTGGGCGAAATGCGGGCCGAAGGCGGTGTCACCGGCGAAGTAGATGGCACCTCCCTCCGCTTGTATCGCGTAGCCACACCACAGCGTTTTGTTACGGTCCCGGATGCCGCGGGCCGAGAAATGGAAGGCCGGTACCGAGGACACCGACGTGCTACCGATCGATTGCGTGTCACCCCAATCCAACTCGTGAACTGGCCCGATCGACGCCGACTCGAGCAGCCGACCGACGCCGCTGGGCACGACGAATGTCGGCGTGCGGTGGCGCGCAAGCCAACGCAGCGTGGCGAGGTCGAGGTGGTCGTAGTGGTTGTGGCTGACCAGCACCGCATTGATCGGAGGCAGGTCGTCGCGACGCACGCCGGGCGAGCGGCGGCGGTGTGGGCCTGCCCATCGTACAGGGCTCGCGCGCCTAGACCAGATCGGATCAGTGAGGATGTTCCAGCCGTTGTGCTGCAGCAGCACGGTCGAATGGTTGATGAGGGTTACTCGCAGGTCGCTCCCCGCGACCTGGCTCGGCGGCGTCGATTGCACGACGTCGGAGATGAACCGGGGTGATCGGTCGGGCCTGCTGGTGAGCTTCCAACGGAGGACATTGGGGAAACCGCGCGGAGCGGCACCTCCCGGGTTGTAGAACCGCTCTCCGTCAAAGTGCGCCGGGAAAGGGGATGGCTTTGCTTCAGGCATGTTCGAGTGGTGCTCCGCGATGAAGAGACCAGCACACCATGGGCTAGGATGATAGATAGTGCGAGTCAGGACATCGCTTACGATACGACGCGCATCAGGAGGGAGCTTGGCTTCAAGGAGCCAGTGTCCGAGGCTGAGGGCGTCCGGCGAACGCTGAGGGGGTCGTAGCCGCGACCGCACCACAGAACAGCATTGACGTCACACGCATGAGGCGGTCGATCTTAACCTGCCTGATCATGTGGTGCGACGCTCGGCGGCCGGCCCATCGAGCCCGGCGCGCCGACGCGCGACTTCGGCGACGGCGGCCCAATCCTGGTCGGATTGTCCGTGCGCGATCGCATTGAGAAAGTCGTCGCGGAGGAGACTGCCGATGGGTAATGGCGTATGTACGGCCTCGCCGGCGGCAAGCGCGAGTCGCACGTCCTTGAGTCCGAGCGGCAGACGAAACCCCGCAGGCTCGTAACGCTTGTCGGCGATGATGCTGCCGTAGGTCTTGTACAGAGGTGCTGTGAACAGTGTGTTCGTCAACACGTCCAGGAGATCAGCGGCTGCGATGCCATTGGCTTCCGCGAGCGCGACCGCTTCTCCCATTGTTGCGATCGCGGAGGCGATCATGAAATTGCCGGCCAGCTTTACGACGTTCGCGCGGTACGGTTCTCGACCGACGACCCACGTCTTCTGCGCCATCGCATTGAAGAGCGGTTGGACTCGCGCGACACTTGCCGAGTCGCCAGCGACCACGATGTGCAGCTTCCCCGCAGCCGCGGCTTCGGGCCGACCAAACACCGGAGCGGCTACATAGCCGATGCGGTGTTCCTGACATTGCTCGGTAAGCTCACGCGCCAGCGCGACGGAGACGGTCGCCATGTTCACCAGTGTCAGTCGCTGCGGCGCCCGCTCGAAGAGCTGACCGTCGACGATCACTGAGCGCAACGCGTCATTGTCCGCCAGCATCGTCAGGACGACATCGCTCGCAAACGCATCCCGCAGACTGCTCCCGTCCTGTGCGCCCTGCCGAACAAGCTCATCTACCGCGGCTCGAGAACGGTTCCACACGTGGACCCTGTGGCCGGCCTTGACCAAGTTGGCCGCCATGCCTTTCCCCATGCCGCCCAAACCAACGAAGGCCAGATCCATCATCCCACCCCGGGAGGTTTCGATGAAAGATGTGGGGTGTCTAACTTCCAACGTCTATACGCCTAGTCCCTTCGTCACCTCTAGACACCGATCGATGTCGTCTGTCGTGTTGAACAGGGCTGGCGCGATGCGAACGGTGCCGTTCCGGAGTGTCACGTCGATCTGTGCGGCGTCGAAGGCGGCGTGCAGGTCGGCCGGCGGCTTGTCACTGTAGAACACGACGATCGACGACTCGTTCTCGGGGGGCGTGAACATTCGATGGCCTTGTGCAGCGAGCCCACGGTGCAGGCGATGTGCGAGCCCGACCGTGTGCGCCGCGATCCGTTCGACCCCGACTTTATCGACGTACGACAGCCCCGCACTCAGCTCGTAGACGGCGCCGAACGCGCGACTGCTGTAGTCGAAGCGCTTGGCGGTCTTGGACAGCTCGTAGTGATGCTCGGGCAGCTCGTGATCGACCTGGAACTCGCCGTAGCGGTCGAGCTGAATACGGTCGAGCAGCTCCGCTCGGACGAAGAATGGCGCGACGCCAAAGCCAGCCAGCATCCACTTGTACGATCCACAGCACAAGAAGTCCACGCCCGCGGCGCGCACGTCGAGTGGAATCATGCCGGCCGCCTGTATTGCGTCCGTGTAGAAGAGCGCTCCGTGGTGGTGCGCCAGGTCAGCGATCGGACGCATGTCATGGCGGAAGCCGTTCAGGTGCGACACCCATGCGACGGAGACGATCCGCGTCCGGTTGTCGACGTGCGGCTCGAAGTCGGTGACGTCGAGCGCGCCATTGCGCGCCTTGACGATGCGAAGCTCGATGCCGCGCGTCGCTTCGAGCGCGCGATACAGCACGAACTCCGTGGGATAGTGCAGCTCGTCGACCACGACATTGTCACCGGGCTTGAGGCCGATCCCGTTCGCGACCACGTTCTCGCCTTCGGCCGTCGAGAAGAGCAGGCCAATCTCGTCGGGCGTCGCGTTGATGAGGTGCGCGAACTGCGTCCGCAATTCGTCGTTCTTGTGAAGTAACTCTCCCACCAGCATCTGGCGCGTCGATTTTGCCTCGAGAAAGGCCTGGTTTGCCGCCACGACCTGCCGCGGGATGGGCGTGATGTAGGCCGAGTTGAGATACGTGCGATTCCCGACGATCGGGAAGTCGGCGCGTACGCCGAGCGGGTCTTCACCCGGAGGCATGCGCCTCTCCAGTTCAGGGGATACCAGGCCGGGTCGAATTGCGGCGGTTGCGGCCATCGACGCTGCGGCGGCAACGAATGAGCGGCGGTCGAGAGTCATATCGAGGGGGTGCGCACGGTATCACCGTGGCGCCGTTGAGGGAATTTGCTGAGTGACCCGGATAGCTCACAATAACAATTGGCGAAGACCAACGTCGGGCCGGAGCGGACTCATCGGGACGGCCCGACCGATGTCCGCCGCGACCCGTCGGGTGGCCCTACGCGCAGCCCGTAGCCGGCGCTTTCTGATGGGTCAGAATCTTCTCGTTGTCCAGAACAAAGTCCATGCGGTTGGACCGATCTCGCTCGAACATGCCCGTCGCCGCCAACGCACTCGATCTCCCTACCACCGGCGCCTCGTGTAGCGAGTCCGCTTGGGTGCGGGGGCAGTCGCCAGTTGGCTGGCCGTGTCCCCTTGCCGCGGAGCATCCTGGCGCGTACTTCCAAGCGTCCGTAAGTCGCCCTGAATAATCTGTCTGAGGAACGGCCCACTCGTGAGTCCTCCTGCCACACGCTGGCCGCTGGTTGGGCGTGTCGGCTCCTGTGATCATGGCTGTCCCGCTCAGTAGGCCGCCGCAGGCTCCGACGCCCCTGGCCCCCGCGCCTCTCCGCGGGCCATCCGACCGCCGGCTGGGTGCGATCGTGCGCGCGGCTGGGAGCGCATCGACGAGCATCGCAGCGGACCAAGCCTGGTTCGCAGCGCTCGTCGGATGGCTGCTCGACCGCGATGTGGCGACCTGGTTTGGGCGGAGCCAGCGGACCGCTCGGCTTCAGAGTCTGGTGCAGGAGCTCGAGAAACCTGGCACTGGCGCGGCGCTGAACGACCGGATTCGCCGTGTGTGGGCGCACGCGTCATCGGTACGATACTTCGCGGAGACGGGGCTGTCCGAGCGTACATTGTTTGTGGCCGAAGCGCTCCGGCGGACGGCGAACCACGTCCTTCCCCGAGTCGGCTTCCGCGACGATTTGTCGGCGCTCGTCGAGCGACTCGACCTGCGGGCGGCAGACGCCGACTGGATCGCCTCGCTCCCGTCGGAACTGGCCGAGCCGTGGGGCCCGTTGCTGCGACCGTCTTCCACAGCGGTGGGCGCTGCGGCCGAGCTGGTGGCGGTTCGCGCTGCAGCGGTCGGCCTGTCACGCGATATCCTCTCGTTGCAGCCAATCGATTGGGAGCTGGACTCACCGTTCTTTCGCCTGGCGCGCATTGTCAGCGAGTGCGCGGAAGCCGCCGCGCGGCGCGATGGCACGTGGCAGGATCGATACGGGGCCTGGCAGCGATGTCGCGAGCACTGTCACGCTGCGTTGACGGCGCTCGATGAGCGGCTGGAGGAGCGAGGCGTATCGAGCGATCTCGTGTTTCGCCGTGAGCTGCTGGACGCGCAGCTCGAGCGGATCGGTGCGCTCTTCCGACTCGAAGCGGGGTCGCTCGATGGGCAAGCATTCGCAGCGCGACTTGTCCGCCAGAGTGCTGAGCAACGGAGCGTGCGTGGACTCGTGCGCGTCACGCTGCGACGGCTGGCCCGGAAAGTCATCGAACACACGGGGAAGACCGGCGAGCACTATGTGGTGCGCACGCGCGGCGAGTGGTGGGGAACCGCACGGGCAGCGGCTGGCGGCGGCTCATTGACCGTATTCACCGCACTGATCGGCTTCGGGATCACTGCGTTACCGTTGGCTCCCATGGTCACGGGCCTGGCCCTCACAGCGGACGACGCGGCGAGCTTCCTGACCATGCAGGGGTGTCGCTTGACGCTCGCATTGAAGCAGCCGTCGGTGACGGCGTCTGCTTTGGCTGGTGCGCTCGAGAAAGGACATCAGATCGATGATCTCGTGGACCTCGTTGCTGCGATCACTCGGTGTCAGGTGATCGCCACCCTCTGCAACGTGCTGTTCTCGGTGCCGCTCGGCATCGGCCTCGATCTCGTGTGGCAGCTCTTCACTGGGCACGGGGCTCTGGGCGCAGACACCGCCGCACAGACCATAGCGTCGCTCCACCCCATTCGCTCGGGCACCCTGCTGTTTGCCGCGCTGACCGGCGTGTACCTGTGGGTGAGCAGCATGGCGGATGGGTGGACTGCGAACTGGAGTGCCTATAGACAGTTTCCGCAGGCGCTGGCGGACAGTCCTCGCGTGCAGCGTGTCCTCCGGCCGGCCCGTGCCCGGCGGCTTGCCGCGGTCCTGGACCGGCACATTGGTGGCATCGCGGGCAACCTCACGCTTGGGTTCTTGATGGGGTTCACGCCCATGCTCTTTGCGTTCATGGGGCTCGGCCTTCAGGTCCGACACGTGTCGCTATCATCGGCATCGCTCGGTCTCGCAGTCGGGGCCCAGATCGCGGATCACCAGCTTCGCTGGGGGCCGTTGGGGTGGGCGATGCTCGGGATCGTCGGCATTGGGGCGCTGAACTTCGGCGTCTCATTTGTGCTTGCCCTGCGCGTAGCGGCGCGTGCGCGTGGCCTCGACGCTCAGCAGCGCCAGGCCGTGTGGCGGGCCGTACTGCAAGCGTTCCGCACTCGACCCAGCCGCTTTCTCTGGGTTCCACACACGGGGCGGGCCGCGGTCGATCCCGTCTGAGCGGCTGCCGCGCGATCGTCGTGGCGGCGCGTCAGCTCTCTGAGGGCGTCCCGTGTGGCGCCGCGGCTGAAGCGCCCATCACAATCGGAACGGCGAACACGGCCGTGCGAGCGGCTCGAAGCACGCGCGTAGCGACGCTACCGACGATCATGCGGCCGATGAAGCCACGACCGTGACTGCCGACGACAATCAGATCGGCCCCCACGTCCTCGGCGTGCGCAAGCAACGCGTCTGCCGGCGGCCCTTTCGGCATGTACGTCTGCACCCGCACCGAGGGCCGGACATCCAGGCTGTCCACGAAACGGGGCCATGCGTCCGCCAACTCCGTCCCATAGGCCGACTCCCAGGGTGTCGCGGCGGCTCCGGGTCCAACCGACGGCGCCACGTGAACCAGATCGAGCGCCTCGAGGTCGGGAAACAATGCCAAGGCAAGACGGGCGGCGCGTCCACTGGCTGCACTGAAGTCGACACCAACTACCGCGCGACGCGGGGCCGCGGTGAATCCCGACGGTACGGCGAGCACGGGGACCTCCGCGAGTCGCAACACCTGCAGCGCGGTCTCGGTCCCGAACAGTCGGTCGGCCAGTTGATGACGACCGAGTCCCATGACGATCGCACGAGCGCACAGCTCGCGCGCACGGCCGGCGATCATGAGCGGCGGTGGTCCCTGGCCGATCTCGATTGGCCACGGATGGCCGGCCGGTGAGGAGGCGGATACCTGCGAAGCGATGTTGTCATGCAGCTCTGCTTTCATTGCCGTCTCGACTTCGGGAGGTATCGGCACGGACGCGAGCTCGACGCTGACCGTTGGCAACGGCTCGACAACGCCGTATACGTAGACCGGTGCGCCGAGTCGTTTGGCGAGCGTGCTCGCTGTCCGCCACGCTGCGAGTGCGGCGACCGTACCATCGCTCGCGACCATCAAAGCCCCGGGGGGCGCCGCGGTAACTGCGGGACTCGCCGCCGCGACCTGAGGGGAAGACTCCAACGCGGTCGTCGATATAGGCGTCACGCTGGAAGTGGTCATGACATCCTCCTCACGCCTGGTGAGGACGTTCTTTGGAGGTGGCGCGTTCCTGTGGCTATTGCTCTATGCCAGCCGGCATGTCAGCAGACCCGTCGTTGACAACGTAGGACTACCTGCAGTAAGCGCCGATCCGGGATTCTTGGACAGTGTCACAAGGGACTACGAGCTACCTTACCCGGGGGCCGCCGAGCCTCAAGGTGGGCGCTCGGCTCAACGGAAAACCCAAACGTGGTCATGGCGGCCGCGTCAGGGCAATCGGCTGATGGGCCAGTCAGCGTCGTACTTTTGGCTCCTCCCCGTTCACTCCAGGATACCGTGCCACCAAAGACCGGACCTGTCATCAGAGACTTGTCACGCGCCGAGTGTGAGGCGATCCTCGCGCGTCAGCAGGTGGGGCGCATCGCGTACGCCGCCGGCCCGCGCGTCGACATCGAGCCGATCAATTACGTTTTCGCGGACGGTTGGATCTACTGCCGCACTTCGCGCGGAGTGAAGAGCGCTATTCTCGCGCACCACCGATGGGCGGCATTCGAAGTGGATGAGGTCAAGGGCACCTTCGACTGGTGCAGCGTCGTGGTGCGTGGGGCGGTGTATTTCCTGGACTCGGATTCGCCTCCGATCGACCAGCAGTCGTTCGCTCGTGGGGTCGAGCTGTTGCGCGAGCTTGTACCGGGTACGGGCACTGAGAATGATCCGGTACCGTTTCGTCTTCTGGTCCTTCGCCTGCACCTGGACGAAGTCACTGGGCGCGAAGCGAGATCTCCGTCGTAGGTCGGTCTGGAACGACTACCGCAACGGGAACAACGGGCGACGCAATGCGTCGCCCCTACCGGTCCAAGGCCGGCCACCGTGATTGGGTCAAGGGGTCAAGGGTCAGGGGTCAGGGAACGACAACCACGACGAGCGACGCAAATGCGCCGCCCCTACCGGTCCAAGGCCGGTCACCGTAGGTGGAGAGAACGACAACCGCAACGACAACACCTGACGCGCGGCCCCTATCCACCGGTTGGATCGGTCTCCGAGCCGCTGCCGGCATTCAATTCGCATAGAGACCATCCGGGGATTGCCGAAGCAGGAGACCCGTGTCCCGGACTTGGCGTTGCGCGCTCATCTGGGCGCAGAACAGCTTTTGGCCCGAGCTACGAGATCATGCGAGGAGGACAGTCATGCGAACGGAAACCCGAAGCGGATCGGTGTGCGTCGCGATGCTGCAGGGTGCGCGCTGCTCGGCGCCGCGCTACCGAATGATCGGCAGCGTGCTGTCCGTGATAACACTCTTGGGGTGCGTGTTTCCTGGACACGTGGACGTCGCGACGATGCAGGCCCCTGGCGCAACGTTTACGACCCAGCGGTCATTCCGGATCTTACCGATGCCGCAAGACCGCGCGATTCAATCAAACGCTGCGACAGCCGACGACCCGATGCTCGAGAATTCCATAACGGGACGCGAAGTGCGGCAGGACATCGCTCAAGCCATGGCATCGCGCGGGTACCTTCGTCGTCGCGACAGCGCGGATTTGGCGATTGCCTATTACATCGGGTCGCGGACATCCCTGGTCGTCACCGACTACGACTACGGCTACCCCTTCTCAGATTGGAAAATCCCGAATACATCGACCGGGCAAATAGCGACGAGCGAATCGGAATACAAGCAAGGGACGGTTATCGTGGACGTCCTCGATGGTGCGGCTCGACGTGTTCTGTGGCGAGGCGTCGGTCAGTCCGACGTGCCCTCCGATCCGAATCACTACGCCCGCGCATTGAGCAAGGCCGTCGGCGCAGTCATGGCTCGATTCCCCGGTCGCGCAGCCGAGTCGAGCGTTTCGTCGCGGTAGATGCCGGACGTCACCCGGTTTGTGATTTGTGTTTGTGGGTGGTGAACTAGGACCCAGGGCTCGTCGCAGAGCAGAGCGCAACGACAACAACGGGCGACGCAATGCGTCGCCCCTACCGGTCCAAGGCCGACCCCTGGTCCCCGACCCCGGACACCGCTCTTCCCAGTTCAATCACAGCGTGGACCAATGCGTCGAAATCATCTGTTCGGCTGCGATGATTCACGTTCGCGACTCGGAGCGCGAAGTGGCCGTTGACGGTCGTGCCTGACGGGACCGCGATACCACGCTCCTGAAGCTGCAGAAGAATTTCCTGGTTGAGCGCATCCAAGCCGCTTGCGGGCACCTGTTTCGGAGCGTAGCGAAAGCACACGATGTTGAGCGGCACCGGCGCGAGCACCTCGAGCTCGGGCGACGCCTCGATCCCTGCCACGAGATGCCGGATCTGTCGGACGTTTTGCTCAATGCACCGCGTCAACCGATCGACACCGTCGGCCTTGAGGCTCATCCACACCTTGAGCGCGCGAAAGTTGCGCGTCAGCTCGAGGCCACGATTCGCGAACGGCAGTCCTCCTGCGATGACGCCACGAGCCGTCGGCGCGAGGTAGCTGGCCGTGGAGGCGAGCGCCTCCTGGTGCGCGACGTGATCCCGGATCATTCCGCACGCGCACTCGAACGGCAAATATCCCCATTTGTGGAGATCGAAACCGATCGAGTCCGCACGCGTCAGGCCATTGAGCAGTGGACGAAGCTCGTCGGAGAGGTACGCCAAAGCGCCAAAGGCGCCGTCCACGTGAAACCACAGCTTCTCGGCGCGGGCGGTGTCCGCCAATCGCTGGAGGTCGTCGATCGCTCCGGTGTTGACGGTGCCGGCCGTGCCGATGATGCAGAAGGGAAGAAGACCACTCTTCCGATCTGTTCGGATTCGCTCCTCGAGCGCACGCACGTCAAGGCGGAAGGCGCGATCGACCGGTACCTGCCGTAGCGCACGACTGCCGAGTCCCAGCCATTCGGCGGCTTTGCCAGCCCAGTTGTGGGCTTCAGTCGACGCGTAGAACACGAGTGGGGGATGTTTGCCCTGCAGGCCGTCGGTCCGGACGTCGAAACCTGCAGCGCGCGCCGCGACGTAGCGCGCGATGACGAGACCGAGGACGTTCGCCATGGTCCCGCCCTGCACGAGCAAGCCGCTCGCCGTGCCCGGCATGCCGACCATCTCGGCGAGCCAGCGAAGGACCTCCTCCTCAACTAGCGCCGGCGCCTGATTGAAGCCGGCCATGTGTGGATTGATCCCGGCGGCGAGCATGTCGGCCATCATCCCGAGCGGCGTGCCGTTGCTCTGCACCCAGCCCCAGAACCGCGGATGGATGTTGCCGTTGGTGTAGGGCATCACCCGTTGAACAAATGCCTCGTACGCGGCCGCGGCCCCGATACCGGTCTTCGGTAATCGTTCGTTGAACGACTGCCGGACGGTCGGCGGCATCTCGCGCCACGCGGGCTGTTGTGGCAGCGTCTCGAGGTGGGTGAGCATATCGTCCACCATCCGATGTGCCAATGTGCGAAAGGCGGCCCAGTCAGTCGGGTCGAGCGTCAGCTCATCGTGAGGCGGTTGATCCGATTGTGGGCCGGTCATTGCGTCTTGCGTTAGAACCGACGTGATAGTGTGAAAGACAGCACCGCGGAACGGTAGCCGATCGCGGGTAACGTTGCCATGCAGATGGTGCTTTGGAATCGCGCGGGCGGCGGAAGGCGTTGCGCCTCGGAATCGCGCGGACGGCTGAGACGGCGACGCATGCGTCGCCCTACCCGCCGGGGGCAGCTTTCTCAGGCGCCCACAGCCCTACCGGTCCGTTGCAGGTTCGTGGTTGAGGGACGACGGGCGGCTCTTCGGGAGCAGGCGGTTCAGGATGCCCAGGGCCTCGCTGGTCATTCCCGGCAAGAGGCCGTGGAGCCACGCGGCCGCGCGCGCTGGCGCGCCAATGACGAGTTCTGCTTCTGCGTACCGACAGGCCTCGACGATGCGCCGCGCAGTGCGGGTGGCATTGCCGGAGAGCGCGGGTGCGTCGTCGCCGGCGGCGAAGAGCGCAAATTCAGCGCTTTGCTGATCGCTGAGGTGGGCGCGCCGCTGGCCACCAACGCGCATGAGTCCCGGGCACACCGTAGTGACGTACACATTGTCTCGTGCCAGCTCTGCACGGAGTCCTTCCGAGAGCCCCACGAGCGCAAACTTGCTCGCGCTGTAGGGCAGCAGGTGTGGCACGCTCACTTTCCCGCCAATCGACGCGATGTTCACGATGCGCCCGAAGTGCCGCTCGCGCATCTTGGGGAGGATAGTCTGGATGACGTAGAGTGGTCCCCAGAAGTGTGTGCGCATCGCGCGGTCGTAGTCATTGACGGTGGTCGAGTCGTACGGCCCGACCTGAAACAGCCCCGCGTTATTGACCACGACATTGATCGGGCCGCCTTGGTCCTCAACGGACGGTATCAGCTGGCGGACCTGGGCTGCGTTGGTCATGTCGCCAACGAAGGCATGGACGTCGGCGCCCACCCCCGCCAGCTCGGCGCATGCGTTCTCGAGCTCGGTTTCGTCGCGTCCACAAATGGCAAGGCGCGCGCCTTCCGCAGCGAACGCCCGGGCCAGGACGAGCCCGAGGCCCCGGGACCCTCCGGTGATCAGGACATGGCGCTCGTCAAAATCGATTCTGCGGCTCTCGTGGAGGAGCCAACGGCCGACGGCGAGGCCGGCCGCCAACACCCCTGCCGTGGTCGCTAAGTGGCCATTGACGTGTAACCGATGGGCCATGAGATCCTGTCGACCGTGTGTTGGCCGGCATCCATGCAAAGCGCCAGCCAACGCAGGGGCAGATGCGGTGGCCGTTAGTTCACCTTCATTGGATGGAACAGTCTGGAGGGCGGAGTTGGTGTTAGGGGGTTTAGGCGATGCTCTGCTGTGGATGAGAGGAGGGCCAGCGACGTCTCCGTCGCTGGCCCTCCTGGTGTTGCTGTTCCTAATCCCTAACGCCTGATCCCTATCCGCCCACTGTTATGGACAGCTCGGGGCCCAGGTACCGCCGCGGCCGGTGAGCTCCTCGGAGGTGATCGGGAACACGGTCGTGTGTTGATCCCTGTTGTACGGCGGAACGTGCTCCCACGTCGTGTCGGCCTGCGCCGCAACGCCGTAGAGCCGGATCGAGATCAGCCGGTCGGCGCCGCCTTCTGCGAAGGTCGAGATCTCCTGCTCCTTCATGATCTGATTCTGGATGTCCGTAGGGCTCGTCAGGGTAAGCGGCGCGAGGCCGCCCACTTCCGTTCGCACGTCGTTGACCAGGGCCATGGCCCCGCTCAGGTCATTCAGACCCAGGCGGATCATCGCTTCCGTCAACGTCATCGTCTCGCTCCGAATCATCGGCATCGGCGAGCCTGGCGCCGAGTACATGGCCGGAATGTAGACCGACGCCACGGTCGGGCTGTTAGGTGCGTGCACTTCGGAGTATCCCGTCTGCGACACGGGCCAGGCACACGTGGGGCAGTAGGCAGGATTGAGCTTGGCCTTCGCTTTCCAGCGCAGGTCGTGGATGGTGTCCTGGTCGGTGACCATCTGGCTGAGGATGGCCTCCGTGCCGATGTTCTGGTTCAGCGGATTGACCTGGTCACCCGACGCGGCGCTGAAATCCAGCAACACGCTGAAATTGTCGTAGGCCCAGTTGCCCGTTGGGTTTGTTGGCAGCGCGGTCGGTTGATAAAGGGCCGACGCGTTCATCGCGCTGTCCGCGCTCTGAAGGATCGACTGGATGGGGTTGCCCGGGTGGTTCGGCGTCGCCCCGCCCTTGGCGTAGGCCAGCTCCATTCTCGCCTTGGCGGCGAGCGCCCGATTGAAGGACGCGAAGGAGCCGGCTTTCGTGCTAGGGCCTGCAAACTGGCTGACCGCTCCGAAGCCCGGGGGCAGGTTGAAGGGGAACGCCGTCGCGCCGGCCGTGTTCAGGTTGGCGTTGGCGACGTCGAGCAGCGTCACGACGGAATCCAGAAAATCCGTCTGGCACAGTAACGGGTTGAGCGTCGTCGCATTGGGCGACTCCACGATGACCTCGCCCTCGGAGTCGTGCGCCCATTCGACGAGTAGGTAGTTGTACGCCTCGAGGGTCTGTACCAGCCCTGTGAGAGCTGCCATTTGCTGGCTCGAGTACGCGGGCTGCACCTGGGAGAGCGACGCCAGGATGAGTTGCGCCGTGCGTATGTCCTGGTACTGGTTGGCCCAAGTCTCGATCCAGCTGCCGACCGGAATGGGGTTGATGCCGGTATCGTACTCGATGAAGCGCGGCTCCGTGGGAGTGAAGTTGCTCATCTCTCGTGACATCGCCGACAGCTCCTCCGCGATCTGCAGCATGTCGTTTCGGGTCGCGGCGATGAGCCCCAGTACGGCTTGTTGAACGCCAGTGGCGGAATTCGGGACCGCCGTGGGCGCTGTGAGGAATGGCACGTTGCTGTCGCTGCAAGCGGCGGCCACGACGATCGCGGCGGCACCGGCCAGCGCCGCGTACCTCCGCCGATGCCGTCGGCCGCTCGAGGTGCTCTGTGTATGCGTCATGTTAGAGTCCCAAGTCGAGGCCGAAGTAGAAACTGCGCGCCGGTGGGTACGGTGTGACTTCGCCGGCCGCGCGGACCGCCTGGTTGCCGGCGAAGCTGACCTCCGGGTCCATGCCGTCGTAGTTGGTGATATCCCACAGGTTGTAGCCGCTGAGGTTGATGCGGACGGTGTTGATCCGGCCACCGGCAAAACTGTTAACGAAGCGCGCGGGCAGCGAGTAGCTGATCGTCACCTCGCGAACCTTGAGGAAGCTGGCCGGCTGGGTCCAGGGCGAGAGCCCGAGCGCCAACTGCGACAGCCGTTTCTGACTGAGGGCCGAGTCGGCGTAGAGCTGCGCCCCGTAGTCGAAGTACAAATCCGTTGCGTCTGCGGTGTTCCCGCCCCGAGCCCAGTCGAGGAACCCATACACCCGGAATCCTTTCCACGTGAACTCGTTGCCGAGCTCCGTGAGCACGCCGGGGCTCGCATCGCCGTTCTGCACTGGCAGTCCCGTCGACGTGCTGAAGGCGGTGTTCACCATCTCCGTGACGGACCGGCCGACGGCAAAGAAGCCACCGTAGCACCAGCCGCCTTCGCATGACGCGAACGGCGGTGTGGGCAGCGCGTTGACGACGCTGGTGTTGCGGTAGACCGACGTCGTCGTGACCCAGGTGAAGCCGTTGCGCAGCTGAACGGGCGTCATCTGGAGCGAGAGCTCGATCCCCTGGTTCGTGAACTCGCCGCCGTTCACATACTGATAGCTATACCCGTACGACGGTGCGACCCCGGCCTGCAGGAGGAGGCTGGAGAGGCGCTTCTGGTAGACCGTCGCTGAGAACTGCGCCCGCGAGTGGAACATCGTCGCATCGAATCCGAACTCCGTCTCCACCTCGTTCTCGGGCTTGATGTTGGCGTCACCGAGCAAGATGTTGCTCGCAAAGGCAGCCTGCCCCGCAATGAACGCTGGCGGGAGGGTCGAGTACTTGGACCCGTAGGGCGCCAGGTTCCCGGACTGGCCGTAGGCAGCGCGGAACTTGAGCTCGTCCAGGAAACCGACGAACTGCGGCACCCGATACGACGCGGAGTAGTGCGGGTAATAGTAGAACTTGTTGATGTTGCCGTCGTTGGTGGAGCGCTCCGCCGCGACCCCGCCGGTCATCGACAGTCGCGAGTCGAACAGGAGCAGCTGCTCTTGCCCGTAGAACGACTGGTCCAGCTGCTTCGAGTTGTAGAAGAAGTTGTTCTGCACCGTGCCCACGGTCGGCGCGTTGACACCCGCGAGTAGGTTGTAGCCGATCGAGACCGGGTTCACGTTGCTGCGCCGGTCGCGCTCGAAGCCGATCGAGGTCGTTGCGTCGAGCCAGGAAAGTCCGGTGTAGTGGTGGATGGCGTTGAGTTCGTAGTTGAAGTAGTTGATCTGGTCTGTGTTCGACACCGAGGTGCCGGGCAGCCCGCTCGGCTCGCGTTGCTCGACCTGCAGCGTCGGCGGGGCGTAGAGGAGCGCCTGGAAGCTCGACAGGTCTGCGCCGCCGGTCGCGGTGAGCTGCAGGCTCTGGTGCTCGGTCTTCCAGGGGATCCAGTTGATGTTGCCGCCGCCCATGAAACGACTCAACTGCTGCGGCGTGTTGATCTCGGCGGCATCGGCGAACGGATTGGCTGGCCCGAACGGGTTGAGCGGATACGTGCCATTTGGGAGCTCACGCAGGTTCACGAAGCCCGGCGTGTAGGAGAACACGTCGTACGGGCTGATCCCGATGTTGTCGTTGCCCGTGATGCCGCGGTCGGTCACGCTGTGGACGTAATTCAGGTTTGCCGTAACCGACAGCGCGCTGGCGAACTGCTCCGTGATGTTGGAGCGGACTGACTGCTTGTTGTATCCGGTGTTGTACAGGATGCCGTTGTCATACTTCGATAGCCCCGACAGGTAGTACTGTGTCGCGCCCGAGGTACCACTCACGCTGATGTTCGACTGGTACGCGGCGGCCGGGTTGCCGAAGAGCTGTCGCTGAAAATCCTGAGGACCTGCATACTCGCTCGAGATCTTGGCGTTGCCTGCGGCGATGGCGGAAGGCGAGGTGTTGTCGGCGATGTCGTTGTTGTACCAGCCTTCGGCGGAGGCGAGGGTGCCGAACGTGCGGATCGGGTACTCTCTCTGCTCGGCGAAGTGTCCCACCTGGTTGCTGAAGGTCCACCTGGGCTTCCCGCTCGCGCCCTTCTTGGTCGTAATGACGACGACGCCTGCCGATGCCTTGGACCCGTAGATCGCCGATGCGGAGGCGCCCTTCAACACTTCGAGCGACTCGATGTCATCCGGGTTGATGTCGGCCATGCGGTTGACACCGTTGTCCTGCGGGCTGGGTGCGCCGGAGGCCGACGCGCCGGTCGAGGTGGTGCCGCCGCCGGAATTGTTGATGGCGTTCTCGTCGGCGTTGACGGTCTCGTTGTCGACGATCACACCATCGACCACATAAAGCGGCGTCCCGTTGCCGTAGATCGAAGTGACGCCACGAACCTGGATCTGCAGCCCGCCCCCGGGGGCGCCGCCGTTGTTCCCCTGAATCACGGCGCCCGGGATCTTGCCCTGGATCGAGTTCTCGAGCGTCGGTGCGGGGACCTGGTTGATGTCCTGTGTGCTGACGACCGATACCGCGTTCGCGGAGTTCTGCGAGGCGACGCTCGTCGCGATGCCCGTGACGACCTGCGTCTCGAGGCGGAGGACGTCCTTCTGCAGGGTGACCGTGTACTCCGTCTTGCCGGCAACGATCGGGATGGTCTGCGCGAGGTACCCGATGCGCCGCACGACGATCGACCTCGCGTCCGCCGGCACGTGCAAGGCGAACGTGCCGCTGTCGGTCGTGTTCTGGCCAATCGTCGTACCAGACACGATGATCTGGGCCGAGCCAATCGGTACATGTTCTGCCCCGTCCATGACGCGACCCGTGATCCGCGTGCCCTCCTGCGCGCCGGCAGCGGTCGACAACGCGGCCACAAGGGCCAGCGACAGGCCCCACGCCACGCGCCAGACTTTCCCCACGTGGTAGGTCTTCACGAACCCTCCTTCGTTTGGTGAGCGGGAAAACGAATCCATTCGGACAATTCAGTCACGACTACCTCTCCCTCCGATGATCGGCACAAAGCCACTGATGACGGGCGTACGAGGACCAGCAGCTCGTCGAGAGCCGCCGTCCGCGAACACCACCAGCCGGCGGCCGGCATGGCGCCGGTCGTCCGGGTTGTTAGAGCGCGTTAAAGCGGGCCTAGTGTGGGGACAAGTCGAGCCGCTGTCAAGACGGCCTTGGACCCACAGTCGCGAGGCGGCAACTTAAAGCGGCCGCGACCGCAAGGATCTGGCTCCTCGACCCGCCCTCTGTAGATTGGCCTGGTATTCACCCTCAGCTCGCGGCAGCCGCCGCTTGTGCCATGTGCCGTAACATCAAGACGCTCGCCAATTTCGAGCCCCCCGCCACCGACGCGGAGATTCGCGCGTCGGCACTGCAGTTCGTGCGCAAGTTGAGTGGCACCAGCCACCCCTCCCGGGTGAACGAAGCGGCGTTTGCCCGCGCAGTCGATGAGGTGACCGCTGCCGCTCAGCGTCTGATCGGGTCGTACGAGACCACAGTGCCTCCGCGAAACCGCGAGGAGGAGATCCACAAGGCGCGCGAGCGTAGCCGCCAGCGCTTCGCCAAGGCACCCACCACCACCGGGTAACGCCATGCGTCGTCCACTTTGCCGCTCGCTCGCCCGCGGGATCGCCTTCATGGCTTGTGTTCCCGCGCTCGCCGCCGCCCAGGGTCGTGATGCCGCGACCTTCTCCGTCGGGACTGCCGTCGCCCAGCTCGGGACCACCGCGACGGGGACGATTGCGGTGCCGTCGGGATCCGATTCGGCACTTTCGATCCCCGTGGCCGTGATCCATGGACAGCATCCGGGTCCGGTGGTTGCGTTCGTCGCGGGCAGTCACGGCACCGAATACAGCTCGATCGTGGCCATGCAGCAGCTCATTCCCCGAATCGATGCGCGCCGCCTGACGGGGACGGTGATCGTGGTGCCGATCATCAACATCGGGTCGTTCGAGCAAATGACGCCGCATCTCAACCCGATCGATCGCAAGAGCATGAACGGCAATTATCCTGGGGATGCGAGCGGGACCCAGACGCAACGCGCGCTCGCGCTAATCACGAGCGAGGTCGTGACGCCTGCCGACGTGGTCGTCGACCTCCACGGCGGGGACCTCGACGAGAATCTGCGACCGTATAGCTACTGGTTCCGCGGCGGTCGCGCGGCGCAAGACTCGGCGGGGCTCAAACTCGTCATGGCGTTCGGGCTGGACCACATCATCGTCACGGACGTCGATCCCGACGCGCCGAACGCCGGTCGCTCTCTGTCCGGACAAGCGCTCGTGCGTGGCAAGACGGTGCTCGTCGCCGAGGCGGGGCGGAGCGGGATCGTGGCCCAGTCGGACCTCACGGCGCTCGTGGATGGCTCACTCAATGTGCTGGGCGCGCTGCACATGCTGGATCGTCCCACGCGACCGATCGCCCATCCGGTGTGGCTCGACGGGGCTGGGGCCCGCATCGCCGCCGACAGCGCAGGGATGTTCTTCGCGTCCATCGAGCGCGACGTTCGCGTCACCAAGGGCCAGCCTCTCGGCTATACGACAGATTTCCTCGGCCGGCGCACGGGCGAGATCCAATCGCCGATCGATGGGCTGGTGACGTTCGTTCGCGGTGTGCCCTCGATGTGGCCTAAGGCGACGCTCGCGAGCGTGCTGCCGATTTTGTCAGCGCCGCCGGCGTGGCGGGCACCGCCGAGGTCGTAAAGACAGGGGTCAGGGGTCAGGGATCACAAACAACAACGAAATGCCATGACCAACGACGGGCGACGCAATGCGTCGCCCCTACCGGTCCAAGGCCGGTCGCGGCGTACCGTGACCGGCCTTTCGATTGGCGCCACGCACCGGTATGAGCCGATACCTCCGTGATGGCCGGCGCGGGCAAATGGGGCCGATGGGTATGATGGACGGCGCGACTCGCGGATCCTTCGTGGCGGACCCGGGTATGTTTGGTCACGCGCGCGAATTTCGGCCGGCGCGCGGCGCTCACGCCTGATTGGCGGCGGGTAGTACAGAAGCGCACGACGCATGGTGACCACCGACCGGTGTGCCGCCGGCGATTCTGACGCCCGCTGTCCAGATCGAGCGGGCTGGACTCTATTGGCCCCACATTACCCTTGCGGGAGGTTCGCTTCATGTTCGATGCTCGCGGCGCGCGTTGGCGCGCCGGCGGTCTTGCCGCGGTAGGCGTGGCCGCCCTCGCTACCGTTGGATTCACCAAATCCACATCGCTGCATCACGCTCGCGTGTTTGCCGCTTCGATCGGTGCTGCGATTGCGCCGCCCAGCGCGGCGGTCACCAGCCTGGAAGACCTGAGCGACGCGTTCGCCTCGGTCGCATTGCACGTCAGGCCGAGCGTGGTCTATATAGTCGCGAAGCACACGGAGCAAGTCGCTTCGCGGTCCGAGCGCGGGAAGCAGCACCGGCAACAGATGCTGCCGCCCGACATCATGCCCTTCTTCCGCGGGATGCCTGGCATGCCCGACGGCGGCGACATGCCCGACATGCCGCAGGGCGATGCCGTCGCGTCGGGCTCCGGTTTCATCGTGTCGCCTGACGGCTACATCCTGACGAACAACCACGTCGTCGATGGTGCGACCACGGTGACGGTCCGGTTGCTCGACAATCGCGAGTTCAAGGCCCGTGTCGTCGGCACCGATCCCACGACCGATGTGGCGGTCGTCAAGATCGATGCGAAGGGGCTCACTGCGGCGCCCCTCGGCAACAGCGACTCGGCGCGAGTCGGTGAATGGGTGCTCGCCGTCGGCAACCCGCTTGGCGAGGATCTCACCTTCACGGTGACCCAGGGGATCGTGAGCGCCAAGGGACGGAGCGCGCTCCGGTTGCCGAACCGCTCCGACAAGAGCATTCAAGACTTCATCCAGACGGATGCGGCCATCAATCCTGGCAACTCGGGTGGCCCGCTGGTGAACGTCCGCGGCGAAGTGATCGGGATCAACTCGGCGATCGAGAGCCCGACCGGGTACAACACCGGCTATGGGTTCGCGGTGCCGATCAACCTGGCCCGCAACGTCATGCAGCAGATCATCGCGACCGGCCATGTCGAGCGCGCGGCGCTGGGCGTGCAGGTGCGCGACGCGTCAGCTGACGACGCAGCCTACGCCGGGCTCACCACGATCGGTGGTGTCCTCGTCGAGGATTACGGGTCTCAGGACTCGCCGGCGCGCCAGGCCGGCGTCCGGCCCGGTGATGTCATCATCGCGGTTGACGGACACCCGGTCACCTACGTCGCGCAGCTGCAGGAAGCGATTGCGTTCCGCAAGCCGGGTGACGTGGTCGCTCTCGAGGTTGCACGCAAGGGCGGTGAGCACACGACGTTGCACGTCAAGCTCCAGAGCGTCGACGGTGGTCAGCTTGCAACCGCCAGTCGCGTGAGCGATAACAACGGCGATGAGTCAGGGAAGCATGCGTCAGCGCCGCTCCTGGGCGTCGCCGTAGCGCCGACCGATGCGTCCGTCGTCCAGGAGTTGCAGCTCCCCGACAACGTGCGGGGCGAAGTCGTCATGAACGTCGACGATGGCAGCCCCGCGTCTGGCCGTCTCTTCGCGGCCGAGCAGAATGGGCCGGACATCATCATGTCTGTTGAAGGCACGCCGGTCCCGACCCCCGATGCGCTGCGCGACGCGCTCCATAAGGCGTCGGAGAGCAAGGCCAGCGACGGCGGCGCGCCGATCGTCTCGCTGCAGGTCTACAACGTGCCCTCGAAGACGCGGCGCCTCGAGCGCGTGCGGCTCGCGACGGTCGCAGAGCGCCCGTAGAAAGGGGATAGGAGAAAGGAGAGGCAATAAGGAAGGAGAGACCGCGGCGGGGACAAACCTCCCGCCGCGGTCTCCTTTTTCTTATGCCGGTTCAGTTGCCTAACGTGGCGTCTTTTTGCGGCCGCCGGTCTCTGTACGGATCCGCTCGTCGGGAGTCACGCCGAGCGCCGTAGCCAGGTCGATCTGGTGGTCTTGCTCTTCCTTGACGATGCCGCGGATGATTTCGGAGAGCGCGATCTCACCCAGGGCATCGGCCTGGCGGATGCGCTCCCGGTAATTCTTGATCGTGTCGTCTTCGGCGCGGAGGTCGGCCCAGAGCATTTCCTCATTGTCCTCGGACACCTCGACCGTCTTGGGCTGATGGACGGGATAGGCGCCGAGGTAGTCGATTTGCCGCGCGATGGCCAGTGCGTGGTTCAGTTCCTGGTGTGCATGCTCGATCAATTGGTCGGCGATGTTCATGTACTCGGCGCGGTCGAGTTTCTGACTGAAGATGACGTATTGGATGATGGCCTTGTATTCGCGGGCGAGATCGTCTTGGAGCCCCTGGACGAGCTGCCGACGTGCGGCATCGTCGTTGGGTGTTTTGCTAGGCACGGGATACTCCGGCTTGCGGGGGGTGAGTAACCGCGGGAGGGGTTAGCAGGATAACACAGGGGGGAATCCCAGCGGTTGCGTTACCGCTTCTTCTCGTCGCGCAACCCGTCCCGTCCCCGCGTCTTGTAGTCGGATCGGTGCTCGCGGTGGCCGAGCACGCCGTGGAGGTTGCCGAGGTTATCGCTCGGACCGTCGTCGCGACCGCGGATATGCTCGACGAAGAGGCGTGTGTGTTCGCTGTTCTTTTCGGCCTCGTCGTGCTGCTGGCGGTCCTCGACCAGACGTCGTTTGCCGTGATACGCGGCGTTGTGGCGGGCCTCTTCGACCACTTCCTCGGCTGGCCGTCGGGGGGTGCCCGATTGCAGTTGTTGACGCAGCCGCGCGCGCGTCTTCGGCCCGTGATCGCCTTCGGCGTGGTCCTGCGGCCCTGGTTGCAGGCCGGACCGGTCCGCCTTGCGGTCCCGTTTCTTCACGCTTTGCGGTTCCGTATCATCACAGAGTGTGTTGGCCGCAACTCCCGCACCACACGACCGATCCGTCCTTCTTGAGGGCGACGCATGCGTCGCGCCACGGGCGATTCCCTGGCTCGAGTGGTCCCGTTCGCTACCGCGGTAGCGGCGGGCCAAGGAGGCGGAACTTCTGGACTCGTCCGTACGTCGCGACTTCGGTTGTGAACACGTCGCCTCTCGAATCGACCGCGATGTTGTGTACCCATCCGAAATAGCCGGCGTTCCGCCCGCCGCGGCCGAACGCACCGACGACTCGAAGGTCGGCACGCGTGATGATCCAGACCTTATGGTTGGTGCCGTCGGCGACGTACAGATACTGTTGGGCGGGATCATGAGAAAAGGCAATGTCCCACACTGAGCCGATCCCGCGGGTGTTCTTCGCAACGAACACTTCCTTGACGAAGGTCCCGTCTTTGTGGAAAACCTGGATCCGGTCGTTTGAGCGGTCCGCCACGTACACGAGGCCGTCATGCGCGATCTGGACCGCATGGACAGGTGTGCGGAACTGCTGGGCGGGTGACGCTGCGGGATCGTATGGTCCAGGGTCCGCATCATTGGGTCGCCGGCCGTACGCGCCCCAGTGCCGCTTGTACGCCCCGGTAGTCGCATCGAAGACAATGACGCGCCGGTTGACGTAGCCGTCTCCGATATACACCTCGTTGGCCGCGTCGTCGACCTCGATTGCTGCTGGTGCGCCGAGGAGTGCCGTGTCGTTGCTACCGCCGGTCTTGCCGGCGACTCCGATCTGCAACAGGAGATGTCCGTCGGTCGAAAACTCGAGCACCACGTGGTCCGACGGGCCGTTGCTCGCGATCCACACGTTGTCGCGACGGTCCACGCAGATCGAATGCTCGCTAGCGGGCCAGTGGTATTCATTCGATGGACCACCCCACGCCCGGAGCACGCGGCCGTCGCGATCGAACTCCAGGACGGGTGGCGCCGCGACACAGCAGTCCGCGACTGGTGGATTCTGGGCCGCACCCGCCTCGCTCGGTGTCAGTGATGTGGGGCGATGAATGATCCACACGTGGTCATGCGAGTCCACGGCGACTCCGGAGACCTGTCCGACCATCCAATTCCCCGGCATTGGTTGAGGCCACGCGGCATCGACTTCGAACCGCGGGACACCTGCTCCACCGGTGGTGAGCGGCACTGGGGCTGGCAGGTTCTGTGTCATCTGTTCCTCGGTCGACGGCGGTGCACGGTGGGGCTATAATTGTCGCCCCGCACGTGGCCGTTGGCTCGCACTCGAACGAGGGGGGTGTCATGGTGTCGCTGGCTCATCTCTGGCTGCCGATCCTGCTGTCCGCCGTGCTCGTATTCGTGGCGAGTAGCATCATCCACATGGCGTTGCGGTACCACAATCGAGACTACGTCAAGCTGCCCAACGAAGATGCCGTTCGCGCCGCCATCCGCAGCGGTAAACCAACGCCCGCGCAGTACATCATTCCCTGGGCGGCGGGCATGGAGGCCATGCGAAGTCCGGAAACGCTGCAGAAGTTTGCCGAGGGCCCGGTGGCCGTGTTGACCATCCGGCCATCCGGGCCACCGTCAATGGGGCCCAGCCTCGTTCAATGGTTCATCTTTTCCATCGTGATCTCGTTGGGCGCTGCGGCTGTCGCATGCGTGACGGTTGCGCCTGGCGCTCACTACTCGCGTGTGTTCCATGTTGTGGGCCTCGTCGCCTGGCTCGGATATGCCGGAGGACAGATCCCCCAATCAATCTGGTGGGGGCGACCGTGGTCCGTGACGCTCAAGGAGGTATTCGACAGCCTGGTCTACGGGCTCGTGACCGCCGGCACGTTTGGATGGCTCTGGCCACGGTGACGTAACGACGCGGGTCTAGGGTTTGGGGTCTGGGGTTTGGGGTAACTGCAAAAACGCGAGGGCCATTCACGGCGCACAATGCGTCGCCCCTAGCGGGCCTCGACGGCGCTGGGCAGCCCCTTCCACGCCGCGGCAGCTGACGGTGTGAGCGAGTCCTGGCGGAGCAGGAAGGTGGCGATCGCCCAGCGCTGGTCGGCAGTGAGCGTCGAGTCGAAGGCCGGCATGCCGGTGTAGCGGATGCCGTGGGTGATTTTCCAGTAGGTGACCCCGATCGGATCGTCGGTGACGTCGTCCTTGGCGAATTGTGGTGCGTGCTGATAGAGACCGCGCGCGACCGCGGATGCCTTGCCGTCCGATGTCCCGTGGCAGACCGCGCAATAGGTACCGTAGAGGTGCACACCTTGGGTGACCACCGAGTCGTTGATCGGCAAGGGACTCTTCAACGGTTTCCCCTCTCGATCGAGCGTGGCGTGTAAGGATCGCTTGGCTGCCCAGGTTTCCAGTCGTCCCGGTTTCGCGTCCGCGTTTGCGGGCATAGCGCCCGTTCTCATCGCGACGAATGCGCACAGCAGGATCAGCAGTCCGCAAGCACCGATTGTCAGCAGGACGGTCTTGGCAGGGCTCGAGGCGTTGGGCACTAGAACATCTCTCCGGGGAAGGCGTGGTGCGTGGACGGACCGGCGGCAACTGATTGGCACTGGCAATCTCGTCCGCGGGAAAATTACTCAATGACAACCGACCGCGGCGACAACAACGGGCGACGCAAAGCGTCGCCCGTACCGGGGAATCGTCAGCGCGCAAACACGACACCGTCCGCGCCACTTCGCAGAAGGCCACGAGCCATCGTTGGCCATCCGTATCGTCGTCACAAACGCATCGAGGGCCAGTCACGACCCGCGCGACTGGCCCTCGGTGTTACAACAGCACGGTCACATTGTCGCTTGCTCGCTAGCGTGCCTCAGTTGCACTGGGTGGTGTACGTTCCCCCACGCCCGTCGAGCTCGTTTGACGGGATCGGTTCGACGGTCGTGTGCGAGTCCTTCACTTTTATCGCCGGGTCTTCGCTTATGCCACCAGGGGGCGACCAGGTGGTATCGGCGTACTGGGCGAGACCATACATCCGGATCGCGATCGTCCGATCCAAACTGAATTCCCATGTCGTCGAGATGCGCTGCTCCTTCATCAGAGCGTTACGCATGGTCGGGTAGGTCGAGGCGACCGACGCCGGCAGCGGGGGGAGGCCGCCCACGATCGTGCGCACGTTGTTCACGTACGCGAGCGCTTGCGTGTTATTCCCCAACGCCATCTGGATCTGCGCCGCCCACAGCGTGATCGTCTCTTCCCGCGTCAGCGGGATCGTCGATCCGGGCGAGAGCGACATGGCGTAGACGTATTGCGAGGCAACCGGGCTGTAGGTTGGCTGCTGCACCTGGCCGCCAGCCACAATGACTGGGTTGACAATGAACTTGGCCTTCCAGCGGAGGTCGTTGGTCGTATCCACGTCGGCGACCATGTCCTTCAGTTGAGCGATAGTGCCGATATTGCTTTGGATCGGGTTGATCTGGTCACCCGACTGCGCGCTGAAATCCCACATTACGTCACGCGAGTCGGCAGAGAATGATCCGGGCGTGTTTGGCGCCAGCGACGCGCCGGTGGGGTCCCACATGGCAGACGCGTTGAGGCGCGCGAGCGCAGTGGCGAGGGACGCAGGATCGGGGCTGCCAGCTGAGTTAAGGCCGGGCCGCAGGTTGACGTTGCTGCCCGGATTACGCGCAATGGCGTAGGCGAGCTCGAGGTACGCCTTTGCAGCCAAGATCCGATTGAACGAGGCAAATGAGCCCAGAGTCTTTGCTGGGCCGGCCGTGCTGCCAACGCCCGCGAATCCTTTCGGCACGGTGACTGGCAGCGGGATGTTGCCAGCGACCTCGAGGCTGTCGCCCGCGCTATCCAGCAACGCGGTGATGTACTGCCAGGCGTCTTTGAGGCAGGTCGCCGGCGGAAGGTTGGTCGAGTTGGGATATGGCTGGATGTCGATGCCGTCGGAATCGTGCGCCTCGGCGACGATCATATAATTGATCGCCTCCAACGTCGCGACCACGCCGTAGACGGCCTCCGCCTGCGCCGCGGTGTATGGGGGCCCGACCTTGGGGATCGTGGCCAATGTGGCGTGCGCCTGGTAAATGTTCTGGTACTCTTGTGCCCAGTCGCCTGCCCACGTGGCGGGCTCCGGAAAGACGCCAAGCGGGTACTCGACGGTGCGCGCCTCGGTGGCCACGAACACGGAGCCGTCGCGAGAGTAGCCGGCACCCACCTCGATGATGAAATCCCCGAAGTCGTTGCGCATCGCGGAGAAGATGCCGGTGACGGAATTCTGCACTCCGCCCGGCGAGTTCGGCACGGATGTCGGTGCGGTGAAGAACGGCACGTTGCTGTCGGCGCATGCGGCGAGGGCCGCGACCGCCGCAGCGACGCCCAGTGCCATCCAGCGCGCGCGTGAGTTGCGCGGTGAATTCGTGAGTTGTATGTGTGTCATGTCAGAGCCCCAGATCGAGACCAATGTAGTAGCTGCGTGCTGGCGGGTAGGGCGTTACATCCTGTCCGCGTCCGACTTGCTGGGCGCCGAACGCTGTGACCTGCGGGTCCGGACCCGGGTACTTGTAGACCGAGAATACGTTGTAGCCGTTGACCGAGATACGCGCGCTCGAGAGCTTCGCAAAACCAACGCGATTCACCCACTGCTGCGGCAACTGGTAACTCAGCGTGAGCTCGCGCACCTTGAGGAAGCTGGCACCCATGACGTACGGATCGAGGCCGGCGCTGAAGCCTGCGTTGCGAAGTGCGGCCGCTGTGGAATCCGCCCCCAGCTCTGGGCCGACGTCAAAATACTGCTGCGTCAGGTTCACGACGCTCGCGCCCCGGCTCCACTCCAACAAGCCGTAGATCCGGAATCCCTTGAAGTCGAGCTCGTTCCCGGAGGTCACGGTGTAGCTCGGCAGGAAGTCGCCGTCTTGCACGTAGTCGCCGTTGGGGTCCTGCAGGATCTCGTTGTTGAGCTCAGTCACAGATCGGCCGAGCGCCAACTCGTCGCCGCCGTAGCCGAAGCTTGGACCGGCAAAGAAGGGCGCGTTGTTGACGCCGCCGCTGCTGGGGAGTGCGTTCACGACGCTGTAGTTCCGGTAGAACGTCTGCGTGGAGACCCACGTAAATCCGTTGCGCAGCTGAACCGGAGTGGCTTGCAGGGAGAGCTCGAGGCCTTGATTGGTGAACTCGCCACCATTGAGGAACGTGTTCGAGTACCCGAACCCCGGGGCGACGCCGGCCGACAACAGCAGGTTGGTCAGGCGCTTCTGATAGACCGTGGCGGTGAACTGCGCCCGCGAATGGAACATCGTCGCGTCGAAGCCGAATTCGGCCTCCGTCTCGGACTCCGGCTTGATGGACGGGTCGCCCAGCTGCGAATTCGCCGCGATGCCGTTCCCGCCATCCATGAGCGTCGGGAAGTACGGCGTGTACTTGCTACCGTAGGGGGCGAGATTCCCGGACTGACCGTAGGCTGCGCGCAGCTTGATCTCGTCGATAAACCCGACGAATTGCGGAATGCGGTATGAACCGGCGTAGTGCGGGTAGTAGTAGAACTTCGTGATGTCGCCATCGTTCGTCGACCGTTCTCCCGTGATACCGCCCGTCAACGTGAAACGGTTGTTCAGCAGCAGCAGCTGTTCCTGACCATAGAACGATTGGTCGAGCGACTCGGTATGGAAGAAGAAATTCTGCTGCACCGTGCCGACCGTCGGTGAGTTGACGCCGGCGAGCAGGTTGTAGCCGATCGTCACCGGGTTCGAGGTCTCGCGGCGGTCACGTGTGAAACCGACCGAGGTCGTGGCGTCCGCCCAGGAGAGTCCGGTGTATCGATAGCTGGCGTTCAGCTGGTAGTTCAGGTAGTTGATCTGAGCCACGTTCGAGACTGACGTCCCAGGGAGTCCACTTGGGACTTCTTGCTCGACTTGCAGCGACGGCGGCGCATACAGCAAGTCGTGGAGGCTCGCGAGGTCGGCACCGCCGACCGCGGAGAGCTGGAGACTCTGGTGCTCGGTCTTGAACGGCGTCCAGTTGACGCTGCCGCCACCGATGAAGCGGCTGACTTCCTGCGGCGTGTTGATCTCTGCCGCGTCCGCGAACGGATTGGCGTTACCAAAGTGGTTGAATGGCCACGCGCCGTCCGGACCCTCCGTCTGCAGGTTCTCGAACTGCGGCGTATACGAGAAGACATTGTACGGGCTGATACCAATGTTGTCGTTTCCCGAGAATGCCGCGCTCAGTGACAGTGTGGAGGTAGTTCAGATTGGCTGACACCGTGATCGGCGCCGAGAACTGCTGCGTGATGTTGGAGCGGATCGATTGCTTGTTGTAGCCCGTGTTGTACATGATGCCGTTGTCATACTTGGACAGTCCCGACAGGTAGTACTGGGTGTTGCCCGACGTTCCGCTGACGCTGACGTTCGTCTGATAGGCGGCGGCCGGATTCCCAAAGAGCTGTGTCTGGTAGTCCTGGTTGCCGCCATAAATCCCAGCGATGAACGCGTTGTCCGCGGCGACCTTGGCAGGCGCCGTGTCGTGCGTCTTGTCTTCGATGTACCACGACTGGGCGCTGGCCAGCGTCGGGAACGTGCGGTCCCGGACTGTGTTGGCGAGGTCGAAGTGGCCGACCTGACCATTGACGGTCCACCGGGCCTTGCCGCTCGTGCCTCTCTTCGTTGTGATGACCACCACACCGGCCGACGCCTTGGAGCCGTAGATCGCCGATGCCGACGCGCCTTTCAGTACCTCGATCGACTCGATGTCATCGGGGTTGATGTCAGCCATGCGGTTCGGAGCGTTGTCTTCCATGCTTGGTGCGCCGGACACGAACTGACCCGTAGACGTCTGGCCGCCGCCGGATCCGTTGATCGCGTTCTCGTCGGCGTTCACCGTCTCGTTGTCGGCGATCACACCGTCGACGACGTACAGCGGTTCGGTGTTCCCGAAGATCGACGTGACGCCACGCACCTGAATCTCAATGCCGCCACCGGGAGCACCGCTGTTGTTAGACTCGATGACCGCGCCGGGGATCTTGCCCTCGAGCGAGTTCTCCAGCGTTGGTGCCGGTACCTGGTTGACTTCCTGAGTTGTGACGACCGCCACTGCGTTGGCCGCGTTCTGTGAAGCGACCGAGGTAGCCACGCCAGTGACCACCTGTGTCTCGAGGCGTAGCACGTCCTTGGTGAGGCTGATCGTGTAGTCCGTTTTCCCTGGCGTGATCGTCACGGTCTGCGCGAGGTAGCCAATGCGCCGGATCGTCATGGTCTTCGCATCGAGCGGGACGCGGAACGTGAACGTGCCGCTGTCCGACGTGTTAATGCCGATCGTGGTGCCGGTGACTACGACTTGCGCCGCCGGAATCACCTGATGCTCAGCGGCGTCTATCACCCGGCCAGAGATGCGATTGGCTTCCTGGGCTCGCGCTCCGACCGCTAGGAACGACGCGGCCGCGACGATCACCCCTAGTCGAACGCGGAGAGTCGCGCCGACGAAGTGTTGTTTCACGGGTCCCCCTGTGAGAAACGAGGAGTATGGGCATAAATGGAAAACGCGGTGTCACTCGTGGCTACGCGCCTACGGGGGCGGGCGCGCGTTGTGGCCCGCGGCTCCGGAGCGATCAATCCGAATAGGTCGGAACGCGAGCGAGCGTCTGCGCGCTCGGCTCGTGGCCGCGAGAGCAAGCCCCGTTAGGGAGCAACCCAATCCGCCGCCCGGTTGAGACAGAACCACCACACCACCGCGCGACGGCATACCCGCGCGGCGGACAGACGTGCATCAGGTGATGCAGCGTCGGCTGTCCATCAGCGCGGGGAATCTAGATTTGGTAATTGGCGCGATCGAATAAAATTGTCATAAACGTTGTGGCATCGTGCCGTAACATTTGGGAAGAAAGATTCCTGGTGCGTGTGTGAATGAAAATTCTTAATGCGGCCCACCCGGACCTCTTCACGCGGGGTTGAGTCGCGACTGACTCAGATGTGTGTGTGCCGTCGGCGCGCGAGCCGGATCGGAGATTTGTGCGCGGGATCGCCATCTGCCTGCGGCCACTCGGCGGGATGACACCCGCGAAAGGGTCAATCAATGAGGTCGCAGCTCTCGGTACTTGGCTAGCGCGCGTTGTGACGTCGCGAGCATACCTGTGATGCGTGCACCGTGCAAAACGCCACGCAGGTTGCGGCATTCAAATCGGTCCCGACGCCGGGGGTAGGATTGTAAGTGACGGCAGCGCAGTGACTTACGAACTGCGGTAAGAGCGGCAACGCAGTTGCTTTGTACTCCGGGTGAATCTGAGCCCCGATTTGGCGGGCCGAACGCGTGAGCGCGCGGACACCGGATCGGAGCTGTCGCCACACCAAACTGGACACCGCTTATGATGCGCACGCGCAGAGGCTTTACGCTGATCGAACTGTTGATCGTGGTGGTCATCATCGGGATCCTGGCCGCGATCGCGATTCCGAAGTTCGCCAACACGAAACAGCAGGCGTATCTCGCCACGTTGAAGGCCGATTTGCGCAACCTGGTCGTTGCCGAGGAAGCGTATTTCACGAACAATGCGACCTACACGACGGACCTGCCGTTGACGCTCTATCAGTCGTCGCAAGGCGTGACGTACGGGGTCAGCGGGGTTGCAGCGACGGGCTGGGACGGCACCGCGACCCATGTCGGCCTCGTCGGCGCGACGCCCTCGGGCTGCCACATCGCGATTGGCACGGCCGCGACCACCGCAGGCGAAGACGAGGGCGCGCCGTATTGCCCCTGAGTGGCCAAGGCGGGCCAACGGCCGGGTTGCACGTGGCCGCTGACGACACTGCGATAACCACCGAGGGCTCGTAGCGACCGACAGGCAGTTCGTCGAATGGCGATTTCGGACTCGAGGGCCAGTGGCGCATTCCGCCAACTGGCCCTTGGTTTATGCCACCTCTGTTCATTCTCAACCCCACTCTCTTGTCCTCTCGTCTTATTTTCGACGGCCTGGGCTGGATCGGAGCGGTCTCGGTCCTGGTGCCGTACGCGCTGGTATCGACCGGCCGTCTCTCGGGCACCGCGACATCGTTTCGCGTGCTCAACATCGCCGGCGGGATCCTGCTCATGCTGAACGCGTGGTACCACACCGCCTACCCCTCGGTCGCCGTCAATGCGCTGTGGATCGTGATCGGCCTGTACGCCATAATGCGGGGGAGATAAGCAGCGGGTCGTCTGCGGGCCTTGGACGCGGCCAGACGAGTCCCACTGAGACCCCAGGCCGCTTGGCACTTTCCTTTCGTCTGTGTCTATTTCGACCATGCCGCTCAAGCTCGAGGACCATGAGGCGCTCTCGCTCCAACTCGGCGGATTCGTGTTGGCGGTGGAGGGGCGCGCGCCGCACGCATCGGACGATACCTGGGATGCGACCTGGCTCCGAGCGGCTGCGACGTGCGACGCGCAGGGGTCGACGGTCTCCATCCCTGGGATTCTCCTGACGAGCTGGAGCGTGCGGCGCTTTCGCGAGGGGCTGGTTGAGCTCGCGCGCTCGCATGCGGGGTGCGCGTTATTGGCGGCCGAAGGGCCGGAGCTGTCGCTGTGTGTGCGCCCGGGGACGACCCCGGGCAGGATGAACGTGCGAGTCGACATCACCCCGCGTCACGACAGCCAGGGTCACTGGTTTGCGTTCGAGGTTGACGACGCGTACTTAGCGGTACTCATCGAGCAGTGCGGCGCCATTCTGGGTGCGTTTCCAACGCACGAGATGGCCGACGCGCACGACGTGCTCGGGCACGCCGAGCCGTAGTCGCCCGGCCTCGTGACGAGTGCATCGGCAGTTTCCGGCTCCGGCTCGCACGTTCGCCGAGGGCTGCCCGTCGCAGCCGTATTCGGCACGCTCGTCGCGGCGTTTGGTGTGGTGGTGTTGGCCTCCTCAGGCTTCGTCTACCGTGTCGGTGTCTGGCCACTACCAGTGGCGTTTGCGGTGCTGGGTGTGGGGGGGTGGATCGGTCTGGTCGGTGGTTTCCTGGCGCTGATAGCCGCGGTTCTGACGCGCCCCGGAACTGGCCGTCGAGGGTTCCTGTTGTCTCTGCTGGGCGTGCTGATTGGTTTCGGGACCTTCGCCTGGGTGATCTCGTGGCGTTTGCAAGCGCGATCGGCGCCGGCGATTCGGGATATCACGACGGACTTCGGCAACCCACCCGCATTTGGCCTGGCGCAGCCGCAGCCCGGGGTTGCCGCGCCGCCGCCGTACGGCGGACTCAACATCGCGGCCGAGCAACGTGCCTCGTATCCCGATATCGGACCGGCGGACCTGCCCGTCCCGCCGGGCGCCGCCTTTCGCATCGCGCTCGCCGCGGCCCGCAATCTGGGTTGGGATGTCGTCGCGGCCGATTCGACCTCGGGCCGCATTGAGGCGGTCGCGACGACGCGATGGTTCGGGTTCACCGACGACATCGCGGTTCGAGTTGCGCCCACGGAGCACGGAAGCCGAGTCGACGTGCGCTCTGTGTCGCGCGTGGGACCGGACGACGTGCCGGAAAACGCGCATCGAGTGCGCACCTACATCGCGCAGCTCCAGCGGACGGTCTAGGGGCTAAACCGCGTTACGGGGCGGGCAGTGTCGCGCGATGCCACGCTTCGCCGGGCGCGAACGCGCCTGCGGCGGCACCAATGCCTGCGCCCGCCACGCCGGAGTAGATGCCGAGGCGCGCGGCGTTGCCGTGACTCATATTACCGGCGACCACGCCGATGATGCCCCCACCAAGGGCGCCGATGACGGCTCCCATCACCGCAGCAGTGCCTCGAGGCTTGGTGTGTGGCCCGGCGCTGGCGTCGACTCGGGTTACCGCAGGGCGCGCGACGCCGATGGCGAGGTCGTTTCCATCGGGTTGGATGTCGACGCTATCCGCGGTGATGCGCGTGAGCCGACCTACGACGGGGATGGAGAGGTCACGCGCGGCCAGTTGCCAGAGGCGCACGCGGGCGCCGACCAGCACGACGCCCGAGGTCTCGCTCGCCACAGACTGCGCGCCGAGCGCGCCGCCGGTGACTGCGGCGACGCCGAGGCGAGATGCAGGCGCGACGCACTGCCGCGTTCGCGCTCCGCGCGACTGCACGCAGGGCGGCGATCCCCCCACGGCGGCCGACTGGCGAGCCTGTGCTGCGTGCTGACGACACGACCCCGTGCTCCCCCGGGCATTGCCCGATGCATGGTGAATCCCACATATCGACGATATGCCGATGAAAAGGTACCGCGTGGGGGCGTGTGCCATCGCCACGAGTGTGGCCGTGCTGGCGCCCGCACGTCTCGCCGCGCAGGACAACTACGAGATCCAGGTGTACGGGTCCGAGACGGTCGCTCCCGGAGCGACGATGTTCGAGTTGCACAGCAACTTCACATGGGATGGCCACCGAACAGGCGATGCGGACCTCTGGCCAACCGAAGACGCGTTGCACGAGACGCTGGAGATCACGCACGGCTTCACGCCGTGGTTCGAGACAGGATTCTACGTCTTCACCAGCGCGCGTGCAGGGCAGGGGTGGCAGTGGGTCGGCGACCACATTCGCCCGCGGATTCGCGCGCCCGAGTCCTGGGGATTGCCGGTTGGCCTCAGCCTGTCAATGGAAATCGGCTATCAACGGCCCGAGGTCTCGCCCGACATCTGGACTTGGGAGATTCGTCCGATCATCGACAAGCAGGTCGGCCGGTGGTACATGGCTGTCAACCCGGCGCTCGAGCGATCATGGCACGGACCGACCGTAACCGACGGTCTGGATTTCGCGCCAGACGGGACGGTTGGCTTCGACGTCAACCCGTTTCTCAATGTCGCCGCGGAGTACTACGCCTCCTTCGGCCCGCTGACACATTTCTCGCCGATCGAGAATCAACAGCACCAGCTGTTCGGAGCGATCAACCTCAATTTCGGCCCGGCGTGGGAATTCAACCTGGGTGTCGGCGAGGGGTTCACGCGGGCGACCGATCATCTGATTGCCAAGATGATTTTGGGAAGGCGAGTGGGGCTCTAGCGCCACAACCTTATGCGCCTGCGGGGGTAGTACCTATCGACTTCGGCGCCTCGACTGTTTGATACAGCGGGGCGGCGGTTGCAGCGTTGCTCTCTCACATACTACACAGACATGACACGTTCCTTTTGGATTCTGGCGATGGCCACAGCGGCCATCGCCAGCGTGGGCAGCCGTACGGTAGCCGCGCAGAGTGCTTCCAATCCTGCGCCGCCGCCGACCGCGCGCGTTACGCGATTCGACACGACAGGCGTGGGCGATACATCGGTCTTCGCCCCGCTCGGCTTGCCGCCGAGCACGGAGTTTCGTGAGGCGTCGGGCGCTCCGGGACCACGGTATTGGCAGAACCGCGCCGACTACGACATCCACGCGACGCTCGACACCACGGCAAAGACGCTCACTGGAACGCTGCGTCTCATATACACGAATCACTCGCCGGACACCCTGCGATTCGTCTGGTTTCAGGTCGAGCAAAACGCGTTCGCCCAGCACTCTCTCAACTCGCTCGTCTTTCCGGAGCAGTCGCGGTTCGGCGGACGCGGGTTCGAGGGTGGCGACGTCATCGATCACTTCGATCTGGTGCGTGGTCCGACGGGCTCGGGCGGGCACGTGGCGCTGCACACGCGCACAGAGGGCACGGAGCTCAAGGCCGACCTGCCCGAGCCCCTGGCCCCTGGCGGGACCGCGGTGTTCGACATCGGTTGGCACTTCATGGTGCCGGTACACGGCGCGGATCGCATGGGGCGCGACGGCTCGCTGTACGAGATGGCGCAGTGGTACCCGCGAGTCGCGGTGTACGACGACCTCAAAGGGTGGAACACCGAGCCGTATCTTGGGCAAGGAGAGTTCTACCTCGAGTACGGAGACTTCACGTACGCGGTGACGCTACCGGCCGGTTACATCGTCGGCGGCACTGGCACGCTCGACAATCCGCGCGACGTCCTGACGGAGGGTGAGCGCGCTCGGCTCGCCAAGGCGGCCACGTCCGCAACGCAGATCGCGATCGTCTCGGACTCGGATCTCACGAGGGGGACCGCCCGGCCGCGGACCACCGGCATGCTCACGTGGCGTTTTCGTGCGCACAACGTGCGCGATGTGGCTTGGGGCGCCGCGCCCGACTACCAGTGGGACGCCTCGAGCTGGCACGGCGTGATCGCCAACGCGTATTACCGGCCGACGGCGGCGAGTGTGTGGCAGGACGCCGCCGACATGGCTCGCATGTCGATCGAGGAGTATTCCACCCGCTGGTTCCCCTATCCCTACCCACAAATCACAGCGATCGAGGGACCGGTCAGCGGCATGGAATACCCGATGCTGGCGATGGAGTCGCGCAACTCGGACAAGTACGAGTTGTACAACGTCGTCACGCACGAGATCGGACACAACTGGTTTCCGATGATCGTCGGGTCGAATGAGCGCGTGCACATGTGGCAGGACGAAGGGCTCAACACCTTCATCAACACCTTCTCGGAGGCTCGGCGGTTCCCGGAACGCGGAGATCAGGTCGCGCGCGGCGGCGAGGAGCGTGGCCTCGAGGAGAAGGCCGAGTCCATCGGCGTGGACATCCCGATCGAGATCCAGGCCGATCGTGTTCCGCCGCAGCTCCTCGGCCTCAACTCCTATGACAAGCCATCCGTGGGACTCCAGCTCCTGCGGCAGGAGATTCTCGGGCCCGATGCCTTCGACGATGCCTTCCGGACCTACATCCGGCGGTGGGCGTTCAAGCATCCGTCGCCAACCGACTTCTTCCGCACGATGAGCGATGTGAGCGGTCAACAGCTCGACTGGTTCTGGCGGGAGTTCTGGCTGAACAACTATCGGTTCGACCAGGCCATCGATACGGTCGTGGTGCGGCAACAAGCCGACACCGAGCGTGCTATCGTGGTCTACGAGAACCGTGCGCGAGGCGTGTTGCCGATCATCGCCCGGTTCACATTCTCGGACGGAACCACCGAGGATTATCGCTACCCGGCACTGGTGTGGAGCACGAACACGGCGCACTACATACGCCACTACGAGTTCGTCGGCAAGCGCGTCACGCACATCGAGCTCGATCCGGATCATCGGCTCATCGATATCGATCGGGCGAACAATAGCTGGACGGCGGCACCGACGTCCTAGGCGCGCGACGCGCGCGCTAGGACGTAGAGAGGGGAAAGGAGAAGGAGAAAGGAGAAAGGAGACGACGGTAAAGGCGACGCCGTTGTCTCCTTTCCACTGTCTGCCCCGCTACTTTCTCGGACGCGCAGCGTCCGCGGGTTCGATCATCACGCCGTGGCCGAGGGCGGGGCCGATGGTGTACTCGCTGGCGCGTGGGCCACTCCCAATGCGAATCGTGATGGGTCCATCGAAGGGCGCACGCGCGAGGAGCGCGACGGTGGCGCCCGGCACGAGTCCCAGCTCGCCCAGGTACCGCAGACGGGCCGGGTCGTCGTCGTGCACGCGCACGACGCGACTGCGCTCGCCCGGCACGAGATCCGCGATCGATCGGTAGCGTGGCTCGTGCACGGTCCCATCCCGGGTTGGAATGGGCGCGCCGTGCGGGTCGACGGTGGGTTCATCGAGTGCCGCCACCATGCGGTCGATCAAGGTGTCGCTGGCGGCGTGCTCGAGGTGCTCGGCTTCTTCATGCACCTCGTCCCACGGATAGCCCAGCACGCGCGCGAGGAACGTCTCGATCACGCGGTGCCGCCGGATCGTCCGCAGGGCCGCGCGCTGGCCGGTATCGGTGAGCCGGGCGCCTCGATAGGGTTCGTGCTCCACCAGTCCCTGCTCGGCGAGTCGGCGAATCATGCCTGTCACCGAGGCCGGCGCGATATCGAGGCGATGTGCAATCTCAGACGTCGTCGCGGCGTCACCGCCGCGCTCGAGCTCGTAGATCGCCTTGAGATAGTCTTCGACCGGGCCGGTGTACGTTTCCGGTCGGGGCGCGTGACGCTCGGGAGTGCGGCTCTGAGGTCCCATCAGACCGCCAACGCTGGATGATGAGTGATCGACATCATTGTCCTCACGCCTGACCGCGCGCGATCATGACCAGTAGCCACATGTTGAGACCCGCGATGACGCCGGCAGCCGTCCAGCTCAGCCCCTTGAGCCACGGGGGACTGACGAGGTCGCCCATCTTGGCACGGTCGGACGTGAAGCTCACGAGTGGGACAACGGCGAATGACAACTGGAGGCTCAAGATCACCTGGCTGAGAATCAGGAGGGCCGTCGTGCCCGACGCACCAAAGGCGATCGCGACGATGGCGGCGGGCACGATCGCGATCAAGCGGGTCAGGAGCCGGCGCACCCACGGGCGCAGTCGGATATCGAGGAATCCCTCCATCACGATCTGTCCTGCCAGCGTCCCGGTCAAGGTGGAGTTCTGTCCGGAGGCCAACAGGGCGATCGCAAACACGACGCTCGCGCCGCTCACGCCCAGCAATGGGGTCAGCAGTTTGTACGCGTCCTGGATCTCCGCGACTCCGACATGTCCGGAGCGGTGAAACGTCGCCGCCGCCACAATGAGAATCGCCGCGTTGATGAAGAGCGCAAAGGTCAACGCCACCGTCGAGTCGAGCACCGCGTAGCGCGAGGCTTCGCGCTTGCCGGGCGCTGTCTCCTTGTAGCGTCGCGTCTGAACGACCGATGAATGCAAATAGAGGTTATGGGGCATGACCGTGGCGCCCAGGATCGACACCGCGATATAGAGCATCGCGGGATTGGTGACGATCGAGGGCGTGGGGATGAAGCCGCGCGCGACGCCGGCGAGGTCGGGGCGCGAAATCACGAGCTCGAAGAGAAACGCGAGCGCGATGGTCGCGATCAGGGTAATGACGACGATCTCGAGTCGCCGGAAGCCATAGTGCTGGAGATAGAGCACGACAAGCACGTCCGCCGCGGTAATGAAGACCCCGACCGCGAGCGGGATCCGGAACAACAAGTTGAGCGCTATCGCCGATCCGATGACCTCCGCGAGGTCGCAGGCCGCGATCGCGATTTCGGCGAACACCCACAGAAGGAAGCTCGTTCGCCGGCTGTACTGCTCACGACACGCCTGCGCGAGATCGCGGCCCGTCGCGATCCCAAGTCGTGCGGCCAGCGCCTGGAGCAAGACCGCCAGGAGATTGGACAGGAGGATGACGCTGAGCAGCGTGTAGCCGAAGCGCGAGCCACCCGCGAGATCCGTGGCCCAATTCCCGGGATCCATGTACCCCACGGCGACGAGATACCCGGGACCCGCGAATGCCAAGGCCTTTCGCCACCAGGTGCCCTCCACGCCGATGGTCCGGTACGCTTCGGCGAGCGACGGCGTGAGACGCGTCCCCCGCCACATGCGCGAAGGCCCCACGGGCTCCGCTGTCGCGCCGTCTCCCCCGGCGCGCGGTTCGATTAGCTTCCGCCGACTTCGGGCGAATTCCATTGCGAAAAAGATAATTAGGCACGCCTAAAATGCAATGGCGTGTCGACTGAACAGCGTCAGCGCCCGCGCCCCTCCCACCTGGCGCGGCGCTGCCACATATTTGAGAGCCGTGCCGACACCCGAAGGACCAACTCGCAGCGCCAACAGCATCCCGCCTCATCGCGCGTTCTTTGAAGCGCTCGGGGTGTTGCCGGAGGGCTCGGGCGACTGGCGGGCGGCGCTTGCAGGACTCGTCACGCTGCGGTACCTGGATGCGTGGGCAGACACGGGTGCCACGGCGGCGGACCTGGGCACGGAACGACGGGCCGTGGAGAACGCGATAGCGGTGCTCCCGGCGAACGCGCCAGAGCGGATCTATCTCGCCGGGCTCGTCGATGCGTCGACGACCGACCGCGCGCAGGATCTCACCCGGGTTGTATCGCTGCTCCTCGGCTACGGCCGTGCGCTCCAGCGACGGGAAGGCTGGGCGCTGGCGGCGGATGTGTTCATGCGAGCGTATCGAGCCTGCGCCCACGTCACCGAGCAACCAGTCCAACGCGAGCTTGCGGCTGCTGCCGCGCTGCGCGCCGGGCGGTGCTACAGCGAGCTTCGCGAGAACCTGGCGGCCGAGCGGATGTACGAGATCGCGCTCACGCTGGGCCGTGACTCGGGCGACGAGTACGCCGTGCTCCGCGCGCGCACCGCCATGGCGCGACTGTCGTCGGAGCGACGGGAGATGGCCGACCATCTGTCCGGGTCACCGCGGAATGGCGACATCGTCGCGGACCGTCCGGTCGAACTCGCCCGCGCAATCGAACCCGCAGTCGTTGGCCAGGCCCCGACCGTCGGTGACATGACGGCGCCCGATCCCTCGGACGCGACGCGCGACCGCTGCTAGTCGAGGGGTTACCGAACGGCGAACCGCAGCGGGAACTGCCAGTTGAGCCCTTGGCTCGTTCGGAGGAGCGAAGGTAACTCAACAGACACCGGCCCCAGATGCGGGAGCAATGCCGCCCTCGCGTCCGCGTCGGCACCGGAAATGTCCGCGCCCCGACTGTGGGCCACCAGCGCGGCCTGGATGGCCCCGAGCAGGAGCACTCCGCCCGCCACGCCCGCGCCGATGGCGAGGTCGGGGTGTTGGGTCTGCGTGTAGGTGCCCGGGTAGGTTCCGCCAAATGGTGCCGGGTAGATGGTATCTCGCGTGACCGTGGTGGTGCGAAGGGCGAGCGCGACGCCCCCGGCTACGCCGGCGATGATGACGACCCCGAGCAGGGGTTGCTTGGTGTAGAACTGACCACCGCCTGGCAAGAGACCAAGCGCGAAGGCCGTTCCCGGACTCGGGATGCCCGAGCGAAGCGCGTCGATGCGGCCGCGCACTGCAGCGGCGTCGGACGCCTGCGGATCGAGACGCAGGTACGTCGAGTAGTCGCGAATGGCAGCAGGCGCCTCGCCGTTGCGGTCGTGGGCGAGCGCGCGATTGTAGATCGCATCGGTGAGCGCGGAATCCTGTGCCGCCTTGGTGAACGCGGTCACGGCCCCGTCGTAGTCGCGGGCATCGAAGTCGACGACCCCACCGCGGAACGCAACGACGACGTCATTGCCGCGCGCCACCGCATCCGGCGCCAATAGGTGCGCGACCTGCGCACTGACCTGGGCCGCGTCACTGGCGTTTGGCGCGAGGGATAGATAGCGACAGTACTGGCGAACGGCCTCCTCTCGCTGGCCCGAGGCCTCGTACTCGCGGCCCAGTCGATAGGCGAGGCTCGCCTCGCGCGGGTTCAGTGTCGCGGCCTGGCTGAAGAGGTCGCGGGCCGCGCGGTGGTCGCCCTCGAGCGACGATTCCTGTCCCAGCGTCGCCAGTCGGTTGGCTTCGTCGACTTGTTGTCGGACCGGTGCCGGTGGCGTGGGAAACACCGGGCACGCGACCGCCACCGGCGTCAGCGTCGGCCGCTTGAGTGGCAGCGGCTGCGGTACCTGTGCGGTTGCAGACACAGGCAGCATTGCCGCCATGATTGCCGCCACGCACGCGGTTCCCGATAGTCCTACGCCCAACGCTCGCATCACGGAACGATAGTCACCTGTCCTGGGGTGGCGGTTGCACCGGAATTGTCTGGCGCCGTTACCGTGATCGTCACGGGGCTGCTCGGGGTCACGGTACTGGTAACCGCCAACGTCACACTTGCGCTCGCAGTGGTCACGACTGGAGAAGCGCTCCCGTTGATCGTCACGGTTGTCCCATCAGAGCTCTGCCACGTCACCGGGCGAGTGCTTTCCACAGGGTTCCCGAATGTATCCAGAACCGTCACAGTCGCCACCAGCGAAGTCGGATAACCACGCCGGCACTTTGCGACAACGTATCGGGTGCCGGAATGGTAACCGTGAGCGACTGGGTGTGGCCACGCACCACGATCGTGGCGTTACCGGTCGGGCCATCGCTGCTGGTCGCGGTGACCGTCGACTGACCAATGTTGTTGTTCTTTCCGGTCACGAGGCCCGACGCGTTGACGGTGTCGAACTGGGGGTTGGCAGTCACTGACCAGGTCACTGGGCGGCCCGGCAGGTAGGTGCCATTCACATCCTTGGTCGAGTCGTGCAGCTGGACGGTGTTCCCAGGTGCCGAGGCGTAGATCGTATCGGGGGTCGGATAGACGATCACCGTCGCGACCGGGTCCTGTGTGACCGTAATCACTGCGGTGCCGCTGACATTGCCGGTTGGTTGCGACACCGACGCGGTAATGGTGTCGGTTCCCGGGGCGACGGGATGCACGACGCCACTCTGCGACACGGTGTCGACCGCGTGATTGCTGCTGGTCCACATGATGGTGCGCCCGGTGAGGTTGTTGTCACCGTAGTTGTCGCCCAACTGCGCGGTCAGTGGCTGCGTCTGGATTGTGGTGATCGTCGCCGTCGACGGCATCACCACGACGCTCGTGACGGGCGCGAGCACCCACGTGATGTTCGTGTCCGCTTTGCCACCGACCGAGTCGATGATCATCGTCGGGATAATACCGGGGGACCCGCTCCCGACCCCGGTCACGAGGCCCGGGGGGGACGATGAGGTGACCACAGCGATGCTTGTATTGGTTGAATACCAGGTCTGCGGCGGATTGATGATGTTGTTGTTGATGTCGCGGACTGTCGCGCTGAGCTGGACGTTACCGAGGACCTGGATTGTGTCGGTGTGCCGTGAGAGTGTCACGGACCCGACCGGCACCGGATTGACGATCAGCGCGAGACTGCCCTTCACGCCGCTGATCGTCGCAAAGATGACCGCGACGCCGGTCGACTGGGCGGTCACTTGGGCCGTTGGTCCCGCGCCAACGACCGTCGCGACACCAGGGTTGCTGGACTGCCAGGTCACCGCCCGCCCGGCGAGCACATTGCCGCTCGAGTCGTACGCCGTCGCGGTAAATGTCTCCGACTGCGGGGGGTTAAGGGTGTCGTGTGCGGTAGCGATGTGCACCGAGTCGACGCCGACCAACGACACGATGATCGTGGCGTTCCCGGTCGCTGCCCCGCTGGTGCCCTTGATGGTCACCGTCCCTGAGTTGGGTCCCGCGAGCACTTGAGCGGTCGCGCCGGTCTGGCTCGTCACGCTGGCGATACTAGGACTAAGCGACGAGTAATTGACGGTCGGATTGGGAATCGGGTTGCCGCTAGCGTCCGTCACGACGGCACTGTACGACACTGTCTGTCCGACGTCGACCTGGGCGAGGGCCGGCGACAGGATGACCGTGCTGGGTGGTGCGGGGGACACCGTTGCGACGACGCTGTCGACGATGCCCTCGCTTCGCGCTCTGACGTACGTATTTCCTTGCGCCACGCCGGTCAACACGCCAGCGACGGAGTCGATCGTCGCGATGGCGGTATTGGCGGTGCTCCAGCGCACCACGCGCCCCGGCAGCACATTGCCAGCCGAATCCTTCGTAACGGCAGACAGCTGCGTGGTCTGTCCGACGAACACCGAGGGCGATGCCGGGTTGATCGTCACCGACGACGACGGGTACTTGCGAGACGGTGATCGTCGAGATGGCGCTCTTGCCGCCGGAGGATGCGGTGATGTGGGCCACGCCGAGGGCGCGGGCCGTAACCAGACCGTTCTGATCGACCGCCGCGATCAAGGCAGTGTCGCTACTCCACGTGACGGTCTGACCCGTGAGCGCGTGGCCGGATGCGTCCTTCACCGTGTCGGACAGCTGCAGCGTGGTCGCAATGCGAAGTGTCGCTGCTGAAGGCACGACGACGATCGAGCCCACCGGCCGCGGTGTGATCGTCACGTTCGCAATGCCAGACACTCCCTGAACGCTCGCCGATATCTGCACCGGCCCGGTGGCGAGCGCCGTGACTTGCCCACTCTGGGTGACCGTTGCGACGGTCTTGCTGCTGCTCTGCCAAAAAAACGTGAGGCCCGTGACGGTGTGGCCCGACGCGTCCTGTCCCGTCGCGGTGAACGATTGTGATCCTCCAACCGCGATCGTGTCCTGCGATGGAGAGATGACGATGGTGTGGAGCTGCCCTGCAGGTCCGTTGACGTTGTCGGACTTGCTGCATGCGACGCCGATGCCAAGCGAGAGGAACACCACCGCGCGAGACGGCCACGCGGCGGGCACAGGGCGCCGCAAGTTCGGTGGCCTCATCGTGTGCCGCTGACCGGGACTGGCTCCGACCTGTCGGTCGTGCTTCCATCCCCCAGCTGGCCGTCGCTGTTGTCGCCCCAGCAGTACATGCTGCCGCCGGTGGCGGTGGCACAGGTATGTGCTCCGCTTGCGTGAATGGCGGAGTAGGAGAGGCCGTCGAGCACTTTGACCGGCGCCGAGCGATCGGTCGTCGTGCCATCACCGAGCTGTCCGTAGCTGTTTCGTCCCCAACACCAGGCTTCCCCCGTCGTCGCGAGCGCGCAACTGTGCACGCCGCCCGCCGCGACAGCAGTGAACGTCAGGCTGCTATTCACTTTGGCGGGGAGCGGGTGTTCGTGGCCGTCGCCGGTGCCGAGTTGGCCCGCGGCATTTCGTCCCCAACAGTACGCTTCTCCGCTCGTCGTGACCGCGCAGGTGTGAGACCCGCCCGCTGCGATCGCGCGGAAGAGCAGGCCGCCACCGACCGCGGCCGGCGCCGCGCGGACGATCGTCGTCCCGTCACCGAGTTGGCCGGCGTTGTTCTGGCCCCAACAGAACGCGTGACCAACGTCGTCGAGCGCGCAGGAGTGATTCCACCCGACAGTCAGGGCAACGAAGCGGATGCCTCCCTCCACGCGGACAGGCGTCGCCTGGTCCTGCGTGCTGCCGTTGCCCAGCTCTCCGTAGAGATTTCGCCCCCAGCACCACACGTCGCCGGTCGATGTGAGCCCACAGCTGTGTGTCGTGCCCGTGGCGATCGCGCGAAAGGTATGACCGCCCGAGACCCGGGTTGGCGTCGGCTGCGGCCCCGCACCCGAGTCGCCGAGCTGTCCATACGTGTTGTCACCCCAGCAGTAGCCGGCGCCTGAGCGGGCGACCGCACACGCGTCGGCCATCCCGGCCGCGACCTGCTCGAACGGCACGTCGGCGGTGATGCGTGTCGGTGTGGCCTTGCGGGCGGAGCCACCCACGCCCAGCTGCCCGCGATCGTTGGCTCCCCAACACAAGACGGATCCATCGTTGGCGAGCGCGCAGCTGTGGCTTCCTCCAGCGACCAGCGTGGGTGCGCTTGGCGGGTGAATCGGCTCAGGCGGCGGCGGGGCTGGCGGCGCTGCCGCGACGCTATCGCGACGCGCAGCGACGAGGGCAGAGTCAGTCTGGGCACGTGATCGCGTTGCCGCCGGCGTCGCTGCATTGCTCACGGGCACGGCGAGGGCTTTCTTCGCGTCGGCGGCGGCCTTTGAGAGGGAGTCGCGGATCGCGGCGAGGCGGAGCGCCGCGGCCGAGTCGGCGCTCGACACCGCCGCGTTGGCGGCACTGTCGGCCGCGTGCCGCGCGACTTCGGCAGCTGCGATGGCGCGTGCGTTCGAGTCACGCAAGGCAGCGATCGTCGCCGCATTGACTCGCGCCACGCTGTCCCTCCCCGATCCTGGAAGGAGACCGTACCGGGCGAGGAGCTCGGGGTGCATCGCGACGGTCGCGGCGGCGCCGGCCGCCACCAGCACGGCTGGCAGGCCAATCACGAGCGCTCGTCGCGCGCGCCGCGATGCGCCGCGATGCGCGAGCGCGCCGCGGCGCGGGGTTGACAACCCATCGCGCCGATACTGGACCGTTTCGAGGGGCGTTCCGCCTGCCGAGGGCCCGGTCACCGGGCGTGCACCGAGATGTGCCGCGATCCGGTTTGGTGTGAGCGAGCGGGTCGGCACGTCGCGCTCGTCCGGCACCCACTCATCATCCGTCAGCGCGCCGAGGAATCCACCGGCGCCCGGCCAGCGCTCGTCGCGCGACTTGGCGAGGGCCCGCTCGATGGCGACGCGGAGCCGATCCGGGACTTCTGGCCGTGCGTTGGCCAAGGGCGGCAACATCTCGAACTTCTGCCGATACATCACGTCGGAGATGTTCTCTTCGACCCACGGCCGTACGCCGGCGAGCATTTCGTATCCGATGAGTCCCAGGCTGAACACGTCGCTCCGCCCGTCGAGCTCGAGGCCGTCGATCTGCTCGGGCGACATGTAGGCGGGCGTGCCGACGATGACGTCGTTGGACTGCTCTCGGAGGTCTTCTGCCGACAACGCGATGCCGAAGTCGGAGACGAGCGCGCGTCCCGTCTCGTCGTTCAGGAAGATGTTGTCCGGTTTGATGTCTCGATGGATGACGCCTCGGGCGTGCGCATAGGAGAGCGCGGCGGCCACGTCGATCAAGACCGCTTCGGTTCGTTCCGGCGTGAAGTGGCCGTCCTCGCGCATGGCGCGTTCCAACGTGCGGCCCGGGATGTATTGCATGACGAGGGCGAGGCCGAGCGTCGACAAGCGCTTGACCGCGTACATGGCCACGACGTTGGGATGCTGGAGCTGCGCGACCGTGCGCGCCTCGACGAGTTGGCGAGCGACCGACGATTCATCCACACCGGCCGCGGCGTGGATGACCTTGATGGCCACCTGGCGTCCCAATTGGCGATCGCGCGCGAGGTACACGACGGCCATGCCGCCGCGTCCCAATTCTCCGAGGATTTCGTACTCGGATTCCAGCTCCCGTATTTCGAGAAGCGCCGCCTCCTGTTCCACGGCGCTATCGCTCCCGGAACCGGAATACCACCTCGCCCATCTCGATCTGGTCGCCGTCGCGGAGCACGTGGCTGCCATGTGCGCTGTCGAGCGCATCGCCGTTGATCACGACGGGGTTCGTCTGCGAGAGATTCGTCAACTTCCACCGACCATCGACGTAGTGCATGCGCGCGTGTTGGCGGCTGACGGTCTGCGAGCGCAACTGGACATGGCGGTACGGCGGGCCGCTCACGCGTCCGAACGTGATCTCCGGGACCTCGCCCCACGTCCGCACGAAGCGCACATCGCGCCCCGGGTTCTCGCCGTCGATGACTTCGAGGCGGCCCGGCAAGAACTGGAGCGTGCCGTCCATCGGCGGAATGGTGTGCACGACTTTGCTGGCGGTGCCGCCGTTGGTTTTGCCGGTCGAGCCCAATTCCGAAGACGCCTCGGTGGCGCTTGCGGCTGCGGCGATGGATCCATGTCCATTCCGCGCGGTTGCCCCAACGGCGGGCCCGGTGCCGACGAACTGGCCGACAGCGGAGGCGACGCCGCCACCGCCGGCAGGGCCGCGGGTGGCCGCCGTGCCGCCGATCGCCCCCATCGCATCGCCTGGTCGTTCGTGTCCGAAGCGCGTTGGATAGAGTGGCGGCGGGGCACTGCCACGCCGCTCGACCGGGATCAACAGCGGCGGCGGATCATTGAGCTCAATCGCACGCGCGGCCCGCCATCGCTTGATGCCCCGGAGGGCGATCACGATGATCGCAATCAGGACAATCCCCGCCCCGATAGCGAGGAAGGCGTCGTTGTTCAGGACCGTCGGAAAGTCGGTCAGCGACATGAGAGGCCAGGGGGCTGTTTTATTGATGAGCTCGCTCTAGCCCCATCATTAGACCACTCCAACCGAGTAGAAGATCCGGCCTGTCGAAAGAAACGCTCGGTCTCGACACCGGGCAATGAGGTGCGCGACATCAGATATGGTAAACATATGTCTCCCCGCAATCACGGCCGCTTTAGGGAGTCACGGCGAATGTCGTGCCTTGACAGAACTGTCAATCGCGCGGGTTGCGTCGTCCAGGTTGATGTTTGGAAGCGATACCGGCGCATCGGGCGACTGACGGGGCGGGGGTGGTGCGTGGTGCGTGACTGCCGGCCTGGCCACTGCTGGCGGAAGGGGAGACATCCGCACGGGGGGTGAGGCGACCGGCGTGGGGGCGGGGGGGCCAGGCTCGTTGGGGCCCTGGGTTCGCTCCGCGGCGGTGGTGACAGGTTCCGGCTCTCCAGCCGACGGGCCGGATGTCGCCGTGACACCGGCCACGCCCGACCCGGCATCCGGCGGTTGGTTCGCTGGTGCTGTGGCGCCCGATGCCGCAGGGGACACGCGTGTCACACCCGGTGGAGCGTGGTGCGTGAGCGGGTGCGCCGACCCGGAGGATGTCGACACCGTCTCGCCGGCCCATCGATGACGCGCGTAGAGCGCCACGGCGATGCCGCACGCGAGAAGGGCGACCGCCGCCGCGTACCATAGCGGCGATCGGCCGTTGCTCGTGCTCGCGCCGCTGACCCGTGACTGCCCGCCCATTTTGAGCTTGGGCCGCGTGTATTCCGCGCTGGGACGCGCGCGAGGAGGCGGCGGAACGACGTTGGCCGGCTCGATCCACTTGACATCAGGTCCCGTGGCAGGCGGCACGGTGCGTGGCTCACGTGCCGGGGTGGCTGTCGAGGCCCCGTTCGCCTCCGGCGCGCCGGACGGTGCAGCACTGTCGGCGGCCGATTGCGTTTCCAACTCCGGGATGGGTGTCGGACGACGAAGCTCCGGAATTGGCGTCGGTCGTGGCTTGTCGGCTGGCGCGACGGTGGCGCCCGGCGGGCGCGAGCCGCGCGGCACCCCGCCTGCGGGGGTCCCCTTCATGGCGCTTGTGGATGCACCAGTTGTGGGTTCCCGCCTGGGCTCATTGGCCTTGGCGGCCTTTTCGTTCATTGCGCGAGTCAACGCCATCGCTTCAGGAATCACGTTCGGGATGACGCCCGTCAGTCCCGTCGTGCCGCTCGCGATGCCCGCGTCGGTGCCTCTTGGCGCGGCCGGCGGCGCGCCGGCCGCGGGGGCGTTACTGGCTGGAGTGGCCGCGCGCCCCGTGGTCAGTGCCTGGCGCAGCGCGGCGATGCGCGCCTTGTGCGGCTCGAGCACCGGATTGTCCGCCCCCTGGGCAGCGCTGCGCACCGCAAGGGAGCGCTCGCGAAGAGAGAGCTCTTCGCCCGTTTTCCCCTGCACGGCGCACGAATCCGCGAGCCCGTCCAGGGTGGACGCCAACAGTTGGTCGTTCGGCGCGAGGGTGCGCTGGCGCACCGCGAGCACTCGGCGCCAGAGCCGCTCTGCTGCGTCGGACTGGCCCATCGACTGTCGGAGCTTGGCCAGGGTGACGAGCACCGCCGCGACGTCGGGGTGTTCGGGACCGAGAGGCCGCTTCAACGCAAGCAATCGCACGACCAATGGTTCGGCGCGAGTATAGTCACCGCGCTTCACGTACAGTCGCACGAGATTGTTCAAATTGACCGCGAGCTCGGCCTGCGTCGCCTCGACGCGTTTGACGGTGACGGCCATCGCACGCTGCAGCAGCGGTTCGGCTTCGTCGAGCGCACCGCGCGCAACGAAGAGCGCCGCCAGATTGTTGATACCACTGATGACGGTGGGATGGTCGGCACCGAGCGCGGCTTCGCGAAGCTCGAGCGATTGGCGGAAGGAATCTTCGGCGCCCTTGTAGTCCTTCTGCTGATACTTGAGCTGCCCCAGACTACTGAGGCTCGACGCTCGCTGGAGCGGGTCTCCGCCGGATTGCTCCGCTTGCGCGATGGCGGCACGAAAAGCCTGCTCAGCGCCCGCCGCATCCCCTTCGGCGAAGCGCCGGCGCCCGGCCTCATGGTGCTGCTCCCACGTCATCGTAGGTGCCGCCGGGTCGGGCGTCACAGTGCCAGCCATGGATACGTGTTCCTCCTGGCTGATGACGCCCAGCCGGCCAGGCGGGAAACGGGGCCGACAGAGTCGGTTATTCTGTCCGAAGCATCTCTAAGGGCGTTTCGGCGAATACCATCCGGCTGCCAGCCGCGCCGATCGCGACGGTCAATCCGGCCGTCACCGCCGCCAGTACAAAGAGAGGGACGATCGTCGGCGCAAATGGTGAATCGAACATGAAGTGGACCAATCCCCAGGCCGCCGGGATAGACAGGCCGATGCCTGCGAGACTCGCCAGGCACCCCAATGCGATGTACTCCGCAATCATGATGCGGCCGACCTGGGTTCGACTGGCGCCCAGGATCTTGAGCAAGACGCCTTCGCGCACGCGTGCGCGTCCGGTCGCGGCCACGGCGCTCACGAGCACAGGGAAACCCATGGCGAGCGCGAACAGGGCGAGGAATCGGATCGCGATGGTCACTTTGTCGAGGATCCGGTTGACCGTGTCGCGAATCAGCGAGAGGTCGATGGTCGACACATTCGGGTAGCGGTCGACGACGTCGCGCTGCAGCGTCGCCGTCGCCGATGGACTGGGGACGTTGGCGAGAATGACATCCTGTTGCGGGGCGCGCTCCAGCACGTGTGACGGGAACACGACGAAGAAGTTCGGCTCGAAGCGGCCCCAGTCCACGGACCGCAAGCTCGCCACGCGCGTGCGAATCGACACTCCCTGGACATCCCAGGTGATGGTGTCGCCGATCCCGATGCTGAGCTCGCGCGCCACGCCGTCCTCGAGCGACACGCCCGGCAGCGAGTCTCCGTTGGGCAATGCAGCCGGCGGCCACCGGCCTCCCACGAGGCGTTCCGACCCGACGAGAGAATCGCGGTAGGTCGAGCGGTACTCGCGCCGGAGTGCCCACTGGGCGCGACGCGGAGCGCCGGCATTGCCACGACCGGCTCTGGCGCGCCGAGTCTCCAGGTGCTCCGCGGTGTCTGTCGTATCCGTCGCGGGGCGGGCGACCGAGACTCCGTTAATCGCGGCGATCCGCATCGTGACGATCGGCGTTCGCTCGATGACTTGAAATCCCGCATGCTGAATCGCCGAATCGACGCCCTCTGCCTGGTCCTGCTGGACGTCGAAGAACAGCAGGTTTGCGCGGGACGCCTGCGTGGTTCGCGCAAACTCGCGGAGCAGCGCGGACTGCACGAGATAGAGTGTGCCGATGAGAAACGCGCCGGAGCCCAGCGCAACCACTACGGCGCGGGTCTGATTGGCCGGGCGGTGCAAATTGGCGATTCCCTGCCGGACCACATAGGGCCACTGGGCGCGTACCACGCGACGGGCCAATGTGGTGAGCCCGCTGGCCGCGAGCCACAGCACCGCCACGGCGCCGAGAATCCCGGCGGCCGTGCCGAAGCCGAGCCGCATCGTGGGCGAGCGCGAGAGCGTGATCCACACGACCGTCGCGACGATTGCCACGCTCACCGTCGCGGCTGCGGGATCCCGGCGCGCGCGCGCGCCGGCCGGTGTCGCGGCGACATCGACATCGCGGCGCAGCGCCTGGAGCGGTGAGACCTGACGCAGGCTGAGCAGCGGGCGCAGTGCGAAGAGGAGCGACACCCACACGCCGATCAGCAGGCCGTGCATGACCGCACGTGGGACCAGCGTGACATCCAGATCGACTGGCAACAGTCCGCGGGCGGCGAAAGGCAACAAGAACTGGATGCACACGCCGATCGCCGCTCCGACCGTTGCACCGAGGAGGCCCATGAGCGCCGCCTGGGACACGTAGATGGCCAATACCTGCGGCTCGGTTCCACCGAGGCAGCGCAGAATCGCGGCGACGTCGATCTTTTGCGCGACGAAGGCCGCGATGCCGCTAGCGACGCCGATGCCTCCCAGCAGGAGCGCGACGACTCCGATGACGCCGAGGAAGTTCGTCAGTCGCTGGATTGCGTTGGTGAGGTTGGTCTCCGCGTCAGCGGATGTCTGCAGGCGCACGTGCACGCCTTCGAGTCGCCCACGTACTCGTCGCAACCACCGCGCATCAGGCGTCCCGCGGTGGGGCAGGGCGACGAGTGTGCGGTAGTCCGCCCGACTGCCAAACACGAGCAGCCGTGTGGCGGCGAGGTCCCGATCCGGGATGAATACGCGCGGCCCGATAGCGGCCGAGAGGCCTGCGTCCCCTGGAACGGCCCGGATCGTCCCCACGATCGCGAATCGCTCGTACCCCAACGTCAACGAATCTCCCACGTGCGCGTCGAGGGTCGCGAGCAACGACGGGTCCACGATCGTGCGAGCGCCGGCTGATAGCAGGGGCCAGGCGGTGGACGGCTCGGTCTCGATGCGGCCGACCAGCGGGTAGCTCGCGCTCACGGCCCGCACCTGGGCGAGGCGAGTGCGCCCTGTACGGTGCACGCTCGCCATGGAGGGAAAGGTCGTCACCGTGGCGGTTCGCCCGCCTGCGCGGCCGAGGGAATCGATGAGGGTCGCGGCGGCGTCGCGCATTGGTGAGCGTGCCGTGAAGGCGAGATCGCCCCCGAGCAGTGCGCGGGAGCTTTCGTGGACCGATGCATCGACGTTGGCAGCGAACGAGTCGATGGCGACGAGCGCGCCGGCACCAAGGGCGATCGATGACATGTACAACAGGAGGCGGCGCCGCATCGTGCGGCCTTCCCGCCATGCGAGCGAGGCGACCGTGCGCCAGCGCCGTGGACTCACGAAGCGACGCCGCCGACCACTCGGCTCGCGCGGTCGCGCGGGGTGTCGGCCGCGATGCGTCCATCATCGAGATGCAGGATGCGTCCCGCCCGCGCGGCGAGGGTGAGGTCGTGGCTCACGATGATGACGGTCGATCCGGACTCGTGATTCAGCGCTTCCAGCAACTCGATGACGCGGGCGCCTGTGGCGGCGTCCAGATTGCCGGTCGGCTCATCGGCGAAGAGGACGCGCGGACGATTGGCGAAGGCCCGGGCGATGGCGACGCGTTGCTGCTCGCCTCCGGACAGCTGCGCCGGGAAGTGGTCGGCCCGGGCGGCGAGCCCGACTCGGTCGAGCAGGTCGCGTCCGCGCGAGGCAGCGTCGGCATCACCGCGGAGCTCGAGCGGGACGGCGACATTCTCGAGCGCAGTCAACGTCGGGATGAGTTGAAAGCTCTGGAACACGAAGCCTACCTTTTCTCCGCGGAGCTTTGCCCGCGCATCCTCAGATAGTGGGCCGAGGTCGACGCCGTCGATCAGGACCGTACCTCGCGTCGCGGTGTCGAGTCCGGCGAGCAAGCCGAGCAAGGTGGTCTTGCCGCTTCCGGAGGCGCCGACGATGGCGACATAGGCGCCCTGCGGGATTTCGAACGACACCGAGTCGAGTGCCCGGAGGATGGAGTCGCCACTCCGGTATTCTTTGGTCAATTCGCGAGCGACAAGCATGACAGAGGGAGCGGATCGGAGGCGATGGGGGTGCAGCGCGGGTCGCGACGGCAGCCGCGGCAACGCGAGGCTGTGCCGGCGCGCCGTCGCGGGCGCGGCCGCGCTCTACCTGACGGTGGTCGCCGCCGGTTGCACCAGCGACGCCAAACCGCCCGCGGCCACCCCGCAAAGTACGTCGCAGGAGAGCGGCGCGCTGAGTCGGCGCACGGATTCGACTGCGTCAACCAGCCGGGGCACGGTGCTGATCGTCGGGACGAGCCTGACCGCGGGTCTCGGCCTCGATCCCGACCAGGCCTACCCGGCGCTCCTGCAACGCAAAGTCGATTCCGTCGGATTGCCGTATCGCGTCGTCAATGCCGGGTTGAGCGGCGAGACGTCGGCTGGCGCGCTCCGGCGCGTGTCGTGGCTCCTGCGACAGCCTGTCGCCGTGTTCGTGTTGGAGACCGGGGCCAACGACGGGCTTCGCGGTCTCGATGTCGATTCGACCAAGGCGCACATTGCCGCGATCCTCGATTCCGTGCGGCGCGCAGATCCGCGGGCGGCGATCCTACTCGTGCAGATGGAGGCGCCGCCCAATCTCGGTCCCGCGATACACGCGTGCCTTTCACGACTTGTATCCGGCGGTGGCTCGGGCGCAGGGGGCGACGCTGCTGCCGTTTCTCCTGCGGGGCGTCGCGGGCGAGCCGGCGCTCAACCAGGCGGATGGGATGCACCCCAACGTGACAGGCGAGCGCATCGTGGCGGCCACGGTTTGGTCAGGACTCGAGCCGGTCCTGCGGGCGCGGACGTCCACGCGAGTGGCTGCGCCGCCTGTCTCCTGAGCATCACGGTTGGCGCAGACCAGCGGTACCCGTTGACGATGCTCGATCGCGGGACGTAAATTTAAAGGCTGTCTGCTGTTAGCTCGACAATCACTTCTGTCAATAAGGTTTCTTATATGGCCATGCCGGCGACGCAAATCCGGCGAGGAATGGTGCTGGTCTTCGAGGGCGAGCCGTGTCGCGTGCTCGAATTTCGGCATCACACGCCCGGGAATCTCCGGGCGATGGTGCAGGCGAAGCTCAAGAACCTGCGGAGCGGGTCCAGCTTCGAGCATCGCTTTCGCGCGGCCGACTCAGTCGAGCGCGCGTCCATGGAGACGCACGACCTCGAGTTCCTGTACAAGGGTGGTGACACCTACCACTTCATGAATACGGAGAACTACGACCAGCTCGAGATGGACGAGGAGATGCTTGGGCGACAGCGCGCAGTGGATGCAGCCCGGGATGCAGATCCAGGCCGAGTATTACGACGGCCGGCCGATCGGGATCCAGCTGCCGCAACTCGCTGACGCTCGAGATCGTCGACACGGCGCCGGTCATGAAGACGGCGACCAAGACGGCATCGACCAAGCCGGCGAAGCTGGAGAATGGCGTCACGATCAACGTGCCGGAGTTCGTGAGCACGGGTGAGCGCGTGCGGGTGAACCCGCAGACTGGCGAGTACGTCGACCGAGCGAAGTAACGACCCGGAGCAGCGGTGTGTTTGCCTCGCGGAAAAAGCCAAATTAGAGATGGGTTGGTTGGGGCGGGGCGGCCCGCATGGCGCGGGGTAATGGTGACTGTAGCTCAATTGGTTAGAGCACCGGACTGTGGCTCCGGGGGTTGTGGGTTCAATTCCCATCAGTCACCCTGATCGAGTCTGAACGCGATTCGATAGGTCCGTAGCTCAATTGGTAGAGCACTGGTCTCCAAAACCAGCGGTTGGGGGTTCGAGTCCCTCCGGGCCTGTGCGCTGCGCGCACAAGAAAGTAGAAAAGCAGAAAGTAGAAAGTAGACGTGAAAGGAGAGGGGAGAGGTTGCGAGTCGGGGAGATGGGAGATCTTGGGCAGACAGTGGTGCCATGCCGAGTTTTTTCGTCTACTTTCTACTTTCAGAACTTCTACTTTCTCGGCCGCGTGAGCGGCCGCCGGCGGTATCGTCTAGGGGACTAGGACGGAGCCCTCTCAAGGCTCAAACACGGGTTCGAATCCCGTTACCGCTATGAAGGTCGGCGTAGGAGGAGAGGCCGGAGGTGCACGGCCCCATCGTCTATCGGTCAGGACGTCACCCTTTCAAGGTGGAGAGACGGGTTCGACTCCCGTTGGGGCTATGGTCGGGTGACGGCTGGGTGATGGGCGAGTGCAGCGTGTAGTATGGAGGGAGTGGAGGAGCCGCCGCGCGGCGAAAAAAAGGGACTGTAGCTCAGCTGGTTAGAGTGCCGGTCTGTCACACCGGAGGTCGCGGGTTCGAGCCCCGTCAGTCCCGCTCGGGTTGTTGAGTGATTTATCGACTTTCAATTTTCTGTAGTTCTATTTTTTCGGGCGCGTGAGCGCCCGTCGCCCTGGTGGTGAAATTGGTAGACACGCCATCTTGAGGGGGTGGTGCCGCAAGGCGTCGCGGTTCGAGTCCGCGCCAGGGCATGGTAGGTAGGCAGCACCGTTACGACACCTCGCGGTCGACCGTCCGCGCTACGTGGTCAGTGCTGCGGTCTGCGCCACAGTAGCTCAGTGGTAGAGCACCCGATTCGTAATCGGGCGGTCGTCGGTTCAATCCCGACCTGTGGCTTGGGGAAGCGGGAACGGCTGGGGTCAGGGACCAGGGGTCAAGGACCAGGGGACCGGCGAACAGCGAACAAACTCAAAGGCCAGTCGCGGCGGACCGTGACTGGCCTTTGAGTTTGTTCCTGACCCCTGGAACCTGACCCCTGGTCCCTGCAGTTCTCAGCTGGTCTTCAGCTCCTGCGGTCCGCCCACGATCTCGAACTGATCGTTCCGGTTCTTGGCCCAGGCAGATTCGTCGTTGCCCTGGGCGAACGGGCGCTCCTTGCCGTAGCTAATGATGTCGATACGCGAGGCGTCGACGCCGTGGTCGGTGAGGTAGCGCTTGGCGATTGCTGCCCGACGCTGGCCGAGGGCCATGTTGTACTCGTCGGAGCCGCGATCATCGCAGTTCCCATCGATCCGGATGTGGAGTGAGGGGTTCATCTGGAGGATCGGGATCTTCGCGTCGAGGATGGCGCGGCCCTGGTCGGTGAGCTCCGACTTGTCGAACTCGAAGAACGTCATCTGCAGGAGCGTGCTGCGGGCCGCCTCCGCTGCGCGGCGCGCCGCGCCGTCATCGGAGACAGGGGTGACCGGGGTCGGCGCGGCCTGCTGCTGCGGTGCGGGGGCGGACGCGACGGGTTGCGGCGCGGGAGCGGGCGGCGGCGGGTGGTGGCAGCCCGAGACGGCAGCCATCACCACGAGTCCCAGCGCAGCCGCGGGGACGTCTTGCACGCGGTGAACGAGGAAGCGGGACATGACGGGCGATCCTTGTGAGAGAGAAATGGAGACAGGGCCGGTGACGAGAGCCCCGGCCGCGCAGTGTCTACGGCCCGGCCGAGCCAGTGCGCGGTCGGGGCTAATAAATGGTGGCGTGACAACTATATGCAAACCCATGTATCTCGTCAATAAGAAAGACGTTACGCGGGTCTCGACGTCACGGGCGGACGTTATGCCGATGCCCGCGGTTTGGGGAGACAAGAGGAGTCGTTCGCCTATCACGACGTGACGGGGCTGTCCCCGTCCGTGGCGGCCTGGATGTATTGGCCCCATACGTCGCTGGCGTATCGCCCGATACGTATGGCTAGACGCTAGGCGCTGAACGCTAGACACTGGACGCTAGACGCTGGCCGTTGGACCTCAACACTAGCCGCTAGGCGCTCGCACGCCAGCCACGGGACGCCGGGCTGGTTGTCCGCCAGCGGACTTGACCCGGTGCCTCGAGGCGGCCCACATTGCAGAGCGCTGGGAGGGGGCTGGGCACCGTCTCGTCGAACGCGCCGAGTGCCGATCGGTCGAGTCATTCCACCGCAGTTCGGTTGTTCTTGCGGGCGTAATTCAGTTGGTAGAATGCCAGCTTCCCAAGCTGGACGTCGCCGGTTCGAGTCCGGTCGCCCGCTCTGAGTCAAGGTACCGTCCCGCGCACCCGGACCGGTCGCGCCGAGTTTTCACGTCGGCGCGATTTTTTTGTTCGCCGGTCTCGAGATCGCGCCCGCGCTGCTCGACCGCGCCGCCCGCTGCCGCGTGCAGCAGTAACGCCCTCAAACTCCCGACGGTACATTTGCATCGCGCGAAGGGGCTCCCTCTTGCCGGAGGTCGAATGCCATGACGCACGACGTCAGTCGGCGGGAATTTGTGAGCGACGCCAGCAAGCTGGCGATAGGGGCCATGATCGTGCCGCGCCGAGTGCTCGGTGGCGTCGGTTACCAGGCGCCCAGCGACACCCTGAACATCGCGATCGTCGGATTCGGGGGAATGGGGTCGAGCAACGCGCGTGTGCTGGCGCAGACTGAGAACATTGTCGCGATCTGCGACGTGGACTTTGCCTACGCCGAACACAAGATGGCTGAGCATCTGCGCGACCGAGACGACACCGTGCTCGCCGACGGGCAGAGGCTGCAGGACCAGTTCGCCAAGGCCGCACGGTACGATGATTTTCGCGCGATGCTCGACCGCCAGAAGGACATCGATGCCGTCGTCATCGCGACCCCCGACCACGTGCACGCGGTTGCCGCCAAGGCAGCCATGGACCTTGGCAAGCATGTGTACGTCCAGAAGCCGTTGACCTACTCCGTGCACGAGGCGCGCGTGCTGCGCGCGACGGCTCTCGCGAATCCGAAGCTCGTCACTCAGATGGGGAACCAGGGTCACTCGAGCGAGGGCGCTCGACTCATCAATGAGTGGGTGCAAGCCGGAATCATTGGCGCCGTGCGGGAAGTGCATGTGTGGACGAACCGCCCGCTCGTCTACTGGCCGCAGGGGATTCCCCGTCCGAGCGGCGGCCCGCTGCCGAGCGAGGCCACGAGTCCATTCGACAATCCGTGGACCACGCAGCACGTCAACGATGTCCTGGCCGTCGCGATGGGCAGCGGTACAACGCCGCCGCCCGGCCTTCGATGGGATCTCTATCTGGGGCCGGTCGCGACCGACGTCCCGTACCATCCGATCTACCACCCGTTCAACTGGCGGGGCTGGATCGACTTCGGAGTCGGCGCGCTGGGAGACATGGGCGCGCACTTGATCGACCAGCCTTTCTGGGCGCTCGGGCTGACCTATCCGACGAGTATCGAGGCTACCTCCACGCCGTGGGGGACCGTGCCGGTACCAGTCGAGTACGCGTCGACAGCGACACCGCCGGCGGTAGCGCCACGTCGCCGTCCGGTATCGTACCCCGCGGCGACGACGGTGCATTACACGTTCCCCGCGCGGGGCTCAGAACCGCCGGTGCGTTTGAGCTGGTACGACGGAGGGCTCTTTCCGCGGCGACCGGACGTCCTCCCAGACGACGTCCCACTCACGAGCGAAGGTGGCGTGATCTTCGTCGGCGAAAAGGGTGTCCTCATGAACGACACCTACGGCGCCAATCCTCGACTGTTCCCCGCGTCGTTGCTGGAGCGCGCGCTCGCCGTGCCCCAGCGCATCCCCCGCATCACCTGGTCCCACGAATTGAACTGGGCCAAGGCGTGCAAGGGGCAGGCGCAGGCGAGCTCACCGATCGAATACGCGGCACAACTCACCGAGACGATGCTGCTGGGCGTCGTCGCGCTGCGCACGGGGCAAGGGCAGCGCATCGACTACGACGGCGCCGCCATGCGCGTCACGAACTTCCCAGAGGCCAATCAGTACCTCTCGCGGCCGTACCGCGCGGGATGGGCCATTTGAGGTCCGAACGGCTACCAACAGGAGATCGCGTGGTCACGAGCGCGCCGTGGATCGTCGCTCGCCGGGCGTTGGTTTCGACGACGGTTGCATGTGCGGCGGCCGGTCTCCTCGCTGCAGGGCGTCGTCCGGCGGCGAGTAACGGCGCCCCGACGTTCCGGGCGTGCTCGCCTGGCGACACCTCGGGTGCCTGGCGCACGCTGTTTGATGGCCGAACAACGACGGGCTGGCGCGGGTATCGCGCATCTACGATGCCGGCTGGGTGGAGCGTCAGTGGGGGCACGCTGCACAAAGAGGCGCAGACCCAGGACATCGTGACGACCGAGCAGTTTGGTGATTTCGAGCTCGAGATCGATTGGAAAATCGCCCCCGGTGGCAACTCCGGCATCTTCTATCGAGGGACGGAGGAGTACGATCACATTTATTGGAGTGCCCCCGAGTACCAACTCCTGGATGACTCGCTCGCTCCGGACGGCCGCAGCCGACTGACGGCAGCGGGTGCGGACTATGCCTTGTACCCGGCGCCGGCGGGCATCGTGAAGTCTGCAAACCAGTGGAACTCGACGCGCATCATCGTGTGCGGGATGCACGTGGAACACTGGATGAATGGCCAGAAGCTGCTGGCATACGACCTCGAGAGTCCTGACTGGGCGGCGCGCGTGAAACAAAGCAAGTTCGCCGCGTGGCCGAACTACGGGCGCGCGCCGCGTGGTTACATCGGCATCCAGGGCGATCACGCGGGATCACTCGAGCTCCGCAATATTCGCATCAGAGTGATGCAGTGATGCAGCAGATTTGTCAGCTTGATCCGTCGGCCAGCCGATTGGCTGCCGACCACAACGGGCGATGCAATGCCGCCGCGACCGCGTCACACACGGGCCTGCGTGGCCGTGTTGCGTTGTGGCCGCTCGGTGTTGCTCACCTCTAATCTCTAACCCCGTTCTCCAATGTCTTCTGCTGGACGGTCTCCGGCCACTGAGCGGACCAGTGCGCGGCGCGTGTCGGCGATGGCCGACGGGATGCTCGGCTCCGCGATCCTCAAGATCGCGGGCGAGGTGCGAACGCTCGTCGGACAAGGCCGCAAAGTTTGCAACCTGACGGTGGGCGACTTCGATCCGCGTCAATTCCCGGTCCCGACGGTGCTGCGTGAAGGCATCGAGCACGCGCTGCGAGCGGGCGAGACCAACTATCCACCCGGCAATGGCGTTCCCTCGTTGCGCGACGCCATTCGGAGCTACAGCCGCGATTGGCTCGGGCTCGAGTACCCCCTCGAGGGCACGCTCGTCATGAGCGGCGCGCGCCCGGCCGTGTATGCCGCATACCGCACTCTGGTTGATCCCGGTGACCGCGTGCTCTTCTCGGTGCCGTCGTGGAACTACTCGTACTATTGCCAGTTAGTCGGAGCGCAGGGCGTGCCGATCGTATGCGATGCGGCGACCGCCTTCCTTCCGACGCGCGCAATGCTCGAACCCCTCGTCCGTGGCGCACGGCTGCTCGTCGTGAACTCGCCCCTCAACCCAACGGGGACGGTCTTCGACGAACGCACGCTGGTCGACATCTGCGAGCTGATCCTCGAGGAAAACGCGCGGCGTGGTCCGCACGAACGCCCGCTGTATCTGTTGTACGACCAGGTGTACTGGATGCTGACGTTCGGCGGGATCCGTCACGTCACGCCGGTCGTTCTGCGGCCGGAGATGCTACCGTACACGATCTCCGTCGATGCGATTTCCAAGGCGTTTGCGGCTACCGGGCTCCGCGTGGGGTGGGCACTGGGTCCGACGGATGTCATCCGCAGCATGAGCGACTTCATCGGACACGTCGGAGCGTGGGCGCCGCGACCTGAACAAGTGGCGACTGCCACGTTGCTGACCTCGCGGGCAGCCATCGTGGAGTACAAGCGCACGATCACCCACGGCCTGCAAGCGCGTCTCGATGCGTTGTACCACGGCATCATCGCGATGCGAGATCGCGGGCTGCCTGTTGACGCCGTTCCACCCGCGGGCGCGATCTACCTGAGCGCTCGCTTCGGGCTCGCGGGCTCGCGCGCGCCGAATGGCGACACGTTGCATGGCAACGAGGCGATCCGGAAGTATCTGCTGCAGGAGGCAGGGTTCGCGGCCGTGCCATTCCAGGCGTTCGGAGTCGAGGGCGAAACGGGATGGTTCCGCCTGTCAGCGGGCGCCGTATCGCTGGAAGAGATCGCGGACGTTTTGCCGCGGCTCGCCGCCGCCATCGACGCCGTGGGGGTGCCGGCCGGGCGCGAGGGCTGAGGGGACAGCGCTCGGGGATCGTCCGTCAGGAGCTCAGCTTGGCGTCGCGTTGGCCGACTGGAGCGCCTGCGACGTGGCGTGCTCTGTAGTCGGGTTCTCGATAGTGGGAATCCGTGCCGTTGCCGTTGTGCACGGGGATCCGCACGCTCGCGTCGACCGTTCTCCCGGCGTGTACCGGTAGGCGGCGCAGGACCACCACCTCGTACGGCGCCAGGAATCGGGGTGCGAGGCGCGGGCGCGGGGAACGCTCGGCGCGCAAGGCGCGATCGGCGAGTGCATCTTGTACGCGCACACGGCCGTCACGCACGTCACGGTCCGGAACCGTCCCCAAGAGCGCTGCCAAGCGCCGCGCCCATGGCAAGTTTCGCGAGGCGACGCACACGACAGCCCCACCGGGCCGAACCACGCGCACGGCCTCGCGAAGCGCCACGGCCGGGTTGCGCATGCGCTCGAGCGAGCTGACGATCACGACGGCGTCGAAGGCGCCGTTGCAGAAGGGCAGTGCGTCGCTGGCATTCCGTACCAGATGCGGGATAACGCCTCCGCACGTGAGGCGACGGCGAACGTCTGCACCGCGGGCGTGCACGTCGCTGCCGTACACTTGCGACGCATGTTTGGCGAGCTCGTGCATGAACACGCCGTCACCGTACCCAATTTCGAGTACCGTTGCGAATCGATCGCCTGGCAACGCATCACACGCCCATTTTAGGCGCTGTCGCAACAGCCAGCGAAGACCGTAGCTCTCGTCCTGCTGCATGGCGGTAGGTATCGGCCGACCTCGAGGAAGCAACACGCTGCGAGGGGCACTGCGAAGAGAATGCCCGCCGAACTGACGCGGTCGGACTCCGCCATATGCAACATGCGCACCGAAATCGTTGTGACCGCGTGTTTCATCATGCGGTCGCGGAATTACTCCTGGACGCGGTGCTCCTCGTCGAGCCGCAGTTCGCCGGATGTATCGTCATACGTGAAGAGCTCGGCATAGCGGCCCCAATCGACGACCGTCTCGAACTGACGTCGCGCCTCTTCGCTGCTGAACGAATGCTCGAGGTCGTCGATCACGCGATCGCTCTCCAGCGTGTGCGTGGGACTCGTTTCGAGCTCGCGCACGACATAGCGCAGGAGCGAGATGTGCTCCAGCGCGAGGGAACGGAACAGCGCTTTCTCCTGGTCGAGATCCGCGTCGGCGAAGCGCTGACCCACCGGCGTCAAGATCACGTGCCGATTCTGCAGGTCAGCGAGTCCGAGCAGGTCCGTTGCCTCGACCAACGCCAGCAGATCGTCGTTGCGCATTTGAAGATCGCGCGCCAACTCGTGAATGCTGCCGCGGCCGCCAACGGTCGCGAGGTACTGCACGAACCCGGTGAAGTCGTCGATACTGACGTCGGGCAGCGTCTGGTAGCGACGCGCGCGCACGCCGCCGGTGATGCGCGCAGGCGACGCTTGTGCGGCCAGCGTTCGCTGCTCGAGCAGCGTGGCGGCGTCCTGGTCGGGATTCGTCATGATCTGATAAATCGTCTCGACCAGATTCGTACGCGCCACGCTGCGACCGTGTCGTTCGGCTGCCGGCAAGCCGCGTAGCTCGACGCGTATGTGACCAGGATTGGCGCCAAACACGAGAATGCGATCCGCGAGCGTGACCGCCTCTTCGATATTGTGCGTGACGATGAGAACCGCTCGCGTCGGGATCGACCGTTTCTCCCAGAGCTCCTGCAACTCCTGCCGGAGATTCTCGGCCGTCAGCACGTCGAGCGCCGAGAAGGGCTCATCCAGAAACAGCACCTCGGGGTGCACGACCAGCGCGCGCGCGAAGCCGACGCGCTGCTTCATGCCGCCCGACAGCTCCTTCGGGAAGGCCTCCTCGTATCCGTCGAGTCCGATGAGGTCGATCGCCTGCTCCGCGCGTGTGTGTCGCTCCTCCGGAGTCAATGGTGTCGCCAGCAGGCCCAACTCGACGTTGTCGAGCACCGTTAGCCACGGAAAGAGTGCGAAGCTCTGGAAGACGATCGCGACCTGTGGATTCGGTCCGCGCAGCGGGGCACCCCGCACGAGGACGCGTCCCTCGGATGGCGGCATCAGCCCCGCGAGGATGCGGAGCAGCGTGGATTTGCCGGATCCCGATGGCCCGAGCAGCGCGACGAATTCTCCGTCGCGCAGCTCGACGCTCACATGCTCCAGCACCGGTGACCGATCGTCGCCATAGTATTTCTTCACGTCGTCGGCGGCGAGCAGTACCTCGGCAGTCGCCGCCGGCGCGACCATTGGCGGTGCCGCGATCGTCGTCATGGGCTCGGCTCGGTGATCAAGGTGCAACCACGCACGGTACGCATCAGTCGAGACGGTAGCGGGCTTCGGCGAGCGAGTACAGTCGTCGCCAGACCAGACGATTGCCCGTGATGACAATCGCGGCCATCACGAGCGTCCCTGCGAGCAGCAGGCGAAAATCACCCCGAAACAACGCGTCAGCGATCAACGCGCCAAGCCCGACGGTCATGAAGTTGTGACCCCGAAAGGTGACGAATTCCGAGACGACGCTCGCATTCCACGCGCCGCCCGTCGCGGTGATCATGCCGGTAACGAGATACGGGAAGATCGCGGGGAGAATCAGCGTCCGCCACCGTCGCCACCCTCTGATCTGATAGACAACGGCCGCCTCACGCAGATCGGAGGGTATGGCCATCGCGCCGGCAATCACGTTGAAGAGCACGTACCATTGCGTGCCCAAGAGCATGAGCAAGACGGACGCGATGCTGAGGCCGCCCGGGACAGCGAGGAGCACGAGCACCAGGATCGGAAAGACCGTGTTGGGCGGGATGGAGGCCGCGATCTGCACCAACGGTTGCGCGCGGGCCGACCATCGCGGGTTGAAGCCGATTGCCACTCCCGCAGGAATCGTCCACGCGGCGGCGATGGCCAGCGCGACGAGTGTCCGGGTGAACGTCGCGGCGGCACTCACCCACACGTGCTTCCACTGGTCGGCCGGAAGGCCGGCGAGCTCGTGAATCGCTGCCGCGGTTCCCCACATCATGATCGCGAGCAGCGCCACGACGACGGCGACGATTGCCAGGCGACGACCCCCACGTCGATATGTCGCGGGGACCGGCAATCGCGCGGCCCGGTCGCCTTGCCCACCGAGGGCGCGGTCCAGCTTCCGCCAGGCAGGGAGCCAGACGCGTGCACGGGTCCACTCCACTATGGCGGAGCCGGCCAGGAGCTCGGTGATCGGCGATGTCGGCGTCTCGGCTCCGCCGGACTGCTCGAACTTGAATCGATCGGACCAGGCCACCAGCGGGCGCCAAAACAGCTGGTCCAGCAACACGATGACCGTGATCAGAACGCCCAGGCCCAGGAGCGTCGCACGCATGTCGCCGGCGTTGGCCGCGACTTGCAAGTACGACCCGAGCCCGGGAAGACGAAAGTCCTTGCTCCCAATCTGAAACTGTTCTGACGCCGTCAGCACGAACCACGCAGCGGCCCAGCTCATCATGCTGTTGGCGATCAACGAGATCGCTCCGAAGGGCAGCTCGAGGCGCGTGAAGCGCCGCCAAGGCCCCAGGCGGTAGACGGAGGAGGCCTCGCTCAACTCGCTGGGGATGGTGATCAGCGATTGATGAAAGCTGAAGGCGAGATTCCATGCCTGGCTGGTGAAGATGAGCACAACGGCCGCCAGCTCGAGTCCGACGGTCCGTCCCGGAATCAACGCGGCCAACCCGAGCACGACCCCCGGCATGAACGACAGGATCGGGATGCTCTGGAGAATATCGAGCACGGGCATCATCAGCCGCTCCGCCCGGCGGCTCCCGGCGGCGATCTTGGCATACGCAAGACTGAAGGCGAGCGAGATGCCGTAGGCGATCGTCATCCGCAGCGTGGAATAGGCTGCGTACAGCGGTAAGTGGATCGGGTTCAGATCGACTCGAGCGCCGGCGCTGAGGGGTGTCGACAACCGCGCGGCAGCCTGCAGGAGTCCATACGCGACCGCGCCGACCACGCCAAAGAGCGCCACGTCGAACCAGCGTGACACGGTTCGCGGCGGTGGCGGCACCACGTGGCCATCGGGCGCACGGACGGGAATGATCGGCTGGGCCATGGGCGCCGGAATTATAGCGAGTGCCGTTCACGGTGCGGTGACTCTGTTCAGCGGTCCCAGGAGCCTCCTCCGGCCGCCTGAGCCAGGCGTTATCTTGGCCCCATGACTCGTGAGGCAGCGGCACAGGCGGCGCCCGCGCCGCGGGCGTCTCGGCCGACGACGGTTCTGGTCATCGAGGATGAGCCACAGATCCGGCGCGTCGTGCGGGCGGCCCTGGAGGACGAGGCGACGTCAGTGCTCGATGCGGGCAGCGGAGCGGACGGGATCGCGTTGTGCACCGCGGAGCGTCCCGACGTGATCGTGCTGGATCTCGGACTGCCCGATGCCGATGGCGAGGCTGTTTGTCGCGCCCTTCGCGAGCGGACGCCCGCCCCGATTGTGGTGTTGTCGGCCCGTCATTCCGAGGCCCAGAAAGTGGCGCTGCTCGATGCCGGGGCCGATGACTACGTCACGAAGCCGTTCGGCTCGGAGGAGTTTCGCGCGCGGATCCGCGCGCAGGTCCGACGTGCCTCTGGGGGCATCAAGTCGCCGAGCCATGCGCCGATCGTGTTGGGCAACGTCACACTCGACTTCGAGGTGCCCGTCGCGGCGCGCGGCGCTCAACCCATCCACCTGACGCGGACCGAGTGGGACCTGCTGCGAACTCTCGTCGAGCACGAAGGCCGCACGATGACGCATGCGCAGTTGTTTCGCGCGGTATGGGGGAATGTGTCCGGCGATGCCCAGCAATACCTGCGCGTCTATGTCCGCAGCCTGCGCCGCAAGCTGGAGGACGATCCTGTCCGCCCTCGGCTCATCCTCACCGAGCCTGGCGTCGGCTACCGCTTCGAGCGGCCCGCAGCCGCTTAGCGCGGGGCGTCATGCCCCGCCGCACGGCTTCCTCGCCGCCCATGCCTGGTAGCGTCTTTCGGGGGCGTCGCCTGCCGCAATGGCTCCGTTGGCGCGTGCTCGAGGCCGATGCAGCCGGTGCGGCAGGCGACATCCCGCCGCCCCGGCCCCCGCGTCTCATCGGACTCGCGGGTTGGGCCGCTGCGCTCGCACTCGCGACGGTCGCGATGGTGCTGATTCGGACCCGGCTCAACGAAGCCCACGTGGCGATGGTGTATCTGCTCATCGTGCTGGGCTCGAGCGCGTATGCGGGCCGTGCCTTTGGGGTAGTCGTCGCAGCCGTCGCGTTCTTCCTGTTCGAGTGGCTCTTCTTGGAGCCGTACGGCGCGCTATACATCTCCAACCCGTTCGATTGGCTGGTCCTGTTCACGTTTCTTGGCACGAGTATCGTCGCCGCGCACCTGCTGTATCGCGCCCGTGCCCAGGCGGAGTCCGCTCAGGCCCGGGCCGTCGAGATCGACCGACTCGCCGTTCTCGGCGCGGAAACGCTGAACGCTGGCCGGGCAGGGGAGGCACTCCCTGCGATCGTCGATGTGATTCGAGCGACCGTGGAGGTCGGCTGGTGTGAAGTGTTCATGCGCGATGGTGAGACGGGTGCCCTCGTGCGCGGCGCTCGGTCACCGGCGGATCATCATTCGGGCCCGGGACTCCCGGTGGCCGAGGGAAAGCTCGTGCAGTGGGTTGCCGAACATGGCACCGAGGCCGTGGAATTCGAGGATGGCACCTCCCGCGTCACCGGTACTGTGGGCGGCAGCGCACTTGGCGACGCCGTCGGCACGACGGGTGCGGCCCAGCGCTCGGCGCTCGACACGGCGGGCGACGACGGCTCGATGCGCGCGCTCTACCTGCCACTGCGGGTGCGCGAGCGTGTAGTCGGCGTCCTCGGGATCGGCTCGGGTACGGGCTTCCGGCTCGGCGCCGCGCGGCGCCGTGTCCTGCGAGCCCTTTCGTATTACGCCGCGCTCGGGGTGGAGCGCATCCGGCTCGTCCATGCGGCCGAGCATGCCGAAGCGTTGCGACACGCGGATCGACTCAAGGACGCGCTGCTCGCCTCCGTCTCGCACGACCTGCGGACCCCGCTCACCACGATCAAAGCGCTAGCGAACCGAGATGGCGACCGGCGGAGACGATCGGGCGGTCACGATCGAGGAAGAGGCGGATCGATTGAACGGTTTCGTCGAGAATCTGTTGGACCTGTCGCGGTTGCAGGCCGGCGTCGCGCGCCGGATGCCCGTCCCGAACGAGGCGGAGGACTTGGTCGGCGTCGCGCTCCAGCGCATGACAGGTCGCGCCGGCGGGCGCGACCTCGAGGTGCACGTGGAATCCGGTGGCGACGTGCTGTTGGTCGGGCGGTTCGACTTCACGGACACGCTGCACGCGCTCGTCAATCTGCTCGAGAATGCCATCAAGTACAGCCCGCGGTCGCAGCCGATCGAGCTGGCCGTCCATCGCGACGGCCCGTGGTTGGCTTTTGCGATCGCTGATCGCGGGCCGGGGATACCCGTCTCCGAACGCGAGCGCGTTTTCGAACCGTTCTACCGTCCGAAGACGTCTCCCCCAGATGCAGGCGGGGCCGGGCTCGGACTGTCGATCGCGCGGAGCCTCGCCACGGCGCAGGGCGGGTCCGTCGTGTTCGAGCCGCGCGCGGGTGGTGGCAGCGTGTTCACCCTTCGACTGCCAGCCGTCGACGTTTCCACATTGGCTGCACCGCCCACCGACGACTGACCGCCAGGAGTGACTGGCGACGGGTCATCATGCCATATCTTGTACGGCATGGCCATGGCGACCGAGCCGTCGAGTGCCGGACTGCCTCTGGACGTGGGGGCCGTGTTCGTCCTGCTCTTCGCGGTCGCGACGGTGGTCGCCATCGGAGCGCGGCGCTTGCGCGTGCCCTATCCAGTGGCGCTGGTGGTCGCAGGCCTCGTGCTCGGAACGTTCAACCTCGTCGCGGCACCGCATCTCACGCAGGAGTTGCTCTTCGCCGTGGCGCTTCCCGGCCTCGTGTTCGAGGCCGCATTCAACCTTCGGAGCGAACACCTTCAGCGCAACTGGCGCACACTCTTTCTGCTTTCGGTGCCGGGCGTCGCGATCGCGATCGCGCTCACCGCGATGCTGACGCCGGTCGCGCTGACCGCCCTGGGTGCTCCGACGACGGGCCTCGCGGGCCCGATGCTGGTATTTGCCGCGCTTATCAGCGCGACCGACCCCATTGCCGTCCTCGCCCTGTTCCGACGTCTCGGCGCCCCGCCTCGTCTCACACTCTTGCTAGAGGCCGAGAGTCTCCTCAACGACGCCACCGCAATCGTCTTCTTTCTCGCGGCGCTGGCCCTCGTGATGGCATCGGGGGCGCCGTCCGGTGTATTCGGCCTCACGGGCCGTTTCGTCGTGCAGTTGGTTGGTGGGGCGTTGGTTGGCGTGCTGGTCGGTGGTTCGGCAACACTCATCATCGCGCGAGTCAGCGATCCAATGGTGGAGATCACGTTGACGGTCGTTGCCGCCTACGGATCGTTTGCCGCCGCGCAGCAGCTTGGGTTGTCGGGTGTACTCGCCACAGTCGCGGCGGGTGTGCTGTGCGGGCACGACGTCGCACGACGTGGCATGACAGCGACCACGCGGGTTGCGGTCGACACCTTCTGGGAGTACGGGGCGTTCGCGTTGAATTCGATTGTGTTCCTGCTGATCGGCTTCGAGGTGCACTTCCAGGGACTCGTGACTGCCTGGCGACCGGTCGTGGCGGCGTTCGTGGCGGTCACACTCGCCCGTATGGTCGTGGTAGGTGGAGTGACCGGATTGGTCCGGTCGACCACGGAACGCATCCCGTTGCGTTGGAGTGCGGTGTTGACGTGGGGGGGTGTCCGTGGCGCGTTGTCGATGGTGCTGGCACTTGCGCTCCCCGTGACGCTGCCGTATCGCGGGCTGCTCATCACCATGACTTTTGGTGTTGTGACGCTCTCGCTTCTCGGGCAGGGCCTCTCGATGCCGGTGCTGCTCAGACGGCTGAAGCTTGTCGACGTCGCGAGCCCACGCAGCCTGTTTGAAGTCGCACGGGAGCAATTTCGGGCGGCTCGCGCGGCGGTCGAGGAGCTCGACTATCTGACCGAGGCCGGTGTGCTTCCGGGCGGTCTCGAGGGTCGCTTGCGGAAGCGCTACGACTCCCGACTCGTGCGCGCCGAAGCGCGGCTCAGGCAAGCCGTTGCGCAGATGAGCGGCGCACCGGTCACGCCGACCAGCACCGATCGGGCGGTGGCGACCGAGGAAGACGGCGGCGCCGTTCCGGCGGAACCCGATCTTGACGCGCCGACGCGGGAATCGATGGAGGAGTCTGTCCGGCGCGTCGAGCGCTACCTGCTCGACGTCGAGCGCGATCGACTAGGCGATGCGTTGCGAGCCGGCCAATTACCGGCCGACGCGTACGACCAGCTCATCGCCGAGCTCGATGAGCGACGCGCGGCGCTCACGCCGCAATAATTTCTTGGCCATGACCACGCCCACTCGGTCGCCGAGCTTTCTGGATGTGATGACGCCCCGAGAGCGGGGCAAGCTCAAGCTCTACATTGGATCGTTTGCAGGCGTGGGGAAGACGTACCGCATGTTGACCGAGGCGCATGACCTGCGGCGGCGCGGTGTCGACGTCGTGGTGGGATTCGTGGAGACCCATGGCCGAGCGGAGACCGCGGCGCTCATCGGCGACCTCGAGGTCGTCCCTCGCAAGCGCATCGAGTATCGGGGGGTCGTGCTCGAGGAGATGGATCTCGAAGCGGTGGTCGCGCGGCGACCGGAGGTGGCACTGGTCGATGAGCTCGCCCACACGAACGTGCCTGGTGTCACGCACGGCAAGCGGTGGGAAGACGTGATGCAGCTGCTCGACAACGGGATCAATGTCGTGTCGGCCGTCAACGTCCAGCATCTGGAGTCGCTCAACGACGTCGTCGCCAAGACACTCGGCGTGACCGTGCGAGAGACGGTCCCCGATTGGGTGCTCGGCATCGCCGATCAAGTCGTGAACATCGACATCTCCGCCGAGGATCTCCGCCAGCGGTTGACGGAAGGGAAGATCTATCGCGCGGAGAAGGTCCCGGCCGCTCTGGAGAACTTCTTCACGGAAGAGAATCTGACCACGTTGCGCGAGCTCGCTTTGCGGGAAGTTGCGAGCTCGGTCGATCGCGTCCGCGAAGGAATCGTTCGGCGGGAGGAGGGGGCGACTGCCGTACCCAAGACCGTCGACCGGATCCTCGTAGCGCTTGCGAGTAATCCACCGTACACGGCCGTGCTGCTCCGCAAAGCGAGCCGCATTGCGGGGAGGCTCAACTCCGATTGGTATTGTGTGTACGTCCAGACGCCGGAGGAGAGTGCCTCCCGCATCGATTCGACGGTGCAGCGCAAGCTCGTGGAGAACATCCAGCTCGCCCAGTCCATGGGGGCGGAGGTCGTCAAGCTCGTGGGCGTCAATATCGCTGGCGAGCTGGCGCGGTTTGCGCGCGAGCGCGGCGTGACGCTGTTGATCGTGGGGCAGAGTCGCCGGTCGTTCTGGCACCGGCTGCGACATGGCTCGGTCGTGGAGCAGCTCACGCACAACAGCGAGGACCTGGATGTGCTGGTCGTGGGACTGCCGGCGTCTGGCGAGATCGAGGACCCCTCGTGACCGTCAGCCAGCGTCTCTATCTCGCCGTCGTCCCAGCGATCCTCGGCGTGTTTGCCGTTGCCGGACTGGCGTACTGGGGCCCGTTCGGATCGCGGGCTCCCCACGTGATCATCCTCGTGGGCATCGTTGCGACGGTGGGGTCACTCATCGTCGCGTGGCGCAACACCAGGTACGTTGCGAATCGCGTCTCGCGGCTCGCGGCTCCCGTTCAGGCCACGCGAATCGACGAGCTGGACACCATCGAGGACGAGGTTGCGCGCCTGCGTCGCGCCGTTGCCGATGCGGGTGCGGCGCAGGGTCGTGCACAGGCAGCTGCCGATCAGCGCGTGCGTGAGTACGCGGAGCTCATGGGCGACGCCGCGACGGCGGTTGCCCGGCAACTCGACGAAGTCCGAATCCCGCTGCACATCCTGCTCGAATCGCGGTTCGGCGATCTCAATGAAAATCAGGAAGAGATGCTGGCTGCGGCGCGCAGTGCGGCGGATGACGTCCACACGCGCCTCGACCGATTGCGAGCCATCGCCGACGTCGACCGTGGCGCACTCCGTCTCCGCCCGGAGCGCGTGAAGGTCGGCAATGTGGTGGCCATGCTCTTGCCCAGTCTGACCGCGGCGGCGCAGCAGGCGGACGTCATCGTCGAGAGCAACATCTCGCCGCTCGTACCCGCGGCGCTCGCAGACCGTGCCTGGCTCAGCGAGGCATTGTCATTGCTGGCCACCGATGCTCTGCGGCGGACGGCGCCGGGCGGCCGCGTCGAGCTCACAAGCGTCGAGCCGACCGGATCGTTGGAGCGCGCCGATGTGGACGCTCGCGCGAGCGAGGGGACCACCAGTCCGGAGAGCGAGACGGGGTCGCGTGGCGACCGGCCCCAGGTGCAGCTCACCATCTCGCACGGCGGACAACCAGGCCGGCCAATCGACCTCGCCTTCGCCGATCGCCTCATCAGCGCGCAGGGCGGAACGGTGCAGCACCGCGAGGACCGTACGGTCATCACGTTGCCCCCCGACCCCGCACCGAGGGGTGGCGCTACGCGAGAGACCCCGTCCCAGGGAAGCGCTGCGGCCGCCCTTCGGCCCCGCTAAGACTCCGACTGGCCGTTGCTGTGTGATCCCGCCGACGCGGTCTCGAGCGCCGACCCCACGGGCGCCTCGCTCGATGCCTGCGCGCACACTTCGCGATAGCTCAGATCCAGTCGATCGAGCTCGGCGTCCCACGTGAGCGCTTCGGCCGTGGCGCGCGCAGCGGCCCCGAGGCGGCGCGTGCGCTCGCGGTCGCGGGCAAGCGCCACCATCGCGGCCGCCATTGCGGCGGTGTCTCGTGGTGGGGTCGCGATGCCGTTGACACCATCGCGCAAATGGTCCGCCACGCCGCCTGCGGGCACAGCGATCACGGGCAGGCCACTCGCCATCGCCTCGAGCACCACGAGGCCGAGGGTCTCCGTGAGTGACGCAAACAGGAAGGCATCGGCGCTCGCATAGAGTGCAGGAAGCTCTGCGGTGCGATCCAAGTAGCCGAGCATGATCGTACCGGGCGGTGCGGTTTCGCGAATCGACGCATCGCATGGGCCCGCGCCCGCAATGATGAGGCGCGTCGAATCGGGAGGGAGCTCTCGTTGCGCCAGCGCGTATGCCTCGACGATCTGCTCGACTCGCTTTTCGATGGCGAGGCGTCCGACGTGGAGGAAGGCGAACCGGTCGCCGAGACCGAGGCGATCACGCCACGCCGCGCTGCGACGGGACGGAGAATACGTCGTGGCGTCGACCCCGCGCCCCCACACCTCCACGTCCCGCACGCCGGTTTGCAGAGATGTCCGCCCGAGCCGGTGCCGATGGCGTGTAGGTGCGCAAGCTCCGGCGGTGAAAGCGACCGATGTAGGCGGCGACGAGGTCCCGTAGCCATGGTATCCCGTACGCCGACGTATACCGTGCGAAGTCCGTGTGATAGGACGACACCAGGGGGATGCCCGCCCGGCGCCCGGCGATTTGGCCGAGGCGCCCGATCATGAATTCGGTCTCGGCGTGAATGATGTCGGGCCGGAAGCGTCGTACCGCGCGACTCACTGCGGCATAGGCCGGTGCGGCGAAGCGCACGTCCGGGTAGAGCGGCATCGGTAGGCTCGGGATCGATACCAGAAGATCAGCGGTCGCGGCCGAGGTGTCGGTAAAGACTGTTTTCGCATCGGCTGGATAGCGTGGCGCGACGACTGCGCACGACCAGCCGCGCGCGCGCAGTCCGCTGACGCACAGCGCGGTGACGACGGACACCCCGTTGACTTGCGGGGGGTACGTATCAGTGCAGTAGAGGATGCGCATCCCCGAAGTCATCAAAGTGTGAGCGAAGCGTTACCTGTATGTCACACCACGACCGATGTGGTCGTGGCGAGAGCGGGTTTAGTTGGGCGCGTGCACGCGACAGTGCACTGCCAACTCGTGGGCGGGTGCCCGGCGCGACAATGTACCTCGCTCTCACTGGAGTCGCCATGAATGATCCGTTTGATGTCCGTCGTGTGGTCCTGGTCGTGTTGGATGGATTGCGTCCCGACGCGATCGAGGCGTTCGGATTGACACACATGCGACATCTCGTCGCCCGGGGAGCGTCGACGCTGGAGGGCTGTACCGTATCGCCCAGCGTGACGGCCGCTGCCATGGCGACGTTGCTCACCGGACAGACCCCCGCGCGGCACGGCGTCGTCAGCGACCGGTTCCATATCCCACGCCCGCGCGGGCCACTGGACCCACTTCCACGCGTATTGGCCCAGGCCGGGTACCCCACCGAGGTTTTCGTCGGCGGCCTGCCGCCCTTGTACGGAGGGCTCGCAACGCGCATCGCAAAGTATCTCGGCATCGGGCGCACACGATGCGCTGGAGCTGGAGCTCGCGAGATTCTGACGGAAGCGACCGCGGCGCTGAAAGATCAGCGCCGCGGTTTTTTTGTGCTTCATTGGCCGGATGCCGACCGTGCGGGCCACGAACACGGATGGATGACGCGGGAGTACGCGGCAGCTGCGCGTGCACTGGACACGGCGCTTGGCGGGCTCATTCAGCTCCTGCAGCCGGACGACGCGCACACCCTGCTCATCGCGCTGGCGGATCACGGTGGCGGCGGCACTGTGCTCACGGACCATGAGAGCGACCATCCAGCGGACCGCACCATTCCCATCGTGTTCACGGGGTGCGGGAGCGGCCCCGGCGATCTGGTCCGCGGCGCCACGCTCGTCGACGTTCCCGCGACGGTGCTCGCCGCGTTGGGCGTCCCGATCCCCTCGAGCTACGAGGGACGATCGATCCTGGCGATGCAGCGTGACGTGGTGGCAGCGGCGTAATGCTAGACGCTAAACGTTGGACGTTGGACGTTGGACGTTGGACGTTGGACGCAAGCCTTAGTGGCCAGTGAAGTGCGTTGGTTCGCGGCTTGTCCGGAGGCACGTGGGGGCCGAGCGCAAGGTCAGAATGTGACGGCTGAGCGGTTTTACAGGATCGTTGCGCATCCATCATCGCGAAGTCGCGCTTCACAGCTAGCCTACGCGCATGGCCGTGTCTCTCCTGACCCGACTCGACGCCGGCGACCGCGCGCTGTTCATGCGATGGGCCATCGAACCGTCGACCGGCTCCCGGCGTGCGTGGGTCATCCTCACGCATCTGGGAGGTCTGTGGTGCAGCGTGCTGGCCGCGGGGCTTCCGCTCCTGGCGGCTGCTGCCTTTCGTGCAGCAGCGTTCCGTGCCGCACTCGGGCTGGTGATCTCCCACGGCGTCGTGCAGATCATCAAGCGGAAGGTCCTACGCGAACGACCATCTACCGCGGTCGGAACTGAGGCGCTGATTACCAGTCCCGACGCCTTCTCCTTCCCGTCCGGTCACGCCACAGCTGCCATGGCTGTGGCGTTCGTCTATGCGGTGGCGTTTCCCACGTGGGCCGCACCGCTCATCATGCTGGCGGCTGCGGTTGGCATCTCGCGTGTCTGCCTCCGGGTGCACTACCCGGGCGATGTACTGGCGGGGCAGGCCATCGCGATCCTCACGGATCTCTGCATCATGCGCATGATGTAGCACGACATCCGACGGTTGCTTCTCGGTCAGTCGCTCGTGTACCAGGGTAGCCGCTGACAAAGGTGCAGCGGAGCGTACACGTCTGTTCACCGGTCTGAGTCGCATGGCCACCGTCAAGCAGCCCGATCCATCACCGCCGTCGGCGCTGAGTGCGTTACAAGCGAAGCGGGAGAGGCTGCGTTTCACCAATTTCCGGTTCGTTCGGACGCCATCGGGGCTGTGCACAGCCGAGGTCGAGCTCGAGTGGCTCGATGGGGTGACGGTGGTAGGCAAAGCCAGCGGCCAGTCGAGCCCGATGGGCGATCTGCGCATCGCGGCCGAGGCCGCGCTCCACGCCCTCGAAAACTTCTCTGGCGGGGCGATCGAGTTCGAGCTGGCGGGGATCAAGGCGTTGCGAGCGTTTGACGCGAATATCGTGATCGTCGCCCTGGGGCTTCGGAAGGGCGAGGGTCCGCGCCGGCTGTTGGGGAGCTATCTTGCCGAGCGTGATCCGGTGCGAGCGGCCGTGATCGCGGTCCTGAACGCCACGAACCGCCTGCTGGGCAACTTCATCGCGACGCGATGACCCATAGCTCGAACACCGCGGATATCCGCCTTTGTTCGCGCGTGGACCCGGAACTCAGCAGCGCGCCTCAAGTCGTTGCCCCTTTGCGAGTGATCGAGAGTTGCCGCGGCACGTCGCACGCAATCTGCTGTCTCCCATGAGCGACGGTTCCCGGCGGTCGTCGTCGCGCGCCCGGCGGACAGCTGGGCTCGCCGTAGTGGCAGTTTGCGTCGCCTGCGCGCATCACGCCCCGCAGCCAGGGCCCACGCCTGCGCACGCCGATTCTGGCGCGACGGGGGGGCCCGCATCGATTGGCGCTGCTTCGATCGATTCACCCGTACCAGTCCATGGCACGCGCGCGATCGCCAGGGACTCGGTGACCGCCGCCGATCTCGTCACCCACCAGGATGTGACCCAGCAGGCGCTGCGCGTCTTTGGCGACTCGACCGGCGAGAACGCGGATGCTCACGGGACAGCGGACAGCACTACACCCGGGATCAGCGGTCCTGGCCCGACGTGGGACATTGACGTCCGGTCGTACGCGACGCAGCGGCGCGTGGAGTTTTTCGTCGCGCGATTTACGGGAGAAGCGCGCGACCGCTTCGCGCTGTGGGTGGAGCGAGGGACGCGGTACGAGCCCTTGATTCGTGCGAAGTTGCGCGCGGCGGGGCTGCCCGAGGACATGGCGTATCTGCCGATCATCGAAAGCGGATACTCCCCGGGGGCGTACTCGAGGGCCGCCGCGGTCGGCTTGTGGCAGCTCATGACCTCCACCGCGCAAGGCGCGGGTTTGCGAGTGGATTGGTGGGTCGACGAGCGGCGTGATCCCGTGCGGTCAACGGACGCGGCGATCCGCTTCCTTCGCTACCTCAAGGACCAATTCGGCTCCATCTACCTAGCCGCCGCTGCATACGACGGTGGCCCAGGACGCATCTCGCGGGGATTGGCGCGGTACGCCGACGATTTCGAGGGGACTTCAGGGGACGATTTGTTCTTCGCGCTCGCGGACAAGAAGTACCTGCGCGTGGAGACGAAAGATTACGTCCCGCAGCTCATCGCGGCCGCGTTGGTCGCGAAGGAGCCCGCCCGCTACGGCTTGCACATTCAGGCGCAACCGCTGTACTCGTACGACTCGGTGCGTGTGGGACCGTCGACGCCGTTAGTGGCGATCGCGCAGGCGGCGGCGACCGACCCTGCGACCATCGCGGATCTCAATCCACATCTGCTGCGCGGCGTCACGCCGCCCAAGGATTCCTTCACGGTCCGCGTTCCGGTGGGACAGGGTGCGACGTTCGACGAAGCTTTTGCGGCCCTCGACTCGACGACCCGCAGTGCCTACGCCGTGTTGACCACCCGGCGGGGGGAGACCTGGACGACGTTGGCTCGACGATCCGGCGCCAGTGTCCGCGAGCTGCGCGTATATAACCATGGGTTGAGTGCGGCGAAGAGCGGCCGGCTCCCCGTAGGGGAGCGGGTGCTGGTGCCGACGACCGCGGTCCTGAAGGCGGCACTCAATGTCCCCGATCCATCAATCGAGCGGTATGGAAGCGGGCGGCAGATCCATATCGTGCGATCGGGCGAATCGTTGAGCCGCATCGCCGTTCACTACCACACGACCGTCGCTTCGCTGATGCGGCTGAACGGGCTCCGAAAGAGCGCGATTCTGCCCGGGCAGGCCCTGGTGATTTCGGGGACGCCGCGGAGGCGGAGAAGCTGAGATTAGACGTTGGAAAGGCGGGTGACGGGTGACGGGTAACGGGTAACGACAACCGCCAAATACGACGGCAACAGCGGGCGACGCAATGCGTCGCCCCTACCGGTCCCTGGCCGGTCGCGGTGCGCTGCGATCGGCCTTTCGGTTAGGGTCCCTGGTCAGCATTTGTGTGTCACCTGTCACCTGTCACCTGTCCCCTGTCCCCTGTCCCCTGTCCCCTGTCACCCGTTACCCGTACTTGCACCGACTCTTGCGCAGCCATACTATCCGCTCCCATAGACGTGCCAAGGGGGAGGGTCACGCATGACGGGTGCGACACGGTCGGGCGAGCTGCTGCAGGGGACGCTCGCGATCCTGATTCTCAAAGCGCTGTACGCGGAGCCGACGCACGGGTACGGCATCGCGCGGTGGATCGAGGGGACGACGCAAGACGTGTTGCGCGTCGAGGAGGGATCGCTGTATCCGGCGCTCCGGAGACTCGAGGACCGGGGGCTGGTCGACAGCGAGTGGGGCCTGTCGGAGAACAATCGTCGTGCGCGGTACTACCGGATCACGACGAGCGGCCGAGCCTATCTCCGGGCTGAGGCGGTCGCGTGGACGCGCTATGCGGGAGCGGTGACCAGCGTCTTGCGCGCGGCGCCGACGCTCGCGTGAGCACGCGGGGGCGGCGGCCGGCAGCATGGCGGCGGTACCTTCGGTTCTGGGGTTCGGATGTCGACGCGGATGTGCGCGATGAACTCGCGTTTCACCTCGACATGCGAGCGCACGACTTCGAGCGTCAGGGGATGACACCGCAGGCTGCGCAGCAGGCCGCTCGCGAGCGATTCGGCGACGTCGGGCAGGTCGACGCGTCGCTCAGGACGCATGATCGCCGCCGTGATCATTGGGCTCGCTTGCGCGCGGCGGCGGCGGGCATCGGGCGCGACTTCCGGCATGCGCTGCGGACGCTCCGGCGTGCGCCTGCTTTCACTGCCGCGGCGATCCTGTGTCTCGCGCTAGGGACCGGCGCCACGGCAGCCGTCTTTGCAATCGTCGATGCCTTTCTGCTGCGCCCGTTTCCCGCTGTGAATCCTGGCAACCTCGTCGTGATCGCGAGCACGTACGCCGGCGATGCCACTCCGGGAAATATGCCGTACCCCGACTATCTCGAAATCCGCGCCCAGCACGCTGTGCTCGAGAGCGCCGTCGCGGGAACGTTCACTCAAGTGAGTTTCCGCGTTGCTGACCGCAGTGAGCGGCGCATCATGGAGGCTGTATCCGAGAACTACTGGGAGGTGCTCGGGGTGCATATGGCACTCGGTCGGCCATTCTCGCCGGCAGAGGCACTCCATGGCGATCGACTGCTCGTCATTGGTTACCGTCTGTGGCAAACCGTCTTCGCGGGTGCCGCCGACGTTCTCGGGCGCAGCGTGTCGCTCAATGGCATCCCGATGACGGTGGTGGGGGTTGCGCCGCCTTCGGCCAGGGGCTTGGCGTACAGCATTGCGTTCGATGCCTGGTTCCCTGCCACGGTGCTGCGCGACCTCAACCCCGGGATCCGCGAGCCGCTATCGCGCGACGGCGCGGCCTTTCGAGTGCTGGGGCGGCTACAACCCGGCGTCACATCTGACGGCGCCGAAAAGCAGCTCGAGTTGCTCGCTCGAGCGTTGGAGCGACAGTATCCAACGGAAGAGCAAGGGCTACGGTTTGTGGTGGCGCCAGAGATCCGTGCGCGTCCGGATATCTCGGTGGCGGGGATTGTTCCTCGGGCTGCGTTCGTTTTCTCGATGTTGACGGTGCTGGTCCTGCTCATTGCCTGCGCCAACGTTGCCTCGCTGATTCTGACGCGCGCCAGCGGCCGTCAAACCGAGTTGGCGGTGCGACTCGCACTCGGGGCTCCGCGTCTGCGACTGATTCGGGAGTTGCTGGCGGAAAGCCTTGCGCTTGCTGCAGGCGGGGCCGTCGTTGGCTTGGCGCTCGCGGCCATCGTCGTGCACTGGGTCACGACGCTGCGAATCGATGTAGCGGTGCCGGTGCAGTTCGGAGTTCGAATCGACTGGGGCGTCGTCGTGGTCACCGCCGGTGTTGCTACCGGCGCGGCTGTAGTCAGCGGTCTTGGTCCTGCGATTCGCAGTTCTGGCGTGCGGATCGGTCGTGCACTCAACGAGGGGGCGCGCGGCTTGGAGGCGGGGGTCGGCCGCCAGCGATTTCGTGCGGCGCTCGTCGCGGCGCAGGTCGCAGTCTCTTTCCTCTTGCTCGTTACGGCGGGGCTGTTTGTCCGCAGCGTCCAACGAGCTGGCCGAGTCGATCTCGGCTTCCGTCAGGATCACGAATTCATGGCAACGGTCGATGTTGCGCTCGCGCGCTACGACAGTGTCGAGGGACGCCGCTTCTTTCGCGCGCTCGTGCAGCGTGCCAGCGATCTACCTGGCGTACGGTCAGCGGCATTGGGATTCGATATCCCGTTGGGCACCGACCACAATGACCTCGGGATCTACGCCGATCTGCCGACGCTCGTGCAAGACAAAGGGCATACGAATGTCGAGCGAAACGTGGTCACTCCTCGTTATTTCAGCGCGTTGGGCATTCGCCTCCTGCGGGGCCGCGTGTTCGAGGAGGGCGACGACAGCGCTGCCCCGCGGGTGATGGTCATTAACGCTGCAATGGCGGCGCGACTGTGGCCGCGCCAGGATCCGGTTGGCCAGCGAGTGCGGCTAGACCTCGGGGGACCACCGGTCGAGATCGTCGGAGTCGTCGCAACCGTCACATCTCAAATCCTTCGTGAACGCCCGGTCCCAATGGCGTACCTTCCCTTTCGCCAGTGGTACGAACCGGAGATGACGCTGCACCTGCTCACGACGCAGGACCCGAAAGAGCTCGCGCGCCCGGTCCGTGCAGTGGTTGCGTCGCTCGATCCGAACGTCGCTCCGTATGGTCTGACGACCATGACCGCTCATCTGCGCGATGGCGTCGCGTTCATTCCGGTGCGCATTGCGGCGACGGTTGCCACGGGCATCGGAGTGCTCGGGCTCCTGCTCGCGACCATTGGCCTGTACGGCGTCATCGCGTACTCCGTGGCCCAGCGCCGTCGAGAGATCGGGATCCGGATGGCGATTGGTGCGACGTCGGTTGACATTCTCATTAGCGTGATTGGCGAGGGCATGCTCGTGTCGACGATCGGCCTTGCCGCTGGGTGTGTACTGGGACTTGCGACGACCCACCTGCTCAGTGGTTTACTCGTCGATGTGAGCGCCCGCGACCCGCTCACATTCTGCGTGTTAGGCGGCATCCTCGCGGGAGTGACGTTTGTCGCGTCCTGGGTTCCGGCACGGCGCGCAGCGCGGACGCCGCCTGCCGAGGCCATCGGGTCATAAACTGTTATGCGCCGTCCGCGGAATGCCGTAAGGCCGCCCATGTGGCATCGATACCTTCGCTTCTGGGGCGACAACTCGCCGGCGGACGTCGGCGACGAGCTCCAGTTTCACATTGAGATGCGACAGCGAGAATACGAGGAACGAGGCATGACGCCTGATGAGGCACGGCGCGCGGCCCACGAACGGTTTGGAGACGTCGCGCGCGTCAACGCCGAGCTACGCTCGCACGACGACCGCCGCGACCGCAATACGTTTCGTCGCCTGGCGGTAGGGACGTTGCTTTTCGACTTTCGCTACGCGATCCGCACATTGTGGCGCGCGCCGGGGTTCACCATCGCCGCCCTGCTCTGCCTGGGCCTCGGTACCGGCGCGACCGCTGCGGTGTTTGCCGTCGTCGCACATCTTCTCTTTCGTCCGTTGCCGGTCGCGAACCCGGGCAACCTGGTCGTGATCGGTACGATCTCGAGTGGGACGACCTTCCCCGGCGACAATTCCTATCTGAACTTCGTCGACATCCGAAATCTCCGCACGGTCTTGCGCGATGCGGCCGCCGGCGTCACGTGGCCCGTCAGCCTGCGCGTGGGCGATCACACCGAGCGCACTCTGTTCCAGGCGGTCTCCGAAAACTTCTGGTCGATGCTCGGTGTGTCGGTGGCGCATGGCCGAGCCTTCACGCCGGCGGAGGCGCTCGGACGAGAGCGGGTGATCGTCATCAGCTATCGTCTGTGGCAGCGTGAGCTCGGTGGCGTGCCGGGCGTCGTGGGGCGCTCTGTGGTACTGAACGGGCTGCCCATGACCATTGTCGGAGTCGCGCCAGCTGACTTCGAGGGGACGCAGCCCGACATTCAGGAGGACGGTTGGATCCCGGCGACGCTCATTCACGACCTCGATCCGTCCGAGCTCGACTGGCTGCATCGCCGCACGGGCGGAGGATTCAAGATCATCGGTCGCCTGCGCGAGGGAGTCACGCTCACGTCCGCTCGACAGGCGCTGGATCTGCTGGCGACCCAGCTGCAGCGCCAATACCCGGTCGAGAATGAAGGCAAGCGGTTTGTCATGGAGCCCGAGCTCCGAGCGCGTCCCGATATCGCGGTCACCCGCTTCATGCCGCGCATATCGGCGATCTTCATGGCGCTGACGGGTCTGGTCCTCCTCATCGCCTGCGCCAACGTCGCGTCGCTCATGCTTGCTCGAGCGACCGGGCGGCAAACCGAGCTCGCCGTGCGCACGGCGCTCGGCGCCCGGCGCACCAGACTCGTACGCCAGTTGCTCACCGAGAGTCTCGTGCTCGCCTTGCTCGGTGGGGTGGTCGGCATCGCCTTGGCGGCGGGTGCGGCCCACTGGCTGCAATCGTTGCACCTGTCCTCGAACGTGCCCGTGCATTTCGATGTCACGGTGGATTGGCGAGTGCTGGCGCTCGGGGTCGTATCTGCGTTCTGTGCGGCGCTCGTGAGCGGCATCGGTCCCGCGCTCAAGTCGTCGCGGGCAGCCGTGGGCGAGGTACTGAAGGAGGGAAGCCGAGGCGCAGCTGGCGGCGCGACGACCTCGCGTTTCCGCGCCGCGCTGGTTGGTGCACAAGTGGCCGTCGCCTTCGTCGTTCTTGTCGCCGCGGGCCTTTTCCTCCGCAGCCTCGGAAGTGCGGCTGCACTCGATCTCGGCTTCCGGCAAGATCACGGCCTGCTCGCGACAGTGGATGTCTCGCTTGCGCGATACGACACCGCTCGAGGCGAGCGATTCTTTCAGGCATTGGTGAGCCAAGTTGGACGACTCGATGGCGTGCGAAGCGCCGCACTTGCCAGCGCGACGCCGCTGGGCACAAGCCACAGCGACCTGGACGTCTACGCCGACCTGCCGTCGCTGACGACCGAACGCGGGCACACGCATATCGAGGCCGTCAGGGTCACCCCGGGATATTTCGCAACGCTGGGGATTCCGCTGCGCAGCGGTCGCGACTTCACGATTCGCGACGACTCCCTCGCCGAGCGCGTGACGGTCGTCAACACAGCCACTGCGGCTCGACTGTGGCCTGGGCAGGACCCAATCGGCAAGCGGATTCGCTTCAATCCGACTGGCCCCGAGGTCCACGTTGTGGGCGTCGCCAAGACGGTGACAAACATCTTCGTCGGAGAGCAGCCGGAGCAGATGTTGTACGTGCCCTTCGCGCAGCGGTACGAGTCGGAGATGACGCTCCATGTCGCGACGGATGGAGACCCGGCGAGTCTAGCGCCTGCCGTTCGGACCGTCGTGGCGTCACTCGATGCGAACCTCGCGCCTTACGCGGTCGAGACGATGTACGCGCACCTCCACGACGGCCTCGCATTCCTGCCATTACGCCTCGGCGCCACGCTTGCGACGGTCATCGCCCTTCTTGGGCTGCTGCTGGCGGTGATCGGCCTCTACGGAGTGGTTGCCTATGCCGTCGCGCTTCGGACGCGAGAGATCGGGATCCGGATGGCCATGGGCGCAACGGCGCAGCAGGTTCTCTGGGATGTCGTGCGTCGGGGCATGTTGCTCACGGCGGCTGGTCTCGCAGTCGGCGTTGCGCTCGCACTCGCCGCGACGCGCATTCTTCGCAGCCTGTTGATTGGCGTCAGCCCCCAGGATCCGGTGACCTACATCACACTGGCGGCCGGGCTCGCGGTCGTTACCCTTGCCGCCTGTCTCGTCCCGGCTTGGCGGGCCGCGCGGATACCGCCTGCGGGGGCGATAAGGGCGTAACCCGGAACCCGATCAGTTAATAATCCCCGTCCCGCGATAGCCCTTCATCACGAGCCGTTCGTAGCCGTTGGAGGGATCGAGGCCCTGCTCGCGAGAGAGGTCGACCGCCAGCTCGCCGCGGTTATAGACAAGCAGTGCGAGGCGGAGGTCGCCGTGGTACTCGCGAACGAGCGTGCGCAGATATCGTAGCCCAACCCGCAGGTTGGTCTCCCGCTGGTACAGGCCGTCCCGGGTGATGCCGGGCACAAAGAACTGCGCGGTTGGCAACATGACTTGCGTCAGTCCGAGCGCGCCTGCCGAACTGCTCGCGTGCTCGTTGAAGTCACTCTCGACCTTGACGAGACGAAAGGCGAGCTCGGGCTCGATCCCTTCGGCCAGCGCGACGTCGTAGATCGAGCCAGCGAGATCGGCACCGATGCGATATCGGCTCGAGTACCCGACCACCGCGTTGAGTCGTTCCAGCTGGGCGTTCGCCAAGTCCAACTGTCCCTTGGTGGCATTGAGCTCGTCCCGAAGGTGCTGCGAACCAAGGCCCGAGCCGAAGTCGAACAGTGGCAGGGACGCCTCACCAGCGCGTGCCTCGGGGAGGCGGCGGCTCAGCACGAGCACGACGGCCAGCACGGCTACGGCAAGCCCGACGATCACTTGTCGGGCTCGAGCGCGTCTCCGGGCAGCATCGCCGCGGCGTACATAGGTCCCACGCAAGGTGTGCATTCGCCTCGCCCTGGCCAAGAAGGTCAACGTACGAGACGGGCATCGCACGCCCGAAGACCCCCCTGAGGGGGCCTCTGGTGATGCCCTATTGGGCGGCAACGGCCGTGCCAGGCGCCAGGTGCTCATTGGCGCCTCCAATGGCCGCTCCGCCCGCCACCCTTCTCCTCGAGGCGGACGTCCGAAATGACCATGGCCTTATCTACACCCTTGGCCATGTCGTAAACGGTGATAAGGGTCACGGCGGCGGCCGTCAGCGCCTCCATCTCAACTCCTGTCTTTCCGACAGTCCGCACGGTCGCCTCGACGCGCAGGCCTGGCAGTGCATCGTCGCTCGACAGCGTCACTTGTACGTCGGTCAGGGGGATGGGGTGGCACAGCGGAATGAGGTCGGAGGCCCGCTTGGCTGCCATGATGCCAGCCACTCGGGCGACCGTCAGCACGTCGCCCTTTTTGACACTATTTGTGACGATGGTTTGTAGGGTCGTCGCGGCCATTTGTATCGAACCTGTGGCGCGGGCGACACGTGCCGTGTCGGCTTTGGGGGTCACATCGACCATCTGGGCCTTCCCGGTAGGCCCAACGTGCGACAGCCGCGGCGAGGAGGGGGCTGCCTTCGAGCGCCCCCGGCGACTCCCGGACTGCCGCGAGCCTCCGCTCATGGCTGGGCCCCGAATGCGGTCGCCATACTCCTCACCAGCTGTCCGGTGACGAGCTGGGGATTGGCATTCCCATCCGTCCGCAGCTTCGCGCTTTCGACATCCGCAATGGCCAGGCACGTCGCACGGGCCAGCGCGACGTCTTGCCGATCGACGGCTGAGCGGAGTTGTGCGTGGAGCACCGCGGTCAGCCCATTCAGGGCGTCAGCGAAGGCCCCTCGTGCGCCCGCCGACCCCTGGCGCAGGGCAGTGGCGTATTGGAGGGCACGTTGGCGGCGGGTAGCCGCGTCAACTAGCGCTCGAGCCGTGGTCGCGGCGGCGCCGGACTCGGCTGCGCCCAGCAACGTCCCCGGGGCGCCCGCGGCGCGACGGGCCCGCTCCTCGTCGGCGCCCTTCATGCCTGCACTGTCCAGGGCGGCGCGAACCCATTTGTCGCGCACCCAGGTTGTCACGTCTTGCTCTGGAAGGCGCGGCACACGCACGGCGACGACGCGCGATCGAATCGTCGGCAGCAGTGCGCCCGGGGCGCTCGATGTCAGAATGATCGTGAGATCCGGCGTCGGCTCCTCGAGCATCTTGAGAAACGCGTTTGCCGCGGCGTCGGCGCCTTCCTGCGGCACCATGCGCTCGGCGTTCCCTACCACGATGACCTTGCGAGAACCCATCGCAGGGGTGAGCGCTGCGGCATGGACGAGCGCGCGAACGGTGGCAACGTAGATCGCGTCGGCGCCGTCGGCCGGACCATACAACAGGTGACCGCGTACTCGTTCGGCTATCGCCTCGGCGTATTCGCGACGAACGTCCGCCGGCGCCATGTCGGGGTCTTTACTGCGGGGTCTCGGGAAGACCCAGTGAAGATCGGGGTGGAGCAGCGGCGTCGAGAACCGACAGGCCGGGCAGCCGCCACAAGGCTCGACGGGCCTGCTCTGTCCGCCAGACGGCGCGCCGGTGCACAGCAGGCGTTGCGCGAGCCACAACGCGAGCCGCTGCTTGCCGACTCCCGGAGGGCCGTGGAACAGGAGGCTCCCCGGGAGGGACCCGCGATCAACGGCTCGGACGAGGCGCGTCCGCAGGCCGTGGTGGCCCGCCAACGGGGCGATGTCGGACGGTGGCACAACGAAATATGTCGATGGCCATAGCGGTTCGTGAGGGCGACAGTAACTTGCGCTGCGTGTCCCTGGAGCGCCTCTCACCTCCGTCCGTCGACACCGAATCGGTGACGCGACCGTTGCACGTTCGGGCGCTCGACAACCTGCAGTTCATCCGGGACACGATGGAGCGGGCGAGCGCATTCACGGCGATCTCGGGCCGCGGCATGGTTGCCATGGGGATGCTCGCGATCGGTGCGGCGGCTGCTGCGTCGGTGCAACGCTCGCGCAATGAGTGGCTCGCGATGTGGCTGGCCGCGGCGGTGCTCGGCGCCGCGGTCGGAGGCTCCGCCATCGTCCACAAAGCTCGGGCCTCTCGCACGCCGCTCTTGAGCGGACCGGCTCGCAAGTTTGCGCTCGGGTTCGCGCCGCCGATCGTCGTCGGCGCGTTGCTCACATGGGCACTCTACCGCGCAGGCCTGGACGGCGTGTTGCCCGCGGTGTGGTTGTTGCTCTATGGCACCGCCGTCGTTTGCGGGGGTACATTCTCGGTACCGATCGTCCCGGTGATGGGACTTTGCTTTATGGCCCTCGGCGCCGTCTCCCTAGTGGTGCCGCCAGCGTGGGGTTGGTTGGAGCTGGGTCTGGGCTTTGGGTTGCTCCACATTGGATTTGGAATCGCTATTGCGCGGAGGTACGGTGGCTAAGACTTCAGGAGTCGCCAGGCATCGCGATCGAGATGCGGGGGATGCGCGGCCGATGACCGGGCGTGTCGGCGGTCGTGCGGCGGCGCGGGCGTCGTCCTCGCTCGACCGCATCATTCATGAGCGGCTGCGTCTCGGGATCGTGAGTGCTCTGGCGGTCAATACCGCGCTCACGTTCAATGAGCTGAAGCAACTCGTGCGCGCGACCGACGGGAACCTCAGCGTGCACGCGCGGCGGCTCGAAGAGGCCGGTTACATCGCGTGCTCGAAGACGTTCGCCGGTCGGGTGCCGCGGACGGAGTACCGGCTCACGGCCTCCGGCCGCCGGGCGCTCGAGCGGTACCTGGAGCACATGGAGGCCCTCATTCAGGCGACCCGCGAACGCTAGCGCCACGCCCACTTTTTTTTGGAGACTGACTTCGTGCTGCAAAGTACTTCGCCGATGGTGCCTGCGCCGCAGGGCTTGCATGTCGCAGTCATCATGGACGGCAACGGCCGCTGGGCGACCGCCCGGGCGCGACCGCGCTCTGCCGGCCACGCCGCCGGCGTGGCCGCACTCCGTCGAGCCGTCGAAGCCGCACCGGCCGTTGGCGTGGGGACATTGACTGTCTATGCCTTCTCCTCCGACAACTGGAGCCGACCCAGCAGCGAGGTGAGTGCGCTGCTCCGGCTCATGCGCCGCGGCATCGGGACGGAGGTCGATCGCTGCGTGGCGAACGGGGTGCGGCTGTCGATCATCGGACGGCGCGACCGGCTGCCGGCCGGCCTGCGCCACGCGATCGAAGCGGCGGAGCAATCGACCGCTGGCGGCCGGCGGCTGTGGCTACGGGTGGCGATCGACTACTCGGCGCGCGACGCGATTCTGCGCGCGGCCGATGCGTGGCGAGGACCGCGGCCGCCAACGCGCGACGAGTTCAGTTCGTTGCTTGCCGCGCACGACCACAGCCAGCCGGCGAGCGACGTCGACTTGCTGGTCCGCACCGGTGGTGATCAGCGTCTCAGCGACTTCCTGTTGTGGGAGTGCGCGTACGCCGAGCTCTACTTCACGCCCCGCTTGTGGCCGGAGTTCGACGGGGGCGAGTTGTCGCGCGCGGTCGCAGAATTTCACCGGCGCGAGCGGCGGTTCGGCGGGTTGTCGGCGGCCGCGGCGGGGTGAGGCGGGCGCTGCGCGCCCGAGAAAGTAGACCCACGGAAAGTAGAGAGTAGACAGGAGCCACGACTCGAAGCCGCCGTCTACTTTCTACTGCCCCGCTACTCTCTCGGGCGCGAAGCGCCCGTCCCGATCCTCTTCAGTCTACCGAGCGCCTCCAGGGCGCGGGCCCTCGCCTCGAGCGGCGTGTCCGCTACGGCTGCCAGGTGGCCCATCTTCCGGGCGGGCCGCGGGTCGCGCTTGCCGTAGAGGTGGATCCTCGTTGCAGGGACGGCGAGCGCGGCTGTGAAGTCCGGGCCGTCCGGATGTGACCACGCATCACCCAGGATATTGGCGATCGCGGCGGGTCGCACGACGTCGGTTGCGCCCAGCGGCAGATCGCACACTGCGCGAATCAGCTGCTCGAACTGGCTCGTGACGCAGCCTTCGATCGTGTGGTGGAAGCTGTTGTGTGGTCGCGGTGCCAACTCGTTGATGAGAACCTCGCCCGACGCAAGCACGAACATCTCGATCGCCAGAAGGCCGACGACCTGCAAGGCGTCTGCGATGGCCGTCCCCATCTCGCGCGCTACGCCCGCCACCGCGGCGTCGATCGGCGCGGGGATGACCGACCAGGCCAGCTGACCGGCGTCGTGGTGGTTGAGGGCGACCGGAAAGCTCGCCGATTGGCCCGACGGGCGACGGGCGACCATGACGGAAATCTCGGCTTCGAGATCGAGTGCACGCTCGACGACACACCGTTCGGCGCGCAGTGCCTGCCATGCCGCTGCGCACTCGGCCGCGCGATGGACGCGGACCTGGCCCCGTCCATCGTAGCCACCGGTCGACGCCTTGATGTAGGACGGGCCGAACGCGTCGACTGCGCGCTTGCATTCCGCGGCGCTACCGACGGCGAGGAAGGGGCCAACGGGAAATCCGTGAGCGACGAGCCAATTCTTCTGTCGCTCGCGATGCTGCACGATCTCGAGCACTGCCGCATCCGGGCGCACGGGGGCAAACGCGGCGGCGGCGGCGAGGCCGGCAACCGCGACTCGCTCGATCTCGATGGTCACGACGTCCGAGTCCCGCGCCAACTGCGTCATTGCGTCGACATCGTCGAAGTGTCCGGTCACGACGCTGGTCGCCACCGCGCATGCAGGGCACGCTGGATCCGGGTCGAACACGCGCACGTCGTAGCCCATCTCTCGCGCGGCCAGCGCCGCCATGCGTCCGAGCTGGCCGCCGCCGAGAAAGCCGATCGTAGCACCAGGAACGATCGGGCGATGACTCACGGCGCGGTTCGTATGCGCCGCGACTGTCGCGTCCCGAGCGCCGAGCGGTCTCGGCGCACTGCGGGGTCAGCGCGAGGACGCGGGTGGCAGCGTTTGGGCAAGGACTTCGTCGCGGCGTGCGTCGCGCCAGGCTTGCAGCCGTTGGCGCAGGGACGCGTCGTGGAGGGCCAGGATTTCCGCAGCGAAGAGAGCGGCGTTTGCCGCGCCGCTCGCACCGATCGCGAGCGTACCGACCGGCACGCCTTTGGGCATCTGCACAATCGAGAGCAACGCATCCAGCCCATTGAGCTGGGTGGCAGGCACCGGCACGCCAAGGACCGGCACGAGAGTCTTCGCTGCGATCATGCCCGGGAGATGGGCGGCGCCTCCCGCACCGGCAATGATAATGTGCAAGCCGCGGCTCGCCGCGGTCTCGGCATACTGGAAGAGCCAGTCCGGTGTGCGGTGCGCCGACACGACGCGCGCTTCGAACGGGACCGACAGGTCGCGCAGCAGATCGCACGCGACGCCGAGGTGTTGATAGTCGCTCTGGCTCCCCATGACGACGCCCACTCGTACGGCGGATGGAGCCGCGGACGCGGCAGGCGCTCGCGTACGACCCGCTGGACTGGTACTGCGGCTTGGGCGACCTGGAGTCACGTGCTGGCGAGCCTGACCAAGTCGAGCGATGTGTTCACAGGGGAAACATGACCGGTCGGGGAGATGACCGCCACCGGCAGCGATGCGGTGCACTCGCGCGCGAAGGCGTAGTGCCGGGCTTTGCCGCCGTCGAGCGGCACGGTCGGTGCGGCTGGGGGGCGCGACCATTTCCTGGAGACCTGACGTGTCAACGCTGCGCCTGCGAATCTCGATGTCGTTCGATGGCTACACTTCCGGACCCAACCAGAGCCTGAAGGAACCGCTTGGCGTCGGTGGCGCACGGCTCCATGAATGGGTCGTTGCCCTTCGCGTCTGGAGGACCCGGCATGGTCTGGCTGGGGGCAAGGACAACGAGAGCTCGGGGGTGGTCGACGCCGAGATCGCGAACATTGGCGCGACGATCATGGGGCGCAACATGTTCGGTGGTCAGCCTAGCGGATGGGACGCCAGAAAGCCGTGGCGGGGCTGGTGGGGGGAGAACCCGCCCTTCCATCATCCGGTTTTCGTGCTCACGCACCACGAGCGCGCGCCGCTCACGATGGAGGGCGACACGACCTTCCACTTCGTGACGAACGGGATCGAGTCCGCGCTCGAGCAGGCGCGCCGCGCTGCGGAGGGCAAGGACATCGCGCTCGCCGGCGGCGCCAAGACCTGCCAGCAATATCTCAAGGCCGGTCGCGTGGACGAGATGCGCATCCACCAGGTCCCCGTGCTCCTCGGCGGCGGTGACCGGCTCTTCGAGGGTGTGAACGACCTGTGCGGTCTCGAGCTCGTGGAGACCGTCGCCGCGCCTAATGTGACGCATTTCAAGTTCCTCAAGCGCTGACCCGGCGCCGACGCCTACGAGAGAGGGGTCCCCGGACGGCAAGGAACCCCTGTAGGATCAGCACTTCAGTCGCTACTCTCGCACAACTCCCGAGGAGGGACTCGAACCCCCGACCCGGCGGTTAACAGCCGCCTGCTCTACCAACTGAGCTACTCGGGAAGAACCTAAAAACCTAGGTCGCGCCCGAACGCGGGTCAAGCAAACCATTGGCCGTCGCTGCGGCCAAGGGGGCGTGAGCGCGCCGGGGCACCCGCGGCACATCCGTCCTCGCCTGAGATTCATCCAGGCGGAGCAGCGGTCGGAGCCACTCGCCAGTGTAGGACCCAGCCACATTTGCCACCGTTTCGGGTGGCCCCATGGCGACGACGCGACCGCCAGCGTCACCCGCGTCCGGGCCCAGGTCGATGATCCAGTCGGCGAGCTTGATCACGTCGAGGTTGTGCTCGATGAGCACGACCGTATGTCCTTGATCGACGAGACGGTCGAGGACGTCGGCGAGCTTGCGGATGTCCTCGAGGTGTAGCCCGGTCGTCGGCTCGTCCATGATGTAGAGCTTCCGGCCATGCGTACGGCTCGCCTGTGCGAGCTCGCGCGCGATCTTGATGCGCTGGGCTTCGCCGCCCGACAACGTCGTCGCCGGCTGGCCCAATCGCAGGTACCCCAGGCCCACCCGCTGCAGCTGCCACAGGAGCGACGTCAGGCGCTCTTCCAGCGGGAACAATCGAATGGCCTCGTCGACCGTGAGCTCGAGCAGTTGTGCCACGTTCAGACCGCGCAGCGTGACCTCGAGGACCTCTGGCTTGAACCGCGTGCCGGCGCAGATCTCGCACGGCACGAACACGTCGGCCATGAAGACCATCTCGATCTCCGTGTATCCAGCCCCCTCGCACGCGTCGCAGCGGCCACCCGGCACGTTGAAGCTGAACGTCCCACTCGTGTAGCCGCGCTGTCTGGCAAGCGGTGTAGCGGCGAGCAGGCGGCGCAGCTCGTCGAAGGCCTTCACGTACGTAACGGGATTCGAGCGTGGTGATCGCCCGATCGGCGACTGGTCGATCAGCACCACATCGTCCAGCGAATCGACGCCCGTCAGCTCATCATAGTCGCCCACCCGTTCGCCGAGATGCTGCTTCGCGGTATGCTCACCACGCAAATGCGTCTCGAGGGCGCGATACAATACATCATGGACCAGCGTGCTCTTGCCCGATCCCGACACTCCGGTCACCACCGTCAGTGTGCCAAGCGGGATCAAGACATCGATTCCCTTGAGATTGTGCGCCCGGGCGCCCGCGCAGCCGGAGCCAGCGTGGCCCAGCCAGTCGGCGCTCAGCCGGCACCGGGATCTCCCGCACACCTGAGAGATACTGGCCAGTCAGGGGGCTCTCCGCGATCCGGGCAATGGGTCCGCTGAAGACCACGTAGCCGCCATTGGCGCCGCTCCCCGGGCCCAGCTCGATCATGAAGTCCGCCTGGCGGATGGCCTGCGGGTCGTGTTCCACCACGAGCACCGTGTTGCCCGACTCTCGCAGGCGCCGCAACAGAGCGAGCAGACGATCCATATCGCGCGGGTGCAGGCCGATCGAGGGCTCATCGAGCACGTAGAGCGTGTCCACGAGCTTGGCGCCGAGGGAGTTGGCCAGGGCGATACGCTGCGCTTCACCGCCGGAGAGTGAGCGTGCGGAGCGATGCAACGACAGGTATGTCAGTCCGACATCGCAGAGGAATTGCACACGCGCGCGGGCTTCCTCCAGGACGTGTTGCGCGACACCGAGCTCGAACGGCGAGAGCTGCACCGTCTCGAGCCATTCCAGCAGCTGTTCGATGGGGAGCTCAGCGACGTCGGCGATCGTGCGACCCGCGATCCGTACCTGCAGCGCCTCCGGACACAGCTTGCTGCCGTGGCACGTCGGACACGTGTTCGCGGATTGGTATTGCCGCAGAAAGACGCGGATGTACTGCTTGTAGCGTTTGTCCTCCAGCCGTTGGAGGAAGGGGAGGATGCCGGTGTAGGCGCGTCCAGTCGCTGTGAGCAGCCGCTGCCGCTGCGCTGCGGACAGGTCCGACCAGGGCACGTCGAAGGGAATGCCCTCCCGCCGGGCGAAATCCGCGAGCGTTCGGCGCTGCTTGTCGTATCGAGGTTTCGTCCAGGGATCGATCGCGCCGTCGCGGAGGGATCGGTCCGGGTACGGCACAATGAGATGCTCATCGTACTCGAGCGTGGCGCCGAACCCATTACACGTCGGGCACGCGCCCCGGGGGCTGTTGAACGAGAAGAGCTGCGGCGTGGGGCTCGGTGCCCGCGTGCCATCGTTGGGGCACTCGAAGCGTTCCGTGAAGTTGAGACGGCCCGTGGTGCGGCCGTCGACCTCGAGCGGTTCAGGCAACAAGATCACGCAGTCGCCGTCACCCTCCCGGAACGCCGTGCCAATCGCATCCGCGAGACGCCCGCCGATATCGGGGTGGATGGTCAACCGGTCGACCACGACGAGCGGGTCGGGGACGGCAGCGAGATCGACGCCGGCCCCTGCCAGATCTTCGAGCGATCGGATCACGCCGCCCACGCTCACCCGCACGAACCCCTGCGCGTTGAGGTTCTCGACTGCTAGCTCATGAGTGACGGCCGCGGACAGGTGTAGCGGAAAGGCGACGGCGATCCGAGTGTTGTCGGGGAGCGCGAGCACGGCGTCGGTCACCGACTGGACCGTGTCCGGGCGCATCTGCCGGCCGCACAGCGGACAGAACGTGTGACCGATGCGACTCCAGAGGAGACGCAGATAATCGTAGATCTCGGTGGCCGTCCCGACAGTCGAGCGTGACGTTTTCGTGGGATTTTTTTGTTCGATCGCCACGGCGGGTGAGAGGCCCTCGACCGCGTCGACGTCGGGCTTTTCCATCCGCTCGAGGAACTGCCGCGCATAGGCGGACAGCGATTCCACATAGCGTCGCTGGCCCTCGGCGTAAATCGTGTCGAACGCCAGCGACGACTTCCCGGAGCCCGACGGACCCGTGATGACCGTGAACGTCCGTCGCGGAATCTCGAGGTCGAAGTTCTTCAAGTTGTGCTGGCGCGCGCCGCGGACGATCAACCGGTCCTTCACAGATCGAAAGCTAGCCGGGTGGGGACCGGTCAGATCGATCGTCGCTCCAGCCGGAATACGATGTGCCGCGGCGCGACCGTGCCGTGAAGCGTTTCACGAGACGGCCGATCACCAGGATGACGACGGCGCCGAGGGTCGCGAGGGCGAGCGACCACACATCGAATCGTTCGGCCGTCACCGGCCCCCGCCCCAGTCGGGTGCCAATCAGGCCGCCGATGAGCGCGCCGAGGATCCCAAGCGCGGTCGTCACGATGCAACCGGACGGGTCCCGTCCGGGCATGAGATACTTGGCGAGTCCTCCGGCGAGCAGCCCGAGCACAATCCAGCGGAGCCACAATGGCACGAGGCACGTCCCTTGGTGAAGCGAGTTGCTGCGGCGAGGAGGATGGCCGCGCGCGAAATCCACGTCAAGAAACGCGTCCCTCCCGTGGTGGTTTCGCGGGCGTTAGCCTTCGCCCTACATGGCTGATGGGCCCGGCGGCGGGATACACGACGAAGAGGTTCTGGGCAAAGCGTACGATGCGCGGCTGACGCGGCGACTCGCTACGTATGTGCGCCCGTATTGGCTGCTGGTGGCCGCAGCCGTGGCTTTGTTGTCTGTCGACGCCGGGCTACAACTCGTCCCGCCAATCCTGACCCGCCGCGTGATCGACGTGGCGCTCCCAGCCCACGATGGGGCGGCCATCGCGCACGCCGCCGAGTTGTTCGCGGTGACCTTGGTGATCCAGTTCGGATGCCAATATGGCGAAACCATGCTGACCAGTTTGCTCGGTCAGCGGGTGATCCGCGATCTCCGACTCCAGCTCTTCGGTCACTTGCAGCGGCTCCCGATCGCGTTCTTCGATCGCAATCCCGTGGGCCGGCTGATGACCCGCGTCACGTCCGACATCGAAGCATTGAACGAGTTGTTCACGTCGGGAGTCGTCGCCGGGCTCGGAGACCTTTTCACGCTGCTGGCGATCGCGGTGCTGATGGTGGTCATGGACTGGCGGCTGGCGCTTGCTGCGTTCGCAGTGATTCCGCTGGTCGTTCTGACGTCGCACCTCTTTCGCATCAACGTCCGCCGGTCCTATCGCGATATCCGCACTCGGCTCGCGCGGATCAACGCGTTCCTGCAGGAACGACTCACGGGCGTGCGCATCGTGCAGCTCTTCGGGCGCGAGGACAGCGAGGCCGTCCGGTTCGACGCGCTCAATCGTGCCCACCTGGACGCGAATCTCCAGTCGATCACGTATTACGCGCTGTACTTTCCGGCAATCGAAGTCCTCACCTCGATTGCCCTCGCCAGCCTGCTCGTTACCGGGGCGGCGCGCGCATCCGCCGGTTCGCTCACCGTCGGCACGGTCGCCGCGTTCCTGCTGCTCGTACGCCGGTTTTTTCAACCGTTGCAGGACCTTTCGGACAAGTACAACATCTTACAGCAGGCGATGGCGGCGTCGGAGCGCGTGTTTCGACTGTTGGACGAGCCGGAAGGCTTGGCCGGCGACGCATCGGCACCGCCAGACGGGACCGCGGCGGTGCGTCGCGCCCCTCCCGCGATGACAATCGACCGCGGAGGCGGTGGGGCAGTGCGGGGTGTAACCGTTGCCTTCGAGGATGTCTGGTTCGCATATGACGTCGCGCATCTCGCGGCTGACGGCCAAACGCCAGGCGAGCCGGAGTGGGTGCTCAAAGGGGTGAGCTTCCGGGCAGCGCCCGGTGAGACCGTCGCGCTCGTTGGCCATACGGGCGCAGGCAAGACGACGGTTGTGAGCCTCTTGATGCGATTCTACGATCCGCAACGTGGGCGAATCACGCTCGACGGTGTGGACATCCGGGAGCTCTCGCTCTCGGACCTTCGTGGCCGGATTGGCTACGTGCAGCAGGACATCTTTCTGTTCGCGGGCGATGTGGCGAGCAACATCCGGCTCTCCAGCCCGCTGTCAGATGCCGACGTCGCGCGTGCCGCTGAGCGTGTCGGCGCCGGCCCGATCGTCGAACGCCTACCTGGGGGATACCGGTACTTGCTGGGCGAGCGGGGTGCGTCGATCAGCGTCGGCGAGCGTCAGTTGCTCGCGTTTGCGCGTGCCATCGCTGCCAACCCTTCGCTCTTGATTCTCGACGAGGCGACCAGTGCCATCGACAGCGAGATCGAAGCCGAGATTCAGACCGCCTTGCGGACCTTGATGGAGGGACGGACGACGATCGCCGTTGCCCATCGCCTCAGCACCATTGTCGACGCCGACGAGATTCTCGTCATGCAGCACGGCGAGGTCCGAGAGCGCGGCACCCACCGCGAGCTTCTTGCGCTTGGCGGCGCTTATGAGCACTTGTATCGGCTGCAAGTTGGCGAGCCGGCGGCGGCACTGTAAGCGAAACAGCTCGCTCTCGCTTCCTTGCCAGCCCCGGCAGTCACTCGTACCTTTGCCGTCTTAACCGAAACCCGTGATGCCGTACCTCCAGATCAACGATAAACAGGTACAGCTCCGACCCGGCGAGACCCGCATTGGTGTCGGCGGCCAGGTGGAGGTCCGGCTCCCGGGGCCCACGACAGGGGCGGGGCCGTTGTTGGCGATCGTCGAAGTCGGACGCGACAACCACGTCGCCGTCCGTCGCGCGACCGCCGACGCCATGGTGCGCGTCAACGGCGTCTTGCTGGGCGCTGAGCCGACGCCTTTGCTGCACGGCGACAAGATCGAAGTTGCCGGCACCGAGTTGTATTACGGAGACGATCGGAAAGGGGGCAGCACGCAGTTCATCACGGCGGCCAACGTGCCCGACATGGCCCGTCTTCGCGTGGCGGTGCCCCCGCGTGCGACGGCCATCACCGGTGGTCGGGTGATCTCGCTGGTCGATGGCCGCGAATACACCGTCGGTGCGGGGTTGGTGTTTGGTCGTGATGCCAGCTGCGACGTCGTGATTGCGTCGTCCGAAGTCTCTCGGCGGCATGCCGAGATCGTGGCGGGCGATGCGGGATATGTCGTGACAGACAACAGCACGAATGGCCTGTTCGTGAACGGGGAACGCGTCGAGGGAATGCAGATCTTGGGACGGGCCGACATCCTTCGCATCGGCCCCGAGGAGTTTCGGTTCTATGCTGACGCGGCGGCTCCTGAGGCTGTTGCATCACCGCCGGCTCCCGTTGGGCCCGCCAAGAGCGCTCCGGCGCCGTCGTCTCCGCCTGTGGGACCCGCGGCCGCTGGCGAGCGGGCGGTCAGTCCGCCACCTATTAAGGAAGCCGAGGCAGCCGGTGAGCCGGGCGAGGCCGAGGCTGCGGCCGCTCCGTCGCGCGCGCCGCGCGGCGCCATCGCGACGCTCGTGGTCGTGAGTGCGGGCGTCCTCAAAGGCGAGATCTATCCTGTGAAATCGATCCTGGCCCACCTCGGGCGCGGAGAGCACAACGACGTCATCGTACCTGAGGAGAGCATCTCCGACTCGCACGCGAAGCTCCAACGCCGGGATGGCGTGTGGTATGTCACTGACGTGGGATCGACCAACGGCACGTACGTCGCCGGCCGACGGATCGCGGCCGAGGAACGATTGGGCCAGACTGCCGAGATTCGGCTGGGTGGCGTCAAACTCTCGTTCGAGGCCGTCGTGACCGAGCCCGCAACTGGGCCGAGGGGTGCGACGCGCGAACTGGCCGGCGCAGCGCTCCCCGAACCCCCGCGGCGTGCACCGCCCGCTCCGCGCCCGGCGGCGGTGGTAGGGGAGCGCGCGGCGGCTTCGGCGCAAGGGCGTGGCGGTGCTGCGCAACCCGCCCGTCGCGACGCATCGATCGCTGCGCGCGCCGGGGAGGGAAGGCCGAGCGGCACTTCATCGCAATCCCGAACTCCGTGGGGCTGGGTCCTCCTGGTAGCGGCGGCTGTAGCCGCAGTAGCGACGTTCTATTTCACGAAGGTGCGGTAGTGCATCTGACCTACGCCTCCCGCAGCGATGTGGGGATGATTCGTTCCGGCAACGAAGACAGTGTCTTTGCCGATGCCAACGCCTTTCGGGGCGTGTTCATGGTCGCTGATGGCATGGGTGGACACGCGGCCGGTGAGATCGCGAGCGACATGGCCGTTCGCATCGTCACGCGTGAGCTAGCTCGGCTCCGGGACGTCGCAGCGCCAGATGGGGAGGCCGCACTCAAGACCGCGCTGCGCGATGCCAATCGGGCGATTTTCGAGCGCACGTTGGCCGAGCTCGACAAGCAAGGCATGGGCACGACCGCCTCGGTGCTGCTGCTCCTGGGGTCGCGGTACCTGATCGGGCAGGTGGGCGACTCCCGCGTCTACCGTGCGCGAAATGGGGTCCTGGAGCAGCTGACCAAGGACCACTCCTACGTCCAAGAGCAGGTGGACGCAGGGTACATCACGCCGGAGCAGGCCAGGTTTCACCCCTACAGCAACGTCATCACCCGTTGCGTCGGGGCCAGCCGGGAGGTCGAGCCGGACACCTACAACGGCGTCGTGCAGGCTGGCGACGTATTTCTGGTAGCCAGCGATGGTCTGACGGGGATGGTGGATGACGCGCGTCTGCAAACCCTGCTGACGTCCCGCGCATCGCCAGGGCGCCTGGTGGATGCGTTGATCAACGAGGCGAATGGACGGGGCGGCCTCGACAACATCACGGCTGTCGTCGTACAGGTTCTGTCGGCCGATGACGCGTGCGCGGACACGCCGACTGGGGAGAGCCCGGCCACCCTGGACAGCAACACGCCGACGCGTCCTGTGCGACGGTAATGGGTCGTGCGCGGCCGGTGAGAGGCGGATCGCCGTGACAGATGAACGCCCGGATTCGGTCGGCGAGGTCGCTGAGCTCTATCTTGGGAACATCCTCTTTGCCCTCGAGCGCACCGCGGTCGCGCTGGAAGAGGAAGCGCGCCGTGACGACGCGGCGTTTTATCGCGGGATCGCTCGTGCGCTTGCCGAGGCCCGTGGGCGTGCGATTCGGGCGGAGAAGTAAGGGCGCCGACGCGGCCGATCGTTACAGGCTCGCGGACGCCCACGAGGTCGCCTTTGCGATCGCCTCACGTGTAGTTTCCATCCATGCCAACTCCTCAGAGTTCCTCTCCGCTGCAGCGGCTTCACGATGCTGGCCAATCCATTTGGTTGGACTTCATTGACCGAACCATGCTGCACAATGGCGACCTCCAACACCGAATCCGTGACGATGCGGTCACGGGCATGACCTCCAATCCAACGATTTTCGAAAAAGCGTTGGCTGAGGGAACGGCATACGACGCCCAGCTCGCGGCGATCGGGAGCGATCCCGAGGCCACGCCGTCGGCGCTCTTCGAGGAGATCGCGACGGAAGACGTGCGGAACGCGTGTGATTTGTTCCGCCCGGTGTACGATGCGACGCGAAGTGGAGACGGCTATGTATCGATCGAAGTGTCGCCCGGGGTTGCCCGGGACGCGAAGCGCACGGTCGACGAGGCACGGCGCCTCTGGTCATCCGTTGCGCGCCCCAACGTCCTGATCAAGGTCCCGGGCACCGTCGAAGGGGCGCGTGCCGTTCGGGAGCTCACGGCGGCGGGCATCAACGTGAATATCACCTTGCTCTTCGCCGTCGAGGCCCACGCCCGGGTGATCGAAGCGTACATTGCGGGTCTCGAGGACCGTGTCCGTGCCGGGCAACCGATCGATCGGATCGCCTCGGTTGCGAGCTTCTTCGTGAGTCGCGTGGATACGGAAGTCGACAAGCGGCTCGATGCCCTCGCGGCGCAGCGCAGCGGCGCCGACCGCGACCGCATCCTGGGTCTTCGCGGGCGCGCGGCGATTGCCAACGCGAAGCATGCCTACCAGCTGTTCCTGCAGCGGTTTGCGGGTGCTCGGTGGGCGCCGCTCGCGGAAAAGGGCGCCCACGTACAGCGGCCGCTCTGGGCGAGCACCAGCACGAAGAATCCTACGTATCGCGACGTGATGTACGTGGAGCAACTGATCGGGCCCGACACCGTCAACACCTTGCCACCCGCGACCCTCGAAGCGTTCCGTGACCATGGCGTCGTGGCGCGCACCGTCGACGCGGACCTCCCGCAGGCCGACCGCGTGATCGCCGATATCGAGGCGGCTGGTGTGTCAATGACGGACGTGACCGACCAACTCCTTCGCGAGGGGATCGCCAGCTTTCAGAAGTCCTATGATTCCCTCCTGGCCGGCTTGGAGCGGAAACGGCACGCGTTGGTGTGAGGGGCTAAACGCTAGACGCTCGACGACAAACCTCGGGGCCAGCAAAGTGAACCGCTGCTGACCCCGAGGTTTTTTCCAACGTCTAACGCCCAGCGACTAACGTCCTATTGGCAGTTGAATACGTCGCCGGTGACGAGGTTGACGTCGCAGGTCATGGTCGTCGTCCCGATCACTTGCAGCTGGGCCGTGTCAGTCCCGTTGAACGTCACCACGATATGGCGTGTGATCGTTCCGGTCACGGTGCTCGGACCATTCGCGGTGAAGGCCCATGTCGCCCACCGGTGGTACTGACCGGAAAGCGGGAAGGGATTCTGTCCGCGGGGCCGCTGATAAATCACGTCGGCCGTGGTGTCATACGCGACGCCGGTGTAGTCGACTGACCAGACCGTGCCCGTGTATGCGGCCGTGTCGTTCGCAACGGTGTTGCCGTTCCACGTGCTCTGCTGCTTCGAGTCTTGCGCGAACGACGGGTGGTCAGTGACCGAGTGGTTGCGCACCCGGTGGCTCTTGCCCTCCCAGCGTGCCCGGTGGATCGCTGCGTACACCAGCACGCCGTTCGGACCACCGAAGTTGATCGAATCGGTATAGCTATCCGGCTTCGACTGCGCCGTGTCCTCGGCGAAGAACTCGTAGTTCCACGAGCGGATCAGCGTGTCTGCGCGGGACGGCGCGGACGTCGAGATCGTGAGGGTGTCGGGCGTGCAGTAGTAACGCAGGTCCGGCAGGCCGGTCTGGGTGCAGTTGCTGCTGCCCATCCCGAACGACACCGAGGCGGCGTGCGGCATCATGAACCCACGGGGCGTCATGACGACGGCCGAGGTGCCTTCGTCATCGCCACCGTCATTCCCGGTCTCGTCGATATCGGACACCACGGCCTGACCGGTGCTCGCCGCGACGTCGTTGGCGATCTGATTTTGCAAACCGCTGTTATTGGGCCCGATCGCCGTTCCTGCCGACGAACAGGCGGACAGCGCGGCCAATGCCGCCAAGGCACCTATGGCTGTCAACGTGCTACGGTACTCCATGGGACACCTCCTGAGTGCGGCAGGGCCGCGACTGGTTCTCACACGTCCGGGCCGATCCGGCTGCGCCCGCGGTGCGGCAACACTGCCGCAGTGATCGGAGGGATGACGACGTATTGTTGGGGGCGTTAAGCAGGGCTGCAGATCTTAACAGGACGACGCCTGCCGCTTTGTCACCTCGTGACGAGGGTGCCCTCGGGCGTGATGGAGGGGCCTCTTCGAGTGGCCCCAGGCGCAGTCCGCCCGCTCGAGTCTCGCTGCGCACGCACTGGCGGCCCGCTCGTGGCGACGCGCTTGGACCCTCTGAGGACGGGAGTTAACCTTCGCCGGTCGCCAGCCCCGTTCGACCGCCTCGCTCGCAGACCGCCGTGGCCACACCCAGCACATTGACGCCCATCCTGACGCCAACCGTCACGCCGCACGCCTCACATCGACCGGTGGGTGCGGCCGGCCTGGCGCGGCCGCGAGCCAAGATCGTCTGCACCCTGGGTCCAGCAACAGCCACAGACAGCAGCATTGGCGACCTGATCGACGCCGGCATGAACGTGGCGCGCATCAACTTCTCGCATGGCACCCACGCGGAGCACGCCGACACGATCGCTCGGGTGCGACGTGCGGCTGCGGCGCGCGGGCAGCCAGTGGCGATCCTTGGTGATCTGCAGGGCCCGCGTATTCGCATTGGCGATCTCGCGGCGCCGCTTGTGCTCGTGCCTGGGGACGAGGCTGTGTTGGTGCCCGAGCATCGGGCGAGCGCCGGCGAGATCCCCATCACGTACGACGCCTTGGCGAACGATGTGCACACCGGCGATCGCCTGCTCATCAATGACGGACTGCTCGAGCTGTTCGTGATGGATGCCGTGCCACCGCGCGTCGTCGTCCGCGTCGTGCATGGCGGCGAGCTCACGAGCCACAAGGGCATCAATCTGCCGGGAGTGCAGGTCACCGCGCCGTCGATCACGGAGAAGGATCGAGAGGATGCGGCCTTTGCGGTCGCGCACGATCTCGACTACCTCGCGATGAGTTTCGTGCGGCGGGCAGACGACATTGGCGCGCTGCGGGCGATCCTGCCGCCGCGACTCCTGATCGTGGCGAAGATCGAGAAGGATGCCGCGCTGCACAACATCGACAGCATTGTGCGGGCGGCCGATGGTGTCATGGTGGCGCGTGGCGATCTGGGCGTGGAGCTGCCGTTCGAGGAGGTGCCGATCGCGCAGAAGCGGATCATCCGACTCGCGAATCTCCTGGGCCGCCCCGTCATCACCGCCACGCAGATGCTCGAGTCGATGATCGAGCATCCGCGGCCGACGCGGGCGGAGGCCAGCGACGTGGCGAACGCCATTCTCGACGGAACGGATGCCGTCATGCTGTCGGCGGAGACGGCCGCGGGGTCGTTCCCTCGGTTGGCGGTCGAGGCGATGCGGCGCATCACGGCTGAGATCGAAGCGCACGCACGGCCCGCGGGGCGAGAGGAACAACGCACACGCCGCGCCGACCGTGAGCGCGTGGTTCCGACAGAGGAGGCCATCGCGGCGGCGACGTGCGCGGCGGCGCGCATGCTGGCGACGCCACTGGTCATCGTGATCACCAAGAGCGGGTTCAGCGCGCGAGTCGTGGCCTCGCATCGGCCCACGGTCCCAATTCTTGCGCTCACTGACGAGCCGCGGACGTACCGCCAGCTCGCGCTCGTGTGGGGGGTGATCCCGCACCTGATCGACCACGTGTCCAGCTACGAAGCGGCCGTGCCGCTGGCGCGCGCGGCAGCTCTTGGGCGTGGGCTCGCACACGCTGGCGACCGCGTGTTGGTGACCGCCGGCGTGCCGTTCGACGTGCCGGGCACCACCAATCTCCTGAAAGTGGAGCGCGTCTGAAGCTGACGTTTCTCGGCACCGGCACGAGCTTTGGTGTGCCGCAGATCGGCTGTCACTGCGCGGTGTGCCGCTCGTCCGACCCCCGCGACAAACGCACACGGGTCGGCGCTGTCATCGAGACGGAGACCGGCACCCGGTTTCTGATCGACACGCCGCCGGAGTTGCGTATGCAGCTGATTGCCAACGCTATCGATCGGGTGGACGCGGTGCTCTTCACGCACGATCACGCCGACCACACCCACGGGCTCGATGACGTGCGGGCAGTCTCCGTGCGGCGCGACGGTCCGCTGCCCATGTACGGGTCGGCCAGCACCCTCGAGGCCCTGGCTCGCAAGTTCCCATATGTCTTCGATGAGAACATGCGGCCCCTACCGGGGACGTCGAAGCCCGAGGGGCGCGCCCTGGTCCTGCGACCGCACGAAGGTACCCTCATCGGCGATGCCACCGTGCTCCCCATCCCGGTCCCGCACGGGCGCTCGGAGGTGTTCGGCTATCGAATCGGTCCGATCGCGTATATCACCGATGCGAAGTCCGTCCCGCCCGATGTCCGCGCCGCTATCGCCGGGGTGAAAGTGCTCGTGCTCAACGCGCTGTTTCGGACCGAGCACCCGACGCACCTGAGTGTACCGGAAGCGGTGCGGACCGCTCAGGAATTGAACGTCGAGCGGACCTACTTGACGCACCTGACGCATGACAACTTTCACGCGGACCTCGAGGCCGAGCTGCCACGGGGCATCATGCCGGCGTTCGATGGTTTGACGGTCCGCGTGGATTGACGGATCCCCATCGCGCGGCCAGCGAACTCGGCAAGCAAGTTGCTGAAGAATTGCTGCTGGTCGGTCCCTCGCCACGACGATAAATTCTAGGGGGCCTCGTCGGGCTTCAGACCGTAAATCGTTTGTGCATAGGTAGTTACGTTATGCGGCGGGGTTTCGGAGACCGGCCTTTCCGAACCGGCGCCGATCGATCGTGGGGTTAGGTGTTTCACCGTCTACCAGCGTGACCATGCCGACACTCACTGCTCCGTACGTGCACCCGTTTGGCGATGCCGTTGCGGTCGATCAGGCTCGCGTGATCGTGCGCCGAGCGGACGTGCTGGCAACCGATCGCATGGACCGGCTCGCGCGCGATGCGGTCTTTGGCGATGGGCCGGTCCGGGAGGCGGCGCGGTGGTTGATCTGGGAGGTCGCCCAGCAGGTCGGCGTTCGGCCATCATCGATCAACGGCCTGTATATGGCGCGCGGGCGCGGCTTGGTGCACGGGTTTACGGTGCCGGCGATCAACGTGCGTGGCATGGCATACGACACCGCGCGATCGGTGTTTCGGACGTCCAAACGTTTGGACGCCGGCGCGTTCATTTGCGAGATCGCTCGATCGGAGATCGGATATACCGACCAGCGACCGGCGGAGTATGTGGCGGTGATCCTGGCGGCCGCGCTGCGCGAAGGCTTCCGCGGCCCGGTGTTCATCCAGGGCGACCATTATCAAATCAACGCCAAGAAGTACGCGGCCGACCCGCGGCCCGAGGTCGACGCGGTGATCCAGTTAGCGCGTGAATCGGTCGCCGCCGGCTTCTACAACATCGATGTCGACACGTCGACCCTCGTCGACATGCATCGGCAAACGCTGGCCGATCAGCAGCGGCTCAACGTCGAGGTCGGTGGTGAGATCTCGGCGCTCGTCCGCTCGATCCAGCCCAAAGGTGTGACCATCTCCATTGGTGGCGAGATCGGCGAGGTCGGCACCCAGAACAGCACAGTGGGCGAGTTGCGGGCGTACATGGATGGGCTCAACGCCGTTCTCGCGAAGCGACTGCCGCCTGACACGCCGGGCCTATCCAAGATCAGCGTGCAGTCCGGCACGTCGCATGGCGGTGTCGTCCTGCCGGATGGATCAATTGCGGATGTAAAGCTGGACTTTCACACGCTCGAGGATCTGTCGCGCGTGGCGCGTCACGATTACGGATTGGCAGGCGCGGTCCAGCACGGCGCGTCGACGCTGCCCGATGCGGCCTTCAATCACTTTCCGCGCACGGAGACGGCAGAGATCCACCTCGCAACGAACTTCCAGAACATGTTGTACGACGGCATTCCCGCCGAGTTGCGCGACGAGATCTATGAATGGCTTCGGGTGAACGCCAAGGATGAGCGCAAACCAACGGACACCGATGAGCAGTTCATCTACAAGACGCGCAAGAAAGCGCTCGGTCCGTTCAAGCGCGCGTTCTGGGACCTCTCGCCCCAAGTCAAGCAGCAATTGGCGGACGCGTACGACGCGAAGTTCGAGTTCCTCTTCAAGCAGTTGGCGGTCGGCGGTACGACCGGCATGGTCGCGCAATACGTGCAGCCCATCGAGCATCACCGACCGGCACCGGGCACGTCCGGGCACACCCGGGTCGATGCCGCGCCCGATGATCTGGAGCTCAGTGACTGATCAACTTGCATTCCGCGTGCGTCACGCATGTCAGCGAGTGGAGGCCACGTGACTGAGCCCTCGACCAGGCGGGCGGAGGCCGATTTTGATCACACGGTGCGGAACTCGATCAACGCAGTGCTCGTCAGCCTCGAGGCGCTGCGAGCGTCACTCGCGCGGTGCGACACGGTGCCGCCGGCGACGAATCGATTCCTGGACGCGACCGTCGTGCACTGTGAGGAACTGGCACAGCTCCTCGCGACTGGATCGCGCGAACGAGCGTCCGATACGTACGCTGGCGCACCCCACGGGAGCCAGATCGCGCAATCGACACGTGCGGGCGAATCAGCCAGCGCATTGGCTCCGAGCGCTCCGTCCGACAAATTGCGTGCCGACCACAATCAAGCGGCGTCAGCCGCGCGTCACGGTTACATTGCGCACCAGCCTAAACCCGCGCCTATGACCCAACCAAAGATTCTCATTGCGGATGACGAGCCGGCGATCGCCGCAGGTTTGAGCGCGATCCTGGCCGATCTCCACTACGATGTGGAGATCGTGGGGGACGGCGAGCAGGCGTTGGAGCGTCTTTCCAGCGAGCGATTTGGCCTGGCTCTCGCCGATCTCAAGATGCCGCGAGTCGACGGACTGACCTTGCTCGATGAGCTGCAGCGTCGCGGGATCCCCACCGAGTGCATCATCATCACCGGACAGGCATCCATTGGCTCCGCCGTTCAGGCGATGCAAAGCGGCGCGTACGACTACATTGAGAAGCCGCTCAACGCAGAGAAGCTGAGTCGCCTCAAGGCGCTCATTCCGAAGGCGCTCGACAAGTACGCCGTGCGTGAGCGGAACCGCGAGCTATCGTCGCAGCTGCAGGGCCTCACGCACTACGCCGAGCTCACTGGCGCGTCCGAGTCGATGCGCGAAGTCTACCGAATCATCGACGCCGTCGCTCCATCGACGGCCAATGTGCTCATCCTTGGCGAATCGGGTACTGGCAAGGAACTGGTTGCGCGTGCGTTGCACAGCAAGAGCGAGCGGAACAAGGGCCCGTTCTTCGCGCTGAACTGTGCGGCGTTGCCCAAAGAGATACTCGAGAACGAGCTGTTCGGGCACGAGAAAGGCGCGTTCACCGGATCGACCAACGAGAAGCCTGGCGCGTTCGAGATGGCGAGCGGAGGTACGCTGTTCCTGGACGAGGTGGCCGAGATGCCCCCCGACATTCAGGTCAAGCTGCTGCGCAGCATCGAGACGCGCACGGTGCGCCGCCTTGGGGGGAAGAAAGAAATCCCGGTCGAAATCCGCGTCGTCGCAGCAACGAACAAGGACTTGCAGCGCGCGTTGGCGGACGGCGAGCTCCGCGAGGACTTGTACTATCGTCTCGCGGTCGTCGAGCTCTTCTTGCCCCCGTTGCGTGAGCGGGCAGGGGATATTCAGCTCCTGGCCAACGAGTTCCTCGCGCGGTTCGCACAGCAGAACGGCAAGACCATCAGCGGATTCGACGACGCGGCCATCGAATGGATCCTCACGTATACGTGGCCCGGCAACGTCCGCGACCTCAAGAACGCGGTGGAGCGCGCCGTGGTCCTCGCCCGCGGCCCGGTGATCACGCGGAGTGAGCTCATGCCGCGACATGTCCGTGTGCCGACGATCGTCGACACACCGACATCAGTGACTGTGCCCGTCGGGTCATCGCTGCGAGATGCGCGGCGGCAGCTCGTGATCCGGACATTTGCGTCGACGAACGGCGACTTGCCGCGCGCGGCGAAGCTGCTCGGCATTACGCTGGCGGAACTGCGCGCCGAGCTCGTGGCCGTCCTCGAGGAGACTCCCGAGCGAGGAGACGTGGTCGAGTCGGAGCCGCGGGAGTCTGGCACGCCGGCGGTCGAAGCGGTTGCATCGGCGGGCGTGACGCGCTCGCCCATCCCTGCCGACGTGAGATTGGATGCCGTCAGCGCGCCAGCCGGCTTGAGCGCAATGGACCCGCTGGGAGGCGGGATGTTGGCCGCGCCGCTGATTGGCGCGGCGGCGGGCAGCGGGCCGGGATCCCGAATCGCTCGGCCCGGTGACAAGGGGGGCGCGAAGAAGCTCGCGCCGAAGCGGCGCCGCTAGGCGCGGCGGACCAGATTGCGACTGCCTGGCCGTCGAAACGCCGACGAGGAGTGTGTATGACACGCAATGAGCCATCCAGGGACGACGAGCCGTATGTCGTCATCGCCGATCGGTCCAGCGATCTCGGGCCGTTTCTCTTTGGTGCAGCGCTGGGAGCGGTCATCGCGCTGTTGCTCGCACCGCGGAGCGGTGCGGAGACACGCAATGCCGTGCGCGGTCGACTCCGGTCAGCGCGCCAGAGCGCGCGCGATGCTGCCGAGGGGGTCGCGAATACCTTCACCCAGGCGCGCGATGAGGTGGAGCGACGGCTCGAGTCCGCACGTGCTGCGGTGTCGAATCGGAGTCGCCATCTGAGCGACGCCGTCGCAGTGGGGCGATCGGCGGCACGGGAAGCGGAGCGCGATCTGCGCTCGCGTCTGGACAACGTCGGTCCCAGCCAGCCTGCCGCACCCCATCGGCCCGATTCCGACACCTCACCGCCGGCTACCGAGGTGTCGTCGCCCCAGGCCCAGGATCCTGTACCGGAACAGCGCCGCGCGCAACGCGGCGGGCGCTAGCGCCGCCGCGGCCACGGTCGCCCGACGGGCGAGCGCATGCCGGAGATCCACCAGGGGCACGCGGCGATGGAGTCACCGACGGTAGCCGGCCATGCCGTCTGGCCGCGTGTCGTGGCTGTGGCGCGCAGGACAGTCTGGGGGCGTCAGGCTGCGTTGCAGGACTACGTGCGACGCGTGTGGGACAACAGCGCTGAAGACAACATTTTCTTCCTGGCGAGCGGTGTCGCGTTCAACATCATCCTGGCGGCGATTCCGTTTTGCCTACTTGTGGTGAGCGGTCTGGGCTACGCGCTGAACATGTCGCCGACGACCTCGCTGGTGAACGTGTCGGGTTTACTCGACCGCCTGATGCCGCCAGGGCAGGGCGCAGGTACTGCTCGGGCGTTCGTCCACTCCCTGCTGCTCGACCTGATTCGGGGACGGAGCCGGGTGGGACTGTACGGCGCCATTGGATTCGTGTGGTTCTCGACCCGGTTGTTTGGTTCCTTGCGGAGCGTCCTGGCGAGCGTGTTCGACATCGACCGCGATCGAGGCATCATCGCCGGGAAATGGTTCGATGTGCGGGTCACGATCATTGCTACGCTACTTGTCGTGGCGTATACGGCGCTCAGCGCGTATCTGGCCATCGCGACGACGCGCGGCGCGCAGCTCTTGGCCGAGCTGGGGGTCGAGGCGCGGACCATGGGAAGCCTGCAGTACAACGCCGGCCGGGCGCTCGCCGTGCTCGTGGTTGGCCTCATCTTCCTCTGCTTGTACAAGTACCTGCCGAGCCGCCGCATCCCGCTGAAGAAGGCGATGGTATCCGCAGGCGTCGCCGTGATCCTGTTCCAGCTCGCCAAGGCGGCGTTCCGCATCTACTTGCGCCACTTCAATCCTGGCTCGGTGTACAGCGGGGCTCTGGCCGCCGGCGTCATCGTCTTCCTGTGGGTCTACTACCTCGCCCTCGTGTTCGTCATCGGCGGTGAAGTGGGCCAGGTGTACGAGCTTCGTCGCGTGCGGCGGCTTCAGCAGATGAATCTGATGTAGACGCTGGACGCCAGTGAACAAACCTGGAGGGCCAGCTAGAAACACTTAAGCTGGCCTCGAGGTTTGTTGTCTAGCGTCCAGCGTGCCCAATTCTCCTTCTTGTCCCCTCTCGTGCGCCGGCGTTAACTTACCGGTGCTCCAGGTCCCGGAGGGCGCGAGCCCGCTAATCCCGTCAGGACCCCGCAGGTAGCAGCGGCATGCGGTGTCTTTCGTTGCTCCGTCAGGCCTGGAGTATTGCGCGGGCCGAATGTGTCGCCTCGTCGGTGAGGCGACGACACGCCCGCGCTTTTCATCTCCCACCGGTCGGGTTCGTCCTGGACCGACGTCGATGCCGCTCGCTCTCGCCCGCAAGTACCGTCCGAAGTCGTTCGCCGATGTCGCGGTGCAGTCGCACGTCGCGACGACCCTCAAAGGCGCCATCGCCCATGACCGTGTAGCGCACGGCTATCTGTTCTGCGGACCGCGCGGCACGGGGAAGACTACGCTGGCGCGCGTCCTGGCGATGGCGCTCAACTGCGAGCGCCGCGCAGGACGGGATGACGGCGAGCCCTGCGGCGAGTGCACGTCATGCCAGCGCATCTGGAGCGGGTCGGCCAGCCTCGACGTCGTCGAGATCGACGCAGCATCGAATCGCGGTGTGGACGACGCTCGCGACTTGCGCGAGCGGGCCATGTACGCCCCGTCCACCGCGGAGCGGTACAAGGTGTACATCGTCGATGAGGCGCACATGCTCACGCGTGAAGCGTGGAACGCGCTTCTGAAGATCCTGGAGGAGCCGCCACCGCGTGTGGTTTTTGTGTTCGCCACGACGGAGCCGCAGAAAATCGCGCAGGCTGCCGCGCCGGTGCTGAGTCGACTGCAGCGGTTCGACCTCAAGCGGATCGGGTCTGCCGTCATCCGGCAGCGTCTCCGTGATGTGCTCGCGCGGGAGCAGGTGGGCGCCGAGGACGACGCGCTCGCCCTGATCGCTCGGGCGGCCGATGGATCGATGCGTGACGCGTTGAGCCTGACCGACCAGGTACTGGCATTGGGTGACGTCACGGCCGTTACGACGCAGTTGGTGCGCGATGCGCTCGGCTTGGTGAGCGAGGATGAGTGCGTCGCGATCCTCGAGCTGATCGCGCGAGGCGACGCGGCGGCGATTTTTCCAGCGGTCGACCGGTTGGCGGACGCGGGCGTCGATTTTTCTGCGTTCCTCGCGGCGTTCGCCGATCTCCTTCGCTCGCAACTCGCGGTACTGCTCGGGGCCGAGGTGCCGGCGGTGAGCGAGCGAACGCAGCGGGCGCTCGAGGGCCATCGCGACACGTGGTCCGCCGCTGATGTGTTGCGCATGGTGTCGGCGCTGACCGAGCTCGAGCCGCGCTTTCGCCGAAGCAGCCAGCAGCAGATCCTGCTGGAGACGCTCCTCGTGCGCTGTGCCCTGCTGGATCGATCCGTCGTGCTGGAGGATGTACTCCGTACGCTGGAGAATCAGAGCCCAGGTTCGACGTCTCAGCCGGAAACCCCACCGACGCCCGGCCAGCGACCGGGGTCGGGGGCGGGCTCGCGGGAGACGCGTCAATCGATGCCAGCGTCTTCCGTGGCGAGTGCGGCGAGGGAGCCGAAGACTGAAGACGCCCGACGTGTGCCCGACCGCGTGGTGCAGGGTGCGAGTGCGGCCGCGATCGATGCGGAGGCGCTGCGTGCGCGCTGGCCAGAGATCATTGCGACCGTTCGCCGCGAACGCCACGCACCGATGCTTGTCGCTGCCCTCGAACAGACGGTGCCTGAGCCAGGGCCGGAGGCCGGCGTGGTCACGCTCCGGCTCGCCGAGCGCAACGAGATATATGCCCGCGCGGTGCATGCCGGACGAGAGGACGTTGTCCGGGCGCTGCGCGGCGTGTGGCCACAGGTCGAGCACGTTACGGTTGCCGAACCTGGCGCGGCGGGCGGCGGGACGCCTCCTCAGCGACTCAGCGTGGCGGCGCTCAGGGCAGAACAGCTCGCCGCGCTGCGAAAGCGAGACGCCGTCCTCGGGGCTGCCATCGACGCCTTGGACCTCGAAGTGATCGAGTAGCAGCCGCGGCCAGCGATTAGATTTGTGGCCATGGCGGATATCATGAAGATCCTGCAGCAGGCACAGCAGATGCAGGGCCGGTTGCAGGAACTCCAGGATCAACTCCAGCAGCAGACCGTCACCGGCAGTGCCGGTGGTGGCATGGTCACCGTGGAAGCCGATGGCAAAGGGCAGATCCGGCGGGTGAAGTTGGATCCCAGCGTCGTGTCGGCGAGCGACGTCGAGATGCTCGAGGATCTGATCGTTGTGGCGGTGGCGGATGCGCAGACAAAGGCGACCGCGCTGGCCCAAGCCGAGATGGGCAAGCTGACGGGTGGTCTGCCCTTGCCGTTCAAGCTCCCGTTCTGACAAGGCTACGGCGGTGTATGCCGCGGCCGAGCACCAGATGCGGGTGTACCGCAGGACACCCGCAGGCGGAGTAGACGTGTCAGTGATCGATGATCTGGCGACCGAGTTGGCCAAGCTGCCGGGTATTGGGCGCAAGACGGCCCTGCGTTTGACGTACCATCTCCTCAAGCATCCGGCTGAGCAGAGTCGGCGGTTGGCGGGTGCCCTGCTGGCGGTGTCCGACCGCGTCCGGACGTGCGAACGGTGTTTCAACTTGACCGAGGACGACGTCTGCGGCATATGCCGCGACAAGCGGCGCGACAACGCCCTGATTTGCGCGGTCGAGGAGGCGTCCGATATCGGTGCCATCGAACGGGCCGGGGAGTTCCGCGGCCTCTATCATGTGCTTGGGGGGAGGCTCTCGCCTTTGGACGGGGTTGGCCCCGAGGATTTGACGGTCTCGCAGCTTGTGGCCCGAGTCGCCGACGGTGCGGTGCGAGAGGTTATCATCGCGACGAACCCGAGTCTCGAAGGGGAGGCGACGGCTCTGTACCTCCAGCGGCAGCTGGCGTCCTTCCCCCTGACCGTCTCGCGTATCGCCCGTGGATTACCGGTCGGAGGTGACCTTGAGTACGCGGACGGCGTCACTATCGCGCAGGCGCTGTCAGCCCGCCGGGAGATGCGGTGAAGCTGACGGGCCGGCGGCTCGTAGTCGTCGTCGGCACGCGTTACCCCGGCAGCGTGGGCGCCCGGGGGGCGGCTGGACTCGCGACGCTCGGCTTCGTTAGCGGGCTCGCGATTGGCGTTGTACTCTGGAGCGGTCAGCAGCAGCGGCATCGGCGAGGCTTGTTTAGCCGGAATCCGCTGCAGCGGCTGGCAGCGCTAGGGTATCTCAGCCGGCAACCCTCGGCGGCCACCGCGCGGCTCCTGCGCGACTACGTCAGGTGGGAAGCGCGACCCGTCCTCCGACGGCGCGGCCGGCAGGTGCTGCGGCACGTGGAGGCGTCACTCCAATAGGTAGGCCACATGGTTGGCGCAGCGAGTTGGTCCTTCACAGAAGATGACTACGGCGCAATCACCCAATCGCTGCAGCGCTTCCTGTACGAGAGCAACGCCCGCTGCGCGCTCCTGGTGGATCGAACCGGACAGCTGGTCACCACGGTTGGTGAGCCTCCTGCCTTCGACCCGACTGCTTTCGCGACGCTGACAGCCGCGGACTTCAGCGCGAACGACCAGCTGGCTCGCCTGATTGGTGAGCGTGATTTCAACACGCTGTTTCACCAGGGTGAGCGCGAATCGATGTACCTGGCGGATGTGGCGCGGCGGGTGATCCTGGTGGTGCTGTTCGACAACCGCACGACCCTCGGACTCGTTCGCCTGAAAATGAAGGGTGCGGTCGATGACCTCACCCGTCTGTTCGAGCAGGTCTTCCTCCGCGGGGCGGAGGGTGGCCCCACGACACACAATCTGCTTGCCGGCGCGGATGATGAGATCGACCGACTGTTCCAGTAGGGAACGGAGGGCCCCGTCGTGTCGATGATCAACTACGCCTCGCGCGAGATCAACTGCAAGATCGTCTATTACGGGCCCGGGCTCGGGGGCAAGACGACGAACCTCGAGCACGTGTACACCAAGGTGCAGCCCGACACGCGGGGGAAGCTCATTTCCCTGGCGACAGAGACGGAGCGCACGCTGTTCTTCGATTTTCTCCCCGTCGACCTGGGGACGATCCGTGGCTTCAAGACCCGATTTCACCTCTACACGGTGCCCGGCCAGGTCTATTACAACGCCAGCCGAAAGCTGATATTGAAGGGCGTCGACGGCATCGTGTTTGTGGCCGACTCGCAGATCGAGCGCATGGAGGCCAACCAGGAGGCGATGCAGAATCTGTACGACAACATGGCCGAATATGGCTACGACCTCCGTCGCATGCCATTCATCGTGCAGTACAACAAACGCGACTTGCCTAATGCCGCGGCGATCAACGATCTGCAAGGCGGCGCTGAATCCCGGATGGGAGGTCGAGGACACGACCCGCCATCGGGTCACTCCGGACCTGGCTCACCCCGGCGAGAACCTCATCGAGCAGATTCCGACGGGCGAATGGGTCGAGCGCGCGCCGTACTCGGAGGCTGTCGCGGTCAGCGGTGACGGGGTGTTCGACACATTGAAGGCCGTGAGCAAGTTGGTGCTCAAGTCGCTGGCCTAAAGGCCGGAACCGCGGGAGCAAGGGGCTGGGGTCTGGGGTCTGGGAACGACGCCCTCGGCCAGCGACGCACCACCGTAGCTGGCCTTTGATTTGTTCCCTGACACCTGACACCTGACCCTTGACCCCGCCGTCATAGTCTGCACTGATCGCGTCGTCCCTGCCTGTTAGATTGCCCACATCGTGAACCTGCCGAACGCTCTCACCATCGGACGCATCGCAATCGCGCCGGCCTTGGCCATCCTCGCGTTGGCGCCAGCGTGGCCGCTGCGGCTGCTCGCGTTCACGGTGTTTGTGGTCGCGGCGGCCACTGACTACATCGACGGCAAACTGGCGCGCGATCGCAACCTGGTCACGAATCTCGGGCGCCTCCTCGATCCGCTCGCGGATAAGGTGCTGTTGGTCGCCGCGCTGGTCCCCATCTTTCTGCTGCAAGGCACCGGGATCGACAACATACCGGCGACGGTCGCCCTGTCGGCACTGCCTCAGGTGTGGCGCGAGCCGGCTCCGTTCATGACGCCGTTGGGTATGGTCGGGCTCCCGCTGTGGGTCCTCGTCGTCGTGCTCGGGCGCGAGTTGTTCATGACGTTGTTTCGTCAGGCCGCGGCGTGGCGCGGCGTCGTGATCGGCGCGATCGGATCCGCGAAACTGAAGACCGGGTTCCAGTGGACGTGGATGGGGACCGCCCTGTTCTGGTTCGCCGCCAGTCGCGCGGCGACGGTGTACGGGTGGACCGGTCTGCCAGCATGGCGTCCGATCGCCATGTTCATCGGTACCGTTGGTGTCGGTGCAATGGCGGGCGCGGTCTCCCTCACGCTCTATTCTTTGGCGCAGTACCTGCTCCGATATGGCGGCCTGTTTGCGCATCGAACTGATCACCATCGGGGATGAGCTTCTCCTCGGCTTTACAATCGATACGAACGCTGCCTACCTGGCACGCGAGCTGGCCGATGTCGGTGTGCAGCTGGTCCGTCGGGCGACCGTTGGCGACATCGCAGAGGACATCGCAAGTGCCGTTGGAGACGCGCTCGACCGGACGGGCGCCGTCGTCACGACTGGCGGGCTTGGGCCGACGAGTGATGACCTGACGAAGCCGGCCATCGCGGCGCTGTTCGGCCGTGGCATGCACTTCGACGAATCGGCGTACGCGCGGATCGAGCAGCGGTGGCGAGATCGGGGACTGCCTGGCACGCCGCCGGCGACGAATCGCCAGCAAGCGTTGATCCCCGACGGGGCGGTCGTGCTGGTGAACAACCACGGCACTGCGCCCGGGATTTGGTTGGAGGATGCAAAGGGCCGTTGGGTCGCGATGCTGCCCGGCGTGCCGCGCGAGATGCGCGCGATGCTGCAGGACACCCTACTCCCGCGCCTGCGCGACCGTGGCATTGACGCCACCACGGTCGTGCGATCGCGCACGCTACGCACGACCGGGATTGCGGAATCGGCGGCGGCCGAGCGACTGGGTGATCTGGCGTCCGGAACGGGGGGTATGCCGTTGGCGTATCTGCCCGGCGAGGACGGCGTGGACTTGCGTCTCACGGCGCGAGACGTGTCGCCGCACGACGCGGACCGGATGCTCGCGGCTGGCATCGCGCAGCTACGGGAACGGATTGGACGGTTTGTCTATGGAGAGGACGGGGTGGATCTCGCCGCCGTCGTGCTCGACGCGTGCCGGGCCCGTGGCCTTCATCTGGCGGTCGCGGAGAGCTGCACGGGCGGTATGCTTGGTGCACGGCTCACGGCAATACCGGGATCGAGCGAGGTGTTCTTGGGCGGCGTCCTGGCCTACGACAACGCGGTCAAAACGGAGCTGCTTGGCGTCCCGGAAGCGGAGATCGTTGCAACGGGCGCTGTTAGCGAGCCCGTCGCTCTCACGATGGCGCGAGGTGTGCGCGCGCAGCTCCGCGCCGACATCGGGGTGAGCGTGACCGGGATCGCCGGACCGGACGGTGGCTCGCCCGAGAAGCCAGTCGGGACCGTGTGGATCGGACTATCGGCCCCGGGACCCGCGAGTGACGTCGCCCTTGTGGCGGCGAGGCGATTCGCATTCGTCGGTGACCGCAACGAGATCCGGCGTCGGGCGGCGCAAGCCGCCCTGGACATGGTGCGTCGCGCGCTTCTGGACTGACAGGAGCGCCCTGTCCAGCCTGCCGATGCGGCAGCGCCAGAGGGCACGCCCGTTGCACCTGCGTTGGGCGGCGCCGAAATTTCGACTCGATGCGCGTTGCCAGGGGCCGCCGGGCTCGCCCCGTCCGCCCTCATTCCGAACTTCAACGCTGGCTCCCGACCCTTCCCAACATGGCTTTCTCTCGCCGAGCACGACACGGTATGCAGTACGATCAGGGCGCCGACGGTCCAGTCGAGTCGCAGGCCGACGGCGATCCGCGTGGAAGCGACCCCAGTACGGAGAACGACCCCACGGCGACCGCGCCTGGCGTCGAGATGACACCAGCCGACCGGGACGCGCGGGAGGCGAACGTGGCCGAAAGTCCCGAGCCCACGGGCGGTGCTGGGGATGCCTCTGCGGTGACGGCGGAAGTGGCCGAGCTCCGGGACAAGTATCTACGCCTGGCTGCGGAATATGAGAACTACCGCAAACGCGCGACACGCGAGCGAATCGAGGCGAGCACGCGAGGGCAAGCGGATCTGGTCAAGCAACTGATTGACGGCCTCGATGATCTGTCGCGGTTCGCGCACATCGATCCTGCGTCGATCGACCCCGCGACCCTGACTCACGGCGTCGACCTTGTCGAGCGCAAGCTCCTCAAGGCACTCAACGCCGCGGGTCTCGAGATCGTGAACCCGGTCGACCATGCATTTGATCCAAAACTACACGAGGCCGTTGCGACGGAGCGTGCCCTGAGCCCGGAGGACGATCACCTCGTCGCGCGGGTGTATCAGCCGGGTTACGTATTCAACGGTCAGCTGCTCCGACCGGCGCGTGTGGTCGTCAAGCAATGGAACGGGTAGCGCGCGGTCGCTGACCGCCGCACGTTTTACATTCCGCTCATGGCACAGACGAAGGACTTCTACGCAGTCCTCGGCGTGTCCGCATCGGCCACGCAAGACGAGATCAAGAAGCAGTATCGCAAGCTCGCCAAGCGATATCATCCCGACGCGAACGCCAACGACCCGAAAGCCGCAGAACGCTTCAAGGAAATATCCGAAGCGCACAACGTCCTCGGGGACGCCGAGAAGCGCAAACAGTACGATGACATGCGCCGGCTTGGTGCCTTCGGCGGGTTTGGCGATGGGGCGCCCTTCGGGGGCGGGCGAGGTGCGAGTGCGCGTCGCAGTGGGGGGCCGTCCGCCGGGTCAGGCCCCGCTCCCGGCTCGTCATTCCGATTCGAAGACTTCGATGTTGGCGGTCTTGGCGGGCTCGGTGACCTGTTCAGCAACATGTTCAATGGCGCTCGCGGCGCGGCGGGCCGCTCCACAGGCCCCGAGCGTGGACAGTCGGTCGAGACGTCGGTCGAGGTGCCGTTCCGAACCGCTGCACTCGGCGGAAAGGTGCCGATCGACCTCGAGGTCACGGAGCAGTGCCCGACCTGCCACGGCGCCGGCGGCGCCCCCGGCGCGACGTACAAGACCTGTCCCGAGTGCAACGGCCGGGGCGTCGTATCGCTCGGCCAGGGTGGCTTTGCAGTCACGAGGACGTGCCCGGTCTGTCTCGGTCGCGGGCGCGTCCCCTCGCAGCGTTGTCCCACGTGCAACGGTATGGGCGAGGTCCGGAGTCACAAGCGGGTGCTCATTACCGTGCCGCCCGGGACAGATACGGGCAGCAAGGTGCGCCTGCGCGGGCAGGGTGGCAAAGGAGCGGATGGCGGCGCAGCGGGCGACATCGTGATCACGTTTCAAGTGCAGTCCGATCGCTTTTTCCGTCGCGATGGGCTCGATGTCATCGCGACTGTGCCGCTCAACATCGCCCAGGCGACACTGGGCTCGCGGATCAGCGTTCGGACGCTGGACGGGAAGAAAGTCGCGCTCCGCATCCCCGAGGGAACACCTGCCGGCAAGCGATTCCGCGTGCCGGGGCAGGGTATTCAGAAGGATGGTAAATCAGGGGATCTGATCGTCGAAGTCACGATCAACGTGCCGGAGCATTTGACCGAGGATCAGCAGCGGATGATGCGGGAATTTGCGGCAGCTGGTGGGCTGAAGTACTGAGGGCATCGGCGTCTTGCCGTAGCCCCAGCAACGCTTGGCCGGCAAGGATCCAGAGCACGGGGCGCCAGAGGATCCAGTAGCGGAGGCCGACGGGGCCGAGCGCAAGTACGCCAAGCAGTTCCAAACCCAGTACGCAGGCGCCCACACCAGCGAGATGCCGTACGGGATCGCGCTTGCGAGCCACGCGCGAGACGCGCGCGGCGCCTGCTATGGCCAGACAGACCAGCACCAACGTGGACAGGATCGACACGAGGTTGCGGGGGGCACTGATCGGGAGCTCGGGGCGGATCCCCGCGATGGAGATGCCAATCTTGTGGACCCCGAACGCGGCGACCCGAATCGGATCGTCGCGCATCTCCTGGATGGCAGCGCGCACGAACACCTCATTGGCGCCAACCTCGTCCTTGCCAGCCGTCTGCTGCCAGATGGCCCCGACGATCGACGAGTCGGCAGACAGTGCATTGACTTGACCGAGTGCCAGAGCGCGCATCGCATTTGGCTCAGTCGATTCCCATAAGGTTACGCCGTCATGCGAGGACCCCGTCATGAAACGATGCTGCACGATGGCGTTCCGCTCGCCCCACCCGCCAACTGCGAGGATCACACCGAAGGCGATGGCAAGCCCGGTTGATCGCAGCGCGCGCAACCCGGGTATCGCAAGGCAGCCTGCAGCAACGCCGACAACCGCAACGAGCGCCTCCGTGCGAGTGACAGCCGCCCAGCCGGAGATGATCACGAGCGCAGGGGTGACGACCCAGGAGCTGTTCGAGCGGACTGCATTCCGCGCGGATCTCGTGGCGACCCAGCGGGACAGCGCGATCGCCGCAATTAGCCAGAAAAGGGCCGCGCCGAGGAACGTGTCGTCGTAGACAGCACCATGGATGACGATCAGCGGGTCGAACGCCGCGATCAGCCCTGCGAGCAATGCTGCGTCCGGGCCAAATAACGCGAGCGCCACCGCTGCAGTGGCGACCACCAACAGCACGGCGACCGGAACGTGCCAGTAGGCGAACAGGGCTGGCTGATGCAGTGCAAGGCCGGCGGCCAGATATACCGGTTCGCCAGGGAGGTGATACGACCGCAGCGGCGGATCGGTCGGAACGACCGTCCCCTTGAGTCGTTGCCAGTTGCCGCCTTCGTATCGACCCGAGGCCGCGAGGGTCGATGCGATGACCAGTGCGGCGTTGGGCATCATGTACGGCTTGAGCCACCATGTCGCGCTGATGATCTGGATCACGAGGCTCACAGCCGCGACCGTCCGCAGCGGTCGTCGACGTGGCCAGGCAACTGCCTTAGGCGCCAGGGCGCTCTCCGACCGACTGCGCAGACTCGATGACTCCTCCGCCGAGAACCTGGTCGTCATCGTACAACACCACCGATTGGCCCGGAGTTACGGCTGCCAGTGGGCTGCGGAGCGAAAACTCGATTTCCACGGGTCCGCGGGGGCCAACACCGTCGACACGACGGACGTCGGCGGTCGCGATAGCGCCGCGGTGTCGGACCTGCACGCCGACTCGATCTCCACAGTGCGGCGCTCCGTCGAGCAGCCAGTTGACCTCCCGAGCTACGACACTGTTGCACAGCAGGTCATCCTTTTCGCCGACAACCACGGCACGATCCGAGGGACGAATCGCAACAACGTACTGGGCCTGCGACGATCCACCCGGCAGGCCGCGTCGCTGACCGATCGTGTACCGGGCGAAGCCGTTGTGCTGGGCGAGCACACGCCCTTCGCGCGTGACGACCGGCCCCGGTTGTAGAGCCGGGGTGTCCTGGCCGAGCTGCTGTGCGATGATGTGGGTGTGATCGCCATCTGGCACAAAGCAGATGTCCTGACTCTCGCGCTTGTCTGCGACGCGGAGCAGTCCGAGGGCGCGCGCGCGTGCGCGGGTCTCGCTCTTGGTGAGTTCGCCGACGGGCAGCAACAGACGTCCGAGCACCGCGCGATCTACGCCCCAGAGGAAATAACTCTGGTCCTTCCGGGGATCGCTGCCGCGGCGAAGGACGCCGCCGTCGACGCGGGCGTAGTGACCGGTCGCGATCCACTTCACGTCCAACGCGTCCGCCTTCCGCAACAGATCGCGGAACTTGGTGAACGTGTTGCACCGGACGCACGGTATTGGGGTGCGCCCACGGGCATACTCCGTCACGAAGTCCCGTACCACGTCGCGCGAAAAGGATTGCTCGAGATTCACGACGTAGTGTGGGACGCCGAGCTGCGCGCACACTCGCCGGGCATCGTCAATCGAGTCGAGGGAACAGCACGGCCGGTCCGGCACTTCAGCGCCATGGCAGAAGAGCTTCATCGTCACGCCGACGACGTCCCAGCCCCGCTCCGCGAGGAGCGCGGCCGCGACCGACGAGTCGACGCCGCCGGACATGGCGACGAGTACGCGCTCGCCCATCAGGCAGACGTCGCGGCGTGCCCGCGGGCTTTGGCGACGAGGGCCGGGAAGAGCTGGGCGACGCGGGCCGTTGCTTCGGCGGTCGTCAGCACTCCGAGGCTCATTCGGATGGCGGCTACGGCGAGCTCGGGCCGGACACCGAGCGCCGCAAGGACATGCGACGGCGAGACGCTCCCACTCTGGCACGCAGAGCCCGACGACGCGGCGACGCCGGCCAAGTCGAGCGCCATCAGCAGTGACTCGCTGTCTGTGCCGGGCACGGAGATGTTGAGGATGTGTGGCGCGCGCGGGGCTCCGCGGCCATGCACGACCGCGTCGGGGATGCGGGCGAGCAACTCGCACTCCAACCTGTCGCGTAGCGCGGCCAGTCGTGCGCATTCGGCGGTGGCTTCGGCCGTCGTCAGCTCCGCCGCTCGAGCGAAGCCGACGGCGAATGCGACGTTCTCGGTGCCGGGGCGCCGCCCCCGATCCTGGGTACCCCCGTGCATCAACGGCTCGATCGCGACGCCGCGGCGGACGTAGAGCGCACCGACGCCCTTGGGCGCTCCGATCTTGTGGCCTGACACCGTCAACAAGTCGAATGCCTGGCGCCGGGCATCGATCGGGACTTTGCCGAACGCCTGCACGGCATCCGTATGAAACACCACACCTCGTGCATGCGCTGCGTCGGCCAGCCCGGGGACGTCCTGCATCGTGCCGATCTCGTTGTTGACCCACATCACCGAGCACACGGCGGCATCGTCACACACGAGAGCGTCGACCGACTCGCGCACCACGACGCCCATCCGATCGACTGCGAGTGTGCGCTCGTCGGCGCCTTCAGCGGCCGCGTGGTGGACCGATGCCAGCACGGCCTTGTGTTCGATGGGTGTCGTGACGACGGCATTGCGTCCGCGCGAGCGCGCCGTGCGCCACGCGCCCAGAATCGCCAGGTTGTCACCCTCAGTGCCACACGAGGTGAAACAGATCTCGTCCGGCGCCGCGCCCAGACAGGCCGCCACGCGCTCGCGGGCCTCGTCCAGCGCGACCCGGGCGTCGCGGCCCCAACGGTGCAAGCTCGACGGATTGCCGAACCGAGGCCCGAAAAATGGCGCCATCGCCTCTCGGACCTCAGCCCGAACGGGCGTGGTGGCCGCGTGATCTAAGTAGATGGGGTCAGCCATGGGGGAAAATATACTGGCGTCAAGGCGCAGTTGGCGGATTGCGAAGGTCCGGTAGACGCGCTACGCTCACACTATGACGACTCACTTTGCTCCCACGCTCACTCCGCGGGTACGCCCCGCGGCCACGTTCAACCCACGGCTCACCGGCCTCACCTGCTTCGCCTGCGGCCAGCGGCACGATCACCGCACGCCGCAGACTGTGTGCCGGTCGTGCGGGATGCCCCTGCGTGTCGACTATGCGATCGACCAGGGGACAATGCCGCGATCGATGTTGCGCGATGGCCCCCCGTCCCTGTGGCGCTATCGCAACGTGCTCCCTCTGATGTCGGGCGAGGTCACTCTCGTCGAAGGATGGACACCACTGATTCCCGTGGACTCGTCGGTGTGGGTCAAGGACGAGGCGCGCAACCCCACGGGATCGTTCAAGGCGCGCGGCATGACCGCTGCAGTTTCGGTGGCCGCCGCGCTCGAGGCGCGAGCCTTTGCGGCGCCTTCGGCCGGTAACGCGGCCGGCGCGCTCGCCGCCTATGGTGCCGCAGCCCAGCGTCCGGTCGTGGTGGCGATGCCTGACGACACACCGACGGCATTCGTCGCCGAGTGTCGCTTGTACGGCGCTGACGTACACCTGGTGCCTGGCACCATCGCCGATGCCGGAAAGTGGCTGCGAGCGAACGGTCCCGCGGATGCATGGGACGTGTCGACGCTGCGAGAGCCGTATCGTATCGAAGGCAAGAAGACAATGGCGTATGAGTTGTTCGAGCAGTTCGACGGTGAGTTGCCGGATGTCATCGTGTATCCCACGGGCGGGGGGACGGGACTCGTCGGGATGTGGAAGGCCTTTGGGGAAATGCGCGCGTTGGGCTGGCTGCGCGATGGCGCGCGGGTGCCGCGCATGGTGTCGGTGCAGGCGGCTGGGTGCGCGCCAGTGGTGCGGGGATTCGAGACCGGCGCCGTGCGGACGGAGCCCTGGGCGGATGCCGAGACTCGGGCCTACGGCCTGCGGGTGCCGTCGCCCCTCGGCGGATTTCTCTGCCTGCGTGCGTTGCGTGAAACACAGGGCACCGCCATCGCGATCGCGGAGGACAGCATCGCGGAGAAGACCGGAGAACTCGCGGCGCTCTCGGGGGTCGACGTCTGTCCCGAGGGCGGTGCGGCGTGGGCTGCCGTCGAGGCGTTGCGGGAGCGCGGCTGGATCCAGCCCTCGGAGCGCGTCGTGGTGTTCAACACTGGGACTGGGCTGAAGTACCGGACGTGAGGCAGGTCAGTTGTAAGAGAAGGGACGGCGGGGTCGGAGGTCGGGGTCAGGGGCCACCACCGCAACGACAACGACGGGCGACGCAAAGCGTCGCCCCTACCGGTCCAAGGCTTCCTATCAGGCGGCTGCCTCAAACGCCGGTGCGTCCACCGACGCGACTGGCACACGCGCCCAACGCTCTTTGAGTCGCAGGAAGGGCGATTCGTAGAGCCGGTAGCTCAGCCAGGCGACGGCGACGGACAGCAGGACGGCGCCGGTCGCGAAGCGTAGTTGATCGCGCTCGAGCCAGGGAATGTCGCGGGTGATCCACCACATGACGAGCGGGTGGAATACGTAGAGGCCATAGCTATAGCGTCCGGCCGCACGCAGTGGGCGGGCTTCCAGAAAATCGGACCGCGTCGTGGCAGCAAAGAAGACGAGCCCCGCGAACGCCCAATCAAACGCCATGTAACCGCCGACGATCATGCCCACGTCATCGAATTGCATGGTCGGGCGTACAATGGTCAGCGCGGCCACCGTGACAACGCCGAGGAGCGCGAGTGGCAGGAGCCAGCGACGGACCGCCGCGACACCGCCGGGCCCGCGCAACGCCAGCGCGACGATCGCCCCGATGGCGAGCGCGTCAGCCCTGCAGGGGAGCCAGGCGTATGCAGTACCGGGAGCGGTCGTCGCGAAGGCCAGGTAGAGGCGCAATAGACACGCGATGACGACCAGCGCGATCGCGATCCCCATGGTGCGACGCCGTGTGCAGTGCCAGACGACGAACGGCCACACGAGATAGAACTGCTCCTCGATCGAGAGACTCCAGAAATGCGTGAGGAACGTGAAAGCGCGCGGGTGGCCAAGCGCGATGCGCCAGTCGCAGAGATACGTCCAATACCAGATCTGTTCGGGAGCGAGGGCGACGTCGTCGAGACGATGATTCCAGCCCAGCAGCGGCCGGACGACGAAGACCGCTACCAGAACGATATAGTAGAGCGGCAGAATGCGCAGCGCGCGGCGAATGTAGAATGTGCGCGCCCGGCCCGGTACATCCCGAGTGTCCCACAGAATCCCGGTGATCAGGAATCCGGAGAGGACGAAGAAGAGGTCGACACCTGACCAGCCAAGACCCGTCAAAGGGGCGCGCCAGAATGTGGAACGCCATCACCATGGCGACGGCGATTCCGCGGACGCCATCCAAAGCGGGGACCTGACGCCCCGCCACACTCCCTGCTGCGTGTGGCGTCGCTCGACCGGTGGGGGGATGACTCACGCTGAGCGACGAGGCTCCAGCGAGACCGTCACGTCCGTGACATCTTACGCCACATGGACGCAGCGATCTCAGGGTCCTCCAATGGACGCACGCTGGCCGTGATCCTGCTGGTGGGAACGGCCTTGCTCGGGGTTGGTGCGGCGCTGCATCCCATCCTTCCGAGCGACCTCGCCGGCCAGTTAGCGGTCATCGCGGAGACCGGCTACTGGCGTGCGATCCACCTGGTCATGCTGGCCGGCTCGGCTCTGATCATGATCGGCATCTGGGGCCAACTGTTCGGGGAAGCGCCCGGTATGCGGCTCGCGCTGGCGGTCGTCTTTGCGATCATCGTCTGCGGGCTGGCGCTCAACGCGAGCAACGTCGCGTTCATGGCGCAAACGGGGACGGGCGAGGCCGCGCGCTACATGCAAGGACACCAGGAAGCAGCGGCCGGATTTGCCCGCGGCCACGCGGACTCCCTGACCCGCGCCCGCATCGGCAATGCGCTCGTCGCGCTGGCGTGTGTCGCGCTCGCGATCATCATGCGTCGGGACGCGCGGCACCCGCTGTACATGGCGGTGTTGGCCGGCGTTGCGGCGATCGGCGGTTTGATCGGCGTCGTGGCTTTCGACCCGGCGAGCCGCGGCACGGTGACTGCTGTCGCGCTATTCTGCGTCTGGGCGGCCGTCGCCGGGGTGCGCACGCTGGCGGGGCGATCGCGGGCCGGTTCGATGGCGGCGGGCCGCTTGGCCGGCACCGATCCCGTTGCCGCCGAGCGAGGGAAACACAACCTTTAGGGCCTCAGCCCTCACAGGGAGCGTAGGTGTCAATCACTCGTCGCGATTTCGTCGGCGCAGGCGCGGCGGCGGCCGTGAGCTCGATACTACCTCGGGACGCTTTCGCGCTGCCGGCCGCTGGTGAGCCGAGGGCTGTCTGGCGGCATGCACCGGCCACGCGGCCCGTCGTCATTTCTTCAGCCAACGGCATCCGGGGTGTCGCCCGCGCATTCGAGATGATCTCGCAGCACGGGGCCGATCCACTGGACGCCGCGATCGCCGGCGTGAACATCCAAGAGCTGGACCCCGAGGATCAATCGGTTGGACTTGGCGGATTGCCCAACGAAGACGGGGTGGTCCAGCTCGACGCGAGCGTGATGCACGGCCCGACCAAGCGAGCCGGCGCAGTCGGTGCCCTCGAGGACATCGCCACGCCGTCGCTGGTGGCCAAGGCCGTCATGGACTACACCGACCACATTTTCCTCGTCGGGGCGGGAGCCAAGAAGTTCGCTCTCGAGATGGGCTTCAAGGAGCAGAACCTGCTGACCGACAAGAGTCGTCAGGCGTGGCTGCGCTGGAAGGCGAATCTCAACCCGAACGATGCCTGGCTCGACCACCCGGGAGACGTGAAGATCGTCGAGGCTGTGCCGTACACGCACGGGACAATCAACATGAACGCCGTCGACGGGAAGGGCGACATCGGCAGTGTCACGACGACGAGCGGCTTGTCCTGGAAAATTCCGGGGCGCGTGGGCGACAGTCCCATCATTGGGGCCGGCCAATACTGCGACAACACCGTGGGCGCCGCGGGGTCGACCGGTCGCGGCGAAGCGAACATGAAGGTGTGCGGTGCGTTCCTCGCGGTCGAGCTGTTGCGACAAGGTAAGGATCCCGAAGCTGCGCTTCTGACAGTCATTGAACGAGTCATCGCGATGACGGAGGCGCGGTTGCTCGACGAGCGCGGCCGCCCGCGGTTCGATCTCGACTACTACTGTGTCACGAAAGACGGGCGCTACGCGGCGGCATCGGCCTACGAGGGCTCGCAGTTTGCGGTTGCTGATGCACGCGGCGCACGCCTCGAGGCGTCCGCCTACATGTACAAGGCGAGCGAGCGGCCGCGCCCATCGGGCCGATGAACTAATCAGCGGGAGGATTGGATGACGACGTCGTGCGCGCACGTGAAGGAGGTCCAACCGGTCCAGCCGCGGGCCAAGGGATGCGAGGAGTGCCTCGCCATGGGCGACTCCTGGGTTCACCTGCGGATGTGTCGGACCTGTGGCCATGTCGGGTGCTGTGACTCATCAAGGAACAAGCACGCGACCAAGCATTTCCATTCCACGAAGCACCCGATCATGCGCTCGATCGAGCCGGGAGAATCGTGGAGCTGGTGTTACGTGGATCAGACGGAAGTCTGACCGCCAGTCGAAGTCAGAAAGTCGCGACGTCGAGGCCAGCGACGTCGTCGGCGCGCATGGTTTCGAAGGTGAAAAACGGCTCACCGTACCGGGAGCGGATCAGCGATCCGTAGTGCGCGGCCTGATGCCGAATGATGTCCCGCAGCGGATCGCCGTTGGGATAGACCTCGCCGGCTTGCGACACCCCTTCGAACTGCGACGCGTAGCAGAAGATCGCTTCCAGCTTCCGATCGAAGACGCTGGAGATGTCGACGACGAACGATGGCTTCTGCCAGTCCTCCCGAAAGGACAGGCAGTGGAGCACCTTGAAGGGTCGGTGTCTCGGGATGTCCGGCGCCACTTTCGCGAGACCCGCGATGAAACACGCATCGCGCACCAACTCAGCGGCGGCACGGTGGTCCGGATGACGGCCTTCGAGCGCCGGAGCGATTACCACGCGCGGTGTGAATCGGCGGATGACTCGCGCGAGCGCGATCCGTGTGTCGGGCGTGTTGACCACGCCCGCGTCCGGTAGACCCAGATTTTCACGGGCGCTCACGCCGAGGACGGCTGCGGCCTTTGCGGCTTCGGCGGCGCGTGTGGCCGGCGATCCTTTCGTGCCGGTCTCGCCCGCCGTCAAGTCGATGATCGCCGTCCGCCGATTGAACTCCAGCGCGCGCAGGAGCGTGCCGCCGCAGGTCAGCTCGACATCGTCAGGGTGCGCCGCGATCGCGAGGACATCCACCGCGACGGCGGTCATGACCCGACCGCTGTCATTCGTGGCGGAGGGCGACGACGGGGTCGAGGCGCGCCGCGCGAAACGCCGGGTAAATCCCAAACAGGATCCCGGTCAGCACGCTGCTCGCGAGCGCCAAGACGACAGCGATCGGCGGTACCGATGCCGCAACCGGTGTGGCGAGACGCACAATGGCTGCCAGACCCCAGCCTGTCACCAGACCAATCACGACACCGATGCCCGTCAACGTGATCGACTCGACGAGGAACTGCCACAGGATGACGAGCTTGGTCGCACCCAATGCCTTGCGGACGCCGATCTCGCGGGTCCGCTCGGTGACGCTGATCATCATGATCGCGATCACGCCCACACCGCCGACCATCAGACCGACCGACGCGAGGACCAGCACCACCAGGAACATGACACCGAAGAATTTGTTATAGACCTCGAACAGCCGGTCCTGGGTCAGCACGTAGAAGTCGTTGGGCGCTGCGGGACGGAGGCCGCGGGTGCCCCGCATCGTCGCGACCACATCGTCGATCGCCTCGTCGCGGCCGACCCCTTCTCGCGGCTTGATGATGAAGCTGGCCCAACCCATCCAGACCGGAAAGTGCCGCACCAAGGTCTGCATGGGGATGATGGCGACCGCCCGATCGCCCCCAGTCAGGAAGCTCGCCTTGTAGTGATACAGGCCGATCACCTGGAACGGGCTGTTGTCGATGAAGATGGTTTTCCCGAGGGGATCTCGGTCCTGAAACAGGTTGGTCGCCATCCGGTCGTTGATCAGCACGACCTGCGCGCCGCTCGCGTTCTCCTGCGGCGTGAAGGAGCGTCCCGGATAGATGTCCCCGCCGTCGGTGCGTGGCCAGTCAGGGGTGTAGCCCCTGAGCTCGGCGGAGCGGAGGCGGTGGTCGGCGTACTTGAAGGCCGCCGACCAATCGATCTCCGCCGTGACGCCGGCCAGCGATGGCACCTCCGCCAGCCGATCGGCCTCGGCAAGGCGCAACGGCGGGTTGTGGCGCCACGGGCATTGCTCATCGCTACCATCGCAGTCCGTGAACACGAGTGGGTAGCGTTGCAGGAAGAACGTGGTCGCCCCCGCAGACTCGATATCGCGAGCGACACTGGTATTGATCCCGTTGATGGCCGCTTCCATCGCAACGACCACAAACACGCCGACCGAGATACCGAGGATCGTGAGGCCTGCCCGCACCTTGTTGGCGCGCAACGCGTCGACGGCGATGGCGACGCCCTCAAATATGGCGCTCCCGCGCACACGGAACGCCACCGATCACTCCTGCCGGAGCGCGGTGATCGGATCGAGTCGCGCCGCGCGACTCGCCGGGTAGACGCCGGAGATGATCCCGACTCCGGCGCCGACTGCAACGGCCACGCCGATCGACCACGGAACGATGTACACGGGCATGAATGTCGTATGGCGCACGACGAACGCAACCAGCACTCCCAGTCCAATGCCGACGACCGCGCCGAGTGTGCTGAGGGTCCCGGCCTCGATGAGGAACTGCGCCAGGATGTCGCTGCGCCGCGCGCCCAGCGACTTGCGGATCCCGATTTCCCTGGTCCGTTCCGCGACCGCCACGAGCATGATGTTCATGATGACGATCGCGCCGACGACCAGCCCGATCGCAGGCAGCACGATCGCGGCGAATACCAGGTACGACTGGATCTTTTGCCAGAAGGCGAGCGCGGACGCCGGTGTCTGCTCGGAGAAGTTGTCTTTCTGAGCGGGGCGCAGGTGGTGGCGCGTGCGCATGACCTGTCGGACTCGCTCCTGGGCGTCCGCCATCACCTGGTCGCTGACCGCTTGCACCACGATCGCATCGACCACCCCGCGCTCGCGGTTCAGCAGCCGGTGGACCGGCGCCCGATACGGCGCGATCACGAATCGATCCAACGACTGGCCAAAGACGCTGCCCTGTTTCTCGGCGATGCCGACGATCGTGTACGGGATTCCACCCATGCGGATCGTGTGGCCCATCGGGTCGACCGTCGGGAAAAAGTGACTCTTGATGTCCTGCCCAATGACGGCGACGAGGCTGCCAGACTCGAGCTCCTGGTCCGTGAATACGCGGCCGCTGACGACGCCCAGACTCTTGATGTTGAAGTAATCCCCTGTCACGGCGTAGACATCCACCCGACGAGGCGCGGCATACGATGACTGGACCACGAGCCGGTCCTGGCTGAACAGGTACCACCGCGTGCCAGGTGGGAGCGCATCGACGACCGGGTGCAGATCCTCTTCGGTGATACGGGGACGATGGGTGTACTCGATCCACGTGCCCTCGTCTTCATCGCCGATGTTGATGTCGGGAAAGCTGCGGAGCTCGAAACTGTGCACCGCCATGAGCTTCCCGATCAGGTCGTGTTCCATGTACTGACCCATGCCCTCGACGACCGCTACGACGGCGATGAGGAACATGACGCCGATGGTCACACCCAGCAGCGTGAAGAAGCTCTTGAGCTTCTGCACGCGTATTTGTTGCAGCGCGAGTCGAAACGCCTCGAGCCACGACATTGGTCAGGCGACGGCTGGAGGGGCGAACGCGATACGAGCGGCCACCGAATCGCGGCGGGTATCGCTGGCCACCCCGCCGTCGCGCAGCACGACCACGCGCCGTGCATGCGCCGCAATGTCGGCTTCATGGGTCACCATGATCACGGTCTGTCCGTGGCTCGCGAGCTCGCCGAACACCCGCATGATCTCGTCCGACGTTGCCGAATCGAGATTCCCGGTCGGTTCATCGGCTAGCAGGATGGAGGGGCGATTGACGAGTGCCCGGGCGATCGCAACGCGCTGCCGCTGACCACCGGAGAGCTCGTTGGGCCGGTGGAGCACGCGATCGCCGAGCTGGACCGACTCGAGGGCCTCAATGGCGCGCGCGCGACGCTCCGCGGCCGGCACGCCAGCGTAGACGAGCGGCAACTCGACGTTGTGGAGCGCGGTCGCGCGCGCCAGCAGATTGAACGTCTGGAACACGAAACCGATCTCCCGGTTTCGGATGCGCGCGAGCTCGTTGTCGGACATGTGACTGACCTGGACGCCGTTCAGCCAGTATTCGCCCGCGGTCGGGGTATCGAGGCACCCGATCAGGTTCATGAGCGTCGACTTGCCGGAGCCTGACGGCCCCATGATCGCGACGTATTCATTCCGCCGGATGGCGAGGTCGACGCCGCGGAGGGCGCGCACGATCTCGCCCCCCATGTCGTACTCGCGGCGGAGCCCACGCGCGACGATGACCCAGTCCTCGTCCGGAACGACTCCGGTCTGCGCGACGACCGCTCGGCGCTCAGCGGTGGTGCTGAGCGCGATCGTTTCCGACTCGTCCGCGACCAGCGATTGGTCGGTCATGACTTGAACTGTGCCGCCGCCGTCGGTTCGGGCTTCGCCTCGTGCACGAGGGTACCGTCCTTGAGGTCGCGAATCGCCTGATAGGTGCCGCCAACGATTCGTTCATTCGGCCGGAGGCCGGTCAGGACCTCGAAGTACGTCTCACCCGCGATGCCGACCTTCACCGGCCGGAAGGTGACTTTGTTGTCCGCGCCGACGACGAATACACCCTCGACGTCTCGCTTGCCGACCTGTTTCGTCGGCGTCGCTGTCCGCCCGATGGTGACGCCCGCGGTATCCCCGCTGTGGCAACGCCTGGTTGTCGCGCACTGTGAGCGCAATGATCGGAATCGCCAACACGTTGCTCCGCGTGTCGGTGATGATCTTCGCGGTGGCCGAGAAAGTCGGGTCGCGTGTCACGCGGTGGATTGAGCAGCTGAATGGTGACCTGATAGTCGACGGCCTGGTCGGTCGTCGCACTGTTGTTGTTGTCCCCTTGCGAGGCGGCGGCGCTCTTCATGGCGCTGTTGGCGATCTTCGTCACGCGGCCGCGAAAGACCGTGTCGGGGAACGCGTCGAGCTGGATGGCGGCGGTATCGCCGACCTGGATATGCGCGACGTCGGTCTCGTCGACCTTGACCTTGGTCTCGAGGACGCTCATGTCGCTGATTGTGAGCAGCGTCGCGGCGTCCTTGTTCAGCGTGCCCTGGATCGCCGTCTCGCCCTGCTCGACGGCGAGGCGCGTGACCTTTCCGGCCATAGGTGCGCGAATGGTCGTCTTGCTGAGGGAACTCTCGTCGTCTCGCAACGCGGCCGCGGCCTGATCGACCTGGTCGCGCGCCGCCTGGGCCGAGGCGCCTGGGCGACGTCGAGCGCCGTCCGCAGCTGCTCGAGCTGCTCGTCCGAGATGAGCAGCGGCATTGCTCTTCTTGATGGCGGCTGACCGATCGTAGTTGTGTTGCGCCTGGTCGGCGTTCGCTGCGGCCTGCAGCGCCTGGGCATTGGCGGCGGCGAGGGCAGCGCGCGATCGCTCCACCGCGGCCTGATACGTCGCCGGGTCGATCTGCACCAACAGCTGACCCTTCTCCACGTTTTGGCCTTCTTTCACCGCGAGTGTGATGATGCGGCCGGAAATGTCGGCACTCATGTCGACCTTGGTATGCGGCTCGACCTGGCCGCTGGCCGTGACCGAGGCCACGAGGTCCCGTCGACCGACCGACTCGATGCGGACGGCCACACTCTTGGGGCCGCGCGTGGCGGCAACGGCCACCCCAGCGACGAGGGCGACGACGGCGATGGCTCCGACGATAGACCATTTGGTGCGTGGTGTCATACGGGATCCTGTGTCCGGGCGGGCGTCGGGTGTGCGAGCCGCCGGGGAATGTGAGGAGGGCGTTGACATGGTCATCGGAGGGGTCGGCCGACAGCGCTTTCCAAGCGCGGCGAACGCCTTGTGGTAGTCGTACACCGCAGAGATGCGATCGTTTTCGGCACGCTCGAAGGCGGCGCGGGCGTCGGTGACATCGAGGAACGTGGCTGCCCCTACGCGGTAACGCTCTTCGGCCAGCGAGAGCGCCTGGCGCGCGGCGCCGGCGTTCTGTTCCTGGATGTCGACAGTGCGAACGGACGTCGTGAGCGTGAGGTACGCGCTCGTCACGTCGGCCGTCAATTGGAGGTCGCGAGCCCGCTCATTGTACCGTGCGTTCTCCCGGTCTACTTCCGCTTGCTCGACATGCTGCTCGCGCTGGAAGCCATCGAAGATCGGCAGCGTGACGAACGCTTGCACCGACCGCGGAATGTTCTGAAAGGCGAACGGAAACCCGGTGAGCAGCTGGCGGTTACTCGCCTTAATGCCCGCGATCTGCGCCGGCGTGAGTGTGGACGATCCGCAATTGCGTGAGGGCAGGTGGGCAGCCAAGCCGATCGAATCGAGCGTCAGACAGGACCCGTATTGCTGGGCCAGCGCCGCTTGGTACTCGCCGATGAGCGGAGTGTCGTTCGTATAATTGTATGTCTGGCCGCCGATGCCGGTGGTGATCTGAAGTTGCGGCGTGTAAAGGCCGTTGGCCCTATGGACGCCGACGTCCGCTGCATGGGTGCGGGCTCGAAGCGCGTTCATCTGCGGGTTCGCGCGACGAGCGAGGTTCATCACGCTGTCGAGCGTGAACGGCGGCATCGTGACGGCGAACGCATCCACAAGGCGAACGCCGGGCGGCTGGTTCACTCCCAACTGTTGGAACAGCCGCAGTTTGTCGATGTCGACCAGGTTGTGTGCCTGAAGGGCTTGCACCTGCTGCTGTCCCAGTGTGACGGCCGCCCGCTGCTGGTCGAGGATCGTCGCGCTTCCGACTGCAACCTTGGCCTTGGACAGATCCAGCTGCGCCTGGTCATCGGCGACGAGCGTGTCCTGGAGTGCCGCCTTGGCCTGGTCCTCCAGCACGGTCACGTACTGTTGAGCCACACCACTCTCGAGAGTTTCGGCCTGCCCCGCGACGTCGGCTTCCGCGGCATCCCTCGACGCCTTTGCATAAGCCGGCGTGAGGAGACTCGCCGCGTTCAGCGTGTAGCTGAGGTTCAGCCCGTATTGCGAGTACATATAGTCGGCGCTGGCGCCCAGGAAGCTGCCGCTGGTGACCTGCTGTCCGCCCTGCTGATAGAGGCCGAGGAGTTGCGCGTTCAGTTGGGGCAGGAGCTGCCCGTAGGCCATCCGTACATTGGCGCCGGCGAGCTGTCGCGCCTCCACGCTCTGAAGGAAGGTCGGGTTGTTCTGGCGCGCTACACGCAGAGCGTCGCCAAGCGTCAGGACCGGGCCGGTCGAGTCAGGCGCGGAGGCTCGCGTGCTATCGGGGGTCGGCGCAGCACCGACGCGCGCGGCGGAGGTCTGCTGCGCCGCCAGAGGCGTCGCCGCAACCCAGAGTGTCGCGAAGAATATGAACGGTCGCATCATTGTTAGTCCATCGATGGGCGGGACCCAGTTGCCCCGCCCGGCTGAGCCGCCCTACGCAAAGGCACGGTCACCGGTTTCAGGCGGCCCCGGGGAGGGTCAGGAGGGCACGTCGTCGCGAACGGCCAGGAGGCCGCGCGCGGGGATGGCGACTCGCAGCAGACGGCCTTGTGTGTCTGCCCAGATATCGCGGGGCTCCCCTCCAGGGGGGTCAATACGCATATGCACTGCTGTACGGCTCTGTCCGCCGATATCGAGATGTTCGTTGCCGATGATCGAAACCGGCGCCGCAACGGTACCTCCCCTCCGAGGGACCAGGAGGGTCATCACCATTGCCCGCCCAGGGGTGAGCGGCTGCGCGTGCACCATCGCGCGCGCGATGAAGTAGTACTGCGCAAAGACATCATCATCAAGCAGGCGCGCGCCGACTCCGACCCGGAACTCCTTGGCCGACTCGCCGCCGCGGGTCTGGGTACGCTCGCTGCCTCGCCCGCGTGCCACGTTCAGCATCAACTGCGCCTGCCGGCGGTCACCTACGAATTCATTTAGTTCGTACCGGAGCGGTGTTCCCGCGGAATCCGTTCGCAGGACCGGGACCAGGCGGCGCGTCACGTACACGGCTGAGCCCTGGACGACATATCCCGCGTCCGGCGGAGGTGTTTGCTGGATGGTGAAAACCTCGCGCCCGACCTTGACCCCGGCCTGCAGGATCGTAAAGCTGCCGGCGTCGTCGACCGGGGCTTGCGCAGGCGTGGAGCGTCCCGCGGCCATGCCGACTCCAGGGCGCAGCGTGCCCGGACGGCGAGCCGGTGCTGCGATTGCCATCAGCAGACCTGCGAGCACGAGGCGCAATCGGCGCGTCCGGTTGTGCTAGTCCACCACGCGCGGGGACCGGAAAATCTGCTCGGCGATGCGTTCCCGCAGCCTCCGGTACAACACCTCCCCCTTCGCCGCGGACGCCGCATCGACCCCCTCTGGCGGCAACTCGCCCGTGCGGGCGCGTGAGCGCCCCCAGCGATTTGGTCGCCGTACGGAAGGCTGCGGGGTATTATCCTGCGCCAAGCGCAGATCCACGAGGTGCGGAGCCAAATACAACATGAGCGATGTTTCCGCTTCGCCGCCGCGGGGCCACCCAGTCAGCCCGGTGGCTGGCGCGCCTGCCCCCGCTCGTGCCGCGTCGACGACGCGCACGCGGGCATCGATGGTCATCACCGTTGCGAGGGCCTCCTGATGTGCATCGTCGCCGTTAGCTGTCAGGAGCACGAACTCGCGCACACCGGCCTGTTCCCACGACGCCAGCAGATCGTTGAGGAGCAGGTGCAGGGTCTTCTTCCGGACGCAGCCAGGGCCGGCGGATCCATGCGTCGCCGCATTGCTCGCGCCGTATTCGATGGTGGGCGCCCGCAAGATGCCGAATTCGGCGGACAGGTCGTCGGCCAATCGGTCGACGAGCATCGTGTCGCAGCCCAACGGCAAGTGCGGAGCGTGCATGTCGCAGGTTCCAACCGGCACGATCAGCCGCGGGTCGGCGGCGACCGCTGCGGCGATGCGTTCCGGTTGGAGAGACTTCAGTCGCTGCGGAGTGGCCATTCCTGATCGTCGCATGAGAGTCGCGGGCTTCGAGCCGCCGGCTGACGCGCACACGGCACCAGTGGCGCCGTCCGGCACGCCGAACGAGACAGCAGCCCGCCCTCTTACGTTTTGGTGGACCGCCAGCACCGCGATCGCCTTGCTATCAGGCACCGCGTGGCTGCGTGACCCCGCCGTACCTTACCTCGCGGTGTGCAGTGCCGCCACAGTGGCGACCGTCGCGCAATCGGTCGGGCGCCGGCGAATCGGCGCGCGGCTCACTGCGGTGGCGCTCCTCGGCTTCTGCGTTTTGGCCGCTGCCGGGCAGTGGACACTCGCGAAGATTGAACACGCCTGGCCAGCCACCGAAGCCGATATTGCGTCGCGGGCGACGGTGGTGATGCACGACGAGTTGACGCGTCTGACGCGGAGTCTCGCAGGCGATGCGACCAGGGCGCTGGACGCGCCCGCGTCGCCGGCAGCCGCGTTCAGCTGGATAGCGCCCCTGGCCCGCGGGCCCGGCGACCGTGGGATCGTTCTCTACCGCGCCGGGACACCGGTCGCGTGGGCCGGACGTATCAGCGCGCCCATCGACTCCAGCGGTTCGGCGTTCGCGGTCATCCGCTCGTCGTTCTACACCGTGCTCCAGGCCACTGTGGCTCGCGGCCAGGACCGCGCGATCGCAACGGCTGTCTTACACGCGGACCCGCCGGCGGACCGACTGTCCGATCCGCTCGATGCCGACGTCGCTGCCCGGACGGATGTCGACAGCTTCGCTGTCTCCATCCCATTGCTGGTCGATCGCCAGCTGCTGGGGCCGGACCCCGGGACCACGTTGACCGTCGACGACGTCCCGCTCGTCACGCTTCGAGCCGTGACGCCAACGAGTGACCAGGCGCGTGTGAGTGCGGCGGAACGAGTCACCAGTCGAGGGGCTCTCGTGATTGCCGTCGCCATGCTCGCGTTCGTGATCGCGGAGTGGCGACCGCGGGCGACGATGTGGGGGCGCCGCATGCTGGCGCTCGCGACGCCACTGGTCGCCTTGGCCATCGTGCCTCTCAACACGTTCTCCAACGCGAGCCGGCTGTTCGATCCCACCTATTTCTTTTCGCCGGTCGGTGGGCCGTACACTGCGAGCGTCGGCGCGCTTGGCGTGACCGGCGTGATCGTCTTGCTTGCGGCGCTTGCTGTGGCTCGTGCGCGTTTCCGGGTGCGGCCGCGCTGGCTGGCGCTATTTGCGGCGGTGGTCACGAGCATTGGGGCGCTCGTCGCTCTCCGCCAGGTGGCGGGCGGTATCACGCCGCCAGGGGCGGCGGTGTCGCTCCTGCTCTGGGTGGGCTGGCAGATTGCCTTGGCGCTGGTGACGACAGCGTTGCTGGTGGGAGCGGCCGTTGCCGCACACGGCGGGATCGGCTCTCTGCGCGGGCTTCCCCCCGTCATACCTATCGTTTTGGCTGTCGCGGCGGCAGCGCTGGCGCCGGTCTTATGGCGCGTGAACCAGGGTTGGCCGGCCCCCTATCAACTCCTGTGGTGTGCTGCCGCGCTCGCAGCCGCATTCACCCGTCGCACGCGGTGGGCCGTGGTGCCGCCGGCCGTCGTCGCCTCACTTGCGTCCGCGGTCATCATCTGGTCGACCACGGCTGACAAGCGCGCCCTGCTGGCGGAGCACGACCTCGCCGGCCTCATGACCCCAGACCCCATGCAGGTGGTGCTGCTCGAGCGATTGGCTGGGGAGATCGCCTCGCAGCCCGCGCCAACGAGCCGGGCGGACTTGCTGAAGATGTTTGCGCGTTCAGACCTGGCCGCCGCTGCATATCCGGTGAGGCTCGGTCTCTGGTCGCCGGAACAAGGCGAGTGGGCCTCGCTCGCGCTCGCGCGCTTTGATCGTGATTCTGGCGCGATCGCATTGGTTGTCGAGACGGCGCGGAGCCACGCGACCATCGTGCTCACGTCGATCATGGGTTACCCGGGCGTACGCCTCGTACTCGCGGTTCCGGGGGCGGATGGGCAGGTGACGACTGCGGTCGTGGCGCCGCCCTCGCGCCTCTTCACCGAGAATGCGTTCGCCATGCTCGTGGGGCTCGCGGCCGACGCTCCCACGTCCGACGAGTACTCGATTTCGCCGCTCGAGCTCGTCCCGCCGCGGCGCGAGACCAGCGTTGCCCCCGATACGAGTGGTGGAGCGGGCTCCGACTCCGCGGAGGGTGGCGCCGTGCCGCCGTCGCGCGCGAGCGCCGGCGGAGCCGCGGCCCTGCCGCTCGACGAAATGCGACGATCCACGTTCGGCGCGATTGGCTGGCGACGCATTGGCAGCGACCTGCACGGGGACTGGCTCGTGCCGAGCAATCTCGGCGCCGTCCGACTGCACGTGGAGGTGCCGCTGCGGCCCTTCGATGCGCTCGCGCAGCGCGCGCTGCTCCTGGTTGTTGCCGATCTGCTCGTAGTGCTTGTCCTCTGGATCGTCAGCGCTGCGGGCGATGGCGTGCTGACCCGGTGGGTCCGTATGCAGGGCAAGCGATGGGCCCGTAGCTACCGCACGCAGCTCATCGTGGTGCTGTTCATGTTCTTCGTCGTGCCAGCCGTGCTGTTCGCTGTCTGGTCCTATCGGCGCCTGCGCTCGGACGACGCCGAGGAGCGCGCACTACTCGTCTGGCAGACGCTGCGCGCGGCGGCCACGGGTGGAATGGAAGAGTTGCCGTCGGACGCGGATCGAGTGGGCACGCCGCTCCTCTTGTACCAGGATGGCATGTTGAGCGCGGCGAGCGACAGCATCTTCCTGGATGTCGCGCCGCTCGGACGGTTCCTGCGTCCGGACGTCGAGCTGGATCTCGGCTTGGGCAAGGAGGTGCGGACCAGCCACCCGCAGGCGTTGGCGGGGACGCCAGTGCTCTTCGGGTATCGCGCCTTCGAGGAGCAGACGATCCTCGCCGCGCCCGCCCGGGTCGATGAGATCGGGGTGGAGTCGCGACGCACCGATCTCGGCATCCTCGTCCTGTTTTCCGTCGTGCTCGGCGCCGCGGCCGCGCTCTGGCTGAGCGGCTTGGCGGCGCGCCAACTGGCGCGACCGATCGAGGCGTTGCGGCGTGCTGCGGTCGCCGTCGCTGCCGGCGAACGTGAACCGGATCTGGCCGGCAATCCGCCGGCGGAGTTTGAGCAAGTGTTCGGCGCGTTTCGTCGGATGGCTGCTGACTTCGGCGAGAGTCAACGCGTCCTCGCGTGGGGGGAGATGGCCCGACAGGTGGCGCACGAGATCAAGAATCCGCTCACGCCGATCCGTCTCGGCATTCAGCATCTGCAGCGAGCGCGAGCCGCGGGTCGGACCGACTTTGACACCATTCTCAACCAGAATGCGGGTCGCATCCTGGCGGAGATCGATCGGTTGGACCGGATTGCCCGTGCATTCAGTCAGTACGGGTCCGTTTCGACGGAGCGCGCGCCGGCGGAGCCGACCGACCTGGCTCCGGTGGTGCGAGATGTCGTGGAGCTCGAGCGCCTCGACGCGGCGACCGGCATCGTGTGGGAATTGAGCGGTGTCAGCGAACCGGTCGTCGTGCACGCACGGGCCGACGAAGCGCGCGAAGTATTGTTGAACGTGTTGGAGAATGCGCGCCTGGCCGGCGCGAGGCGTGTCGGCGTCCGCCTGCGAGTCATCCCCGGCGAGTCGGAGGTGACGACAGCCGGCACTGGCGCCGCCGCGCGCAACGGTCCGGGGCGTGCGCTGATTCTCGTCGAGGACGACGGCGAAGGTATTCCGGCGAACGTGTTGCCTCGCATATTCGAGCCGCGCTTTTCAACCCGGACCAGTGGGAGCGGGTTGGGGTTGGCGGTGAGCCGACGCGTCGTCGAAGGATGGGGCGGCACCATTAGTGTCCAAAGCCAGGCGGGCAGCGGAACTCGGGTGACCATCGTGTTACTGTTGGCTAGGAGATGAACGGTCTCAACCAGACGACCCGTGACCTTCCCGCCCACCTGGCCGGGTGGCAGTTGCCGACGGACTGGCGATGGGGTGCGACCGGTGTCGCGAGCGATTATCGACACGCCCAGGAGGTCATCGACGCGCTGGGGCGGTCGTTGGCGCTCATCACGGCGCCCAATCCTGAGCACGCGGGGTGGCTCGCCGCGGAGGCGCGGCACCTCGCGCATCTGAGCCACCCGTCGATCCCGACGACGTACCACTTCTGGTCGGTCAACCGCGACACGCGCCGCGGGCCTGGCTATCTCCGTCGGTGGATCGAAGGTGAAACGATAGCCGCGCGCATCGCTCGACTTGGAGCTGGCGATGCCCCGTTTGCCATGCAGGTGCTCCGAGCGGCCGGCGGCGCCCTCGCGTATCTGCACGACAGCGGCTACGTCCACGGCGCATTTGCGCCGGAAACCGTGTGGGTATCGCCGACTCGGCGGCTGTGGCTCCTAGGGTGGCAATGGGCAGTGCTGCGCGACGCCATCCCGCCCGGGCTCGCGCCGGATCCTCGATGGCTCCCAATGGCGCCGGAGTGGGAATCGGGGCGATGGGCGCCGGATGCCAGGAGTGATCAGTGGCAGCTCGCCGCGCTGTGCTTCGCGCTGCTGACGGGCGAGCTCCCACCGGCCCGGGACGTGCCGCCGATCCGCTGGGTGCGGCCCGATTGCCCGCAGGCGCTCGCCGACGTGGTCGATCGCGCACTACAGCCATCCCCCGCGGCCCGTTTCCCCTCGATCAGCACATTGCTCCGCGCGCTGGAGCGCGTGACCTCGCCCCGTGCCAGCCAGGCGCTGGGCGATGTCGAGGACAGCGACGTCGAGACGCTGGGGAGTGAGCAACGTCTGCGGTGGGCGCTGGGTGATGACTACGAGGTGCTGTCGCCGCTCGGGACCGGCACGTTCGGGTCTGTCTGGCGCGTTCGTGACCTGTCACTCGAGCGCGAAGTGGCACTCAAGATGTTGCACCCTCAGGTCGCGCGTGACGACGCGGCTGTCGCGCGCTTCCGCCGCGAGGCGCAATTGGCCGCGCAGCTCGCTCATCCCGCGATCGTGCCGATTTACGATTGGGACCGGCGTGGCCCGGTGGCCTGGTACACCATGGAGCTCGCCGAGGGCGGCTCGGTAGCCGATCTCGTCGTGCGCAGCGGCCCGAGGCCCTTGGTCGAGATTGGACCGCAGGTCGATCTCATCCTGGATGGACTGAGCGCGGCACACGCGAGCGGCATTGTGCATCGAGATCTCAAGCCGGAGAACATTCTGATCGACCGCTATCGCCGGTGGCGCATTAGTGATTTCGGTGTCGCCTTCATACCGGGTGAGACGCCTGGCGGCCCGACTGGCACGCCTGCCTTCGCCGCGCCCGAGCAGCTCCTGGGCGAGCCGCAGGGGCCGAGTGTCGACTGTTTCGCGATGGCGGCCATCGTGGCGTACGTGCTCTCGGGCCATCCGCCCTTCGGCGATGGTGATGCGCGCGCGATCATCGCGCGACAGCTCGGGGGCGAGCTGGAGTTCGATACCTATCACGAAGCATTGGCGGATTGGTTGCGTCAGGGGTTGGCTGTCGCTCCCGAGGCGCGGTTTGCCGACGCGACCGCGATGCGGCGCGGATGGCACGCGATGATCCGAACCGTCACGCGAGCCGAGCGGCGAGCCGGTTGGTGGCGGCGTCTGATGTTCGGCCCGCCCGTCCCGGCCGTGCGCGCGCCGTCCCCTTTGGTTGCACGCGGCACGTGAACGGCGGCTTCGCCTCGAAGGGGCCCGTGACGGCGCGCTGACGGCGCGTCCCTATCAATCACTCCATGCTGGCCGCCGTGCGCTCCGCGGCCGTGCTCGGGATCGACGCGTACGACGTGACTGTCGAAGTCGACGCCGCGCTCGGACTGCCAACGTGGACGGCGCTTGACCACCCCGAGGCCTGAGCAGAACGAGTCCGCGGCCCGAAAGCTGGGACCGCAGCGCCGCGCAGCGCACCTTTAAGCTGTTGCCTACGGGATTGGGATGCCGCGGTACCAGCCCTCCGCGAGAATATGCGCGGGCCCAACGGCATGGCCGAGAACAGCAAAAGTCGCGAGCCCTCGTCAGAGACGACCCGCGCGACTGCTATCCTCGCGATATTCACGATCGGCGAAGGTCGATCGTAAGATGAGGTATGAGGCGCTGTGACCCCCAGCGCGAGGTGGGTGATCAATCGTGCGACGATTAGCAACGACGGGGGCGGTGCGTGTGTGCCGCGTGGTGGCCTGGGGGCTGTAACGCTGCTCTAACAAAATGGGCGTCCGAGAGTGTCCTGCCCGGTCGTACTATTCGCGCACGTCGTCACCATTGTTGATATGGTCAACACCTGGTTGCCTCATAGGCGACGCAGGGTGTACCGGAGGAGGCTCCTAGAAAGGATCTGAGACCCGTTGCCCGAGTCCATAGAAATTAGAGACCGGTTGCGTGTGATGGGCGTATGTAAAAACCGAACCTATGTCCGTGTGATTGGCCGCGGTACCGCTGACGGAGACCCTAGGAACTCAATGGGGGCCTTTTGCCGGGCGAGTTGGTATGCGATTTGTGCTGCGAAACGCAGTTCAAGTTGCGCGATTCGTCAACACGCACACATTGCTTCGTTAAACAATCGCAACACGTTACAGCGCGCATTCCTGGCCACGAGGCCGCGGGGCACTATCACTGCAGCCCCATCACTACTAAACACGCGCGCGCGGAGGTACCGACTGGTATATCGAGCCGCTGCTCTCACCGCACGGGGTCACGTCAATCCTGCGCGTGTCGAAGACGATCATCCGGCACTTGGGAATTCGAAGCGTGAGCGCTGGGGGGCGAGAGTCGATACAGGCAGTCGGACGTTCGGCGCTATCTCGCGGCCCACGAGTCGCAGTTCTGAGTCTAGGGGGCGTGCGAGAGGCGCCGGCTAAGCGTATCGACAACGACTTTGTCACATTCGATCGGCTTGCCGGTCGCCCGCGCAAGGACAAATTCCGAGTGGATAGCGCTACCGTCCGGCCGGACGGCGATTGCATGGCGGTCCGCTCAGCGTCCGTTGAGCGTCTCGCAGGAGGCGATGTAGCTGCGCCAGCGCGCGTCTTGATGAGGTCGGTGGGGTGATATCCGAAGCGACGTCGCCATTGGCCGTCGTGCCGGGATCGCCTATAGTGCTGTAGAGCGATTGCTCCCGGCGCGCCAACCGCCGTGCAAACCAACTGTCGCGAACGAGGTCGATGTGGAAACCGTCAAAGTGTCGGGCACCCCAGGTGCCATGCGCACCCAGCGTCCGTATTCCACCGCCGTACGTGTGCACAAGGAAGACCGACTCGAGCTCGAATTCACGGCGCAGGACGGGCAGCGGTTCGCGATGGAGTTTCCGTTGGCGGCGCAGCGAGCGCCGGTCGACAGTTACGTCTACATGATCTCACGGACCGGAACGGTCGGGATCTTCAAGCGACTGTCCGTTCCTAGTATCGCGGTGCCTCCTTTGAGCGCGGTGCGTGATCGGTCGCTTCCGCTAACGCTAGAGATGGCCGAGCAGGTACACGCGGCAGGCCAGGCGGCAGCTGCGCCACCACCACCGCCCCCGGCCCCCAGCGGATCTGCTCGGGTGAGCACCGCGACTGCGCAAGCTGAGGCGAACGATGAACTCCTGACAAAGCTGCAGCAGCTGAAGGTTCGGCGGGCTGCGCATTCACTCGTTGGTGGCGCAGTAGCGGTGACGGTGTTGTTGGAAACTGAACGAGCGAAGGCGTGGCTGGAAAAGGTGCTTTCGAAAGAAGCGGTGCGACGAGTCGGCGGATACGCCAGTGACATCCTCGTGCTAGCGCTAGTGGCGGAAACGTTGTGGAATCTGAAAGAGGATAACGACGCGATCGACGAGATCATCAAGAAACTCGGCACTCCGGACGGCCCGATCTTCGGCGGAGCCGTAGGCGCACCGCAAGCCAACCAGCCCACCACTTTGGGCGGAATCGGCACATCAGGAACCCGGGGAAGGCCTGGACCGACCGGATCTGCCGGCGGCGGGCTGCCCGGCGGATCCACCGTCGGTCTCGGCGGCGGCACCGCGAAATCGCCCGGGGGCAATGTCCCCGGTGGTGGTACCGGGACTGGCGGCGGCTCGACCTCGGGCGGCGGCACTGGTTCCGGCGGAGCCACCGGACTTGGTGGCGGCTCGCGAGGGGGAAGCAGCCCGGGAATCGGGCCGGAGGGCGGCAGCGACTTTCAGGGAGGACAGGTCGGCACGGTGGTCGGAGACGGGCCAACCGAGACGGGGCCAACCGTTCCGACGGGCGGGAGCACCGAAGGGGGTGGAGGTGGAGGCGGCGGTACTGACGAAGGCGGTACGGGCGGATCAGGATCGGGTGGCGCTGGGACTGGCGGTAGCGGAACCGAGGGGGGTGGAGGAGCCGGTAGCGGCGGGACGGAGGCAGGCGGCGGCGCTGGTACCGAAGGAGGCAACGAGACTGGCGGGACGGCCCAAGGCACGGGCAGTGCGACTACCGGAGGGGGCAGCGAGGGTAGTGGCCCGCAATCAACGGATAACTCCGTGACGGGCTGCGCCGCTAACTATCTCGATGCTGACGGCGTCATGCACGTTTTTGTGTGCGGCGCGAGCAACAGCTCCGATTTGCCAGTCAGTAGCGGATCCGCGAGCGGGGGCTCCTCAGGCGGTGGCACTCAGGGCGGCGGTGGCACGGACGGCAGCGGAGGAAGTGAGGGTAGTGGTGGAACCGAGGGCAGCGGTGGAACTGAGGGCAGCGGTGGAACTGAGGGCAGCGGTGGAACTGAGGGCAGTGGTGGCTCGGGCGGCAGCGGGGGGCCGCAGGGTTCGGGTGGCGGGATGCCGAACCCGGATAGCGACTCCTCAGGCGGACCTCGCTCAAGTTCCAGTATGCCCGACCCCGATGGAGACTCTTCGGGCGGACCCCGCTCGAATTCTTACATGCCCAACCCAGATGGGGATTCTTCAGGTGGCCCGCGTTCGTTCACCGCGATGCCGAACCCGGAGAGCGATAGCCCTGGAACTCCAAAATCATTTACCGCGATGCCAGATCCAGAAGGCAACAGCTCCGGAACGCCCCATTCCGTTATCTGGTCGTTAGTCGCTGTGGGAGTGACGGAACCGGGGCACAGTGTCTCGGGAGCATTGACTTTGTCGACGACGATGGTGGGTCGCGAATAGGCGTTCGGCATAGATGGGTAACCCTAGGAGGGGGCGGGTGCTGCGCGCTCAGAGAGTAGACCAAGAGTAGACCAGTAGAAACGCGCGGTTTGCCGACGCGGCCGCGATGCGGCGCGGCTGGCACACGATGATCCGAACCGTGACACGAGCCGAGCGGCGAGCCGGATGGTGGCGGCGTCTGATGTTCGGCCCGCCCGTCCCGGCCGTGCGCGCGCCGTCACCGTTGGTTGCACGCGGCACGTGAACGGCGGCTTCGCCACGAAGGGGCCGGTGACGGCGCGCTGACGGCGCGTCGCTATCAATCACTCCATGCTGGCCGCCGTACGCTCTGCGGCAGTGCTCGGGATCGACGCGTACGACGTGACTGTCGAAGTCGATGCCGCGCTCGGACTGCCAACGTGGACGATCGTTGGTCTTGCCGCGCATGCGGTGCGGGAGAGCCGTGAGCGGGTGACGGCCGCCGTCCTCAATGCCGGCTTCGCCCTGCCACCCCGGCGAGTTACGGTAAACTTGGCACCGGCTGATACGCCGAAGAACGGGACGGCGTTCGACCTGCCGATCGCGCTCGCTCTGCTGATGGCGACGGGCCAACTGACGCTGGCCGGCGCAGACACGCTCACCATAGTTGGCGAGCTGGGGCTGGACGGGTCCATCCGCCCAATTCGCGGCGCGCTCCCTCTCGCCAGACACGTGGCGCGCGAGGGCGCTCGTACGCTGGTGCTGCCCTTCGAGAATGTCGTAGAAGCCGGACTGGTGTCGCGCGTCCGACTGGTCGCGCCTCTCACGCTCCGCACCCTCGTCGATGCCCTTCGGCGCGGGGTGTTGCCACTGGCCGAGCGCCTGCCGCCTGAGGACAGGCCGAGTAGCGCCTCCGACGTGGACTTCGCCGACGTCGTCGGGCAAAGCGCCGCAAAGCGCGCGCTCGAGGTGGCGGCCGCCGGTGCGCACAACGTCCTACTCGTCGGACCACCTGGGGCGGGGAAGACCATGCTCGCTCGGCGTCTCCCGACCATTCTGCCGCCCCTGACTGAAGAAGAGGCGCTCGAAGTGATCGCTGTACGGTCGGTCGCAGGCCTGATCTGCGGTGACGACCCGGTGCCTCCGCCACGTCCCTTTCGTTCGCCGCACCACACCGTCTCTTCCGCTGGACTCCTGGGCGGCGGCAGCAATCCGCGACCCGGCGAGGTGAGCCTCGCGCATCGAGGCGTCCTGTTCCTGGATGAGTTTCTCGAATTCCCGCGCACGGTCCTCGACGGGCTGCGTCAGCCCTTGGAGGATGGGCGTGTCGTGATCGCCCGCGCGCGCACCGCCGTGGTGTATCCGGCTCGGTTCACCCTCGTCGCCGCGACCAACCCATGCCCCTGCGGCCGCGCCGGCGATCCTCGAGCGCACTGCACGTGTCCCGAGAGTGCAGTCGTGAGGTACCGATCGCGTCTCTCGGGACCCCTCGCCGATCGCATCGATGTGCATGTGACCGTCGGCGCCGTCCCGCTCCGCGCCCTGGCAGCGCGCGCGCCGGAGGTGACGTCGGCCCAGATGCGCGAGCGGGTCCAGCGCGCCCGTGTGCGGCAGCTGCATCGGTTCGCGAGCGGAGCCGCCGGCTCGGGAGTCACCTGCAACGCGCACGCGAGCGGCCGCTGGCTCGAGTCGCACAGTGCCATCACGACGGAGGGCCACAACCTCCTGCATGAGGCGGCGGAGCGTCTCTCGCTTTCGGCGCGCGGCTATCATCGCGTGCTCAAGGTGGCCCGGACGATCGCCGACTTGGCTGGCGACGACGCGGTGAGCGTGGTTGCGGTCGGCGAGGCGCTCCGCTATCGGCCCGTGGTTGCGGGTTTCGCGGCGCCCACGCCCAGGGGGTCCGCCGGGGCTGGCGCGGCTTGATCCCCGTCGGCGATCATACGGAGGGATCAAATGCCACTCGCCGAGACTGACGACCACACGCGCGCTTCCGGCGCGGCCACCGCCGCCGAGAAAGAGGTGAGCCTGCAACAGTGGCTCATCGAGCATGGCTCTGCGCTGATCGGGTTCAGTGGTGGGGTCGACTCCACCTATCTGGCATGCGTGGCTTTGGAGACGCTCGGTGCGAGCCGTGTGCTCGCGGTGACTGGTGTCAGCGCATCGCTCTCGAGCGAGCAATGCGCGCTGGCGCGCGACATCGCGAGCCAATGGCGTTTGCCATGGCTCGTCCTCGAGACGGGCGAGCTCGACGATCCGCGGTATGCGGCCAATCCCACGAATCGGTGCTATTTCTGCAAGCACGAGCTCTGGTCCAAGCTCGTTCCTCTTGCGCAGTCGCGCGGCTATGCGGTCGTCGTGGACGGGACCAACGCTGACGATCTTGCGGACTATCGCCCCGGCTCGCGCGCAGCGCGCGAGCATGGCGTCTCCTCGCCGCTCGCGATCGTGGGGCTGACGAAGGACGAGATCCGGATGCGTTCGCGCGCACGCGGTCTTCCGACCTGGAACCAGCCCTCGGCGCCCTGTCTGTCGTCGCGCCTGCCATACGGGACGCCCGTCACGACCGTACGATTGCGACGCGTGGAGACGGCGGAGGCCGCCCTGCGATCGATCGGGGTGTCTGGCGATTTGCGTGTGCGGGACTATGGGGACATGGCTCGCGTCGAGTTGAGCGCCGCCAGCCTGTCGGCATGGCTCTCGGCCTCCGGCCGTCGGCGGATCGCGGCGGCGCTGGAGTCCGTCGGATACACACAAGTCGCGGTCGACCTGGCCGGATTTCGCTCCGGGTCGCTCAATGTGCTGGCGGGCATCGATGCGGCATGAGCACCTGTCGGCCGTGTCGGGAGAGTCCGGCCGCAGCTTCGCGAGCGATTTGGCCGGCCTTGGGATTACCTGCGGCGTCGACGTCCGTGATGCCGTCGCGCTGGTGATGCCGGCCGATGACCAATCGGCGGATCGCTTCGCCGATCAGGAGGTGCGGCGCGCGGCGCTCGAGATGGGACGCGCGCGGGGTATTGCGCGTGTCGCGCTCATCATCGAGGGTCGCTGAGGCGTGGGCTGTGCCCGACGATTGGGATGCTTCTTCTTCCTGCTCCTACTGGGGGTCGCCGTCTGGCTCACGCGCGACCAGTGGGGTGTGTACCTTCCCCGTGTCCGGCACTGGCTCCCCAGCGAACGACAGGTCCCGGCTACAGATTCGACGAGTGGGACGGTCGCATGGCGACCGGTCACCCTTGGAGGGGCGTCACATGCCGAGCGACTCATTCTCGCCCTGGGCGATCGGGGGGCACCGCCGTATACAATGGTCCTCCCTGCGGATTTCGGCGCGTTCATGCTGATGGACGTCGCCGGCCACGTACCCCCGCCGCAGGACAGCACTGAAGCGGCAGTCGTCGACCACGCGTTCGCGCTTCGCATGTCGCTCGACATCAAGGCGCTGGGTGGGCGCACGGCGTTCGGGCCGATAGGGGGAATGCTCGCTGACCGCGAGCCGCTTACCCTTTCAGGTACCTTTGACGTTGTGCGACCGGGGGTCGCCGAGTTCCACGTTCAGGAGCTGTCGGTCCACGGGCTGGCTGTGCCAACTCCCCTCATCCCGAGTCTGGTCCACAAGGTGGAGATCGGCCAACATCCCGCAGGACTCGCATCGGACGCGCTGCTCCTCAACGTGCCCCAGTACGTAGCCGACATCCGTCTCGTAAGCGACAGGGTGGCCATCTATCGAACCATGCCATGACGCGACGCGTGCTCGTGGTTGACGATGAGCCCGGCGTGCGGGGCGCGCTGGGGCAATTGCTCGAGTACGAGGGGTACAGCGTGCGCACGGCCACGAACGCGGCTGACGGCATCACGCAGGTCGGCGCCTGGCACCCCCATCTGGTCTTTCTCGATGTGAAGATGGCGGGGATGGACGGCCTCGAGGCGCTCAAGCGCATTCGCGAGGCCGATCGTTCGGTCGCGGTCGTGATGATCAGTGGGCACGCCACGATTCAGACGGCCGTCGAGGCCACGCAACTTGGCGCCTACGATATCCTCGAGAAGCCGCTGGATACCGACCGTATTCTGGTGACGCTGCGCAACGCGCTGCAGCATCTCGAGCTGTACGAAGAAAACAGCCGGCTCCGCGAGACCATTGAATCCCGCTACGAGATCGTTGGAAAGTCGTACGTGATTCGCGCGCTGATCGACAAGATCGACAAGGTCGCGGGCACACCGGCGCGTGTGCTCATCAGCGGAGAGAACGGCACTGGGAAGGAACTGGTCGCTCGCGCCATTCACCGACAGTCGCCTCGTCACGACAAACCGTTCGTGGAGGTGAACTGTGCCGCGATCCCCGGTGAGCTGATCGAGAGTGAGCTCTTCGGCCACATGCGCGGCTCCTTCACGGGAGCCGTCAGCGACCGCGCCGGGAAGTTCGAGCAGGCCAACGGCGGTACGCTCTTCCTCGATGAGGTGGGGGACATGAGCCCCGCGGCGCAGGCCAAGGTGCTCCGGGTGTTGCAGGACGGCGTCGTCACGCGGATCGGCGGGGCCAAGCCGATCTCCGTCGACGTGCGCGTACTCGCCGCGACGAACAAGGCGTTGGAGAGCGAGATCGCTGCCGGGCGGTTCCGTGAGGACCTCTATTACCGGTTGAACGTCGTCCCGGTTTCGGTGCCGCCACTGCGCGAGCGGCGAGAGGACATCCCGCTCCTCGTCAGCCATTTCCTGCAGACCACGGCGGCGCGGGACGGCATCGCGCCTCGCGGGATCACGCCGGACGCTGTCGGCGCACTGGCCGGCCTGGAGTGGCCGGGCAACGTCCGTGAGCTGCGCAACACCATTGAGCGGCTCCTCATACTCGCGGCCGGCCCGACGATCAGCGTGACCGACGTCGAGCGGCTGGCCGGGCGGCGTCCGTCTGACGATGGGGCCGGCATCGGGTCGCTCGCCACCTGTGCGACCTTCGAAGAGTTCAAAGCGCAGGCGGAGCGTGGTTTCCTGCTGGCGAAGCTCCGCGCATTCGACTGGAATGTGTCCGAGACGGCACGTGCGCTCGCGATGCCCCGGTCCAACCTCTACAAGAAGATCGAGCGTTATGGCCTCACTCGCGAAAACTAAAGCGCGCCGAGCGACACGCTCGCCGCAATCCCGCGCAGCGACCCGTCGTCCGCGGGCATTTCAGAACTTCATCGCCGGGCAGTGGGTGAACGCGGCCAGCCGGGAGACGTTCCTCAACATCAATCCGGCCGACACACGGGATGTGATCGGCACGTTTCCCAGATCGGGCGCCGCCGATGTCGATCGTGCGGTCCAGTCTGCGCTGCGCGGCTTCGAGCGCTGGCGGCGCACGCCTGCACCTGCGCGCGGCGATGTCATCCGCCGCGCGGGCGACATCCTCACTCGGCGGAAGGATGAGGTGGCGGACCTCATGACCCGTGAGATGGGGAAGCCGCTCGCCGAGACGCGAGGCGACGTGCAGGAGGGCATCGATACCGCGTACTATGCGGCAACGATGGGGCGGCAACTGTTCGGCCACACGGTGCCGAGTGAGTTGCGAGCCAAGTGGGCCATGAGCTACCGGCGCCCGATCGGCGTCTGCGGGATCGTGACGCCGTTCAATTTTCCGTTGGCGATCCCGACGTGGAAGATGTTCCCGGCCCTGGTCTGTGGTAACGCGTGCGTATTCAAACCGGCGGAAGACGTCCCCCACACGGCTACGGTGTTTGTCGAGATTCTGCTCGAGGCCGGCCTGCCACCCGACGTCATTCAACTCGTACATGGCGATGCAGAGGCTGGCGCGGCGATCGTGAGCCATCCGGCGGTCCCCGTGATCTCGTTCACCGGGTCCACGGAGACCGGCCGGCGCATCGGCGAGGTGTGTGGCCGCATGCACAAGCGATTGTCGCTGGAAATGGGAGGGAAGAACGCCCAGATCGTGCTCGATGATGCGGATCTCGATCTCGCGCTCGAGGGCGTCTTATGGGGTGCATTCGGGACGACCGGGCAGCGGTGCACGGCGACATCGCGGCTCATCCTCCAGCGCGGTATTCACGACGCCTTCCTCGAGCGGCTGACCGACCGCGTCCAGGCACTCCGGCTCGGGGACGGCCGCAAAGAGGGGACGGACGTGGGGCCTCTGATTCATGCGGCCTCGCGAGCCAAGGTCGAGGAATACATCGAGATCGGATATGCCGAGGGCGCGCGCCTGGTCACGGGGGGTCGACCCGTGACGACCGGCGCCTTCGCCCACGGCTTCTTCTTCGAGCCAACGATCCTTGCGAATGTCCGGCCGCTGAGCCGAGTGGAGCAGGAGGAGATCTTCGGGCCGGTCTTGTCGGTCATCCAGGTCGCGACCCTCGACGAGGCGATCGCCGTGAACAACGACGTCGCGTACGGCCTGTCCTCGGCTCTCTACACCCGAGACGTCAACGCCTCGTTCCGCGCGCTGACTGAGCTGGATACTGGGATCACGTATGTGAACGCCCCGACGATTGGCGCGGAAGCGCATTTACCTTTCGGCGGTGTCAAGCAAACGGGTAACGGGCATCGCGAGGGAGGCTGGCAGGTGTATGACTTCTACTCGGAAACCAAAGTCGGGTACATCGACTTCTCCGGAACGCTGCAGCGTGCACAGATCGACACTTATTTGGGCACGCCGGATTGACCGCGGCACGTCGGTCTCTGTGCGGGTCCGGCGCCTTGCGGTTGTGGGAAGCCGCGGGTTAATTGGGCTGCAGGAGGGGATGTGACCGAGCGCACGCCGGCCGATCCAGTCGGAACGCCGGGATCTGCCGGGTATTCCGCAGAGCGACGCCAGGTCGCGCTCCGTCGGATCAATCGCGGCGGGATCCGCTGGCGATTGCTTCGCGACTGGGCGGAGTCATTTGTGATCGCCGTCGCCATCTGGCTGGTGCTGAAGGCCTTCTTCGTCGAGGCCTATCGAATTCCAACGGGCAGCATGGAGCGGACCCTCCTCGTCGGCGACCGGCTGTTGGTCAACAAGCTGGCCTTTGGGGCGGACCTGCCATTCACCGCGCACCGCCTCCCCGGATTCGAGCACCCGCAGCGCGGCGACATCATCGTGTTTAGGTGGCCGGTCGATCCGCACACTAACTTCATTAAGCGAGTCGTGGGTGTGCCTGGCGACACACTGGCGATGCGTGAAGGCACGCTGTTCCTCAATGGGAAGCCGCAAAACGAGCCATATGTAGTCCACATTGCAGCAGCTACGGATGACCCGGCGGAGCCGGAATTCAGCTGGCAACGGGCGTATGTGGTACATGGAGCGGCGACTGACGAGGCAGAGCATCCATCGCGAAACAACTGGGGGCCGCTGGTCGTCCCTCAGCAGAGCTATTTCGTGCTCGGCGACAACCGCGACAACTCGAACGACAGCCGCTATTGGGGCTTCGTACCAGCGTTGCTGATCGAGGGACGTCCGATCTTCGTGTATTACAGCTATGCGCCGGATTCCGCGGGTCGCGTGTCGCTTCTGACACGCGTACGTTGGCACCGGATCGGCGAGCGGGTGGAGTAAACGCACGTGGTCGTTCGGACCTCGGCATGGCAATCGGGTCACCAAGGAGCAGCCAGCGGCATGGCAGCGGCGAAGAGCAGGAAGGCGTCGTACGAAGAAGGCTCGCTCGACCAGTACCTGCGCGACATCAGCGCCTACCCGCTGATCACGCGCGAGGACGAGGTCGAGCTCGCGAAGCGCATCCGGGTGAACGACCAGGAAGCTCTGGATAAGCTCGTCCGGTCGAACCTGCGTTTCGTCGTCTCCGTGGCGAAGAAGTATCAGAACCAGGGCGTGGCCCTCTCGGATCTGATCAACGAGGGCAACCTGGGCCTGATCCGCGCCGCGCACAAATTCGACGAGACGAAAGGCATCAAGTTCATCTCGTACGCCGTGTGGTGGATTCGCCAGGCGATTCTGCAGGCGCTCGCGGAGCAGTCCCGCATTGTGCGCGTCCCGCTGAACCGCGCCGGTACGCTGCACCGGATCGGGAAGCGGGCCAGCACCCTGCTCCAGGAGCTCGGCCGCGAGCCCACGCACGAAGAGATCGCCGAAGGCATGGACATCACGGAGGAAGAGGTCGCCAAGACGATGTCCATCTCTCAGACGCACCTCTCTCTGGATGCGCCGATGTCGCCGGGCGAGGACAATCGCTTGCTCGACTACCTCGCCGACACCATCAATCCCACTCCAGACGAGCAGACCTTCGAGAAGGCGCTGACCGAGACCGTCGAGGAAGCACTGGCGGGCCTCAAGGAGCGCGAGTCGAAGATCCTCCGACTGTACTTCGGCCTGGATGGCGAGGAGCCGATGACGCTGGAACAGATCGGCTCATTGATGGGCATCACGCGTGAGCGGGTGCGCCAAATCAAGGAGAAAGCGCTCTCCCGGCTGCGGCACGTCAGCCGTGCACGGGCTCTCGAGTCGTACCTCGGCTGAACTGGTCCGCGTGCCGGCGACGAGCTCCTTCGATGTGACGACCGGCGTCGACCTCCAGGAAGTGGACAACGCCGTGAATCAGGCGCAGAAGGAGATCGCCCAGCGCTACGACTTCAAAGGATCCAAGGCCAGCATCGAGTACAACCGCGCTGGCAACATGCTCGTTCTGGTCGCCGATGACGACTTTCGCATGCGAGCGCTCTTCGATGTGCTGCAGCAGAAGCTCATCAAACGGGGCGTCTCGGTGAAGAACCTCACGGTGGGCGAGATCAAGCCGGCCGGCGGCGATACCGTCCGCCGCGAGATCACGCTCAAGACCGCGCTGGACGGCGAGACGGCCAAAAAGGTCGCGGCGGTGATCAAGGACGCCAAGATGAAGAAGGTCCAGGCGTCGATCCAAGGCGAGCAAGTGCGCGTGTCGTCCGCGTCGAAGGATGAGCTGCAAGACGTCATCGCACTGCTGCGCGCCCGAGACTTCGGCGTCGAGCTGAAGTTCGGGAATTATCGATGAACGGCTAGACGCTAGACGCTGGACGCTGAACAAACCTCGGGGCCGGCGAAGTGCACCACTGCCCGCCCCGAGGTTTCTTTCTAGCGTCCAGCGTCCAGCGTCTTGCGTCTGGTTCCTCACTGGTGCCGCGGCTAGCTTACGCGCCGTGCCGCGTTCGCCCCAACATCGTGCCACATTCGGGATCATCAGCCTCGGGTGCGACAAGAACACGGTCGATACCGAGCGCTACCGTGCCGAGCTCACGACGCAGGGCGCGAGCTCCGTCGAGGACCTCGCCGAGGCCGATGTGATCCTCGTCAACACCTGTGGATTCATCGACGCGGCGAAACGGGAATCGATCGACGCGTTGGTGGATGCGGGTCGCTTCAAACGGCGAGGTCGCTGTCGCGGCGTCGTCGCGTCGGCTGCATGGTCGAACGGCATCGAGCCGAACTCGCAAGCGGCGCTACCCGAAGTCGACCTTTTCCTCGGCACGTCGGACGCGACCGCCCTGGTGCCGGCACTCGTCGAGCGCGGCTGGCTGCCGCCGACGGCGTCGACAGCCCACCCCGGGGTGCGCGCTCTTCGCGGGTGAACTGCCGCACGTTCGCTACCTCAAGGTCAGTGAAGGGTGCGATCACGGCTGCGCGTTCTGCGCCATTCCGCTCATGCGGGGCCGGCATCGGTCGTTTGCGCTCGACGATGTCGTGCGCGAGGCACAGCTGCTGGAGCTGCAGGGCGCGCGAGAGATCAACCTGGTCGCCCAGGACCTCGCGCACTACGGCCGCGACCTACGGGTCGGGGTCGGGTTGCCCGAGCTGCTGGACGCGCTGGTCGCCGACACCATCGGTTCCATGGATTCGGCTGCTGTACGTATATGCGGCGGGCCTCGGATGCCCGGGTGCTCGCGGCGCTCGCGCAAGAGCGCGGACTCGTGAAATACCTGGACATGCCGATCCAGCACGGATCCGACGCGGTGCTGCAGCGCATGCGGCGACCCGAGCGTGCTGCCACGATCCGCGCGACCGTGGCGCGGGTTCGCGAGACGGTTCCCGGGATCGCGCTGCGTACGACCTGCATCGTCGGCTTCCCTGGCGAGACGGAGGATGATCTCTGCCAGCTGCTCGAATCTATTGGAAGAGGTCGCAGTTCGATCGGGTAGGCGTCTTCACGTACTCGGCGCAGGAGGGCACTCGGGCTGCGCAGCTCGCCGATGATGTGCCTGAAGCGGTCAAGCGGGAGCGCCTCGAGCGTGTGACCGAGCGACAACGCCTGATCACCGCAGACCGATACGACGCCATGGTCGGCACTCTGTCGGAGGCAATCGTCGACTCGGCAGACGCCGGGCCGCGCGACCCGGGGGGCGCGCCTCGCGCCGGCGCTCGAGCGCGCCTCGCCTGTCAGGCTGATGACATCGATGGCATCACCTTTCTCGATCGCTCGGACCTGCCTGGGGGGTCGATCGTCGAAGTGTGTGTCGACGGTGTGGTAGAGGACTACGACTTCGTCGCGACTGTGCGCCGCGTGATCAGCGTTCCGTCGCCGGCTACGGTCGCTACGCGACGGCCCATGTTACCGATTGCGACGATGGCCTCCACGGTAGGAAGCTTCGGGCGGTGACCACCGGCGTCGACCCCCGCGCGCCGACTCGCGACGCGGCCAGCGGCGAGTCCCACCGCGATAGTCGCGCGCCCGCATCAGCCGCCATCATGGCGCGGGCGAGGGCCGTGTTCCCGGGCGGCGTCAACTCGCCGGTGCGGGCGTTCGGTCGTGTCGGAGGAGAACCATTCGTGGTGGCGCGCGGCGAGGGCGCGCGCATCTGGGACGTCGACGGGCGGGAGTACATCGACTACGTGCTGTCCTGGGGGCCGCTCGTGCTCGGGCACGCGCCCCCGGTCGTGCTCGATGCGCTCGACCGCGTCGATGCGGGATGGTACGAGCTTCGGCATCCCGACCGCGCTCGAGGTGGAGCTTGGCCGAGGCCATTCGTGAGCGATGGCCGCACCTGGACATGCTCCGCTTCGTGTCGAGCGGCACGGAAGCGACTATGAGCCTCCTCCGTCTCGCGCGCGCGCACACGGGCCGACAGCGCGTGCTCAAGTTCGATGGCTGCTATCACGGCCACGCGGACGCGTTCCTGGTGCGCGCGGGCTCGGGCGTCGCCACGCTGGCCCTGCCGGATTCGCCCGGCGTCCCCGCGGCGCTTGCCGCGCTCACGCTCGTCGCGCCATACAATGATCTCGAGCGTGCCGCGGGAGGCGATCCATCCGCACCGCGACGATCTGGCAGCCATTATCGTCGAGCCGGTCGTGGGGAACGCCGGATTCATACGCCCTCAACGCCGGCTTTCTCGAAGGGCTGCGCGCTCTCGCCGACGAGACCGGAGCGCTGCTGATCTTCGACGAAGTGATGACCGGATTCCGGGTGGCGCTCGGCGGGGCCCGAGAGCGCTTCGGGGTCACGCGCGGACCTGACGGCACTGGGCAAGGTCATCGGTGGCGGACTGCCGGTCGCGGCCTATGGGGGACGGCGGGATATCATGGACCGCATCGCGCCACAAGGTCCCGTGTATCAGGCTGGGACCCTGTCGGGCAATCCGCTCGCCATGGCTGCTGGTCTCGCGACTCTTCGCGCGTTGACCCCGGCACTGCAGGACCGCATCACGCAGCGAACGGGCGAGCTGGTGAAGGGGTTGCGCGAGATCGCCGCACGCCGTGGTTTCCCGTTCGCGGCCGATTCGGTCGGGTCGATGTGGGGTTTTTTCTGTCGCGAGACGCTGCCCACGTCGTTCGAGGAGGCGCAGACGGCTGACGCCGAGCGCTTTCGTCGCTTGTTTCACGCCGCGCGCGAACGCGGACTCTACCTCGCTCCGTCACCGTTCGAAGCTGCGTTCATGTCCGCCGCACATGGATCGCCCGAGCTGACAGAGACGTTGTCGCGCTTCGACGACGCGGTTCGTGTTGCGGCGGCGTCGTAGGCCGCGCAGCACCACGGCTCGGCCGTGGCGCTGCGAGCGCCCGCGCGTCCGACGCTCGATCTCGTGCTTCCTCATCACGTTCGTTGCTGCGTGTCGCTCGGGCGCGGCGACGCCCGCGACGCCGGCACCGCATGTGGTCGCGACGACCGGCGAGGTGGCCAGCCACCGGCGTCAGGCTGGAAGCGACTCCGCTTCAGTCGTCGGCGTCGCGCTCACGACCGCTGCGCCGTCGGGTCAGTTGTCCGCCACCGGGCCCTGGCGTCTGGTCACGCGGGCGGGTCGCGTCGTCGTTCGCGGTACTGGGCGCGGGTCCTGGACGATCGAGCGGCGGGATGACCGAGTGCACATCAGCACGCACGGAGGATTGTCGGCGACGCGCGACGGGCCTCTGATCGCGGAGCCTGCCGACTCGTCCACGCATCTGACCTGGAACGACCGGGGATTTCGCGGGTCGATTGCCGTGTATGCAACCGGGCGGGGACTGTTGGTCGTGAATCGACTGCCGGTCGAGGACTACCTGCGGGGCGTCGTGCCACTCGAGATCGGCGCGACATTGGGCGATCCGGAACGTGCGGCGCTCGAGGCGCAAGCGGTCGCGGCACGCAGCTACATCTACGTGCGGCTCGACGACCCCGACCGACCGCCAGGCGGCACGCGCTTCGATGTCCTTGCGACGGTGACGGACCAGGTGTACGGCGGTCTGGCCGCGGAGACGCCGGCTGCGGATGCGGCGATCGCCGCGACGGCGGGCGAAGTGCTGACATACGGCGGTCGTGTCGTCAACGCGCCGTACCACGCTGCCTGCGGTGGCACGACCGCCGAACCCGAGGAAGTATGGCGAGAGGCGCCAGTCCCGTACTTGCAGCGGGTGAGCGATCAGATCCCCGGTACCGACAACTACTACTGCGAGGGATCGGCGCACTTCCGCTGGACCCGCACCTTCTCGAAGACCGAGTTGGCAACGCTTCTGGATCGATACCTGCGCACGTATGCCACGCGTCACGATGGCGCCGCCGCCGCAACGAGCTCGAGTACGGCAGCGGGGCGGGTCGGCACGGTGCAGGCCATCAGCATTGAATCGCTCACACCATCAGGCCGCGTCGCGTGGCTCGCTGTCTCGACAAGCCATGGGACCTATCATGTACGCGGCAACGACATCCGATTCGTGTTGCGCGAGCCCGATGGCGAGATCCTCCACAGTACCTATTTTCAGATTCGAGACGAGCCGGTTCGCGGTGGCTCGCTCGCGGGGCTCACGTTGGAGGGTCGAGGCAATGGGCATGGGGTCGGGATGTGCCAATGGGGTGCCATCGGCCGCGCTCGTGCGGGGCAGGACTACCGGACGATCCTGGCGACGTACTATCCCGGCACGGCCGTCGCCCGTGAGCGCTAGACTTGTGGTCATGCGGCCAGCGTGTGGTCCTGGAGCGAGCCACCCATGACCGAACGGGTACGCATCGGCCTTCTCGGGGCAGGCGCGATCGCGCAACTCGCGCACCTGCCCGTTCTGGCGAAGATGCGTGGCATCGAGTTGGTCGGGTTGTGTGATAGTGACGCGGTCAAGGCCCGGGCATTGGCCGACCGGTTCTCCGTGCCGGACGTGTTCACCGACATCGATGACCTGCTCGAGCTCGAGACGCTCGACGCGGTCGTGGTGGCTACGCCGAATCACCTGCATGAGCCGCACGTGCTCAGCGTACTCGCGCGCAAGCTGCCCGTGCTCTGCGAGCGACCACTGGCACTCTCAGCGCGCGGCGTCGAGCGCATCCTTGCCGCGGCGGCCCGAGTCGATCGCGTCGTGGCCGTTGCGAACAACCACCGGTTCCGAAGTGACGTGCAGGCGCTGGAGCGCTTCCTCCAAGGTGGCGAGCTGGGTCGAGTACTGGGCATGCGCGCAGGCGCGTATCACATGGTGCGGCCAGACGGCTGGCGGGCGCGGCGCGCGGAATCCGGCGGTGGCGTGTTTCTCGACCATGGCCTGCCGTTGCTCGATCTCGCGTTGTGGCTGGCGGATTTCCCGGAGCCCCAGCGCGTGTCCGCCCACATAGATCGGGGGCGCGGGGGAAGCGGTGTCGAGGACAGCATGCTCGTGCATCTGGAGTGTGCGCCGAACTTGAGTTGTGCGTTCGACATTTCCTGGTCGTACGTCGGCGAGCAAGATCGCTGGTGGTTCGAAATACTTGCCGCGCGGGGCAGCGCCAGGCTCGCGCCGCTCCGAGTGGTGAAATCACTCAACGGCCGACCGACCGACGTCTCACCGACTGGCGCCGCAGCTCGGGAGAGCGTCTTCCTGCAGTCCTATCGGGCGGAACTGGCGCACTTCCTGGCTGTGCTTCAGGGCGAGGCCAAGTACGAGGCTCCCTCCGACCAGGTCATCGTAATGCGCGTCCTGGAAGCCATTTATCGCTCGGCGGACGAGGGCCGCGAGATGAAGTTGTGACAGGCCGGGGCGAGGCGTGAACACCGTGAGCGGCGCGGCAACCGCGCCCAACCGCGCGGTCGCCCAGGAGGCCGGATCCGGCACTCAATCGCGACCCGCGGCGCGCCGCCTGGGGTGGGGAGTGCGCGGGATCGCGTTGGGCGCGGGCGTCTTGTTCGCGCTGGCATTTCCGCCGCTGCCTCTCGCCGTGCTCGCGTTCGTCTGTCTCGCACCCATTGCGGCGTTGATCGCGCGCTGGGCCGACGAGGGCGAGCGGGCGGGGATCTCGGCGCGGCTCGGCGCCTGGTTCGCGGTCGCCGCGTTTGGTCTGTCGCTGTACTGGATCGGGGTGGCGTTGTCGCTGTTCACATCGCTGGCATGGCTCGCGTACGTCGCAACCGTCGTCGGCATGTCGCTGCTGGTCGCCGCGACGACCTCAACGCTGCACATTGCGCGGCGCATCACGCATTGGCCAATGGCGGTGCTGCTCCCCGCGACGTGGGTCACCCTGGAGATTTTTCTCGCGTACTTCTCGGACCTGGCGTTCCCGTGGTTCCCGCTTGGGCTCGCAGTCGCGACGCATCCGGCGCTGGCCCAAGCAGCCGACGTGAGCGGCGTGCACGGTCTGAGTGTGTGGATCGCGGCGACGAACGGGTTGCTAGCCGATGCATGGGTCCTGTGGCGGAGGGGGGGCGACGCCTCGCCCCGCCTCCGCCGCGCGGTTCGACCGGTGGCCCTCGCGGCCGCGCTGTGCGCGGCCGTGTGGGCGTACGGGATGTGGCGCCTGCGCACGGTGACGCTCGAGCCATTGGCGCGGGTCGGCATCGTGCAGCCGAACATTTCGGAAGATGAGAAGATGCAGCAAGAAATGCGCGGTCGGTTCATCGAGCCGCTGGCGGCATTGACGCGCCAGGAGGAGGCTACGGGACCACCGCCGCAGCTGGTGCTCTGGCCGGAGACCGCGCTGCCGGATTTCCTGATCAACCATCCGGCGTGGACCGATTCGCTCCGCTCGCTCGCGCGCACGGGGCATGCGCCGATTCTGTTCGGCCTCATCGACTACACGGTCACGGGGTCGGGGCCATCGGACTTCGAGTTCTACAACGCCGCGACGGTAGTCGATACCAGTGGCCGGATCAGTGTCGAGCCGGCATACCACAAGGTCTACCTCGTTCCCATCGTCGAGCGCGTGCCGTTCCTCAATCCGCGGTGGTTCACGGGCCAAAGGCACTTCCAGGCGCTGCTCCGGTACTTCGGCGGATTTGGACGCGGCACATCCGCGATCCCCTTCACGTTCGCGTTCGGGAAGGTCGGCGTGCTGATCTGCTATGAGTCGATCTTCCCACAGCAGTCGCGGGCGTTCAGACGGGCAGGAGCGGACCTGATCGTCAACATCACGAACGACGCGTGGTTCGGCCGCGGTCTCGCACCGTACCAGCACGAGGCGCATCTCCACCTCCGCGCGATCGAGAACCGCGTGGGGATCGTGCGCGCCGGAAACACCGGAATCTCCGAGTACATCGATCCACTCGGCCGCTCGCACGGCGCCACCGGGTTGTTCGTGCGCGCGGCGCGCATCTACGACGCCCAGACCACGTCGATCCGGCCGCTCGCGGTGCGCTGGGGCGACTGGATCGGCACCGCCTGCGTCCTGTTCGCGGCGGGTGTGTTGGTGGTCCGATTCGTCGCGCAGCGGCGGTACACGCCGGCGTAACGGCAACGGCGGGCGTCGCACGCATTGGTGTAACGAAATGGCGGGCGACGGTTGTGTCGGCCCTACGCGAACGTGCGTTCGTACACCCGGGCGCCTATGAACGTCCCGAGGAGATCTCGATCGATGAACCCGTCGCGGGCTTCCGCATCGAGGATGGCGAGTGCGCGCTCCGGGGGGACGGCCTTTTTGTAGGGTCGGTCGGCCGCGGTCAACGCATCGTAGATGTCCGCAATAGTCATGATGCGAGTCTGCACCGGGATGGCCTCACCGCGGATCGCTCGTGGATAGCCGTGGCCGTTGAGCTTCTCGTGATGGGCCACGGCAATCTCCGGCACTCCACGCAACTCGTGGGTCCAGGGGATTTGCTGGAGGAACCGATACGTGTGCATCACGTGCGATTCGATCTCCCGGCGCTCCGTCTCGTCGAGGTTGCCCTGACGGATCGTCAGCGTCTGCGCCTCCTCGGGACTGAGCACGGGCCGCGCTTTGCCGTCTAGGTCACGGTAGGTCTGGCCGGCGAGGCGGGCGAGCTCGGCGAACTCCCCTTCCGGCAGCACGGTTGGCTCGTTGGCCGCCAGGACGGCGCGGAATGCCCGCTCCAATTGGAGCTGTGACTCACGGCGAACGGCTTCCAGCTCGTGGAGCCGGCGCGCGTATCCTTCCTGACCAAACCTGAGCAGGTGCTCCGCACGTCCGCGCTCGTATTCCGCGTCGGCTGCCTGCAGCACCGTCGCGAACCGAAGCCGGATGACGTCGAGATGCAACGGGTAGAGCTTCTTCTGCTTGAGCAGCACCTGCTCCCGGACGCCCACCTTGCCGAAATCATGCAGGAGTCCCGCATACCGCAGCTCGCGCAGCTGCGCGCGGCTAAAGTGGACGCCGCGATAGGCGCCGGAGCCCGCACCTCCATCAACGGCCTCCGCCAAGGCGACGCTCATGGCCGCGACGCGCCCGGAATGCCCATATGTGGTCGGATCGCGCGCCTCGATCGCGGTCACCGCGGCAGTGACGAACCCCTCGAACAGGCGCTCGATATCCGCGTACAGCATGCTGTTCTCGAGGGCGACGGCGGCCTGCGCCGCCAGCGCGGTCACTAGCTCCATGGAGCGCTGGTCGAACGGTTGGACCTCGTCGTCGACGACAGCGGATGATGCGAGCACCGCATCGGCCGTACGCTTGCGGTTGATCAGCTGCAAGACGCCGATGACTTCGTCGCGATGCGTCTTCATCGGGATCACGAGGACCGATTTTGTTCGATACCCAAAACGCTCGTCGAACGTTCGATTCTGCCTATACAGCACGTCGGACGGCAGGAGGTACACGTCTGGAATGACCAGCGGCTCTCCCGTCGCCGCTGCATAGCCGGCGAGACTCGAGGTATCGATCGGGACTGTCGACTCTGTCAGCGGCAAGTCCGGACGGGAGAAGTTCTGCGCCAGCTTGAAGCGCAGCGTGCGAGGCGCCGCGGTGGCAGTGCGATCGACCAGGTACGGCGATCCGGCATCGCTTCGGGTGCGAGGCGCCGTGGCGGCGCGATCGACCAGGTACAACGAACCGGCGTCGCTCCGAGTGATGCGCCGAGCCTGCGTGAGGATCATCTCGAGGAGCGTGAGCAGGTTCCGCTCCGTGGTCAGCGCCACGCATACGCGCATGAGCTCCTTGAGATCGTCGGCGCTCTGCTCACCGGATGCTGCTGGCACCGATGCCACCGGCAGCGCGAGTGGCTGGGCGTGGCCGCTCGCGACCGGTGTCGGCTTGGCGTACGGGACGTGGGGACCCTCATGGCCGATTGGCCGGCCGCCCTGTGGCGGCGTGCGCGAATGCATCAGGCGTGTAGAATGAGACCTTCCGCCGCTGCGACGATCTCGAGCTTGCCGCCGCGACGCCGGGCCAGCGCGCGACAGGCCTCCGTGTGCCGGTCCACCTCCTCGTCCGACCGCTCGGGCTTGTGATGAAACAGCACGAGCGTGTCGACGCCGGCCTCCAGCGCCAGATCGACCGCGTCCTCGTAGGTCGAGTGCCCCCATCCCTGATGCTGGCCGTACTCTTCGGCGGTGAACATCGTATCGTGCACGAGAATGCGCGCGTGCTCGATGAACCGAACGAGCTCGCGCCGCCACGAGGCGGGCGACTCGTATGGCGCGGCGGGATTGAGCTCGTTGTCCGAGATGTACACGAGTCCCTGACGACCCGTCGTTGCGCCAGCCGTCGATCCCGCCGCCCTCTGCGAGGCCGAGAACCGGTATCCGAGTGCGCCGCCGGGATGCCGCACCGGCATCGCCCGCACGTCGTAGCCCCCGCGCACGTGGTGGGAGTCGCCCAACTCGCGAAACTCGATGGTCGCGGCAAGCTGCTCGAAGGTGACCGGGAACACCACCGGCGACATCTGGTCGCGCACGACGCGCCCGATGCTCGTCTCCATCGCCTTGGAGCACCAGATCGTGAAATGATTGCCCGGGTGGAAGATCGGCGCGAAGAAAGGAAGTCCCTGTATGTGGTCCCAGTGGGCGTGCGACAGGAAAATGTCGCCCTTCACGGGTGAGCCATTGGCGCGCGCCATGAGCGAGCTTCCAAGCTCACGGATACCGGTGCCGGCGTCGAGCACAATGAGCCAGTCGTCCGGTGTGCGGAGCTCGAGGCAGGGTGTGTTGCCGCCGTATCGCACCGTCTGTTGCCCCGGGCTCGGAATCGACCCGCGGGTCCCCCAAAAACGGACGCGCAGGGTCATGACGCCCGGTGCCTCCGAACCATGCCCGTCATTGCGCGACATCCAGGGCCGGCCAAACCGACCCGCTCGCAGCGCTCATTCGCCGTCCTCGGCGTCGCCGGCTGGCGCACCGTCCGGCAGCGACCCGCTGGTGCGAGCCTGAGCCCGCGCGCTCAGGCGAACGCGATCCTGGATCGTGATACGGCGCCGATGGACCCCAATGAGGCCGGCGTCCTGAAACTCGCGCATGGTGCGCGAAACGGTCTCGCGGCTGGCGCCAATCATTTGCGCGATGACCTGATGCGTGAGCGGCTTATCGATGGCCGGCGTGCCCCCCTCGTCGGCGGTGTCGAGGAGCAGCTGGGCAATGCGCCCCGGGACGTCGAGCAGCACCAGGCCCCCAATCTTGCCGTCGGCTCGGCGCAGGCGTCGAGACAGCTCCGCCAGGAGCGCCCAGGCCACGGAGGGATTCACTTCGACGCGGCGCCGAAAATCATCGCGGCGCAGGACGAGCAGGGTGGCGTCCTCCATCGCGATGACGTGAGCCGATCGGGGCTGGTCGTCGATGAGCGACAGCTCGCCGAAGTGCTCACCGACGCCAAGCACACCGAGTATCACCTCGCGCCCATCTTCGGCCACCAGGACGACCTTCACCCGGCCGGAGCGGACGATGAACAGCGAGTCGCCGGGGTCGTCCTCGAACAGGATGACACTGCCCTTGGGGTACTGTTTTTCCCGCGTGAGCTCGGCAAACCGACGGAGCTCATCCGGGGCGATTCGGCTCAATAACGGAACGGTGGCGAGAAAGTCGGCGATGTCCATGTCAGTCACCCGTCACGAGGCCAGAGGGGAGCAACCGCCTATGATACCGCTACGTGCGCTGCGCGCCCGTAGAAAGGAGACGTGCAGAAAGGTGAAAGGAGACAAATAGGCACCCCGGGGGGGCGGGCGCCATGGCCGACCCCGGGGCAGGGGCGGCGGGCGGGCCCAGGGGTGTTATATTTTTATGCTAACACAAAATCAGGACTGTGAGGCACCTGTGAAAGCCGACATCCATCCCGAGTACGCTACGGCGACGGTTATCTGCGCCTGCGGTAACACCTTCGAGACCCGATCGACCCAGGCCCAGATCCATACCGACATCTGTTCCGCCTGCCACCCGTTCTTTACCGGCAAGCAGAAGCTGGTGGACACTGCCGGGCGCGTCGAGCGCTTCCGGCAGAAGTACGGTAAGCAGGCCTGAGTCTTCGCGACCGCCTCGCAGAGGCGCTCGCCCGGGCGATCGCCGTCGAGCGCGAGCTGTCGGACCCCAGGACAGCTCAGGATACCAAGCGGCTGGCGAGTCTCGCCCGGGAATACCAGCACCTCCGGCGGATCGTGGATGTCGCTCAGCGTCGCGACCGCCTCGAGCAGGAGTTGGCGGGCGCTCGCGAACTGGCCGACGCCGATGACCCGGAGCTGGCGGCGGAGGCGCGTGCCGAGGAAGGTCGCCTAACCGCCGGGGTGACCGCGGCCGAAGAGGAGCTCAAGCGACTGCTTGTGCCCCGGGACGCCCTCGATGACCGGCCCGCGATCGTGGAGATCCGTGCGGGTACGGGTGGGGACGAGGCGGCGCTGTTCGCGGCTGATCTCGAACGCATGTACACGAGATTTGCCGAGCGCGAGGGGTGGCGAGTCGAGATGATCTCGCGGTCGGACGCGTCTCTCGGCGGCGTCAAAGAGAGCATCCTGAAGGTCGACGGCCCGGGCGCCTACGGCGCCATGCGCTGGGAATCCGGCGTGCACCGCGTGCAGCGCGTACCAGTGACGGAAGCGCAAGGTCGGATTCACACATCGGCGGCGACAGTCGCGGTACTTCCGGAAGCGGAAGAAGTCGACGTCCGGATCGATCCAAATGATCTCCTCATTGACGTCTACCGCTCGTCGGGGCCGGGCGGCCAGAGTGTGAACACGACCGACTCCGCGGTGCGTATCACGCACCGTCCGACCGGCCTCGTTGTCACGCAGCAGGACCAGAAATCGCAGCTACAAAACAAGCGCAAGGCCATGGAGGTGCTGCGGGCGCGGTTGCTCGATGCGAAGATCGCCGAACAGGAATCCGCGCGCGCCCGAATGCGCCGCACGCAAGTTGGGACCGGCGACCGGTCTGCCAAGATCCGAACGTACAACTTTCCCGACAACCGGGTGACCGATCACCGCATCGGCCTGCAACTGCACGACGTGCCCGGGGTGCTGGATGGCCGCATCGAAGCGTTCATCGAGGCCCTCCGGTTGGCCGACCAGGAGGAGCGCCTTGCCACTGGTCCAGGGTGAGTTGCCGGAGCGGCGAGTGACCAGCCGCCTGTTCGCGGGCCCGGCGCCTGAGCTGATGGCCGGCCGTCCTGATGGACGCTCCATTGGGGATCTCCTCCGGGAGCTGGAGCGCGCTCTGGCTGGCGTCGTGGGCGTCGAGCCGGCTCGTGATGCGCGAGAGATCATTGCGGCCATTCTGGATGTGCCTCGGCACTGGCCGGCGGCACACAGGCTCGCGGTCGCCGATCCTGCGCTGGCCAGCGCGGCGCGCCACGCCGCCGCGGCGCGACGGTGCGGCATGCCGCTCCCCTACGCGGTGCGACGTGCGGCGTTTCGACAACTGACGCTGGAGGTCGACGACCGCGTCTTGATCCCGAGGCCCGAGACGGAAGGGCTGGTCGATCTCGTGCTTGCCCGAGACCTGGCGGGCGGGATCGCGATCGACGTGGGGACCGGATCTGGCGCGATCGCCCTGGCGCTCGCGCAAGAAGGTCGGTTCGATCGAGTCATTGGCACCGACGTGTCGACAGACGCGATCGCGGTCGCGCGCCGCAACGCCCAGCGTCTGGCGGGCCGGTTCTCGACCCCCGTCGAATTCCGGCCCGGCGCGGATCTGGCCCCGGTCCGCGAACTGCGGGCGCGCGCCATCGTGTCCAATCCACCATACATTTCGTGGGCCGAAGCTGCGGTGCTGCCGCCAAGCGTGCGAGATTGGGAGCCGCCCGTCGCGCTCTACTCTGGTGCGTCGGGGCTGCAAGCGACCGCGGCGCTGGTCCGGCAGGCCGCTGCCATCCTCGAGCCGTCCGGCGTACTGGCGCTCGAGGTGGATATGCGACGTGCCGAACGGGTTGCTGCGATGGTGATGGCCGAGGGGCGGTTCAGGGACGTGATCGTGACACGAGATGTATTTGGACGGGAGCGTTACGTAACGGCCTTGCGTTGTACCGGAGACTGACAGACCATGTTGGAAGACAAGGCAATCGAGCTCGGTCGGCTGATTGGCCAGAGCCCGGAATACCAGGCGGTCAAGCGCGCGAATGACGCACTGAGCGGGGATCGCGAGGCAGTCACTCTGCTGCAGCGACTCGAGCAGTTGCGCACGGAAGCCCAGCGGCTGATCGAGCGGGGAGAGACGCCTTCGGCGGATATGGACACGCAACTCGATGAGCTGCTGTCGTCGATTCAGAGCCGAAGCGTGTATCAGCGTGCGGTCGCGGCCCAGGAGAATTTCGACAAGATCATGCTCCGTGTGAACAACTGGATTCTGGACGGTATCAAGCGGGGCGCGACCAGCTCGATCATCACGCTCGGATGACAGCGTCCGTGACGCCGCCGTGCCGGGCCCGATTGATCGTCTTCGAAGGTGCCGAGGGCGTTGGCAAGACGACTCAGGCTGCACGGCTCGCGGACGCGCTCCGCGACGCGGGCAAGCCCACCGTCATTGTCCGCGAGCCCGGCGCGACATGGCTCGGCGAAAAGATCCGTGGCCTCTTGCTGGACTCGCACGTCGAGGTGGATGCTCGTGCTGAGGTCCTCCTCTTTCTTGCCGCGCGCGCGCAGCTGGCTCCAGATGTGCGCGCGCATCTCGCTGCGGGGACCACGGTCATTGCCGACCGCTTCGTCCTGTCGACCTATGCGTATCAAGTCGCTGGGCGGGGCCTGCCTGCAGATCTCGTCCACTATGCCAACACACTCGCGGCAGGCGACCTGGTGCCTGACTTGACCGTTCTTCTGTCGATGCCCGGCGGCCTCGCGCGCAAGCAGGCGTCCGGTGCACGGCAAGACCGAATCGAGAGCGCCGGTGTAGATTTTCACGAGCGGGTCGCCGCCGCGTTTGCAGCGTGCCTCACTCCCGAGTGGCAGGCGGAACACCCGGAATGTGGACCAATCATCGGGATCGACGGGTCCGGGAGCGAGCGGGCGGTCGGTGTACGAGTTGGCGCGGCGATCACCTCTCGATGGGATGACATGCTGTGACGGCCGATCGTCGCACGGCCGTCCACATTGGCGGAGTGAGTCTCATGGTACGGTCGACCCTGTCGTGAGTTGAGGACGAGATGCGGTCACGGGTCCTGATCGTTGTCGGCGCGCTCGCAGCTGGGCTGGTGTGCGGCGGGTGGTTCCTGGAAGCGGGCTTCCACGGTGCCGGACGCTGGTCGCTCGGGCGCGGCGGTGACGGCGCCCGGGTGTTCGAGAATGTGCTGCAGCACGTCCAACGCGACTACGTGGACTCGGTCCCCACGCCCCAGATCTACGACAAAGCGATCGACGGGATGCTGTACGAGCTGCACGATCCGCATTCCGCCTTTCTCACCGCTGAGCGATTGCGGCGGCTGACTGAGAGTACCACCGGGACGTATGTCGGACTCGGCATTCAGATCGACATTCGCGACGGCTGGATCACGGTCATCGCCCCGCTGCCCGGTTCGCCGGCCCAACGCGTCGGATTCCAGGCTGGCGACCGCCTGATCGCGATCGAAGGGCAAACGACGCACGGCTGGACGCAAGAAGAGGCGAGCGCGGCGTTGCGCGGGGTGGCAGGCACGCCCGTTCACGTCGTGATCGATCGCCCCGGCGTAGACAAGAAGATTCCCCTGGTCGTCATGCGGCGTGAGATCCACGTGCGCTCCGTGCGTCACGCCGAAATAGTTAAACCCGGCGTGGGGTACGTGGAGATGGCCGTCTTCAGCGATTCGACCGCGCGCGAGCTTCGCCAGGCGATCGACTCCCTGCGCGGTTTGGGCACGCGGACGCTGATCCTGGACCTGCGTAATGATCCTGGCGGCCTTCTGACGCAGGGCGTCGCCGTCGCCGATCTGTTTCTGCAGCGCGGGCAGGCTGTGGTGGCGATGCGCGGCCGGAGTCTGGGCACCACGCGACAATTCGACGATGACAGCGCGACGCCGTGGCCCGGTCTCGGCCTGATCGTGTTGGTGAATGGCGGCACCGCCAGCGCCTCAGAGATTGTCGCGGGCGCACTGCAGGATCATGATCGGGCGCTGATCGTCGGCACGGCCTCGTACGGAAAGGGTAGTGCGCAGACGCTCTATCACCTCGGAGACGCTGCCCTCAAGCTCACGACCGCACTCTGGTACACGCCATCGGGACGGAGCATCAGTCGGCTGCGCGCTCGCCCCACCGACAGCGATGACGAAGGGGCTGACACCGAAGAAGAGCCCGACACGACCAAGTCTCGAGCGGTGTTCCACACCGATGCGGGGCGGGTGGTGTTCGGGGGCGGTGGGATCACCCCCGACGTCGTCGTGAGCGATTCGGCCGTGCACGCCGCGGATGTCGCGTTGCAGCAGGCGCTGGGGTCCCAGGTCTCGCTCTTCCGTGATGCGTTGACGGCCGACGTGCTGGCCAGTCGGGCGAACAACCCCTTGCCGTCACCCAACGCGCCGACGACGGCGGCGATGCGCGAGGCGCTTTGGGAGCAGATGCACAAGCATGGCGTCGGCATGAGCCGCCCAGCCTTCGATCAGCTGTCGCCGACGATCGACCGGTGGCTGCACAACGAGATGGTGCGATACGAATTCGGCACCGACGCGGCCTTCCGCGTGGAGATGCGAACCGACACCACGTTTCTGACCGCCCTCGATCTCGCGACTCATGCAGCCGATGCCCGGGAGCTCGTGTTGCACCCGCCAAAGGCGTTGGACCTGCGGGGCGCGGTGAGCGACCGAGTCGCTGAGCGGTCGGAGGACCGGGCCCGCATACGCTGACGCTCTTCATCCTGGGCGCTGGCCGCGCCGGGCGTGGGTTGGCGCGTGCGTTCCTCGAGAGTGGCGTCACCCTGGTCGGGGTGCATGGCCGCCATCAATCGCCGGACGATCCATTTGCCGTGTCGACCGGGCCAATTCCGGCGACCATTTCACAGGCGTCGGTCGTCCTCGTCACAGTGCAGGACAGCCAACTCGCGGCGGCGCTAACGGAGCTCGAGGCAGCTGGCCTGGCGCCGGGGACGGTGGTGCTGCACGCCAGCGGCAGCGCGTACCCGGTGCAGGCCATCCGGCGCCTGCGCGAGCTCGGCCACCCGGTCGGCACGTTTCACCCGCTCGTGCCCATTCCGCGACCGGACCGCGCACCGGCGCTCATGCGGGGCGCGTGGGTCGGTGTGGACGGCGATCAGGAAGCGGTGCGCGCCGCCACGCTGCTTGCGGCCGCCGCGGGCGCGCGCTTGCTCGCGATTCCCAGCTACGGCCGGGCGGCGTATCATGCGGCCGCCGTGATGGCGTCGAACTTCCCGACCGTGCTGGCGGGGCTCGCCGCCTCGCTCATGCACACCGTCGGGGTCGATGAGGCGAGCGCGCGTGCAGCGGTGCGGCATCTCATGCGCGCCGCGGTGACGAATCTGGCGGAAGCCGAGCCTGATGTCGCCCTCACAGGCCCGATCACGCGCGGCGATGTGGACACGGTGGCGAGCCATCTCGCCGTGCTCGCCGCGTCGCCCGAGCTGGACGCCGTCTACCGCGCGCTCTCGCTGGCTGCGATCCCGATGGCCGCGGCGCAGGGCACCGATCGAGCGGACCTGTTGCGGATCGTCGACCTGCTTGCCGCTCAATCCGTGCCGTTAACCAACGCCGATTGATCGACGACCTTCACGCCGTGCGGCGGCTTGAACGTAAAGGCGGACTGTTCGACCGGCACGTTGAATGATTCCGTGAGCACCCGCACCTGCCGGACGGTGCTGCTCGCGTCAGTCCACTCGAAACGCCGAACGATCCCGTCACCGTTGTCGATCCACAGCTTCGCGCGCGCAATCTGATCTTCGGGATCATGCGGCACGAGGACCGCGATGGTCGTCCAGTGTCCATTGAGCGTGTCCGAGCCGGCGCCCGTTACCGTGAAGCGTGCTGCGGGGTCCGTCAGGAATTGGCTAATGAAGTCGAGACTCACCGCGCCGCCAGCCGGCGTACTGTGTCCGTCGCCGACCGGCATTCGTACGACCTGGTCGGGGGTCGCGCTCGGGAGGTAGGCCCAAACCCACTTCCCGTCCGCCACGATCCGATCGCCCGCCGGGTTTGTGAACCGGATGTCCAAGCGCGACGGGCGCTCCTGCTGGAAATTGGCTCGCGAAGTGTCAGAACGGCCCGTCAGCGGGTTCTCGATGGTCATCTCGAAGCTGCCGCGCGCCGTGGTCACGTGCGAATACACCTCGGAAGCGTGATTGAGTGCGGCGGCCGTGCTATTCGACTGGGCGAGTATCGAGCGGGCGGGGACGATCAACGCGCCGACGAGCGCGGCGGCGGCGATTCTGCTCCAATGCAATGCCATAGACCCTCTACCCGGCAACGGCGACCGCGGTCCCGGCGCGACGAGGCGCAGCGACGAGTCCGCGCCCGATCGCTGCGAGAATGGGGCGCAACTCGCCGACGAGCTCCGTGAACTGTTCGGGATACAACGACTGGGCGCCATCGGAGAGGGCACGATCGGGTTCCGGATGCACTTCGATCAGCAGCCCATCTGCGCCCGCAGCGACCGCGGCGCGCGCCATTGGCGTCACATGGTCACGGAGGCCGGTGCCATGGCTCGGGTCGGCGATGATGGGGAGATGCGAGAGTTTGTGAACGATCGGGATTGCGGTCAAATCGAACATGTTTCGCACGGCAGGGTCGAAGCTGCGAACGCCGCGCTCGCACAGAATCACCTGTGAGTTGCCTTCGGCAAGCACATATTCGGCGGCGAGCAGCAAGTCCCCGACCGTCGCGGCCATCCCGCGCTTGAGCAGCACCGGTTTCCGCATGCGGCCGACGGCGCGCAGCAGGGAGTAGTTCTGCATGTTGCGGGCGCCGATCTGAATGCAGTCGGCGTACTCCGCCACGAGATTCGCTCCGGCTTCGTCCATCGCTTCCGTGACGACGGCGAGCCCGGTCTCACGACGGGCCAGGGCGAGCAACTCGAGGCCGCGAACCCCAAGCCCCTGGAACGAGTACGGTGATGTCCGCGGCTTGAACGCACCGCCGCGCAGCGCCGCGGCACCGGCGGCGCGGACTGCCCGTGCGGCGGCCACGATCTGTTCTTCACTCTCGACCGAGCAGGGCCCCGCGATGAGCACGACGTCGTCACCGCCGACCGTCACACCGGGCGCGATGGTCACGAGGGTGTTTTCCGGTCGCCACTCCCGAGAGACCTGCTTGTACGGCTGGGTAACGTGGATGACCTGCGCGACACCAGGCAGGGCCTCGATGCGCGACGAATCGACACGGCCATCGTTGCCGACGAGGCCGACCGCCGTTCGCTGGGCCCCCGGCATGGGACACGCCTCGTATCCCATCTCCCGGATGGTGCGCACGACCCGATCGATTTCTTCCTGAGCGGCACCGTGCCGCATGACGACGAGCACTAGACCTCCTGCAACGCGGGCTCAGCCGCGCCGTTCCGTTCGCTTGTGCCTACCGCGGTTTCGGACCGAGGGAGTCGGACGCTGACCACCGCCGAAACGCCGGGCTCTTGCATGGTTACACCGTAGACCGCGTCCGCGGCTTCGGTCGTGGTCCGCGGGTTGTGCGTGATAATGATGAACTGGGTCCGTGCCTTGAACTCATTCAGCATCCTGACAAATCGACCGATGTTTTGATCGTCGAGCGGGGCGTCCACCTCATCGAGGAGGCAGAACGGGCTCGGCTTGGTGAGGAAAATCCCGAACAACAGCGACAGCGCCACCAGGGCTCGCTCGCCGCTCGAGAGTAGGTGGATGCGCTGGGTCCGCTTGCCACGTGGCGAGGCGTGAATCTCGATGTCGCACTCCAGCGGCGCATCGGGGTTCTCTAGACGCAAGTCGCATTCGCCGCCGCCAAAGAGCGTAAAGAAGATCCGTCGGAAATTCTCACGGATGAGCTCGAACGTGTCGAGGAAGAGCTCCCGGGCTGTCGAGTCAATCTCGCGGATTGCCTGCTGCAGCGATGCCTTGCCCGCCGCCAGGTCGGCGCGTTGCGTAGTCAGGAACTCGAGCCGCCGGACCTCTTCGTCGTGCTCTTCGATTGCTAGTGCGTTGACTGGGCCGAGCGCCGTGATCTCCTCCTGCAGCGCCGTCGCCTCCGGGCGGAGTGTGTCGCTGTCGGTGTCGAGCAGTGCGCACGAGGCCACAAGCGTCTCCCACGGGCGCCGCCACTCCGCTTCGAGCCGCTCACGAGTTGCGTGGCGTCGGCCGGCAATGTCACTGCGGCGGAGCTCCAGCCGATGCAACTCGGCGGCGAGTGCGGCACCTTCATGGCGCGCGCTGTCCAGCGCCTGATCGGCGGCCATGAGTCGCGTATCGGCATCGCGAACGGCTGCTTCGGCGTCGGCGAGGCGCGCCTCTGCATCCGCGAGCGCGGCGTGGCGTGCGGCCAAGTCGACGCGCCAGTTGGCCATCTGCTGGGCCAGCTCGCCATCCGCGGTCGACAGGGATCGCAACTCGGTGCGCAGGGCCTCCAGTCGGTCGGTCGCGCTCGCGCACTCGTCAGCCAGACGTGTGTCACGGTCGACCGCGACCTGCGATCGAGCTTCGGCCTGGGCGAGATCGACCTGCGCTGCAGTGCGCGCCTCACGCGACCCTTCGTAGCGGCGCTCGGCATCAGCCAGCGCCGTGCGCGCCTCGAGCGCCCCGGTACGCGCCTCGGCGAGCCTGGCCTCGGACACGGTCCGTTGCTCGGCGAGCGTGGTCACGCGAGCCTCCATTGCTTCGCCTCGCGCGGCGAGCTGCGCCCACAACTCTTCCGCCTGGGCAATCTCCCGACGCACGCGTTCCAGCTCACGCGTGCACTCGGCGCCGTGTTCCCGTGCGCGCCGCGCCTGCTGGTCAGCGCTGGCGGCTGCCTCTTCGGCGCTGGCCGCGTGGGCCTCAGCCGCCGCCAACGCGGCATGGGCTCGCGACGCCGCATCCGCCGCGGCTTCTCTCGCAGCGGCACCGGCCGAGCGCGCCGAGCGCAGCGCCGCGAGCTCGGCTCGACGGCGGAGCGGGCCATGCCCGGTCGGGTCCCCCGGCAGCCACATCGCGCCCTGTGCGTCCTCGAACGCAATCCCGTCGCCGAGATCGCGCACACGTCCGAGCAGCGAGTTGACCCAGTTGCGGACCGAGTCCGCCGGCGTCACGCGCTCGGCGAGCGAGCGAGCTTCTCGATCTGTGACCGAAGAGTCACTGGCTGCGACGGCATCGGCTCTGCGGCCTTCCACCGCGGCATTCGCGACCGCGTCAAGCGGCAACAGACACAAGGGACCCGGATTCTCCGTGGCATGCCAGGCGCGGATGGCGGCCGCTGCGGCTCGATCTCGGACCACGATGGCGTGCACCGTCGCTCCCAGGTAGCGCTCGACGACGGCGGCATCGGAGGTGCCGGCGGTCAAGAAGTCGCTCAGCGGTCCGAGTACCGCGTCGGGGCCAAACCGACCGCGCGCCGCCAAGAGCTTTGCGGCAGCGGGCGCGAGGCCCACGCGGTCCCGCTCGAGCCGTTCGAGGGCACTCACCTTGCCGTCGACTTCCGCGAGACTGGCCTCGGCACGGGCGAACGTGCGATAGGCGTCCGCTTCGTTCGCGCGCGCGCTGACTGCATCGGCGCGCCGGGCGATGGCTTGCGACTGTGCTGCGGCGAACGCTTCGTTCGCGACCGATTGCTCTCGCGCAGCCTCCTGCCCGTCACGGTCTGCGCGGGCCTCGCGGTCGGCGAGTGCTGCGCGCTCCGTCGCCAGGGCGTCCAGCCGCTCGAGCAGATCTCGCTGCTCTCGCTGCGCAGCCGCGCGTTCGATATCCAGATGAGCGACCGCATCGCGCAGCTCCCGCGCGAGTTGCTCGTAGTCATCGGCGGCCCGACGAGTCGTCGTAACGCTGTGCCGGGCCGCGTCCTCATCATCGACGCGGCCGGCCAACGTCGCGCTGACGGCCGTCACCGTCCCTTCGGCCTCCCGCCGCTCGATGGCCGCAGTTTCCCGTTCGGCGAACACGCGCGTCCCGACCGCTTCGCCGGCGCGTCGTTCGTCCTCCGCACGTTGCCGGCGTGACTGGGCGTTGCGCTGACGCTCCTCGGCCACGGCGATCTCACCCTGCAGCGCGGACGCCTGCTGGTGCTGGGCTGCTACGAGGCGGGCAAGCTCCGTTCGCATCGCCTCGGCGGCCGCTCGATCCCGATGGGCCGCGTCGCGTTGTTGCTCGGCCGCGAGTGCCGCTGCCTCGCTTTGCGGCACGCGCTGCCTCAGATCCTCTGTCCCACGATCCAGTCCCGCGGTCTCGACCTCTGCTGCTTCCAGCTCCCGGGCGGCCAGCGTGACTTCGACGGCGAAGCGCCGAGCCGTGAGCTCGCTGTAACGCTCGGCCCGGCGGCGTTGCCGTGCGAGCGACCGGACCTGCGTCTGCACTTCGGCGACGAGATCATCGAGACGGGCCAGGTCGATGGACGTTTCCTCGAGGCGCCGCTCCGTCGTCCGGCGGCGGTCCCGATAGAGACCGATGCTCGCGGCTTCCTCGAACAGCTCTCGGCGATCATCCGGCCGATCGGATAGCAGCGCATCGATCATCCGGCTCTCGATCACGACTCCAGCGTCGGCGCCGAGACCCGTGCCGCGCATGAGATCATGGATGTCGCGCAGCCGGCAGGGCGCACGGTTGAGGAGATACTCGCTTTCGCCGGATCGGCTCAAGCGGCGCGTGACCACGACCTCGCGGTACGCGATGGGCAGCATCCCGTCGTCGTTGTCGAAGTGCAGCGAGACCTCTGCAACGCTGACTGGACGCCGTGCAGAGGACCCCTGGAAGATCACCTCGTCCATCTTCACGCCGCGGAGGAGGCGGGCCCGCTGCTCGCCCAGCACCCATCGGACCGCGTCGGACACGTTGGACTTCCCGCATCCGTTCGGGCCGACGATGGCCGTCACACCGGGCTCGAATGCGAACGTGGTCGAATCGGCGAAGCTCTTGAATCCGTGCAGTTCGAGTCGTGTCAGGCGCATGAGGGACCCCGGGCGCTGCGCACCCGAGAGAGGAAAAAGGGGACGGGGGAGAGAAGACGACGGCAACCACGTTTACCAGCGGTGTGCGAACCACGCCCAGGCCGGGTCGACAGGTTGCGCTCCACTATGGCGCTTGGCCCACGCGGTACGCTAGCACTGGTGTGAGGCCGATTTTGTGCAAGGAGGTGGCAAGCGGCCCGGCCTGATCAGCGGAGACGAACGCGCCCGCATAGACTGCGGCACGACCATCGGCGGCGTCGAGCGCGTAGGCGGGCACGCCGCGCAGGCGAAACGCGATGGTCGCGCGACGGGCGGAGTCTGGCAAGATGCGGCCGGTGAGGCGCAGGGCATACGGCGTGTGCGTCACGGTGCCCCCGACAAACCCGCCCGCCCGCGACCAGGCCTGGGCCACGGAGTCCAGTGTCGCCGCGGTTGATGCGGCCCCGACATAGAGAGCGAAGGTTTGTCCCGTCGTGCCGGCGGGCGACGTCGCGGCGGGTTGCGGGAGGGGCGTAACAGTGGCCGCTCCGCGTTTGATCTCCTGGCGCAGTGCGCGAAGGGCGGCCTCGTAAGTGGGATATGTGCCTACCCGGATCGCGAAGGCGGACGCAACGCCCGAGTCCTCGGGATCGGCGAGCGCGCCGACCAACCCAGACGGCACATCGCCTGCGCGGTGCTCGGCGAGTTGCGCCGTTGAGGTCAAAGTGTCCCTCCGGTCCGTGTCGCTCGCGGCGGCCGTTGCGACTGTGCGCGATGGCGTCGCCGTCGACCGACGCACGGCCCACGCCGTGCCTGCTGCCACGAGCACCACGGCCAGGGCCGCCGTGATGCCAACTACGCGGCGCCGGGACAACCCAGGCGACTGCGACACAAGCACGCGCGGCGCACGGGGGCGCGCCGGGACGTCGGCTGCTGGGGCGGACGTCACGGTCGCGATGGGCGGCGGCCGGAGGACGAGACCCTCGGGAATCACGAAATCGATTCGCGAGATGAGCGTGTCGAGGCCGGGCGTGCCCGCCAGCGCGGCGAAGACGACCAGGTCACCGCGTTGGCGCGTTTGCGCGATCAAGCGTTCCCACCGCCGGCTCCCCAACGCCTCGGGGTAGGCGAGGGGCTCACTCCCCGACGAGATGACGGACACGTGCGGATCGGCGGTGGTCGGGCGGGAGACGGCGCCGAACGACATGCCATATGTGAAGCAATCCGCAACTCCGTGATCGTCATCCGACTGCACGACCCGCCGGAGCGGAGGGGCATCGCCGATCAGGTCAACGATCGTGACCGCACGGTGGCGCGCTTCCGCGCGCGCCAACTCGAGGGCCGCGCTGCCGGTCGCTACGGCATCACGCCCAATGACCGCCACCGCGGCTGCGTCTTCAGTCCCAGTCAGTGTCACGGCGCCCCCTCGTACACCCATGGACTCGGCTGGTGGCTGGCGCGCGCGGCCGCGTCGGCAGCATCGCGCGTAGGATACGGGCCAAGCACCACCACGTAAACGGTCGTCGCACCACGCGAGGTCGGGATGACACGTGCGTGCTGGCCGTTGGACACGATGCGGTCCGCCCGGTGCCGCGCGGAATCCGCGTTGAGCAGCGCGGCAAACTGCACGGTGAAGCCTGCGGTATGCGGAGCACTCGGCGCGTTGAGTCGTCCCTGGGCGCTGTCGACGACCGGGACCGAGGTCGTCGGCGATGGCGCCGGGGCCGCATGGGCCGAGGTGTCCTGTTGGCTCCGGCGGATCGCCGCCAGGATCGAGTCGGTGGTGTCAGTGGGCGCGTTGGGAAACGTCACCGGCTGGTCGAGACCCGGTGCCCGTGGTCGGAGCCCATTCCAGCGTACCGGGATCCAGAAATCATGCGCGCCATCCGTGACGGTGCGACGAACAGCGAAAGACTGCGGGTCCAAGAGGAGCACATCCGCGCCCTGGGCAACCACGATGGATCCATCGACGCCTACGAACGGCAGGTCCGCCGTCCACGCAGTGCGAACATGGCCGACGACTCGGTCGGTGCCAACGGCGACAACCCACGCCGAATCTCCGCCATGCAGGGGTCGGACCAGCAGGAAGCGGCCGAGCGAATCCATGCGCAACTCGCTCGCCGGACCCGGAAGGGGGACGGTCCCATTATCCTGGCCACTATACCGGTCGATCACGCGCAGCGCACTCACGGAATCGAGGCCAATGAACAAACGGTCCCCGCTCGGCGTGGGTGCAATGGCCCGCAGGCGCCGATCGAACTGGACCGGCTGGGATGGTTGGAGGTCCCGGGTCCGGACCGCCTGCAAGGCTGAATCAGACGCGAAGTAGGCTCGATCACCAACGACGGTACGCACCAGGCGTGAGGCATGGGGCAGGGAGGCGCTGTCCAGCATCGTGGTCCCTGGTGGCCGAACGAGCCACAGCTTGACCGGGCCGGTTCCGTCGCCGACGATCAGCACGCTGCCGTCGGGCTGCGGCGCGACGTCGCGTGCGGCTTCGGGTGGTCGAAGCGTCCACGGGTGCACGTCCGTCGGGGTCAAACGCGTGACCACGCCGGTCGGCGACACCCCGTAGACGGACGCACCGTCCACGGAGCGGAGGGCGGTCAACTTGACATCAGGCGGGTCACTGACCGCCCCGGTTCGGAGCGCAATGCGGCGGGGTGCGCCGCGCGCATCGACGACGACGGCCGACCCATCGTTGTCGTCGAACGCCAGCACCCGCGCGATCGTGGGCACCCGGTCCGTCGACGTCCAAATGGCCGAGTCGAGGTGGTCGTAGTCGTAGGCATGCGCGATGCCCCCGGTGCGCGGGACGCGCAGGATGAGGGCTTCCGGGCCGGTGGCCGGTGGCGCCTGCCCCGCGGTCGACGTGGCCGGCGGTGGGTTTGTGGCATGTGCCGACGGACGGTCCCTGTTGCACGCGACAAGCGTGAGCACGGCCAGGGGCCAGACGGATCTCCACACGTGCTCAATCTACCACGGAGGCTTGGCCTCCGAGAGAGTAGAAGGGCAGAAAGTTGAAAGTAGACAACGACTAAGCAGACCGCGGACCGCCGGGGGCACGCAGTGCGTCGACATTCAAAAATTCCGGACCGAACGACCGGCTCCAGTGCCTCGTCGGCCGGCGTCGATCGAGATGGCGCAGTCCCAACGCATGATGGCGAGGTTGTACAGCGCCGGGGGAAGCTCCGTACCGTCTAAGCGACCGTCGCGGTCCCGACCGGCGTCACCTCTGCATCGCCCCACAAGCGTTCGAGCTGGTAGAACGAGCGCAGCGCTGGGTGGAAGATATGCACGACGAAGTCCACATAATCGAGCAGGACCCACCGACCTTGTGCGAGCCCCTCGATGTGATAGACGGGTGTGCCCTCTTTCTTGAGCTCGGTCACCACGTGCTCGGCCACGCTTCTGACATGTGTATCTGAGGTGCCGCTCGCGATCACAAAGTAGTCCGTCATGTCGGTCAGCGGCTTCAAATTCAGTATGACGACATCATTGCTCTTACGATCCACACACAGCGTCGCCGCGCGATGGGCGACTGCGGCTACATTGACTGTCGCAACAGGTCGGGGCATTCGACTCGGGTGAGAATCAGGCGCGGCGCGATCTTGCGAACGGCAAGAACGAGTCCGGCTACTAGGCTTTGATGACCCACACTTTGATCTCGGGTTTCACGTCGGCATGCAGGCGGATCGGAACGCGATACACGCCAAGCGAGCGGATCGGCTCGTGGAGATCGATCTGGCGCTTTTCGACGTTGAAGCCCTGGCTCTCGAGTTGGTGCACGATGTCCGCGGCTGTCACCGAGCCAAAGAGCTTTCCTTCGTCGCCGACGCGTGCCGAGAAGGTGAGGGAGACCTGTTCCAGGCGCTCACCAAGCTGGGCGGCGGTGCTCCGGCGCGACGACTCTGCTGCTTCGAGACGCTGATGCTCCTGTTCCATGCGCTTCTTGTTGCCAGGCGTTGCCGCATACGCGAGGCCGCGCGGGAGCAAGTAATTGCGCCCGTACCCTGGCGCGACGTTCACGATGTCGCCCGGGTGGCCCAAGTTTTCGACTGCAGCGCGCAAGATGACTTCCATGACCGGTTCACTCCGCAAGCGAAAGAAGACAATTGGTGGCGTTCTTAAACCCTAACTCTTAACACGTAATCTCTGTAGCTCACCGCGTCGCGGGTCGCGCGCGGCTGCGCCAATCGACCCACGAGTCGGTCAGTCCGATCAGTGCCAGTCCGAGCGACGCGGGGGCGGACAACAGCGCCGCGATGAGCGCCAGCGCAGTGATGGCTGGCGCACTCACGTGCAGGGTCCGCACGTACCAGGCGACAACAGCCAGGCCGCGGAGGGCATACAGCGCCCCGAAGAACAAGAGCAGATTGAGTCCGAGCGCCGCCCAGTCGCTCGTGGGGCGCAAGAGCACCAGCAGCGCGCCGGCAATCAGCCCCCACGCGAGCTGGTCACTAAAACGAAAGTCGGCCAACCGGCTGAGCGGTTCTCCGATCCGTGCTCGACTGATCCGGTGATAGACCGCCCATGCCAGCGCGAGCGCGGCAAGTGATTCCAGGCCGAGCAACGCGGGATAAAACGCCACGGCGTCCTCGGGTAGTGTCGAGAGCACCTCATCCAGCGCTTCCTCCGCGGTCGCGAAGGCGGTGCCCTGGCGTGAGCTCGCGGTCCAATCTCGCCATTCCTCGGTGCTCGCGGTCTCCTTTACCCAGCTCAGGGCTTTGTTCGGCCGCGAGGCCGCGTTCAAATGGATCGATTGGGTCACGGCGCTTGCCGCATTCTGGCTCCCGAGCGTCAGAAGCCCCACGAGTCCCACACTGAGGGCGAGGGCGGTCAACGCGCGGGACAGAAACCGCGTTGCCGGAGGACTTGCGGCGCACACGAGGCCGAAGGACGCGGCCAGCACGAGCGCCCACCCGCACTGCAGTGCGGTGTAGGTGATGTGCGAGAGTCCGTGCCACAGCACGAGGACTACCGCAAGGCTCGCCCAGACGGCGGCGAGCCACGCGCGCCCCCCGACCGCCCAGCCCAACGCCGCGCACACGGCGATCGCGGGTACGAGCAACAGCGCCGTGTCCATCACCGGCGCCACGTTCTGGAGCAGCGGCGTTGATGGCACCAGCAGGAAGGCGGCAACCGCCATCAACAGCAGCATGCCGTGGCCCCGGCCGGCCGCTTCAGCGGCGCCGGAGGGGACCGACGTGCGTGCGCTAAGCGGTGTGACCTTTGACGTAAGGAATCAGCGCGAGATACCGCGCTCGCTTGACTGCGGTCGCAAGCTGGCGTTGATGACGCGCGCAGGTCCCGCTCAACCGACTGGGGAGAATCTTGCCGTGATCGGTAATGAAGCGACCGAGGGTCCGATCATCCTTGTAGTCGATGAACCGCACACGCATCTCGCAAAACGGGCAGGACTTCTGTGGGCGACGCATTAGTTATTCCTCATCATCGTCGTCATCGTCGCGACGCCGAGCCGCCACGAGGTCTTCCTCAGACATGGGCGGCGCGCCCACCTCGTGCTCGTGCAGCGAGATCAAGTAGCGCACGACTCCATCATCGAGCTTGAGCGCGCGCTCGTACTCGGGCAGCGTGTCGGGTTCGGTCCCAAAGCGTGCGACGGCGTAGTAGCCGGTTTCGCGCGGACCGATGGTGTAGGCAAGTTGGCGTCGACCCCACAGGTCGACGTGCAAGTCGGCGGGCGGGGTACCACTCGTCCCCAGCATGCCATGGAATCGCGTCAGCTTGTCGGCGATAACGCCGTCTTCGAGCGACGAGTCGAAGATGTACACCACCTCGTATGGGCGGGGCATTTGGCAATCCTCCCTTTGGTCTCTGAGCCGCCTCCCGGGGGTTGCCGGCCGCGGGAGGAGGGTACGTGTCGATCCATGCGGCAGAGCCGCGACCGCAAAGCTAATGGGGTTGCAGGCTAAGGGCCAGCTTCGACTTAACGGCAGAAAGGAGAGAGGAGAGAAGAGACCGAGGAGCGCAGCCCGATGGCGCACATATCATCCTGGCGGCGCCAAGCTCTGTGTCTCCTTTCTCCTTTCTGCTTCGCTCCTCTCTATTTTGGCCCGCTGTGCGGGCCAAAATGCTCACACATTAAACCGAAAAAGCATCACATCTCCGTCCTGCACGACGTACTCCTTGCCTTCCGAGCGCACGGCCCCGCGTTCACGGGCCGTCTTCCAGCCGCCGAAGCCGACGAAGTCGGGATAGCTCACCGTTTCGGCGCGAATGAAGCCGCGCTCGAAGTCGGTGTGGATGACGCCCGCGGCGGTCGGCGCGGCGTCGCCACGGTGGATCGTCCAGGCTCGAACTTCCGGGTCCCCGGCCGTAAAGAATGTCTGCAGTCCAAGCAGGTGATAGCCGGCCTGAATCAAGCGATCCAGGCCCGCCGACTCGAGGCCCAGGGACGCCAAGAACTCGGCGCGGTCGGCGGGCGGCAGCTCGGCGAGCTCTGACTCGATCCTGGCCGAGAAGGCCACCACCTCGGCGCGCTCGCCCGCCGCGGCGACGGCTTGTCGAAGTGCAGTGAGGTGAGGTCCCTCATGTCCCGACAACTCATCGTCCTTGACGTTCGCCGCGTAGAGCACTGGCTTGAGCGTCAACAACTGCAGCTGTGTGAGGACTGCGTGCTCCTCCCTGGTCAGGCGCGCTCCTCGGAGCGGGCGCCCCGCGCCCAGCTCGGTGGCTGCGCGCTCGAGCGCGGGGAGCTCCGCCACTGCGTCCTTGTCGTTTGCGCGTGCGGCTCGCCGAGTGCGATCGAGCCGCTTCTCGAGCGTGCCGAGGTCTGCGAGCGCCAACTCGATATCGATGACATCGCGATCGCGCACGGGGTCGACCGCCCCCATCACGTGCGTGACATCCGGATCCTCGAAACACCGGACGACGTGCACGATCGCGTCGGTCTCGCGAATGTTGGCGAGGAACTGATTCCCCAGTCCTTCCCCAGTTGCGGCGCCTTGCACCAGCCCAGCGATGTCGACGAACTGCACGACGGCCGGTACGACCCGCTTGGGCTGCACGATCGCCGCCAGGTGCGCGAGCCGGGTGTCCGGCACCTCGACCATGCCGACGTTCGGCTCGACCGTGCAGAAGGGATAGTTGGAGGCGTCTGCATGCGCCGCAGTCAGCGCGTTGAACAGCGTCGACTTGCCGACATTGGGGAGTCCCACGATGCCGAGCTTCAGCATCGCCGTTAGCGGTTGAACCGGTTCATTGCGACGTCGACACCTTCATGGAGCCACACCTTGACTGCATCCGTCAGCGTCGGCATGAGCGCGGTGAGGATCGCACGCTCCTCCTTACCGACCGGGCCGAGGACGTAGTCTGCGTGCCAGCGGTCGCCAGCCGGCTCCACGTCGGGACGGATGCCGATCTTGAGGCGCGCGTACTCTCGTGATCCGAGTGCTGCTTCAATGCTCTTGAGTCCATTGTGACCTCCGCTGCTGCCGGCGCGCCGGACCCGGTACGTGCCGACGGGAAGAGCTATGTCATCCGCAATCACCAGCAGGTCGGTCGCGGCGGACCAGGTCGGGCGCCGCACGTACGGACGCAGCGCGGCGCCACTGAGGTTCACGTACGTTTGCGGCTTGATCAACCGCGTACGGATACCGTCCACGACGCCCGACGCGACGAGCGCGTCATGGTCCCGTTTCCACCCATCGAACGACCACACGGCAGCGAGATGGTCGAGGACCCACCACGCGATGTTGTGTCGGGTGAGTGCGTACTCGCGATCCGGGTTTCCGAGCCCGAGGATGATCTTCACAAATCGTGCGGTCCGACGACGCCTGAGACAAGCCATGATGGGCTCGTCTCAGGCAGCAACTACTTCTTCTCCTTGTCCTTCTCGTCGGTCTCCTCTTCTTCGTCGGTCTTCGCCTTGCGAATGACCTCCGGCTCGGCTGCCGGCTCGACCGCTTCGGCCGCTGCGGCGGGCGTCTCCTCGATGACTGCTCGAGGCGCGGCACACACACAGATGGTCGTGTCCGGCTCGTTGAGCGCCTCGACGCCAGGTGGCAGCGCGACGTCGGAAACGTGGAGCGATGACCCGATCACCATGTTGGTGACGTCGAGCTCGATGTGGTTGGGCATGTTGACGGGATCCACCTCGATCTCGAGATCGCGCAGCGTCTGATCCAATACGCCGCCGTCGACTCGCACCCCGACGGGTGACCCCGTCAGGACGATCGGGATGCGCACCGTCACCTTTTCACCGGCGACGAGCTCCTGGAAATCGATGTGCAGGATCTGCCGCCGAAATGGGTGCCGCTGGATCTCGCGAATGAGCGTCCGCGAGGTGTGCCCGCCCAGGTCGAGCTCGACGACCGTGTTCTCAGCCGAGATCTGTTCCAGAAGTCGGTCGAGCTCCCGCGTGTCGATCGTCAGCGGCTGTGGCTCGCGGGCGTGCCCGTAGACGACGCCGGGCACGCGCCCCGCGCGTCGCAGTGCGCGCGCGGCGCCCTTGCCTCGCTCGTTGCGCGGTGTCGCCCCCAATTGTGCAGTTGCCATATAGCGGCAGGGGTTAGGTGTTAGGTATCAGTGGTTCGACAGTGCAAAACCTCGAGAGCCAGCCGTTCGCGCAACGCGACATGGCGAGCGGCCGGTATCCAACCCGGTCCTCCCGCGGTCCCTCCGCGGCTCTACGGGAACCAACCAATATAAGCGCGGCCAACCGCCGATAACAGCGGGTCGCGGGGTCAGCGCCTCAGTCGAATAGCGAGCTCACGGACTGCTCGCTGTGGGTATATCGGATGGCCTTCGACAGCAGTTCGCCGACCGACAGGATCTTGAGGTGCGGGAACCGACGCTCCGGCGGGATGGCGACGGTATCGGTGACCGTCACCTCCGCGATGGGCGCCCCTGCGAGGCGCTCGCCTGCCGGACCGGAGAAGAGCGCATGCGTGGCGCAGACGAACACCTGTTCGGCGCCGAGGCGGGTGAGTGCGCGGGCCGCCTCGACCACTGTCCCGGCGGTGTCGATCATATCATCGACGATGAGACAATCGCGGCCCGCGACTTCACCGACGACGTTCACGACCTCGGCGACGTTCGCCCGTGGGCGTCGCTTGTCGATGATGGCGAAAGATCCGTCGAGTCGCTTCGCGAACCCACGTGCCATTTTCGCGGCGCCGACGTCGGGCGCGACGACCACGAGATCCTTGAGCTGCTTCTTGCGGTAATGGGAGACGAACACCGGCGCCGCATACAAATGGTCGACCGGGACGTCGAAAAAGCCTTGCAGCTGATGTTGGTGGAAGTCGATGCCGAGCACACGGTCAGCGCCCGCCACCTCGATGACATTCGCGACGAGCTTGGCACCGATCGCGACGCGGGGCTGATCCTTGCGATCCTGCCGCGAGTAGCCGTAGTAGGGCATCACGCACGTGATGCGGGCCGCTGACGCGCGCCGCGCCGCGTCGATGAGGAGCAGCAGCTCCATCAGGTTCTCGGCGGGAGCGTTGGTCGGTTGCACGATGAAAATATCGGACCCGCGGATGTTCTCATCGATCCGGACGAAGATCTCGCCGTCCGCAAAGCGCGACACCGTCAACTTGCATGGCTCGACGCCGAGGCATTGGGCGATTTCCTCGGCGAGCGGGCGGTTCGCGGTGCCCGCGAGCAGCTTGAACCCGTATTTCGGAGTAGCGATCCCGTCCATTGGTCCCTTTTGCTGGTACGTGCGACTCGTGCGCGATTGCCCCTGGTGGATTCGAACCACCATTCCCAGATCCAAAGTCTGGTGTCCTGCCATTGGACGAAGGGGCACCAAGGGGCGAATACGCACGATTGGAGACCGTAAAATGTCGTCGAATCGACCAGAATCGCTACTGGCTTTGAGGAACGCGGGCGCCCTGCTTGTCCGCGCGGCGTTACCCGATGAGGCGCACAGCGGCGACGTGATCAGCCGTTTCGGTCTCGATGAGTGCCGCGCCGCGGAGCGGCGGCAGTGGCCACGGTCGCGGGATCGCGTGGTCGAAGACGCAGAAGACGGTCGACCCCGAGCCGGTCATGGCGCACGCTTGTGCTTCGGGCAAACCCGCCAGCTCGGATATCGCCCGCGCGATCTCGGGGTGTTGTTGGCTGACCACGGGAGCGAAGTCGTTTGCCACGAGCGGCGCGATCGACTCCCAGCGGCTGAGCGAGAGGACATCGAGCACCCGGGCGGCGTGAGGGGGACCGGCTGTCGCGCTGGCGCGTGATGCTGCCAGCCACTCATACGCTTCCCCCGTTACCACACGCGCTGCAGGCACGCACAGCACGACGGGCTTGGCGGGCAGTCCCGGGAGCGCGAGCAGTCGCTCTCCGCGCCCGTAGCCGAGGGCCAGCGGTGCATCTGATCGTGAGCGCCGGTACGTCCGCACCAAGCCGCGCGCCCCAATCGAGGAGCTCGTCCGCGCTCGGTGGCTGGGGATCGAGGGCCTGCAAGCACCGCAGCACGGCAGCAGCGTCGGCGCTTCCGCCACCCAACCCCGCACCGACCGGGATGTGCTTCACGATCTCGATGGCGCAGCCCTGGGGCCAGTGGCGGTGTTCGGCATAGAGTCGCCCCGCGCGATACGCCAGGTTCTCCTCGGCCGGACCGGTATCGCTTGCATCGCACGTGAGTGTCCAGTCATCGGCGAGTCGCACGACCACGTCGTCGGCGAGCGTCAATCGACAAAAGAGCGTCTCGAGCTGATGGTAGCCCGAGACCTCACGCGCGAGGATGTGGAGAAAAAGGTTGACTTTGGCCTGCGCGGCGACCGCTGCGGCCGAACCGGTCACGCTACGATGCGCTCGCCGTCGACAATTCGCCCCCCTCCGCCGATCGCACGTCGCGGACGTGCAAGCCCAGGCGCGCGAAGTACCAGATGCCGATCAGCGTAATCGGTATGAAGGACACGATGTGGTAGCCGATCGCCCACGTGACCGCCACGTCCCGCGGCACACCGTAGACAGAAAATCCGATGATCGCCGCCGCCTCGAATACGCCGAAGAACCCCGGAGCCGACGGCACTGCCACGGTCAGTGCCACGACGCCCTGCAAGAAGAGCGCAGCGCCGAAGGATGCATCGAGGCCAACCGCGCGAAATGCGAGCCAAAATCCTAGGGCGTTGACGACCCAGAGCAAGGTGGCCCACCACAGCACGGCGAGCAATCGGGGTCCGTGCCGCAGCACGCTGAGTCCATCCGTGAACGCCTGCAGGGCTCGGCGGCCGGGCGCTTCCAACCCAGGGGCGACGCGGCGCGCGAACAGCTCGAATGCGCGCATCAGCCAGCCCGGGAAGAAGACGAGTGCGTAGAGGATGAGCATGAGTGCGGCCATCCCGGCGAGCCCGATCCACGCCCAATGGGCTGCCGACATGTTGCCGACATGGGCTCCACGGGGAAAGTCTGGCAGCAACATTGCGATCAACGTGAGGACGAGCACGACCAGCGCGTCGAACACGCGGTCCACGGCAACCGAGGCAACCGCTGCGGGGAGGGTGACTCGAGACGTTTCGCGGGTCAACGCGTACGCGCGCATTAATTCGCCGACACGTGCTGGCGCGACGTTGTTGATCATGACGCCGATGGCCGTCGCCCGCCACAGCATGCCGAACGGCAAATCGAGGGCGACGGAATCCAGAATCGGTCGCCAGCGGCGCGCTCGGATGGGGAACACCGAGGTCGACACGGCGGCCGCCGCGAGGAAGTACCAGGGGTTGGAACGGCGGAGCGCGCCCCAGACCTCGTCGAAGTGAATGCCGTGGAGCGCCCACCACAGCAGCGCCACACTGATCACGATCCCGGCGGCGCCTTTCCAGTCGAGCTTCACTGATTGTGCGCTTCGAGCAGTCGGTTACGTCTCATGACGCCGTCGCCAAATCCAGCAGGTCGTACAGCTCTGCAAGCGAATCGGGTGCCGGCGCATCTGCTTTTCGGAGCGAATCGCGGAGTGTCCGTGCGCGAGCGAGTGCCGACTCGCCGCGATAAAGCAGCGTCTCGATCGGGACCACGGTGGCTTCGCCGTGCGGCGCTTCAGCAGCGGGCGCGGCTGTCGGCGCGGGCGGGGGCGCAGCCTGTTCGGGCGACGGCATTGCCAAGGGCTCCGTTTGGTCGATCAGCGGCAGGTCGCCGAGATGCGCGAATCGGGCGATGCCGTCTGCGAGCATTGCCTGGAGCTGGACACCTGTCGGTGTGCGGAGGCGGTCGCGACTCCCGCGCTGCGGTTGCGCGGCGCCGGGCGAGGCCCCTGGCACGGGTCGCGTCGGAGCGGACGCGACCGCGGGGCGCGGCGGCGCAGCCGCGGTATCGGCTCCGTCCTCCGTCGCGGGTCGTAGTCCGTGGCCAATGCCGGCATCGACGGCTCGGCCCCTCGCCAGAGCCGTCATGCGCGCTGAGAGTCTGGCAGCGGTCGTCCCCGGCTCCGTGAGCAATGCTGCGAGGTCGTCGATCGCGTTGAGCGTCAAGAAATCGAAAACCGGGTGGCCTTCGGTGAACGTCCCAATAAACTCGGACACGTCGTGTTCACCAAAGCTCTCCGCCGCGTTGCGTACTGACAGCAGGGCGCCGCGCAACTCGACAACGGTTCGGTCCGGCACTCGACGAGGGCCTGCCGTCTGAGCGTCCCGGACCAACCCCCGCAGATGTTCTGCCAAGCTCACCACCTCGAGCCGGAACCGATCCGCGGGCGTCGTCGGCGGACTCGGCGCGCGCGACACGACTGCCTCTGCATCGTCGCCGTAGAAGAGCTCGCTGATCGGTAGAATGTGATCGGCGTCCGTAGCGGCTTCGGCGAGGGCATCGCGGGTGGCCTGGAACCGTCGCTCTTCGACCGTGTTGCGTTCTGGCCGACCGAGTGACCCCAAGTCCTTTGCGGTGCGCCGCAGCAATCCAGCCGCCGCTGCAAACAATGCGGTCTGAGCCTGGGTTGGCACGGAGCGGGATGTTGTGATCGCCCGAGCGGCACGATCGACGGCATCCAGGACGTCTGGAATCGGTGGCATGTCGTGGATAGCGGCGACGCCGCGGAGCGTGCGCACGTGCCCGAGCGCCGCGTCGAGTGTCTCCTGGCCATCCGGCGCAGACGTGGCAACGGCTTCGAGAGCGGCCGCCGTCTCGGTGGCTTCCCGCACCAGGAACGCCACGCCCGCCTCGGTCGAGCCTGGATGAGGGATCGGCGTGTGCGGGCGGTCGGGGTCGGGCGGGACGAGCCGCGCAAGATCCGCGAGGCGGCGCGCGGCCCGCGCCTCTTCGTTCGGTCCCCAGATCCGGAGGTTATGCAACAGGATCTTGAGGTCGTCGACCGCGGCAACAAGGGCCGCGGCGACGGCGGGCGACCAACGGATCAACCCTTCGCGCAACGCCCGACCCGCGCGCTCTACGGCCGCGGCGAGGTCGGCCATCCCGGAGAGCCGATGCATCAGCGCCGCGCCTCGAAGCGTCCGCGCGTGACGAACAAACTCAGCTGCGTCCGGCCCCGAGGGCCCGGCGCTCGCCAAATTCGCGTCGAGTCGCTCGAGGCATTCCCCCGCCTCGAGCACGAAGAAGTTCAGGGAGTCGTTGGTCGTTGTCATTCGCGCCTCATGCCGTCCCTTGCACGGTTCGGCCGGGCCGCCTGTCGCGGCGCATCGCGCGCCTGCGCATCATCGGCGCCCAGTCGACCGTCCATGCTCCGCGTAATGTGACGAACGGGCGGTGTCCATCGCCACCCGCATCTCCTCGGACTGCCTCACCCAACCCGACGAAGAGGGCACGACCCACGATCGAGTGCCCGATATTGAGCTCCTCGATCTCGGGGATCGCCGCGACCGGCCCCACATTGCGCACAGTCAATCCATGGCCGGCGTGCACGGCGAGGCCACATTCGCGCCCCGTCCGTGAGGCCGTCGCCAGGGCATCCAGCTCGGCGGCACGAACGGCACCGCCGCGCCGCGCCGCTTCGGCGTACCGTCCGGTGTGCAACTCGATCGCTGCCACGCCGAGCTGGCCCGCGCTCGTGACGGCGCGGGCATCCGGATCGATGAACAGGCTCACACGGATTCCGGCTGCGTTGAGCTCCGCGATCGCGCGCTCGAGGCGCTGCCGGGACGCTCCGACGTCGAGTCCCCCCTCCGTGGTGATCTCTTCGCGGCGTTCCGGGACGAAGGTCACCTGGTAGGGACGGAGCCCGAGAGCGATCCGGACCATCTCGTCGGTCGCGGCCATCTCCAGGTTGAAGACGGTGCGGACCTCCCGCGCGAGGCGTTCCACATCGGCATCCTGTATGTGGCGGCGATCTTCGCGGAGATGCGCGGTGATCCCATCGACGCCTGCCGCCTCGCAGAGCGCTGCGGCCGCCACGGGATCGGGTTCGTCGGTCTTTCGCGCCTGGCGGACCGTCGCGACGTGATCGACGTTGATGTACAAACGCAGATGTCTGGCGCCATCGGAGTCCGTCGAGCGGGTTGCTGCCATTTGCTCCTCCTGCTAGCTTCGCCCCGTCCCATCGAGGGAGTGAGTTCAACGTGCGATGTAGATTAGCGTCTCTCGTCACCATCAGTGCGGCCGTGGCGATTGCCGCGTGCCATTCGACATTGACGACGCCGAGCCCAGATCTGTCTGGGGCGCCGACCGCGCGCGGCGCGGTGGAACGGTTCCTCGCCGCGGTGCGCGCGCAGGACCTCCAAGCGATGGGCCTCGTGTGGGGCACCAAGAAGGGCCCGGCGCGCGAAACGGTCCCTCGGGAAGATATCGAGAAAAGCGAGGTGATCATGGCGCAGTGTCTGGCCAATGATTCGGCGCGATTTCTCGACGAGAACGCCTCGCCCAATGGCGACCGCCAAGTCCGATTCGTTCTGCACAACGGGCCGATCACACGGACGACACTCTTCACTACGCAGGCAAGCCCCGAGGACCGGTGGTACGTCAAGGAGATCGATCTGCGCGATGTCCACTCGTGCACCGTCAACGCTGGTCAGCCCGTCCACTGAGCGTTCGGGCGATGGAACCGACAGGGCGCGTGCCGGATTAATCTTCTGTCAGCTCGACTAAGACACCGGCCGTGGCGCTGGGATGAATGAACGCAATGCGCTTTCCTTCTGCGCCGGTGCGCGGCACGTCGTCGATGAGACGTATGCCGGCGGCTCGGCAGCGCTGGAGCGCCGCTTCGAGATCAGGCACTACAAAACACACGTGATGCAGGCCCGGACCGCGTCGGGCGACGAACTTTCCGACAGGGGTATCGGCAGCGACTGGCTCGAGCAACTCGATCAGCGCGTCGCCGGCTGCCAGTCCCGCGATGCGCGCGCCGTCGGCGTCGTCGAGGGGCACAGTCGGAAGCCCGAGGACATCGCGGAAGAAGGGCAGGGCATCACCGAGGGCACGAACGGCGATCCCGATATGGGCGATGCGGACCGGCGCGTCAGGAGACGGCTGGGAACTGTGAGGCATGACGAAGAAGGGGACGAGGCTTTATCAAACCGAAGTTAACGCCGCCGCTGGTTTGCGTCTGTGCTACGCCCGACGTCCGTCAGCGGAGGTTTGACTCGTAACACCAGCGCAAGCGCGCGCAGGGAGCAGAGCAATGACCAAGGCACGTGCAGTAAGCGACAGTGATTTCGCGGCCGAGATCGAACAGCATCCTGGCTTGGCCGTCGTGGACTTCTGGGCCACGTGGTGCGGCCCGTGCCGGATGATCGCTCCGATGCTGGAGCAGCTCGCGGCCGAGTACGAAGGCAAGGCGAAGGTAGCCAAGGTCGACGTCGATTCGAACCAGGCCACGGCGACGCGGTTCAACGTGCGGTCCATCCCAACAATTCTGTTTTTCAAGGACGGCAAGCTCGTCGACCAGGTGATCGGCGCCGTCCCGCGTCCGCATCTCGAGCGGAAGTTCAAGGAACACCTAGGCGTGCCTTCGGCCGCCTAGAAAGTAGAGAGTAGAAAGTAGAAAGTAGACGACAGGCGCCGGGTGGTGCGGATGAGCTCCACCCGGCAGTTTTTGTCTACTTTCTACTTACTCTCTACCCTCTAGCGTCCGAAGGACGCTCATGGCTCTGTACGTCGTCAGCACGCCGATCGGAAACCTGGGCGACATGACCTTTCGCGGAGTCGAGGTGCTTCGACAGGTCTCGCTCATCCTGGCGGAGGACACTCGCCGGACGCGCACGCTGCTGACCCGGTTCGACATCTCGACGCCGACGGCCGCGTATCACGAGCACAACGAGGCGGCCACTAGTCCGCGGTTTGTCGCTCGGCTGGTGGCTGGTGAAGACCTGGCGCTGGTCAGTGACGCCGGCACGCCGCTCTTGTCGGATCCCGGCGGGCGGCTCGTGCGGGCCGCGCTCGATGCTGAGGTCCGCGTGATCCCGATCCCCGGGGCCTCCGCACTCCTTGCCGCGCTCGTGGCGTCGGGCCTGGTCGGCGATCGTTTCACCTTTTTCGGGTTCGCGCCACGTCGTCTCACCGACCGCAGCGCTACGATGTCCGACATAGCTCAGCTGCCGCACGTGGCCGTGCTCTACGAGGCCCCGAATCGGACGGCGTCGACGCTCGCGGCGTTGGCTGACGCCGGGGCCGCGGGACGGCAGGCGGCGGTGGCGCGAGAGTTGACCAAGGTCTACGAAGAAGTTCGAAGGGGAACAGTTGCCGACCTTGCTGCGTATTACGGCAGCACCCCGCCGCGCGGCGAGGTCGTGATCGTTATTGAAGGACGGGCCGACACACCATCTCGATGAGGGCGCCTGGCGGGCTCGCGCCGACGCGCTGCGGGCCGCTGGTACCCCGGCGCGCGAAATCGCGACGGCCCTCATGCACGAGGAAGGGGTGCCACGAAATCTCGCGTATCGGTTGGCGCACGAGCCCGGCCGGGAATCGACAGACGCCGAGTGAGGGAGGACGCGTGGTGAGGTTCGTACCGTTCCTGGTGATCGTTGGTCTTGCCGCCGGAGCATCCGACCGGGGGCCCCAAGTCGCCGCCGTCGGACGGACCGCACTCTCGGTTGGGCCGACGGTCGCCGGGCAGCACGCGTCGCACGCTGCCATCGCCTCGTCCGAAATTGGCGCAACGCGGTCTGAGCGGCAGGCAACGCCCCAACTAGCGATCGCGCGCCTGCAGTACGACGGCGGTGGTGACTGGTACGCGAATCCGTCTAGCATCCCCAACCTGATCGCCGCAATCAATGAACGCACGACGCTGAAGGTCGACCCCGCTGAGGCGCGCGTGAGCTTGATGGACGATCGCTTGTTCGACTATCCGTTTCTACACGCGACGGGCCACGGCAACATTCATTTCAGTGACGCCGAGATCCAACGCCTGAGAGACTATCTCGCTCAGGGTGGTTTCCTGCACGTCGACGACAATTACGGCTTGGATCCCAGTTTTCGGCGTGAGATGGCGCGGGTGTATCCCGACCGGCCGCTCGTGGACGTCCCGCTCAGCCATCCCATCTACCATATCGTCTACGACTTCCCCCGAGGCATTCCCAAGATTCACTTGCACGACGGGTTGCCGGCGCGAGGATTCGGCATCTTCCTGGGGGATCGACTCGTCGTGTACTACAGCTTCTCTTCGGACCTCGGCAATGGGTGGGAGGACGTCGGTACGTACGACGACCCACCCGCTTTGCACGAGGCTGCACTCAAGATGGGCGTGAACCTGTTTGTCTACGCGGTGACGAGTCGTCCTGCGGCATAGGCCACGACTGACGAGCGTGCGGTCGGACTGGGCACGCGGAGGTTAGCTTAAGTCCGTGACGGTAGTCGAGTTAGTCGCGCGCGAGCGAGCACGGCTTGGCCGCATCCTCACAGTCTGGGGCGGCGGCCTCGTGCTCGCCGTCGCCACGGTTGTCCTCGCCGTCGCGGCCCTCTCGTTAGGCAGCGGGCGGTGGATGTCGCTCCCGGCCGCGCTGCCGTTTGTCGCTTGGGCCTTGGCTGGCGCAGGTGCGGTGGGGTTGGTGCTGTTCACGATCCATCGCCTTCACGAGGATGCCTCGACCGCACGGGTGGCCGCGGCGATCGAAGGCGAGCGCCGCTTGCGCCTGGGTGCTCTGCGCGGGGCACTCGAGGTCGCTCACACTGGTGCTCTTGGGCGCCGCGGTGCGCGCGATCTTGCGGCCCGCCTCCAAGCGACCGCGCCGCGACGCGGTGGCCCTCTGGCGCCGCATCTGCAACAGACGACACGACGACGCGCCCTCGTCGGGCTCGCCATTGCTGCGCTCGGCCTTGCGAGTCTGGCCGCCGCTGCCATCCGCGAGCCGGACGGCTGGGACGTCGTGATCCATCCGATTGCAGCCTGGCGCGGGACGCTGCTCCCGCCACTGCACGTCCAGGCACCGCGCGATGTGCCGCGCGGTCACGAAGCGCGAGTGCACATCCTCGCGGAAGGGCGCAGTCGGCTCCGCGTGTCAACCCGAGCGACTGGAGCCTCGTGGACGCACGGCTGGTACCCCGTCGTGCGCGGGCATGTCGATTTGAGCACTGGACCGGTCGCCGCCGAGATGGTGGTGGTTGCAACAGACGGGCGCGCCACGAGCGACACGGTCGTAGTCAGGGCCAGTGATCGTCCTTTTGTCGGCGGATTAGCATTGCGAGCGGTCTACCCGACGTACCTCCATTGGCCGGATGAGCCGCTGGCGGCCGGCGAGGTCGCGCGCGTCCCTCGTGGGACACGGATCGAGATCGTCGGGGAGGCGTCTGCCACGCTGGCGAGCGTTGCACTGGTGCGGGGCCGCGATTCGGCGGTCTTGCAGCCGAACGGCCGTCACTTCACGGGGCACTTGCTCGCCGAGCTGCCTGGGGGTCAGTGGACGTGGCATGCTGCGGCCGAATCAGGCCCCATCGCTGACGTGCCGCCGGCGCTCGACGTCGACGTGATCCCCGACTCCGCGCCGCACGTCGAGATCGTCGGTCCGTCGCATGACACGACCATTACGATCGGTGATCGCATTCCGGTGGCTATTGCCGCATTGGACGATCACGCGCTCGCGCTGGTGCAGCTGCGCAGCTGGCGCACGAGCGCCTCGGGTGAGACACTCGCACCGGTCGTGCTGCCGGTGAGCGATAGTGCGGTCGCGCAGTGGTCCGGGATTGTGGCGCTCGACCTCACGGGGCGCGGCCTGCAACCCGGCGATGCAATCCATATCGTGGCCGAGGCGACCGACGGCTCCCCCTGGCATCAGACGTCGGTCAGCCAGGAGCGGCTCCTCCGGGTGCCGTCGTTGAGCGAGGAACGGGTCATCGCCCGCACGTCGGCCGACTCCGCAGTGTCGGCGGCGACGGCGACGGCTGCGGCCGAGCGACAACTCGAGCAACGGACAGAAGAAGCTTCGCGTGCCCGGGGAGCGAGGAGTGGTGGGACCAACGGCACCTCCTCGACCTCCTCCCCGGCGCACACCGCCATGTCCTACGAGACCGCGGAACGCGCCAAGGCGCTTGCCAACCAGCAGCGCGACCTCGCCAACAAAGTCCAGCAGCTACAGCGCCAGACGCAGCAACTCGAGCGTCAGCTGAAGCAAGCCGGCGCGCTCGACAGCGCGCTCGCTTCCGAGCTGCATCAAGCGCAGCAACTCCTCAACGACGCGCTCACGCCCGAGTTGCGGGACCAACTCTCGAAACTCGACCAGAGCGCGGACTCGCTCCGCAGTGGTGACACGCGACAGTCGCTCGAGCAGTTGGCGCAGCAAGAGCAGCAGATGCGCGCGCAATTGGACCGGAGCGTCGACATCCTGAAGCGCGCGGCCCTCGAGGGCGCCATGCAGACGCTGCACGATGAAGCGCGCGATATCGCCAAGGAGGAGCACGCTCGCGCCGAGTCCCGTCCGAATACGCCGCCACCGAACGCTGCACAGCAGGCGGCGGCCCAAGCGGCGGCCCAAGCCGCTGCACAGGCGGCGGCACAGGCGCGCGCGGATTCCGAGACCTTAGCGAACGCGCGCCCCGACAGTGCCCGCACCGCCACGAACGCGTCCCGCGACGGACAATCCCGACCGGGCCAACAGCCGCAGCAGCAGGCGAATGCTGGGTCACCATCGCCCGACCCCTCCCGGCAGGACAGCGCTCGTCCGCAGGACCCGTCGCAGTCTCGTGCGTCGGCTGCCGCGGGGCAGCGGTCGACGGATGAACAACTCGCGGAGCGATCCCGCACGCTGTCGAAGGACGTCGATCAACTATCGCATTGGCTTGCAGACCAGCAGGCGCAATCGGGCTCGCAGCAGGTTGGCGCAGCCCGTCAGCACGTCGACTCGTCCGCGCAGGACATGTCGCAACGCCAGACGTCGAGTGCGGCGAGCCAGATGGATCGCGCGGCGCAACAGTTGGCTCAGGCTCGCCAGTCCCAGATTCAGGACTGGAAGAATGCGCTGACCCAGCAGCTCGATCAATCGATTCAGGAGGCGATGCAGCTCGCACGTCAGGAGAGCCAACTGGCGCAACAGGCGCAGGGGGCGCAACAGCAGTCCGAGCGGAAGGCCGTGCAGGCGGGGCAGAGCGCGGTGCAACAAGGTGCGGAGCGCACTGCCGAGCGGATGCAGAAGGCGAGCAAACAGAGCGCGCTCGTCTCCGGGAATTCCCAGCGGGCGCTGGGCGCGGCGCGCACGCAGGTGCAGAACGCCACGAAGCAGGCCGAGCAACAATTGGCATCGGGCGCTACGGCCAACCAATCGGGCTCGTCGAGCGGCGACCAGTCCGGCAACAATGGCCAAACTGCGGCTTCAATGCGCGCCGCGGCGGATGCGCTCAATCAAGCGGCAGCCGCGATGATGCAGGATCGCGAGCGTGCCGCCTCTGCGACCTCGGCGTCGGGGCTTCCGGAGATGCTGCAAGAGATGCAGCAGTTGGCGAAGGCCCAGGCCTCGATCAACGCGCAGGCGCAAGGGCTGGCGATGAGTCCTGGTGGTCACAATCCGGGCGGTGGTGTCAATCCAAATGCGCGTGGCGTTGCCGAGGGCGAGCGCAAGCTGGCTGACGCGCTTGACCGGCTCGGGGACGATGACGTCAACGGTCGAGCGCAGGGCCTCGCGAATGAAGCCCATCAGATCGCCGACGCCCTTTCGCGGTCCGGGATCGATCAACAAACGCTGATTCGCCAGGAGCGGCTGTATCACCGGCTCCTGGACGCCGGCTTCACACTCGAGCAGGATGAGCGTGACAGCACGGGCAAGCGCGTTTCACAGTCGGCGACGGGGAAAGAGCAGTTCACACCGGCCGACGTCGCGGTTGACGGTCGGCCAGCGGCGCGCTTCCAGCAGCCGTCGTGGTCGGAGCTGCGCGGCCTCTCGTCGGACGAGCGACAGCTCGTGCTCGAGTATTTCAAGCGGATCAATGCGCAGTCGCCATAGCGGCCGGCTACCGGGTCACGGGTTCCGGGCGACCGACATCGCGAGGGCTGGCGGCGGCTCGCTGTCGGCGGCTTTCGGCAGCTCGAACGCGTACGCTGCTGTGGGGATCGCTGCCGTTCTCCTCGCATCCCTTACGGCACCCGCGCCGTTGTCCGCGCAGGATCAAGTGCTCGACACGGCGTACGTGGCGGCCGAGGGTGGGGCGTGGGCGACGTCGGCCAGGGCTTGGAGACGCGTGCTCGATCGCAACCAGAACCTCGCAGTTGCCGCGGCCTACACCCTTCGGGCGGCGCCGTCGGACGCGCGAGCCGGCATCGCAGCGGCGTTCATGACCCCGCCGATCTCCCCGGGCGCGCGGCGCGCGATGGCGCACCTGGAGCTCGGGTGGGGAATGCCCCGCGAGGCCTGGTCGGCCTTGCAAACCCTTCCACCCAACGACTCGACTGCCGAGGCATGGCTGGAGTTTGCGGATGCTGCGCGGGCCGCCGGCGCGCCAGCGGTCGCAAAGGACGCGTATTCCGCCGCGCTGACTGTCCATCCGAGCGCTGATGTGGCCGCGCACGGGGCGGCCGCCGCGCTGGCGGCGGGTGATGCTCCCACGGCGCTGTCGATGATGCAGCGGGCGTCGCAGATGCCGGGCGCGACCGATTCGGCGACGATCGCGACGACACTCTTGCCACTCCGCGTCAAGGTGCTCGCCCGACTCGGGCGGATGAGTGAGGCGGAATCGGCTGTGGCCCAGGAAGGGCGCCTGCTGAGCGACGACGAGCGCGTGCGGGTCGAACGAGAGATCGCCTGGGGGTACGTACGCCTCGGCGATCTCGCGCACGCTCGTGCGGCCGCGACCACGTTTGGCCTTACGGACGATCCCGAGGTGAGCGGCTGGCTGGCGCTGTATGCCGGCGACCTGAAGTCTGCCCGCGATCACCTCAAGCATCCGTCGAACACCACCCCTGACGCTCTCACCGCACTGCTTCTCCTGTCGCGGACGGCCGTGGACAACGCGCCGATCGTCGGTGAGGCGTTCGTCTCGCTTGCGCGCGGCGACACCTCGGCAGCGGCCGACCGATTCGTGGCCGCGAGCAGTGTGGTGCGGGACGCGGCACCACTGCTGCTGGCGACGGCGGCGCGGCTGCATGCCGCCCAGCATCACGACGCACTCGCGATTCCGCTCTGGCGCACGGTCATCGAGCAGTACGCCAGCGCGCCGGAAGCGCCGGAGGCCGATCTGGAGTGGGGGCGAGCGCTGCGGCGGAGCGCGGACAACGCGGGCGCGATTGCCCGCTGGGAGCACCTCATTCTCACCTATCCCGAAAGCGCGCTCGTGCCGATTGCGCGCCAGGAACTCGAGGCGGCAAAAGCCACTGCATGATGGACCCTGCATGACCGATCCGAAGATTCCTGACGTCACACGCCGGCAGTTTCTCGTCACATCGGCGGCGGCGTTGATCAGCGCCCGCGGATGGACGAAGACTGCGGGCGGCGCGTTAGATGGGCATCTGCTGGTCCCGATGGATGACGATCAGCAGAACCACCTCAAGGCGTATGGGCTGGTCTACAACGCCCTGCACGATGGGGCGCGCGGCGAATGGCTGCTGAACTATCGGGGCGGCTCATTCCTGCTTCCGGACACGCCGGAGATCCGGCGGCGAAGTGCACTCGATGGCGTCACGCTGACTTCGATAGACGACGGGGCGGTTGCCGCGATCCGGAGCGAGATCGCGGGCGCGAACATGGATTCCATCCCGCTCGAGAAGGCCCCGACCGTCGCGATCTACAAACCTCCGACCTCGCCGCCGTGGGACGACGCGGTGACGCTGGCCGTGCAGTATGCCGGGATCCCGTTTACGCAGATCTGGGACGATGACATCCTGGGGGGCAACCTGTCGCGATACGACTGGGTGCACCTGCACCACGAGGACTTCACGGGCCAGTTCAACAAGCTGTACCTGAACTATCGCGGAGCGAGGTGGTTCACGGAGCAGGTGATGCGCGACTCGGAGACGGCCAGCCGTCACGGCTTCCCGAATGTGCCAGCGCTCAAGAAGGAAGTCGCCAACGGCATCCGGATGTTCGTCGACCGGGGCGGCCTGCTGTTCGCGATGTGCGGTGCGACCGAGACGTTGGATCTCGCGAACGCGGCGCACAGCGTCGACATTGCGGGCGCGTTCTCGGACGGGACCCCGATGGACCCCGAGGCCGATGCGAAGATGGACTGGTCGCGGGCGTTCGCCTTCCGCGGGGCGCACCTCGAGATGTCCCCGAACGTCAACTCGATGAGCGACATCGACGGCCACCAGGTGAATGTGCCCTCGCGAAAACAGCCACTAGGCGAAGTGACCCTCTTTGCCTTTGCAGCCAAGTTCGACCCGGTTGCATCGATGCTCGTGCAGAATCACCGAACGGTGATCCCGGACTTCTACGGCGTGACGACCAGCTTTACCAAGTCGACGCTCAAGCCAACGGACGTCGTGCTCGGCTACGAGGAAGGCGCGCCGTGGGTGAAATACATTCACGGGGACTACGGCAAGGGGTCGTGGACGTTCCTGGGCGGGCATGATCCCGAAGACGCGCAGCATGCGGTCGGCAATGCGCCGACCGACCTGGCGTTGCACCCCAACTCTCCCGGGTACCGTCTCATTCTCAACAACGTGCTTTTCCCGGCCGCGAAGAAGAAGCCACTCAAGACGTGATCGCATTTGCGCCTGGACACACGGCGGGATCAGGGGGCGGGGATCAGGTGTCAGCGGCACTACACCACGAACCGACTCCGAGATGCCAACGCCGGCGACGGGGCGACTGCCCCCCTCGATGCCGACGCCGTCGCTCGTGATCTCGGACCAGGCGGTCCGGTCGCGCTCGCGCTCGCGGAGTCGAGCGCGGCAACCGGGTATGAGGACCGGGCGGGTCAGCGGGACATGGCGACGGCAGTTACCGACTTGTACAACACCGGCGGTGTGGCCCTGCTGGAGGCGGGTACCGGAGTAGGGAAGTCGCTCGCGTACCTCGTGCCGGCGCTTCGCTGGGCGGCTCTGTCCGGTCAGCGCACGGTGGTGTCCACCAACACCATCAATCTGCAGGAGCAACTGGTCGGCAAGGACCTGCCACTCCTCGCCTCGGCGTTGCAGGACCAGCCGGTCCGATTCGCGCTACTCAAGGGATGGCGCAACTACGTCTGCCTCCATCGACTCGAGCACGCCGTTGCAGGAGCATCGGCGCTCTTCGACGCCGCTCAGGACCGGGAGTTGAGAGCGCTGGTGACGTGGTCGCGGCAGACGACGGACGGTTCACTCACGGACGCGCCTCATCCGCCGCGGGCGGAAGTCTGGGATGAGGTGGCGGCGGAGCCGGATCTCTGTGGACGGCAGCGGTGTCCGCACTACGACCAGTGCTTCGTGTTTCGAGCGCGGCGCGCGGCGGCCCAGGCGGACGTGGTCGTCGTCAACCATCACCTGCTCATGTCGGATGTCGCCGTGCGCCGCGTGCAACACAACTGGCACGAGGCCGCTGTGATCCCGGCATACGGGCGGCTCGTGGTCGATGAAGGTCATCATCTCGAGGAGGCTGCGGGCGCCCATCTCGGCGCGACGGTCACGCGGCGTGCATGGCAGCGCCTGATGGCTCGTCTGGACCGGCGTGGAGGCAAGGGACTATTGACCCGTCTTCTGGCGGGTTTACGCGGGATCGACGACCTGCTGTCGGCGGCCAGCATTGATCTCGTACACGATACGCTCCTTCCAGCGACCAGCGCAGTCCGAGAGCGGAGTGAGCTCGTCTTCGATCTGCTGACCGCATTGCTCGCCGAGACCGGTACCCCGCAGCTGCGCCTCGATGACAGCTTTGCCACGCACCCGGTGTGGGCCGCTGGTCTGGGGAGCCTCCTCGAGTTGCTGCTGCGGGATGTCACCGCGCTCGACGACGGTCTGCGGATCATCCAGGGACGACATGCCGATGAGGAGCTGCAGGACGAGGCACTCGGACGGACGCTCAACGAGCTGCGCGGGGTCGGACGCCGGCTCTCGACGGCGGCGAGTGCCCTGTGCGAGAGCCTCGCCCCCTCGCCAGACAGTGAGCCGGCGGTCCGGTGGCTCGAACGACGCCGCGCGGCCGGTGATCGCGAAGGGGCGGCGGGAGATCGACGTGCGGGCAACATTGCCGTCTGTGCCGTACCACTCGATCTCGCTCCCATCCTGCGCCAGGATCTGTTCTCCCGGGTCGAAACCGCGATCGTGACGAGCGCGACGCTGGCGGCGGAGGGACGATTCGATTTCCTCGCCTCGCGACTTGGCGTCGACGCCCCGGAGCTCGCGTTGCGAACGGCGCGGTATGCCTCCCCATTCGACTATCCGCGACAGGCACTGTTGGCCATTCCGACCGACGTGCCGGCTCCGAACCTCGACCAGGCCGCGCATGCGGCGGCGGTGATGGGCATCGTGCGAGATGTGGTGCGGGCTGCCGGCGGGGGAGTGTTCGTACTCGTAACGAGTCATCGTGATGTGCGGGCGCTGGCGGACGGGTTGCGGCGGGACAGTGATGATGTGGTACCGGACCTCCTCGTGCACGGAGACGGGCCGCGTGACGTCCTGCTGCGGCGCTTTCGCGCATCGGGGGACGCGGTGCTGCTCGGCACAGCGTCGTTCTGGGAAGGCGTCGATGTGCCGGGACGCGCCCTGCGGGCGTTGGTGATCGCCCGGTTGCCGTTTCGCGTACCGACTGAACCGGTGACGGCGGCGCAGTGCGAGCGCATCGTGGCGCGCGGTGGCGATCCTTTCGTCGAGTACATGCTGCCGCAGGCGTCCTTGCGCCTCAATCAGGGATTCGGCCGGTTGATCCGGTCGGCGTCCGACCGCGGCGTGGTGGTCATCGCCGATCCGCGCGTCGTCACCAAGGCGTATGGCCGCGGCATGCTCGATGCGCTCCCGCCGGCGCGACGTATGATTGGGCCCTGGCCGGTTGTGCGCCATCACGTCGAGTCGTTCTTCCACTCGGAACCCCGCACCCTATGACACAGCGCCCCTCCAAGATCGTCGGCGTGGGCCGCAACTATGCGGCGCATGCAACAGAGCTGGGCAATGATGTGCCAACGTCTCCACTCATCTTCCTCAAGCCGCCGTCCAGCATTCTGGCCGATGGTGCGCCCATTCTCCTGCCTTCTGCGTCGTCTCGTGTCGAATTCGAAGGCGAGATCGGCATCGTGATTGGGAGCCGCGTGCGGCACCTGTCGGAGCGGGACGCGGCGCGCGCGGTACGGGGTGTGGTCGCGTTCAACGATGTCACGGCTCGCGACATCCAGAAGGCGGAGGGTCAGTGGACGCGGGCCAAGGGCTTCGACACGTTCGGTCCGATCGGTCCCGAACAGGCGTACGTCGGGGATTGGGGAGCGTTGTCGGTCGTCACGAGGGTCAACGGCGTCGAACGTCAGCGCGCGCGCGCGGACACGATGGTCTTCTCGATTCCGCGCCTCGTGGCGTTCATCTCGTCGGTGATGACACTCGAACCCGGTGACGTCGTGGCCACGGGCACGCCGTCCGGGACGGCGGCGCTTGCCGCCGGGGATCAAGTCGAGGTCACGGTCGAGGGCAGCGATGGTCGCGCGCTGAGCCGGGTTGGGAACCCGGTTGTCAATGGGGAGTAACACCGGTATGCTACCGCTGGCGGCCCGTATCGCTACGCTGCCGGAGTATCCGCTCGCCGCGATTCCGCAGCGGAAGCGGGCGTTGCTCGCGCGTGGGGTCGATGTGATCGACCTCGGTGCCGGGGACGCCGACCTCGCACCGCCAGCCGCCGCGGTCGAAGCCCTCGCGCGATCCGCACGCATTCCCGCGTACAACCGCTATGGCTTCGGGCTCGGGCTCGTGGATTTTCGCGAGGCTGTATCGGCGTGGATGCGGACGCGGTTTGGAATGACGTTCGATCCCTTGCGCGAAATCGTGCCGCTCATCGGATCGAAGGAAGGGCTGTCGCACCTGGCCCTTGCGTACGTGAATCCTGGCGATGTCACGATTGTGCCAGAGCCGGGGTACGCCGCATATGCAGGCGGGTCGCTGTTGAGCGGTGGCTCGCCGTATCGGTACGCCCTGCGACCGAGGACACAGTTTCTCGTCGACCTCGATGACATCCCGGCCGAGGTGCTGCGACGCACCAAGCTGCTGTATCTCAACTATCCGAACAATCCGACGGCAGCGACGGCGCCGCGCGACTACCTCGAGCGCGTCGTTCGCCGGTGCCGCGAGCTCGACATCCTGCTCGTGTACGACAATGCGTACTCGGAGCTTGCCTACGACGGGTACGTGCCGCCGAGCATCTTCGAGATCGACGGCGCGCGCGACGTCGCCGTCGAGTTTCATTCGGTGTCGAAGACCTACAACATGACCGGCTGGCGCTGCGGCTGGGCCGTGGCGAGACCAGAGATTTGTGGGGCGCTCGCCCAGGTCAAGTCGTTTGTCGACACCGGCCAGTTCATGGCGGTGCAAGCCGCCGCGGTGGCGGCGATCGAGAGTTGGCGCGAGTTCGTCCCCCGCAACGTCGCGACGTTCCGGGAGCGCCGCGACGCGGCTGTGGCGGCGTTCCGCAATGCGGGGTTCGCTTGCGAGACACCCAAGGCCACGATGTATCTTTGGGCCGAATTACCCGAAGGGATCCCGAGCGCGGCGTTTGCGGAACGCCTCATGGACGAGGCCGGCGTGATCGTCATGCCGGGGTCGGGATTTGGGGCGGGCGGAGAAGGGTTCTTTCGTGTATCCTTCATAGTGTCCCCGGAGCGGCTCCAAGCCGCCGCCGGGCGTGCGGGGCAGGTTCTCGCAGCATTCGCTGACCCAGTTGCATAGCCCTCTATGGATTTGACGGCGCAGAGCAGGACAGGGGGTAAGAATCGACGGGAATCCCGTCGGGCGCTCGCTGTCTCGATCGCTCTGCACGTGCTGGTGGGTGCGGGGCTGATTCGTGTGTTGCTCATGCCCAACGCCTTGGGCGGCTGGCTGCACTTCTCCAAAGCGTCGCGGCCTCAGGTTGAGCATCTGCGGTACGTGGCCCTACCGCCAAGTCCACCGCCGGCCGCCGGGCGTGCCGCGCCGCAAGCGGCGCATGTGACCCCGCCGCCGGCAGGGCCGACCCTGGTGGCGCCGCCAACGACAGTGCCGACAGTTCTTCCTCCGGCCCCGCCGACCAAGGCCGCGCCGCCAGCCGAGGTACAGGGTGTAGGTCCAGTGGCCGCGACGGGGGGCCCGGGCGCAGGGGCTCGGTTCGAGTATCATGGGCCTGGGGTGTATGTGCCCCCGGCGCCCCCTGGCACTGGCGAGCGCCAGCTGACCTCCAATGAGCGACTCGACAGCGCGGCGCATGCCATTACCGGGCCACTACAACGACTCAGTGATGGCGTTGGGCCCGACGCGTCAGCCCGGCGACTGGACCAAGACGATCGGCGGCAAGAAGTGGGGGATGGACCAGCAGTACATCCACCTGGGCCCGATTGCGATCCCGAACGCCATCCTGGCCGCGCTGCCGCTCAACATGCTCAACGACAATCCGATCGCCGCGGCGAACAACCGGGCTATTAACTATCGCTCGGCCGATATCGCCTTCCAGCGCAACAAGCAGCTGGACGACGAGGAGTTTCACAAGGCGGTGAAAGAGGAGCGGCTCCGCAAGGAGCGCGAGCACCAGCAGCAGCAACAGAAGAAGGACCAGCCGCAGCCGCCGCCCACCGTGGCCCAGCAGCAGGGAAGCCCGCCGCCTACGCAGTAGCCGAACGGCGGGTCTGGGGTCTGGGGTTTCGGGTAACTGCAACAGATACAGAGGGCCAGTCACGGCGCAATGTGACTGGCCCACTTATTTGTTCCTGACCCCAAACCCCAAACCCCAAACCCGCCGTCAAGCCCCCACAGCTTCTTCCGGTTCCAGTTCCGATCCCGCCAAACCGAGGACTTCGCTTTCGCCATGGCCGTCGTGGAATGGACGGAAGACGCCGCAGACCACTCCGAGCACCGCGAAATTGTCCTGCGGTCCCACGGTGATTTCGCGATCGTTCGTGCTTGCCGGCTCGAGCACGATTGCGGCGCCGCGGTGCGTCAGCGTCTTGACGGTTGTGTCTTCACCGATCCGGGCGGCGACGATTTCGCCGTCGCGGGCACGGGCCGACGGGTTTACGAGGACGAAGTCTCCGTCCAGGATGCCTCGTCCTTCCATGCCATTGCCTCTGATCCGCAGTGCGAAGACATCGTCGCCCGGCACGAATCGGCGGTCGACTGTCAAGAAGCCTTGGCGGTGCTCGGCCGCGAGCGCAGGCTCGCTGGGGGCGATTCGCGCATAGATCGGGATCGGCTGAATGCGCGAGGTCGCGGCAAAGCCCAACAGGCGAACGCCTCGCGAGCGGGACGGGTCGCGCTCGATGTAGCCTTTCTCGGCGAGCGCTTGCAGGATGTCGGACACGGTCTTCGTCGACTTGATTCGAAACCGTTTACCGATCTCCCGGATACTCGGCTGGTAAGTATTCTCGGTGAGGAAGTCCAGCAGATAGTGGTAGACGCGTCGCTCAGTCGGTGTCAGGGGCTCTGCCATACCTGCCTCCGCGAGTCAAATGGCCGGGTCGGTGGGCGCTGCTTGTTTGCGCTATGACCCAATACCGCGGCAGGCCAAGCGCCCGTTTGGATGGCGCCTGTCTGGCGGGCGCAACCACATTCAAACTTATGATCCTGCGCGGTCCGGTCAATAAGTATGGATCACACAAGAGTTCGAATAGCTGTATCGATTCTTGACAAAGAGGTGTCGCGGCCAAGCAACACTAGTACGTCGAAGATCCCGGGGCTCACGGTCAGACCGGTCAGCGCCACGCGGAGGGGCTGAAAGATCTTGCCGGCCGCCAGCTGACGCGCGGCGGCGAGGTCACGGAGCGCGGCCTCGAGCGTCTCGGTTGTCCAGGACGGCACAGCGGCCAGCGCATCGCGCGTAGCCGTCAACAGCGCAACGGTTGCCGGGCGGTCTTTCCACTGCTTGGCCACTGCATCAGGGTCGTACGTGATCGTCTCGCGAAGGTACGGCTCGGCTTGCCGCACGATGTCGTTGATAGTGCGAGCGCGGACACGCAGCAGGTCGATCAGGGACGCGTACCATTCGCGTCGTGCGGCGAGCGCGCTGGCGTCCGCCATGCCGGCCGCAACGAGCGCGGTCGTGACCCGAGGCAGGAGCTCGTCCAGCGCGACCAGCGACAGGTGCTGACCGTTCATCCACTCCAGCTTCTGGGGATCGAAGATGGCGGCCTTCCGTTGCAGCCCCGCGGGAGAAAACAGCTCGATCATCTCCGCCATCGTCATGATCTCCCGGTCTCCGCCCGGGGACCAGCCGAGGAGGGCGAGGAAGTTGGCCATGGCACTCGGGAGGATCCCTTCGCGCTGGTAGTCGGCGACCGCGGTCGCGCCGTGCCGCTTGCTCAGTTTCTTCCCGTCGGTGCCGTGTACCATCGGCAGATGCGCAAACTCCGGCAGCGAGGCATTGAGCGCCCGGTACAGCAGGATCTGCTTGGGCGTGTTCGAGATATGGTCGTCTCCGCGCATGACAATGCTGATGCGCATCGCAATGTCATCCGAGACCACGGCCATGTTGTACACGGGCGTCCCGTCGGACCGGAGGACGATGAAGTCCTCAATGTCCTTGTTGGGGAATGCGATGTGGCCGTGCACGGCGTCTTCCCAATCGGTTACTCCGTCAGGTACGCGGAAGCGAATTGCACTCGGCATGCCGGCGGCCACGCGCCGGGCGATCTCGTCGGCTCCCAACTGGTCGCAGCGCCGATCGTAACGGAATGCTTCGCGACGGGCATCGGCGGCTGCGCGTCGCTGCTCCAGCTCCTCGGGCGTGCAATAACACCGGTAGGCGGCGCCGCTGGTGAGCAGCTGCTCGGCGTCCCGGCGATGCTGCTCCAGGTTCGCGCCCTGATACAGCACCTCTTCATCCCAACCGAGCCCAAGCCACCTGAGTCCCTCGAAGATTGCCCGGGTCGATGCTTCGGTGCTGCGGGCTCGATCCGTGTCCTCGATGCGAAGGAGGAATTGCCCGCCGGTATGTCGGGCGTAGAGCAAATTCAGGAGCGCGGTGCGCGCACCGCCGACGTGGAGGAAGCCAGTCGGCGACGGGGCGAAGCGGAGCCGCGGCGCGGAGCGGGCGGCTGTGTTGGGCGCGGTATCAGGCACGTAGGAAAGTAGTGGCAAAACTGGACGCTAGACGCTGGACGCTGGACGCTGGAGAGCAAACCTAAGGGCCGGCCGGGGCGCAGCGAACCAGCCCTATGCTTTGTCTCCAGCGTGTAGCGTCCAGCGTCTAACACCAGACGGGCCTTGGTCGACGTTGCTTGCCTCAGGGCCATGTCTCTAGCCTAGACGCATGCAGGCTGCGCGCACACCGGGGCGGCCCATGCGGATCGCGATCGTTGCGCTCACAGCGTGGGGCCTGCTGATGATCGTGCCGGACTTGTCGCGAGTGGTACGCCCGCTCGCGTCAGCAGGCTTTGCTGCCGACAACGACGGGCGCATCTACGACGTGCGCGGACCGTTTGCGCGGGAACAGGATTCACCAGCCTGGAAGGCGGGCCTGCGCGTCGGCGATCAGATCGACTTCGCGGCAATGCAATGTGGACCGCCGCGCCCGCGCGGCTGCACCAATCTTCTCTCCGTGCTGGGGGGCATGGGCGGCGCCCAACTCGTTCGACGCGGCAGAGTGCTGAGTGTGACGGTCCTCCCTGCGAGCGGCGGGCCAGCTCGAGTCGTGCATGTGACGGCGCAGCCCAATCCCGCGAGCTGGGTGAGTCGCTTCATTTTGCTGTTGAACGAGCTCGCGGGCATTGCTGTGGTGCTCGGCGCGGCGTGGCTCGCGTGGACGCAGCCCAGTGCCATGACGTTGGGGTTCTGGGTGTACGCGCTGTGGTTCAACCCGGGGCAAGACTTCGTCTACTTCCTCGTGTTGCAGGAGCGACCGCTGCTCCTGATGGCGCAGGAGGTCCTCGCGTCGCTGGCGCATGGTGCGGCCTGCGCCGGGCTCCTGTTGTTCGCGTTGCGCGTCCCCAACGACCAGTCCGAGAAGAAATGGTGGTTCGTGATGCGGATTCTCCCGGCTGTCGCGTTGGCGATCGCCAGCATGCAGTTGATCAGCTACACCAACATCTTCGGATACCCGACGGAGAATGTCAGCCGGGCAACGTTTCTCGCCGATTACGCGGTGGATGTCCTCGCCCTCTGGATCCTCGTCCGGCGCCGTCACGGCCACCCGCCGCAAGAGTACCAGCGCATGCGCTGGGTGATCTGGGGCTGCATGATCGGGCTGCCCGCGTTCATCCTCTCGGCGGTCCTGCAGTCGACTTCCCTGTGGTACACGCTGACCGGCAGCGCGACCATCCCACTCGGGGTCATCAGCGTCCTGCTGCTCACCTACGGCATTCTGGGTTGGTTCGTACTCGAGGCCATGCGACGCCCGCGGGTGGTCAACGTATCGATCCCGCTGCGTCGCGTGACCGTGTTTGGTCTGCTGATCAGTATCCCACTGGTGTTCGCTGATCGAGCGACGGACTGGCTGCGCGACACGCTCGCGCTCCCCGACTGGAGTTGGATCCTCGTCGCCGCACTGCTCTTCTACCTCACAAGTCGAGTACACGATTTGTCGGTGGAGGTTGCCGACCGCGCCTTCAATCGAACGTTTCGGCGTCAAATGGTGCGCCTTCGTCAGGTCGGCCGAGAGATCCTGGCAGCCGATACCGTCGGCGCTGTCGAGCGGCTCCTGATCGAGGCACCCGTGGCACATCTGCATCTCGCGTCTGCGGCGGTGTTCCGGCGCGAGGATAGCGGGTATCGGCGTTTCGTCTGCACAGTCGGCTGGCCTGCAGGGACGGCGTATGCACTGGATCCCCGCGACGGAGCAATGCGCGGTCTCGACACGGAGGACCCGGTCCAGATCAATCCTGGGGATGCAGCGCGGCTCGGCTTCCCAACCGGCCTTGCGGCGCCAACGGTCGTCGTGGCGGTTGAAGACCAGATCAGGCGGTTCGCACTCGCGCTGTACGGGCCGCACGACAGCGGCGCCGATCTCGCAGCGGACGAGCGCGCCGCACTCGTCTTGCTCGCTGGCGACGCGGCCCTGGCCTACCGGCGAGCCGAAACGCTAGAGCTGCGGCGCGAGGTGGCGGATCTTCAGCACCGTCTGGCGAGCGCGCACGAGACCGATCGCGCCTCGCCCGAGGCCGTTCCATGCGGATCGAATAGCAACGGGCCCGCCTGATCGGCGGGCCCGGAGCGTCCTCGACGGAGGGGGAGGGATTCGAACCCTCGATAGAGCTTTAAGACCCTATGGCGGTTTAGCAAACCGCTGGTTTGAGCCACTCACCCACCCCTCCAAACTCGCGCTCTAATCTAACTCGCCCCGTTTACTCGCGTCGCTCGTTTGCACGGTTTTGCGTTTGTTCAGCTCGCGCCGATCCATCGAGACCGGCATCCCTGTTGGCCCGTGGTCGTAGTCCTGCACGCTCGAGATGTTCGGCATGCCGTACTCGCGACCGTTCCATCCATTGAAGCCATCCATCCTGAAGAGCCACAGGCCGGTGCCCTGGTCGGAGATCACGATCAGGCCATCGCGGTTACGCACATCCACGCCGAACGCCCCCTGATTAACGTGCGTGTTGACCCGCGCACCATTCGCCGGAGCGCTCTGCCCGGGCGGCGCGTACTCGAAGACAACGGCGCCCGCTTCGTGCACGCACTCGCAAGTATAAAAGTGGCCTTCGGTCTTCGGATGCCTGGGGTCTTTGAGGCTGAAGATCTGGAGGCCGTCCTCGTAGGCGGAGACGAACACGTACGGCCACCGGACTTCGTGGTTGTGTGAGAGGTCATGCCAGTCGGCCGTCCAGGCCCCGATGGGCGTATCCACGTTGTGGACATTGCCGGCCTGGGCGTCGGTCAAGTCCCAAATGCGAAGCGGCGTATACTGATACTCCGTCTCTGTCACGGCGTACTTCCCGTCCGGAGACGGTGTGAAGGTGTGCGCGACATCCATGCCGAAAGAGGTGATCGTAAAGAGCTGCTTGGGCGCCTCGGGATGGGTCACGTCCCACGCGGAGTAACCCCCAAGCCCGGCGCCGTAGAACTTGTCCTGATGGGTGGCGGGATCGTAGGCGACGTAGAAGTCGTGATACCCGCCGACCGAGAGCTGCTTGAGCGGAGTCGGATTGGGCACTTTCCCAATGAGCCAGGTGCTGGAGTCAGCCCCGCTGACGACCTTGCCCAGATCGTAGATGAGCGCGTCGCTCTCGTTGACGGTGGCGAAGTAGAGGACGCGCCCATCCGAGTGCTTGTAGGCGAAGCTGTTGTGGAAGCCGCCGGGTGCTCGAGCATAGCGGATGCGGGCGACCACCTTCACCGTTGACGTATCCGGCAGACCGGTGACGTCGAAGATGACCGCGCCGAGATCCATATCCGGCCCTCCCTGGAAGAACTGGAAGGATTGGGCGTAGTAGTACTTCGATCCGATCTTGAAATACTTGCCGTCCATCGCACCGGCGCCGCGGTGGAGTTCCGGGTGTTCGATAGTCCAATCGTACAGTTTCTTCGGCTGGGCGGGGTTTCGGATGTCGTAGATCTGTGTGTCGTAATTCGTGAAGCCGCAGACGTACACGTACGGACGGCTGGAGTCCTGCTCGATTTCGAGATCCGCGGCCTTAACCGGCCCAAGGTGAGTGACAACGTGCGCGATCTCGTGGACCTTCTTACTGCCCCCGTGTTTGTTCGAATCAGGCACGGCGCGACCCGGGTCTTGCGCCCGAACCACTGGAACGAATCCGAGCAACGCCAGGCAGATTGAAAGCTTGGGCATATCCACGAGGGGCCTAAGAAGGTGGAGTAGCAGAGTGCCACGTGACGTGCAAGCGGCGAGTATACGGTGCCCCTGGAGAGCCAGCAATAGCGTGATGGAACACCAACGTCGCTTGCCGATTTCCCGCCGAGCAACTAAGTGAAACGCGAAATGTACCCCGCCGCGTTGAGCCGAATTCAGCTGGCGTGGATCAACGAGTACGGCGGCTCGATGCAGCGAGCATGGTGTTTGCCGCAGAACCAAACCACGTCGTATCGGATTCGTGTGAGCACCGAACTGTCCATCCGCCAATGCGGTCGTTCCAGCGCACGTGAGCGGTCACGTCCAGCTCGAGCGACGCCCGCCTATCAACCTCTGCGATTGGGGAGCCAACCGTGTCTTCTGTCTCACGCCCAGCAACGCACAGTGGCACTTTCACGATCGGTGGCGATCTCACCGTGCATCGCCTTGGCTTCGGCAGTATGCAACTCACAGGTCGCGGCGTTTGGGGCGAGCCACGCGATCACGCCGAGGCGATCGCCGTCCTACGGCGCGCGCCCGAGCTCGGGATCGACCTGATCGATACCGCGAATTCCTACGGGCCGCATGTTGCGGAGCAATTGATCGCCGAAGCACTGTACCCGTACCCGAAGGGACTCGTGATCGCGACGAAGGGAGGGTTCCAACGGCCTGGTCCAAATCAGTGGGTCGAGGACGGCCGGCCATCGCATCTGCGGGAGGCGTGCGAGGGCAGCCTCCAGCGACTGCGGCTCGAGCGAATCGATCTCTATCAGCTGCACCGCATTGATCCCAAAGTGCCACTCGACGATCAGATTGGCACACTCGTCGACCTGAAGCGCGAAGGCAAGATTCGACACATCGGCCTCTCGGAAGTCAGCGTGGAACAGATCGAGGCGGTCCGACGATTGACGCCCATCGTCTCCGTCCAGAACCGATTCAATCTGATCGACCGAGGATCGGAGCCAGTGCTGGAATACTGCTCGCGCGAGGGACTCGGCTTCATCCCTTGGTTCCCGCTCGCCACCGGGCGTCTTGCGCAAGCCGGAGGGGTAGTTGCCCGCATTTCGGAACGCGTCCACGCGACCCCAGCGCAGGTCGCACTCGCGTGGCTGCTTCGCAGGTCGCCCGTGATGCTCCCGATTCCCGGGACCGCTTCGGTTGCGCATCTCGAAGAAAACACCGCTGCTGCGTTGGTCAATCTCGACCAGGAGTCGTTTGACGAATTAGACGCCGCCGAAGTGTTGGCCACGAGCGGGTCGGGCGCGCGTTGATCTCTCTCGACCATTCCATGCGGGCCCACACATGATGGCTTATTCGCGTCATGTCGCTGCGAGCGCGACCACGGGGTCGACACCCGTCGTACCGAAGGCTGGTCCGCTCGCCGCCGCCAACGCAGCCACAACGAATCGCAGGCAGCCCCTATAGCCACCGCCTATCGCACTCCACCAAACAAAGTATTGGACTGCTCGGACGGCGATCGGATAGCGTGACGGAGGGACACCCATCACGCCGTTCGCGCGCTGGAGGAGGGCCATGATGACGACTGCCGTCCGTGAGCCGATGACCCAATCGTCGGCGGCGACCAACGACTTGCGCATGGCGATGGTTGCCGGGGCGGGTGTGACGCTCTCGGTCGCGGCGGTGGTGGCCCGGGCCGCAGGCGTGATGCCCAGCGGTGCGGCGACCGTGATTGTCCTCATCGGCTCGGCGATCGCGCTCAAGGTCGCGTTCTCCTACGTGGCCAAAGCGGCGTCCGCGCCGAGCCGCGCGCGCGTGCTCATGATCGTTTCGAACGTCGGCTTGGGAATCTCGGCGGTGACCATCCTTGCCGCGTTGCCTCACCTGACGCACACCGGGGGATTCGAGAAGTTCGCGACGGACCTCGTTGCACAGTTGTGGGGCCTCACCGTGCTGATGGTGATCGCCGGCTCGGTCCGGACACTCAACTGGCGGGCCTTCGTCGGCGCCGGAACGACCGGCTTCCTTGCGGTGACCGCACTTGCGACGCTTCTTGGCAGTCCGGTGGTCGGAGCACTCGGCCGGTCCAGCCTCCTCGCCGTCAGTGTCTGGGTGCCACTCACCGAGGAATTGTGCAAGATGATCCCGGTGGCATTCGTGGTCATCGTCGCGCTGAAGCGCACGACCGTCCGGCCGTCGGCACTCGATGTCATGTTGCTCGGCGCATGGACCGGAGCGGGATTCGGCCTCTATGAGAACGCGACGTTCGGCCGAGGATCCTTTGACCTCTCCACCGTGCCGGTCATCTCGCTGATTTTCCCGAGCGAGACATCGAGCACGGTGGCCGGCTCGACCATGGTCCATGGCGGCCACCTCATATTCTCGGCCCTGCTCGCACTGGGCATCGGCCTCACGTTCCTGTATCGAAATCGGTTCAAGCGCCCCGAGCTCGTACTGCTTGCGGTGGTGCTGGTCGCGCTCCTCGAGCACGCCTCCAACAATGCGCTCGCGCTGGCCCACTCGGACAACGCGCTCCTGGACATCGCGCTCGCTCTCACCCTTGGCGGATTTGCCTCCTCGCTCCTCCTGATCGCGGGCATCGCCTACGCGTTCTACATTGAACGGCGAGCGATCGGCGCGGTCGTATCTCGTCGGGAAGAGTGGCTGCAACTGTTGCGCCCGGACTCGTGGTTCAAGCTGCCCGCCGACGTGGCACAGCGCAGATCAATGCTGCTCGCCCGTGCGCAACTCGCCCCCTCTCCGTCCGCGGGGTCTTCGAAACGGGGGACACTCGTATGATCGACATGCTGATTTCCATCGTGCACTGGTGCACGAGCTGCGCCCCAGCGGGCGCTGGCGTCGCACCATCGCTCGGTGCCGCCGCGGGCGCCGCGGGCGCCGCGGGTGGTATGGGTGGGATGGGTGGCATGGCCGGCGATGGTGGCACAGGTGATGGAACGGGCCCGGGTGATGGGTCGGGTAGCGGAGACGGCTCTGGCGCCGGGGCAGGTTCCGGATCGGGCGCAGGGGGTTCAGGGGGTTCAGGCGGTTCGGGCAGCGGTTCAGGCGCGGGCGGTCCGGGCGCGCCGTCGACCGATCCCACGATGACCATGCAGGCGACGTTTGGTCCGGGCGGAACCACGACTACGACGACTTATCCCGACGGGACGACATCCACGACGACCACGCAGACGACGTACAACGCCGACGGGAGCAGCACGACGACAGGATCCGACGGGAGTTCGACGACGACGGTGCCGGAGACCGTGGTCGAAGGTGACCCGAGCGCGAGCACCGCCGAGGCGAGCGACGAACCCGTCATGACCATGCAGTCGACGTTCGGTCCGGGCGGGACCACGACGACCACGACCAATCCCGACGGGACCACGTCCACGACGACCACGCAGACGACGTACAACGCCGACGGGAGCAGCACCACGACGGGATCCGACGGGAGTTCGACGACGACGGTGCCGGAGACCGTGGTCGAAGGCGACCCCACCGCGGGTACAGGCGACGGGACTGGCGTCACCAGCCCCGCCGAGCCCACGATGACCGTGCAGGCGACGTTCGGCCCGGGCGGGACGACGACCACCACCACGTATCCCGATGGGAGCAGCACAACGACCACGCCTGACGGGAGCACGACGACGACCCTTCCCAACACGACGATCTCGTCGGGAGACTCTGGCGCGACGGGGACGAGCGCGCCGTCGACTGAGCCCACCATCACCACGTCGACCACGTTCAGTCCCGACGGCACGAGCACCACGACCAACCCCGACGGATCCGTTACGACGACCGATCCCACCGGGTCCAGCACGACCACGCTGACCACGCCCAATGGGACGACGATACAGGCCAACCCCAATGGGTCGATTACGACGACGAACCCCAATGGGACGGCCCAAGTCGATAGCCCCGACGGGACCACCACGTCGACGAACCCAGACGGGTCGATCTCGACGCTCAACCCGGATGGAAGCGTCCAGATCGCTCACACGGACGGGTCCACGGCCACGGTCACAGACTCGACCACTACCATCACCAATCCGGACGGGACCGTCTATTCCGTCACGCAATCCAACCCGGATGGGTCGCTCTCAATCAGCTACGGGGACGGCTCGACTCGAACGATCGGCACCGATGGGACCGTGACCACAAACGACCCAGGGGGGCACGTCCAAGTCATCACCCATGACGGGACGACGATCGAGAATAACCCCGACGGATCCATCACGACCACGAATTCCACCGGCACGGTCGAAGTGGCTCACCCGGACGGGACTATCACGACCACACCACATTCTGGGACCGCGACTGCACCGCCCCCCGGGACGCCGCCCGGGCCGGGGAGCGGATCTCCGAAACCGGACCACCATCCTGGCATCGATGTGCAGGTCGCAGAGGAGCACCTCATCCACACCCCCTAGCTGGTCTTCGACCGGGCTTGCGTGCCAGCGAATACTCCGGAGGCAAACCTTCGGACGGGTGGGGATTGAAGGGAGTGCTTCACAGACCGACGGTCTGAGTTAGGATGAGGGATCGCTTGCGCGTGGCGGTGGTCGTGGCGAAACCACCCCGCCGCGGTTCGTATTGAAGACATCTCTCACCCGCCTTCGAGACACAAATGCGTCTGTTTTCAATCGTTGCTCTGATGACGCCTTTGTCGTGCGAGCTGCTGCTCGCACAAGCGTCGGGACCGGACACCCGTCAGCTCACCGATCCACGCTCCATCTCATCTGCCGTCGATCAGCGGGCGCGGCCCGTTCCGATCTCCGATCTCTTCTACACGCGTTCAACATTCGGCGCGTCGTGGTCCCCCGATGGCAAAGAGATCGCGTTCACGACGGACCTGGCAGGCCGGTTGAATCTCTGGAAGGTGAGCGCTGCCGGCGGATGGCCGATCCAACTCGTCCAGTCTGACGATCGCCAGTTCAACGCGACCTGGTCCCCCGACGGCAAGTGGATCGCATACCAGCAGGATGCAGGCGGCAACGAGCTGTGGGACGTCTACGCGGTGCCGAGTAGTGGCGGGACGCCCATCGACCTCACAAACACCCCGGATATCCGTGAGGAAGCGCCGCGCTGGTCGCCGGATGGGCGCACGATCGCGCTCAACTACAAGCCGAAAGACGGCAAGGTGTACGATCTCGCGCTCCTCGACTGGAACACCCACCGGGTGTCCAAGCTCACGCACGAGGCGACGCCCGATCATGGTTGGAGCTCCGTCGCGTGGAGTCCCGATGGGAAGACGCTCTATGCGAATCGGGTCGACATCAACTACACGGATGCGGATGTCTATGCGGTGGATGTCGCGAGTGGTGCGACCACGAATCTCACGGCGCACACGGACAAGGTGATCAACCTTGCGACCTCACTGTCGCCCGACGGAAAGACGTTGCTGGTGTCTTCGAACGCCAAGGGAGGATTTCTCAACGTCGCGCTACTCGACGTTGCCACGAAACGTCTCACATGGGCCACTGACACGAAATGGGAGGCGACGGCGGGAGACTTCTCCCCAGCCGGTCAGTCATTCACGTACACGTTGAATGCCAATGGGATGACCAATGTGTACCTCGTCGACCCCGCCACGATGCACGCGACGCGCGTACCGATGGACCCGGGGTTCAATGGGCTTGCGGCGTATCCGACGTCATTCGCGCCATCGGGGGACCGGCTCCTCATCGCGCACGAGAGCTCGACGCGCCCGGGGGATTTTTGGGTCTACACCAGCGCCTCGCGCACGTCGCACCAGCTCACGCATTCGGCGATCGCGAGCCTGAACGGCGCGGCCCTGCCCCCCGCGCACATCGTGCACTATCGCGGCTTCGACGGGAAGATGATCAGCGCGCTGCTGTGGGTGCCGAACAACCTGCAGCGGGCAGCGGCGGCGCCGGCGCTCGTGCTGCCTCATGGCGGTCCGACCGGGCAGGTGGTCGATTCGTGGACGCCCGACATCGCCGCACTGGTATCGCGCGGCTACGTCTGCATCGCTCCCAACGTGCGTGGATCGACCGGGTACGGGATGGATTTCCAAAAGGCCAATTACCAGGACCTGGGCGGCGGAGATTTGCAGGACGAGGTCTTTGCAACGAAGTTCCTGGTGGCGACGGGCTACGTGGATCCGAAGCGCATCGGCATCACCGGGGGGTCCTACGGCGGGTTCATGACGCTCATGGCGATCGGCAAGGTGCCGGACATCTGGGCGGCCGCCGTCGAGGAGTACGGGATCATCAACTGGAGCACCATGGTGCATCGGTCGGATCCATCCCTCCAGCAATACATCATCGGATTGTTGGGCGATCCGGAGAAGGACAAGAAAGTCTACGAGGCCACCTCGCCCATCACCTTCATTCACGCGGTCAAAGCACCGCTACTGGTGCTTCAGGGCGACAACGATCCCCGCGTGCCGAAGGAGGAGGCGGAGCAGGTCGTCAATCTGCTCACCAAAGACGGAAAGACGGTCGAAGCCCATTACTACGCGGGCGAGGGACACGGTTTCTCGAAGCGAGAGAATCAAATCGACGCGATCACCCGCACCGTTGACTGGCTCGACAAGTATCTCAAAGTGACACAGTGACATTGCTGGCAGGCCAACTCTCGCTACGACGGAGCGCGCCATGAATGCGAAGCTCATCATCCAGCTGTCGCTCTTCGGTCTCCTCATGGGTGTCGGCACGGTCTTCTTGATCCCGTCCACCGTCGAGCCGGTGTGCTGGCTGGTCGTGTTTCTGATCTCGGCCTATGCCATCGCGCGCTTCGGGGGTGGCAGTCCCTTCTTGCATGGCGTGCTGGTCGGTCTCGCGAACAGCGTGTGGGTGACCGGCGCGCACCTGCTGCTGTTCCATCAGTATGTGCCCAGGCACCCGCAGGAAATGCAGATGATGGCTTCGATGCCGCTGGCCCGACATCCGCGCGTCATGATGCTCCTGATGGGCCCCCTCATCGGCCTGCTGTCGGGCATCATCCTCGGCTTGTTCGCTCTCGTCGCCAGCCGGCTAGTCCGTCCAGCCGTGCAAGGGACCCGAACTGCGGCTCCAGCGTAGCGCCGCGGTAGCCGTCCCCTACGTCTTCCAGGCGCCGAGGGCCTGACGCACGGCGACCAGCTGGCCGACGTGATAGGCCGCGTGGTCGATCGCGAGGAGGACCTCGCGTATGTACGTCTGGCCTTCGCCATGGGGGATGCGGTCCTCCAGCTTGATGGCCGTGTCCCGCACGAGCTCCTGGAATGCTCGGCGGTCGTCGCGGTAGGCTCGCAGGCTCTCGTCCCATGCACGCGGTCTCGGGGGCGCGGCCTCATTCGGCCAGTAGCCAACCGGCCAGGGTGGCGCCTCATACGCCGGGTCTCGACAGAAGTCGAGGAGGTCGTGTTGGGTGAGCCGGAGGTGTTCCACTAGCTCCCACGGCGAGTGTGGGAATCCTGGGGGACGTCGGCCGCGCAGGTCGGGCGAAAGGCCTTCGACCGCGTCATCGAAGGTCACGTGGGCCTCATGCCAGCCGAGGGCGTCGGCGAGGTGCTCGCGCGTTGTCATGGGATGGCTCTGTCTACCCGGTCGAGTCTACCGAAGGAATGGCGTTGACGGCGATCGCGGTGACGATCCGCCCGGAGTCGACGGCGTAGCGGCCTTCTAGCCGGTCTACGAGGCGATCGTCGACGACGAGTGGCGATGCGAGGAGTTGCACTGTGAGCGACCCGCGATGCCCGCCCGTCGGATCGGGGTGGATGTGAATCCGCGCGCCGTCGAAATCCAGCCACGATCGCATGATCGGATACCACACTTTGTACGCGCTTTCTTTTGCGCTGAATACGAGGCGGTCCCAGGCGACGCCGATGCGTGGCAGCGCCCCGATCGCCTCGCGTTCTGCTGGCGATACGACGACCGACAATGTAGACGGCGGGAGGAGCTCATTCACCTCGGCGTCGATGCCGACGCCAGCCACACGCGCGCGAAAGGCAACCGCGGCGGCACGATAGTCCCAGCAGTGTGTAATGCTGCCCACGACCCCGTGCGGCCAGATGGGGCAGCGATCGTGGCCTACGGGGATTGGCCGCGGCGGGAGGCCGAGCTGGAAGAGCGCGCGGCGCGCGCAGTGACGGGCGAGCCGAAACTCGCGCAGTCGTCCCTCAGCCATTCGCCCGAGTGACGCGAGCTCCTCAATGCATGGATCCGCGGCGACTGGTTCACCGTCCGTTTCGATGGCCCGGATGCAGGCCGGGAGCAGCTCCGAGATCATGTCTCGTGCAACGCCGGGTGCCCCGCGTCGACCTGTGCAAGGACCGCGGATAGTTGTGTCGCGAGGACGTCCAGGTGATCCGTCAGGCAAGTCTGGTGCTCGCCAGGGATGAAATGCAGTTTGGGGTCCGGCACGACCCGGCCCCATCCTGCGGTTGCGTCGCGCGGTGAACGCTGGGCCATGCCGCGAGAGTGGAACAGAGCGACGCGGCCTTCGTATCGGGCCGGTACGTATCGATCCATGATGTCGCGGTACACCTTGAACGCCTCATCGTAGATGGCGTCGATCGGGCGCGCGTCGTGTGCCCGCACGGCCGCGGCCCCAATGCGTCGGCGCACCGAGGCATGCGCCCCGCTTTTCATCCGGTGGGCTGCCCGCCGCGCGCGGTGCAGCAGCTCCCGGCCAAAGGTGCGGGGGCCGTTGTGCAGCGCGATAGCCAGCGATCGCAGGACGAAGAAGGTGTCGGAGCGCGCCTGGTCGCCGAGACCGGTCACTCGCCCAAGGATCGCCACGAGACGTTGCAGCCATGCGAACCTGACGTTGAGCGCTCTGGCATCCACCAACACGAGCAGGTCGACCAATGCGCCCCGCCGCTCGAGTTGGCGGGCCATCTCGAACGCTACGAGACCGCCATTGCAATAGCCGCCGAGCAAGTATGGACCCTGGGGCTGGTATTCGAGCAGGGCGTGCAGTCGGTCCGCGGCCATCGCTTCGATCGTTGCCGGGATGTCGTCACCGTCGTGTCCATGCGGCGGAATGACGGCGAAGGGCCGGTCGGGTCCAAGGCGCGCGGCGAGCTGCCGGCAATAGACGCCGCCGCCGTTGAACTCTCCATGCAGGAACACGAATGGCCGCAGTCCCGTGCCGGGCTGCAGCTCGATGAGTCGCGCGTCCATCGGGTTGGGGTCCGATCGGAGCATTTCGGCGGTCAACTGCTCGATGGTCGCGCCGCGAAGGAGGGTCGATAGCGGCACTCTCAATCCGCACACTTTTTCCGCCCGATCCATCATCTGGATCGCCAGCAACGAGTGGCCACCCAGGTCAAAAAAGTCGTCGTGCACACCCACGGGACCGACGCCCAGCAGCTCCTCCCAAATGTTCGCGAGGAGGATCTCGATCTGTGTGCGCGGCTTTCTGTACTCGGTGCTTCCGCCACTGCGTGGGGAGCGACTGATCGGTGGAAGGGCCTGCACATTGAGCTTGCCGCTCGTCGTGAGCGGGAGCGAACCCAGGATCGCGAGTGCAGTGGGGATCATGTGCAGCGGAAGCCGGGTCCGAAGGACTCGGTCCAGCTCGCGGGAGGTGAGCGCCGCTCCCTCGCGCGGCACGACATAGGCAGCCAACGTGGCCTGGCCCGCGTCATCGCGCAGCACACGCACGACCGCCTGGCGCACGGCAGGATGATCGACAATCGCGGCTTCCACTTCGGCGGTCTCGACTCGAAAGCCTCTGATCTTCACCTGGTCGTCGCTTCGTCCCAGGTAAACCAGCCGTCCGTCGGGCGTGATGCGTCCGTGGTCGCCCGTCGAGAACGATCGAGCCGGTCCGCCACTCGGGTCACAGCCGAAGGCGGCGCGCGTCAGCTCTGGGCGCTTCCAGTATCCCGGGCTGAGGTATTCGCCGCGCACGACGATCTCGCCTGGGTCGCCAGGCGGCACCGGGCGCCGCTCGGCATCCACCAACGACACATTGATGTGCTCGACGGGATATCCGACGGGAACGACGCTGCCGAAGTCGAGAGGCGCATCATGCTCGAGGTGTATCTGACGCATGACCCCTGCTTCACTCGACGACAGCGCGTTGACGAACACGCAATGCGTTGGAAAGTGCAGCCGCCCCCGCTCGACATCGCGCCGGTACACCTGCTCGCTCCCGAGCTTCACAACGCGCACACGTGGAATCGTGTCGGTCTCTTCCAGCGCGTCGAGCAGCGACCGAAACATCGAGGCGCTGGAATGATAGATCGTGATCTCTTGACGACGGAGCCAGCGCGCGAGGCGGTCGAAGCCCACGGTGCGCACGTCCACCGGATACACTGTCGCACCGGTCAGCAAGGTGCAGTAGATGTCGGTCGCCGCTTGGCCCGTGGCTGGCGAAGCGATGAGCGTGAGCCGATCTGCGTGTGTCACGCGTAGCGCCTTCACGTGCCGGCTGGTGTTGGAGAGCACGTTGCCGTGCGTCTGCATCACCCCCTTCGGGGTGCCGGTGGATCCCGAGGTATAGATGAGGTATGCCAACGCGTCGCTGGTTGGGGTAAACTCCAGATCGGACGCGGCATGCTCGTCGAGTCCAGGGTCGTCGATGCGCAGGACCTGATGACGCGACGACGTGGAGCCGGCGAGCTCGCGTGCAGTCGACTCCAACTCTCGGTCGGTGACGATCGTGGTCCCGGTGCCAGCGTCGTCGAGCAGGGTTGCCAGACGGTGCGCCGGATGCGACGGATCGAGCACGACGTACGCCTTACCGGCCTTCAGCGTGCCGAGAATCGCAGCGAATAGCGCGGCATCCTTGGGAAGCAGGATTGCGACGAGCTGCGACGGCGTGTTGGAGTGCGCCAGCAGCCCCCGAGCCCACCGATTGGCCCATGCATTGAGTTGCGCGTACGTCAGGGCCGCATTCGCGCCAACTACCGCGGTGCGCGAGGCGTAGCGTCTTGCCTGGCGCTCGAAGCACCGCGAGATCGACTGTTCGACCGTCAGGGGCACCGTTCTGCTCACCGCACCATTGTGCGCCGTGTCCGCTACTGGCATGCGGGCGATCGACGGTCCCGCCGACGTGTCGGTGGCGTCGCTAGGCATCGAGCGTGCGTGCCACGCCGACTAACGCCGGATCGTATGCCTCGAACAGCTCGGGATGGGGCAGATGGGCAGGAGATCGGTGCCTGACGGCGAAGCGGCCCACCACCGGTGCGAGTGGCGAGATCGGGACACCGCTTTCTCGTTCGACCACGAGTGAGAGTGCCTGGAGCTCGGTGAGCACGACGCCGGTGTGTCGGCCCGCGAGGGTGAGGGCGAGCGCAACCTGCTCCAGCGACGCGTTGCCTGCGCGATCACCGAGGCCGTTCACCGTGACGTCGAGCCCATCCGCGCCGGCATCTACAGCCGCCAGGGCATTGGCGGTTGCGAGCCCCAGGTCATTGTGGCCGTGGTAAAAGATGTCGATGGCGACGCCCCGGCCGACCGCGGCAACGAGGGATCGGACGGTGGCCGGCGTTGCACTGCCATTGGTGTCGTAGATGGTCACGCGCGTCGCGCCAGCGGCCGCGGCCGCCGCCGCGAGCTCGGCGACGATCGATGGTTCCACCTGGGTGGCGTGTGGAAAGCCGACACCCGTCTCTGCACCCACGTTGCGCGCCATCGCAAGCACCTCGAGGAGACGGTCGCGTTTCGCATCGGTGCTCGCCGGTCCGCGCGCTGCGGCGAGTGGCACCAACAGGTCGATGTGATCCAACACGCCGACCGTCGCGCACACGTCTTGTTCCGCCGTTGGTGCGAAAGCATAGATCAAGCCCGTCAGCCGGACCGGCGTGCCGATATCACGGATGCCGGCGGCGATCCCGACGTCGGCCCGGACGCGGCTCGGTGCGACCACCTCGAGCTCACGAATGCCAGCAGTAGCAAGGGCGCGGGCAATTGTTGCTCGCTGACTTCTCGTGAAGGCGACACCGGGGGTGTCGAGTCCTTCGCGAAGCGTGACGTCGCGCAGCGCGACTGCCGGCCCGGTCTCACGCACGCGCGTCGACCTGCATCACCTGCTCGCTGTAGTCGCCGAGGACACTGTGGAGATTCCGAATCGTGAACTCAGGGGTCGCTTGTCCGTCGCCGGTTGGGATGCCACTCGTCAGGCAGCACAGGATACGCTTCCCGCGGGGTACCTCACCGGCATCGATGAGCTTGAGTGTGCCGGCCAGTGCCATGAGCCCCGTTTTCTCGACCACGCTCTGGCCGACGTCGATACTGAGCGCCACGAGCAACTCGCGCACCGATTGCCCGCCGAGATCAGTGGTCAGGAATCGGTCGAATTCGGCGTGGTCGACCGTGAGCAACTCGCCTCTGGTTTCCTCCAACAGGCCGACGAGCTCGCGGTACGTGCCATATGTGTGAGGCTTGACATCGTACATTGTCCGGGCGAGCAGGCCGCTCGTCGATGTGAGCGTCGTGGCGCGGAGCGTCTTGCGTCGGCCGGCCCACGACCGGTACATCGGGCAATTCGCTCGCTGCTGAACGCCGAGGAAGCGCGGCAAACGGCCGCCCTTCGCGCCGAAATGCCGGAGCGTCCAATAGATCCCAATTGGACCGAAGGCGGCGCTGATGCTTTGCGCGATCCAGTCGAAGCGACCGTCCTCGAGACCGTGTTCCAGGATGAGCATCCCGCGAAAGCGCGACGCATTGTAGCGCCAGGCAACCTTTGGGATGTGTGTGAGGCCGTGCATTTCACCGAACGCTCGCGCCGCCGGCTTGACCGATCCGGGGTCCTCGACGGCGACCAGGTGGGCGCGGGGTGAGGCAAACGCTTTACTGTCGAGCAGCGAGAGATTTTCGGCGGGGACGAAGCAATAGGTATCGAGTCCGCAGCGGGTTCCATAAGCGGTGAGCGCCGAGCCCGTGTTGCCGCCTGTCTCGAGCACCACGCGGTCCACCCCGCCGAGCTTGCAGCGCGCGGTGGTGACGCATCCGTCGATGGACTTGAGCGTCCGGCTGTGCATCATGGACGTCTCGTCCATGAGCCAGATATCCACTCCCTTGTAGCGGACGAGCGGGACGATGCGGGCGCCTTCACGAATGCTGGCGGCGGCGAGCAGGTCCTTGAACAGTCGGTCGACGGACGGCTCGCCGAATGCAAACGCGTGGCGGTATCGAAGGACGATGCTCTGTGTCGCAGGGACGTCGCGATCGATCCAGTCCGCGAGCTGGGACCGCGTGCGGCTGGCCGGGACGGCAACGGCCGCGTCGGACGCGGGGCCGTACGCCAGGCCCCGGCGATCAGAGGTTCGGACAGCCGAAGCGGTCATAATGGATCATGTCCTGAAGAGGGCGAAGGACCTTCACGTCGGCCTCTCCGGTGGGATAGCCAAGCGGGATGAGCGAGACCGGCAGAATCGAATCGGGAATCGCGAACAGCTGACGAATGTCGGCGGTCAGACCGGGCTCCTCGGCGCTTAGCGCGGAGAGGTAGACGGTGCCAAGACCGTGGCGAGTCGCCGCCAGCATGATGGAGAACGCCGCCAGGACGCCGTCCTCGAGGTGCCGGCCAAAGGACCGGGCCAGGTCGACGCAGACCACGACGACCGCAGGGGTATCGGCGAGAAAGTCAGCCCGGTACTGCTGTTTGGCCGCCGGGCAATAGTGATTCTTGATCTCGGCGAGGCGTGCCTTGCTCTCGCACTCTCGTACCACGAGGAAGTGCCACGGCTGGCCATTCATCGAGGATGGCGCATGCCGCGCGAGATCGAGCAACGAGGCGATGACCGTATCCGAAACCGGGGTCGGGCCAAAGGACCGGCATGAACGCCGCCCCACCATCACGTCGTTCAGATCGACGGGCTGCCGATCGGTCATGAGTGATGCTGCGGTGTCGCCCGCGACATTGGGATGCGTCCCCCCGATCATCACGTCGCCTCCCGCTTCGCGGGGCGCTTGATGAGAAGGGAACGTCACTGCGGAAGCGCCGCCGTTCGAGGGCATGGCGTCCGTCGTCCTGCAATCAGCAGGCCCAACCGCACTCGGTGGTTATTTCCTCCTCGACAGGGTATGGGGGCATCCGAGTGGCCGCGTGGGGTTACGCCACGTGATGAATCGATGCGGCGCCGCCACAGTCCAGTCGCATCAACCGGGTGGCGGACCGACACCCTGACCCTGAGTCGTTTGTCGTCCGGCGGCGAAACATCCGGCGGACATCTCGAGTCGGCTTCCGGGGTGGGGTGAGACCAAACGGAGGAATTGGGCCGAGCTGCCGATATCCTTCTCTATGCTTCGGCACATTGCGCTGCTCCGCGGCGTCAACTTGGGCGGTCACAAAGCCGTGAAGATGGCGGCGTTGCGGGAATGTCTGACCGAGCTTGGATGTGTCGACGTGCAGACATTGTTGCAGAGCGGCAACGTGGTATTTGGTGGCGGGCACCGCACGGGGAGCGCCTTGGAGCGCTGGCTGGAAGATGCGGTCGCGGCGCAACTCGGCGTGCGGACGGGCATCTGCGTGCGCAGCGCCAGGGAGTGGAAGGCCCTCATTGCGGCGAATCCCTTTCCGGAGGAGGCGAAGCGTGATCCGGCGCATCTCGTCGCGGTGTGCCTCAAGACCTCACCGGCGGCGGGCGCAGTCGATGCGTTGCGGTCGGCGATCATTGGCCCGGAGCGCGTCGAGGGCGTGGGCCGTGATCTCTACATCGTGTATCCCGCCGGCATCGGTCAGTCGCGCCTGACCCCTGCGCTCATCGACTCCAAGCTTGGCGTGCGCGGAACGGCCCGCAATTGGAACACCGTGCTAAAGGTCGGGGCGTTGGCGTCGGGCGCTACGCGCCCGAGAAAGTAGAACCACAGAAAGGAGACAGCAGACGAGGGCAAGGCCACAACGCCGTGGCCCGCGGAGCCCTTGATCGCTTTAGAGGATCCGCTCCCAGGTTTGACCGACGCAATCGGGGCCGAAGCTGTTGTGTGCCTCTTCCCGGATGAGTCGGTAACCTGCCGCTTCATAGATGCGGCGAGCCGAATGGAGCACGTTGTTGGTCCACAGAGTGATCCGGCGGTAGCCCTTCGACTGGGCAAAGCGGCCGCACTCATCGACCAGTCGCCTGCCTATTCCCAGTCCGCGGGCTTCCGGCTCGACGAGTAGGAGCCGCAAACGTGCCGTGTCGGCGGCGTCTGGATCTTTGACGAGAAAGACGGATCCGACTCTGGCGCCGTTGCGCTCCGCGATCCAGCAATGCTCGCGTGCAGGATCGTATTCCATGATAAAGTCGGCCACGATGCGCGCGACCAGCGCTTCGAACCGCATGTCCCAGCCATATTCGTGCGCATAGAGCACGCCGTGTCGATGGACGATCCAGCCCATGTCGCCGGGTGCGTGCGTACGGAGGCGATAGCCGGGGTCATGCTCGCGGGCAGGCGTTTCGATCATGGCTCTCAGTGTAGCATAACGAGTGGAATCCGGGACTCGGGACGCAGGACCCGGATTGGGCACCGGCGTGGCATGCGGGGCCGGGTCGCGTCCACAGAATCCTTTGATGTCGGCTATTTTTCGCGCATGCGCAGCTTGCGGATCTACGCCCAGATGCTGTTCCGGTACCGGCCCCGCGAATTCTGGAACGAGGTATTGACCGAATCGTTCGACCTGCGGGGGGTGGGGCACTTTCGGCTCAGCGAAGAAGCCAACCGCCGGATGTACGAGGCCAAAGGCGCAATCATTGACGCCCAGCTGGCGCGACACGGCGTCGAGGTCGGGCCGGCGACGCGCGTGTTGGAGATCGGATGCGGCGTCGGCTTCTGGACGGAGTACCTCATGAACCGAGGCGTGCGCGACTACACGGGCAACGACATCACGCCGATCTCCGTGGCGACACTCGCGAAGCGATACCCGCAGTTCCGTTTCGTGCAGGGCGACGCCGGGGACATCGTGCTCCCCCCTGCGCATTTCGCGCTTGCGATGATGATCGACGTGACCCAGCACATCACGGAGGACGTCGCGTTTGCTCGCGCGATGCAGAACGTGTGGCGGGCGTTGGCGCCCGGCGGCACGTTCCTCGTGACCTACTGGGACCCTCGCGCGAGCACCTCGCTCACGACCAAACTCCGGCTCAATCGCATCGAGAAGCCGCGACCGCTCTCCGCCTATACTGCGCTCTGGGGGCCGACGGCGCAGGTGGTCGAGACGGTGCCGTTCAATGACAAGGAGCTGGCGGTGGTGCGAAAAACCTAGGATGGGTGCGGGCGGTGATGGAGGGCGACGCATGCGTCGCCCCTACCCGCCCATCAGCCGATTCTGTGGGAGCGGTGAAGTGGTTTCTGATCCTGATCCCGAATCCCGAAATGCCGTTTATTGCGTCGTCTCCCCGGTCTCGACCGGCAAATCGAGGTATGATGCGCGCGGGCCAGAGCGGTAGATCGTTTCGCGCGCGATCTGAAAATCTGCGTCCGTCGCTTGGAAGATATTGGGGACGTAGCGTTGCGGATTGCGATCGATGATGGGGAACCAGGTGCTCTGGACCTGCACCATGATCCGGTGGCCGGCCAAGAAGCGGTAATCCTGTGTGTGGAGGTCGACCGCGTACTCCTCCACCTTGTTGGGCGTGATCGGGTGCGGCGTCACAAAGCTCTGACGGAAGCGTCCGCGGAAGACATTGTTGGCCACCATGAGCTCGTACCCGCCGAACGCTGGGGTCTGCGGCATCGTGTCCGGATATACGTCGATCAGCTTGACGATCCAGTCGGCGTCCGAGCCGGTGGTCGCCGCAAAGAGGTGCGCCGTCACGGATCCGGCGATCACCACATTGTGCGTGAGGGGGGGCGTGGAAAAGGTGAGGACGTCTGGACGTCCGTCGACGAACCGCTGGTCTTGCACGAGCCACGTCGTCCAGCCAGAGCCGCCCGGGAAGTAGGTCGGCGGAATTGGCCTCGGGCGATAGGGTACCGGATGCTGGGGATCGGAGACGTAGCGATCGAAGCCGCTGTCACCCGTGGCGGGCTTGGGTGCCTCGAACGACGCCTGGTGGTCGGCTTGGAAGTAGAGGCGCTGGGGGGAGATGCCTCTCTTGGGTGGCCAGCTATCGAATCGCTTCCACGCATCTGCGCCGCCCTCGAAGGTGATGGCCTTGGGCAGATCGAGGCCGGGCTGGTCCTTGAGGAAGTGCGCGAAGAAAGGCGCGAGGATGTGCTGGCGGAAGTAGAGCGATGTCGGGCTGCCAAAGTCGATGGCGCCCAGCTTCTGCCCGTCCGGCCCCATCCAGCCCCCGTGATTCCAGGGCCCGACGACGAGGTAGTTCATGTGGTTGGTGTCGTACTTCTCCAACTGCTCGAAGATCGTCACGGGCCCGTAGAAGTCTTCCTGATCCCACCAGCCTGCCACGTTGAGCGTCGGCACCGTCACCCGATTCATGTAGGTGATGGCGGTCTGGCGCTGCCAGAACTGGTCGAAGTTGGGGTGTGAGACGAAATCGTTCCAGGTCGGGATCGTGCCGTGGAGGTACCGCGCGTTGAAGTTCGACAGCGCGCCCGCGTGCAGGTACCAGTCGTACGTGTCGTACCGATCGAAAGCAAACGGTTGCTGCTCCTTGTTTGTCTCCATACGCGTCGCGTATTCGAAACCATAGCTCAGGCGGAACGCGCCGTTGTGGTGGAAGTCGTCCCCGAGGAACATGTCGACGGGTGAGGCCTGCGGAGACACCGCTTTTAGGGCCGGATGGGGGTCGAGCATCGCCATCACCGTCAGCCAGCCGGGGTAGGATACGCCGGTCATTCCCACCCGCCCGTTGTTGTTGGGCACCTGCTTGACCAGCCAGTCGATCGTGTCGTAGGCGTCGGTACCCTCGTCGACTCCATGCACATCCTTCGGGTCGTGCGGGGCGCGTTGCATCACGAACTGCCCCTCGGACTTGTAGCGACCTCGAATATCCTGGAAGGCGAAGATGTACCCGTCGGCGGCCAACTCCTTGAGGGAGCTGGTGAGTTGGCGTTCCGAGGCGTCGATGCCGTACGGCGTGCGTATGAAGATGATGGGGAGAGGGGGATGAGCGGCTGTCGGCGTGAAGACCAACGTGTGCAGTTTCACTCCGTCCCGCATCGCCACCATGAATTCCTGCTTGGTGAACCCGCTCTCGGGGGTGCCGCCTTGACCCAGGCAGGGCCGGGCAAGCGTGAAGAGGATCGCAGCGGCGGCAGCGATCGGGCGCAAATGGCGGCGGTGCAGCATGAGTGTCGGCGGGTCGGGATGTGAATGCGCGTCGCAGCGTCGGCTCCTGCGGGGGGCGCGCTCCCCGCGTCGGGCCCGCGTCAATATACGGCGGGCTGGGCGCGGCGGAGAGATAGGGAGGTGCGAATCGCCGGCCGATCACATGCGATCGGCGACGATCTCGCCGCGGCCGGTGCGGTTCTTGTGACCCTGGAAGACGCGGCCGCGGAGGCGCGAGGCACCATCAGCCGCCTTCGCTCCCCGTGATCCGAGAGCGCAAGCGATGGCGCGCAGGGCGCGCGCAGGCGAGAGCCTGCGCGCGGCTTACTGCACGACGACGATGCCGGAAATATTGTGGATGGTGCAGTGGTAGTTGTACGTGCCGGCCGTGCCGAAGGTCCGGTTGACGTTCGTGTTGCTCGAGGAGGGAATGCTGTCGGGTGCGTTCGCGACTGCGTCGAAATGGACGTTGTGCGTGACGCTGCCGAACGCGTACGTGACCTGCGATCCCGCCTTTACGGTATCGGGCGTCGGCGAGAAGAAGTAGTTTCCCCCGCTCCCGTACGCTCCGCCCGTCGTTTGGGAACTGGCAGTGATAGTGTTGCTGGACGCCCCGCCGCCACCGCCGCTTCCGCCACCGCCGCCGCTAGTTGGCGCCGTGCTACTGCTGCAGGCGGCGAGAGTTGCCAATGCCAGGGTCAATCCGATCGTCGTTCCGTGTGCGCGCATTCTTCACCCCTCTGAGGTTGGCTTGGGTTTATCCGGCCGGCGGCCGCCGCCCTGCGACCATCGCCCGGTTCCTTTCGCATAGAGGGATATCCCGTTCGTGAGCCCCTGTCGTTGGGTTTGGGACGAACGACTATTGCGCTGGGGTCAACGTCTTGCAGTTGGTCGTCGCGCCGCCCGACCTGCGTGGCAGGGGTTAACGCGAAGACAGGCGGTTTGCCGCGTACCAGGGGCGCAGGCAGACTCGACCGGGCGCCGACCGGGCCGATCGGGCGTGGCGCGCCGGTAGAAAGGAGAAAGGAGACAAGGGCGAACCGCGCTGCCTGGGATGGTTCGCGGCGGGTCCGCCGAGGTTCGCGTGCCGTGCCTCCTGTGAGGGCGTATCTTGGCAGCCGGCGACACCAAGGAGCGGACCGAATGGTACGGCATGCGATCGCGCTGGCGGGGGCAGGGCTCGTCGCACTTGCGGCAACGGCGCGAGGCCAGGACACGAGTGTGGCTCGCACGGAACGATGGCGGTTTCTCTCCCCATCCACCTCGGTGTCGGATGACCCGCGGCGCACGCCGGTGCCACCCGGATCAGGTGGGCCGATGGGTGCGCTGGTGTTGCGGGGTGGGCGCATCTTCGATGGCACTGGCACGCCGGCGCACGAGGCAACGCTCGTCATCGTGCGCAACCGGATCGACCGGATTTTACCCCCCTCCGCGACCGACTGGCCTGCCGCCGCGCGTGTGATCGAATGTCGCGGGCATGACGGTGCTCCCCGGGCTCATCGATCTGCACACACACCTCACCTATCCCGATCCAGATACTCCGGGTCCGGTCGCCGATAGCCGTGCGGATGCGGCGTTGCGAGGCGTCGAGCATCTGCGCTACTACATCGAGAGCGGGATCACGAGCGTGCGGGATGTCGGATCGCAGGGCGACGCGCCGTTCCGTCTGCAGGAGTGGGTCGCACGCAATCGGGTGATTGGGCCGCGCGTCTTTGCCGCGGGGAAGCTCATCACCGGGAAAGGCGGCCACGGTGACGACGGCGGGGATTACAACAGCACGGCCGAGGGGATGATCCGCGTCGCTTCGGGCCCGGACGATTGGCGCGAGGCGGTGCGCGAAGAGTTCGCCCAGGGCGCGGACCTCATCAAGATCGCGAGCCACTTCAGCCCGGCCGAGGTGTCCGCCGCCATTCAGGAGGCCCACGCACTCGGGCTCAAGGTGACGTGCGATTGTGAGACCTTCTACACCAAGTGGGCGGTCGAGGCCGGGATCGACATGATCGAGCACCCTCTGCCGCGCTCCGACGAAACCATCCAGCTCATGGCACGCATGGGCACCGAGTCAGATCCGACTCTGATCCCCTACATCATTATTTTCAATTCAGCCGGCGCGTACTACGGGACGCCCTCGCGCCGGTTTACGTTTTCGAAGGACGCAGACTTCGAGTTGGTGCGGAAAATGAAGCAGGCCGGTATCAAGCTGGGCGTTGGCACGGACCTCGTGCGTGACTGGTTCCGATATCTGCCTGCCCCATACATCACGGAGCTCAAGCAGTTCGTGCGACTCGGCTACACCGTACCTGAGGTATTGCAGATCGCGACGCGGACGAACGCGCAGATGCTGGACATGGGCGACAAACTGGGCACGCTCGAGCCCGGAAAGCTCGCGGACGTAACGGTCGTTAGCGGCCGCCCGGATGTGACACTCGACGATTTGGCGAACGTGTCCCTCGTGATCCGCGACGGATACATCGAGGTCGAGCAGGGACATGTGTCTCTGCCGCGACACACGCCGCAGGCGATGCCGCCAGCACCCGAACGAGATCGCGCGCCGTGAGGCTTCGCGTTGGTGCGCGTGCCGTTCTGATCCTCGTTGGTGTCTGGATGGCACCCCGCGCGGTTGCACAATCCGACACGACCGCCGACAACTATTGGTTGCATCCGCTTCACGCGAGCGCGTTTGCCGGCGGGTCGTTTCCGACGGGTCAATGGCGCAATAGCTTCGAAGCCGCGTACGACGGTGGCATCAGCGTCGCATGGGCGTCCCTGCCGAGCAGCGGGATCTGGCTGGAGGGGCACTTCAACGGGCAAGCGCAACTGATGAATACCTCAACACAGAACGCGTTCGGTGCGGTCGGCGGCGGTGCCAACATCTTGTCGCTGACGCTCAACGTGGTCGCCAATGCGCGCGACCTGTTTGGGCGTTTCACTCCCTACGTGGTGGGCGGCGGGGGCGGCTATTCGCGCAAAGTCGAACTCGACACGTTCACGGGGAATTCGACGTGCGACCCGTTCCTTGGCTTTTGCGGCGTGTACGGGGCGCCAGCGAACAGGACGCGGACCCAGAATGTACTGGGTTGGGACGTGGGCGGCGGTGTGCGGTTTCGGGTGACATCCTTCCGCATGTATGTCGAGGCCAGATACAACACGGCATACACTCGCTACGCCCCGACGACGTTCGTGCCTGTCGTCTTTGGGATAGCGTGGTGAGTGCGTCCCGAATACTCTGGTGATGCAACGCGCACACGGTGACGGACAGCGGACGAGTGACTGCGGCTGACGTGTTCGTTTTCACGAACATTTTACGAGTCCGATTTCACGAACATTTTATTTGAGCGCACTGACAGCCCACGCATAATTCAGGTGCTGAGCGATCGACGTTGCGCACTGTGACGATCCGACGCGGACACGTGGAGAAGTGACCTGATGGCGGATTCGACGCACCATGTCGGCGCATGACTCGCTCGTGCAGATGGGGCTGAGAGCCGTCGACGACATCGCTCACGCGTAGCGGCTCTGCTGCGGTCGCCGGATGGTCGCCGCGACGCCTTACGGGTCTCCCAAGGGCAACCAGCCTGGTTCGTGGCACCCGGTCATCGCTGAGGATGTCGAAGCCGCTCCGGTGGTCGGCGGACAGGCCAGGCGAGGATGTGGTGCCATTGGTCCGCCGCGATGTCGGAAAAGAGCTACGCCGTTGTGCACCGTGGGGGTCGAACTCTTGGTGGTGTACCGTTGGGGAAGGGGCCGGCAAGCTGAGGCAGGGGGTCGTTGAGGATGCTCGACGTTGTGTACGTGGTCGCCACTGTCCTGTTCTTCGCTCTCATGCTCGCGTTCGTCCGCGGACTGGCGGTCCTTGGGCGCGATGCGGGGGCCGATGCCCCGGAGCATTCATGAACGCCGAGAGCGTCATCGGCGTCGCGGTCGCTGCGGCACTGTTGATCTACCTGGTCTACTCGTTGCTCAGGCCGGAGCGATTCTGACGTGACGCTCAGCGGGTGGACACAGATTCTCGTGTACTCGGCCGTACTGTTGGCGTTGACGAAGCCAGTGGGCGTCTATCTCGTCGGCGTCTATGACGGTTCGCTCCGCTGGTGGGCCCCCGTCGAGCGGGCTCTGTATCGCGCGGCCGGTGTGGACCCGACCGAGGATCAGCACTGGACGCGATATGCTGCGGCGCTGCTCATCTTCAGCGCGGTGGGGATGCTCGTCACGTACCTCGTGCTCCGGTTGCAGCACGCACTACCGTTGAATCCGGAGCACTTCGCCAACGTCGTCGACCGGCAGGCGTTCGAGACAGCCGCCTCTTTCACGACGAACACCAATTGGCAGTCGTATTCCGGGGAGTCGACGATGTCGTACTTCTCGCAGATGACGCAGCTGGCGTTCCACAATTTCGCGTCGGCCGCTGTCGGGATGGCGTCCGCCGCTGCGCTCGTCCGCGGCATCGCGCGGCGGCAGGCCGGAGGCCGAGTCGGAAACTTCTACTGCGACCTCGTTCGGGGCACGCTCTACGTGCTGCTCCCGTTCGCCGTAGTACTGGCCCTCCTGTTCGTGCAGCAGGGTGTCATTCAGAACTTCCATCCGTATATCCACGCCACGACGCTCGAAGGCGTGCATCAGACGCTTCCGATGGGTCCCGTCGCGAGTCAGGAAGCGATCAAGCAGCTGGGGACGAACGGTGGCGGGTTCTTCAACGCCAACTCCGCGCATCCGTTCGAGAACCCCACGCCGTGGAGCAACTTCCTGCAGATCGTCGCGATTTTTCTCATCCCAGCGGGTCTTGTCTACATGCTGGGTCGCATGGTGAATAACAGGCGGCACGCGTGGGCGGTCTGGGTCACGATGTTCATCCTTTTCGCGGGTGGGACGGCGACTGCGTATTGGGCTGAGGCCCGTGGCAACCCGATTCATGCCGCGCGCGGGATCGATGTCGTGGCAAGCCTGGGCAATCCAGGCGGCAACATGGAGGGGAAGGAGGTTCGGTTTGGCATTGCCGGAACCACGCTCTTCGCCACGATCACGACCGATGCGTCGTGTGGAGCGGTCAATGGGCTGCACGACTCGTTCACGCCCATCGGCGGTCTCGTGCCCATGGTGAACATGCAACTCGGGGAGCTGGTGTACGGCGGCGTTGGTGCCGGCCTCTACGGAATGCTGGTCGAGATCATTCTCACGGTCTTCATCGCGGGTCTCATGGTGGGGCGGACGCCAGAGTACCTCGGGAAGCGGATCGAGAGCCGCGAGGTGCGTGTGGTGATGTTGTTCGTGCTCGTCTACGCGTTCGTCGTCCTGACGTTTGCGGGGGCGTCGGCGGTTACCAAGTCCGGCTTGGCTGGACTGAACAACGCCGGACCCCACGGTTTCTCCGAGATCCTGTATGCGTTCAGCTCGGTCGTGGCGAACAACGGCAGCGCGTTCGGCGGGTTGACCGGGAGCACCTACTACTACAACACGATGTTCGCGATCGCGATGCTCTTTGGCCGTTTCGCGATGAAGGTGCCTGTGCTGGCGTTGGGCGGTTTTCTGTCCGAGCGACGAGTGGCGCCGGAAACGGCGGGTACGTTCCCGGTGACGACTCCATTGTTCGTCGCGCTCCTGCTCGGCGTCACCCTCATCGTCACGGCATTGACGTTCTTCCCCGCGCTCTCGCTCGGCCCGATCGTCGAGCAGCTGCTTATGCGATCCGGGCACCTTTTCTAACGGGTCTGCTGCCAATGGCCGCGACGGCACGCCCTCTCTTCGACCCGCCCATTGTCAAGCGGGCGATCCGGGACTCGTTCATCAAGCTCGCGCCGCAGCACATGGTGCGGAACCCGGTCATGTTCGTGGTGCTGGTCGGGAGCGTGCTGACGACGCTGATCCTCATCCGCGACGTCATCACCCGGCAGGGACACGCAACCTTCACCCTGCAACTCACGATCTGGCTCTGGTTCACGGTGCTCTTCGCCAATTTCGCCGAGGCGATGGCGGAGGGGCGGGGCAAGGCACAGGCGGACACGTTACGGAGAGCCAGGACTCAAGCCCAGGCGAAGCGGATCCCGAGCGTCGGGCGCAAAGCCGAGACGGTCACGCTGCCCGCCTCGAGCCTTCGCAAGGGTGACCTGGTGGTGGTCATGCCCGGAGATCTGATCCCGGCTGACGGTGAAGTCATCGAAGGTGTCGCTTCGGTCGACGAATCGGCCATCACGGGCGAGTCGGCCCCTGTCATCCGCGAGTCCGGCGGCGATCGGTCGGCAGTCACCGGCGGTACGCGCGTATTGTCCGACTATCTCATCATCCGGGTGACGGCGAATCCCGGCGAGACCTTTCTCGATCGGATGATCGCGCTGGTGGAAGGGGCCGAGCGCCAGAAGACGCCCAACGAGATCGCGCTCACGATCCTGCTGTCAGGTCTCACCATTGTGTTCCTGCTGGCGGTCGTGACATTGCAGCCGTTCGCGATCTACAGTGGTACCTCGCTCGGGATTCCGGTTCTGGTCGCGCTGCTCGTGTGTCTCATCCCGACCACGATTGGGGGGCTGCTCTCGGCGATCGGCATCGCCGGGATGGACCGAGTGATTCAGCAGAACGTGATCGCCATGAGCGGGCGATCCGTCGAGGCGGCGGGGGATGTGAATACCCTGCTGCTGGACAAGACGGGTACGATCACACTGGGCAATCGACAAGCTGTCGAGTTCGTCCCCATGACCGACGTGCCGCCAGAATATCTCGCCGATCGAGCGCAACTCGCATCGCTGGCCGATGAAACGCCTGAAGGACGAAGCATTGTCGTCCTGGCCAAAGAACAGTTTGGGTTGCGCGGGCGAACGCTCGGCGATGGGAGCGCGGCCGAAGAGGGCGATGGCGCGGGGGTCGTGGTCGCCGCTCCGGCGATCGAGTTCGTGCCGTTCTCCGCGACGACGCGCATGAGCGGCGTCAATCTCCCGACTGGCGTGCAGCTGCGGAAAGGCGCTGGTGACATGGTGGCGCAGTGGGTACGCGGCCACGGCGGCACGATCCCCGGCACGCTGCCGTCGACGATCGAGCGGATTGCCCGCGAGGGGGGGACGCCGCTTGTCGTCGCAGAGAGCGAGAACGGCAGCGCGAGAGTGCTCGGCGTGATCTACCTCAAGGACATCGTCAAGGGCGGCATGCGCGAGCGATTCGACCGGCTGCGCGCCATGGGGATCCGGACGGTGATGATCACCGGCGACAACCCACTGACCGCGGCTGCTATCGCTCAAGAAGCTGGCGTCGACGATTTCCTCGCGGAAGCGACTCCGGAGGACAAGATGGCGCTCATCAGGCGCGAGCAGGCCGGCGGACGGCTGGTCGCGATGACGGGCGATGGGACCAACGATGCGCCCGCTCTCGCCCAGGCCGACGTCGGCGTCGCCATGAACACGGGCACGCAGGCCGCCAAGGAAGCCGGGAACATGATCGACCTCGACTCCAATCCGACGAAGCTCATCGAGATCGTGGAGATCGGGAAGCAGCTGCTCATGACCCGGGGGTCGCTGACGACATTTTCCATTGCCAACGATGTGGCGAAGTATTTCGCCATTATCCCGGCGATGTTCATCGTGACGTTCCCCGAGCTGCAGGCGCTGAACATCATGCGCCTGCATTCATCGGAATCCGCGATTCTGGCTGCGGTGATCTTCAACGCCTTGATCATCATTGCTCTGATTCCATTGGCCCTGCGTGGCGTGCGGTACCGGCCGATGGGGGCCGGGGCGATCCTGCGCCGGAACCTTCTGATCTACGGCGTCGGCGGGGTGATCATCCCCTTTGTCTTCATCAAGCTGATCGACGTCCTCCTCGTGGCTGCCCATCTCGCGTGATGCGGATCCCGATGCTCCGCAAGCAAATCCGGCCGGCCATCGTGCTGACGTTGTCGCTGATGGTCATGACCGGCTTCATCTACCCCGGCGTCGTCACCGGCATCGCGCAGCTGTTGTTTCCACATCAGGCGAACGGCTCGCTCGTGGAACGCGGTGGACAACCGGTTGGCAGCTCGCTGATTGGCCAGGCGTTCAGTGCGCCATACTACTTCCACCCGCGGCCTTCGGCGGCGGGCTCGGGCTACGTGGGGGACTCCTCGGGTGGCACGAATCTCGGTCCAACCAGCCGCAAGCTCGTTGACAGCATGATTGGTCCGGCGATCGACAGCGCGATCAAGACCGAGGGTGCCGTGAAAGGCCAAATCCCCTCGGACATGGTGACCTCATCGGCGTCCGGTCTCGATCCGGACATCTCACCCGCCAACGCGGCGCTGCAGGTCGAGCGGGTCGCACGCGAGCGCAGCGCGAGTGTAGAGGCCATCCGGGCACTGGTTGCCGCGCACACGATGGGTCGCCAATTCAGCATCTTCGGGGAGCCGCGCGTGAATGTGCTGCTTCTGAATCTGGCGCTCGACTCCGTGTATCCGCGGCCTCCAGCGGGCGCGCCGCACGCGCTATCGCAGGCTGCATCGCCCGGAGACTCCCAGGCGAGTCCCATGACGGACAGGCACGTCGCCCCAGGGGGAACCCTCTCGCACACGGCACTTTCGCACTGACCTCGCTCCGTCTCTCACCAGCGTCCTGCCGGTGCGACCCTGATTGTGCGCGTCATGTACGCAAGCACCCGCTGATTCCCGATCCAGTCCTTTCAATTGGAGATCAGTCCATGCACGTCATTGTTCGTCTCGCTGCTGCCGGTCTCGCACTGGCCGCGGTGTCACCACTTCTGGCGCAGAAACCGTCTGCGGACACAACCAAGGCAGACACCTCGAAAGCCGCGGCAGCCCAGCCTGACACGACATCAGCGGAGCGGAACTCGAAAGCCACGCCCTTCGCATGGGGTGACTTTACGTGGGTGAACGGCTATGGCCGGACCCACACCTCCCCGCTCTCGACGAAATACTTCACGCCAGAATTCCGGGCGGATATGAACTTCATATCGGACGTCAATCAGCCGACCGACCACACCCTCGACGGATCGGCCGAGATGGGGCGGACTAACGAGTTCCAGGTCCAGCAACTCGGTATTGGCGGCGACTTTCGCTACGACAACGTGCGGGGCCGACTGATGACCCAGTTCGGGATGTACTCAGAGCTCACGCCGCGTAACGACGCGAGCCCGGGGCGAGGTCAATGGAACCTGCAAGACGCCTATCGGTATGTGTCCGAGGCGTACGGCGGCTACCACTGGAACACGTGGAATGGCATCAACCTCGATGTCGGCATTTTCTTGTCCTACATCGGGCTATTCAGCTACTACAATGCCGACAACTGGGCGTACCAGCCATCGTATGTCTCGGCCAATACGCCGTGGTTTTTCAACGGCGCTCGACTGCAGACGTTTCCCAGCGACAAGCTCAAGCTCGAGGTCTGGTTGATCAACGGATGGCAATCGTACGGCATGTTCAATCATCAGCCCGGATGGGGCCTTTCGTTGACGTGGCGGCCAGCCGAGCGGTTCACGATCATCAGCAACAACTATTATGGCTACGACGACCTCGGCGAACCGGACCGAATGCGAATTCACACGGACGACAGCTTCTTGATGAAGTACTATGATGAGCCGCTGAACTTCTTTAGCCGTTCTGCGTTCTCGGTCACAGTCGACGCCGGTTGTGAGAGCGGCAACGGCGTCGCGTGCTTCAACGGGAATCCGGCGACGAACCCGGACCAGTTCTTCCTGGGCTTCATGGTGTACAATCGTGCCTGGTTCGTGCACAACCACTACGGATTGACCGTAGGAGGCGGAGCGATCAACAACCCAGGCCGGTACCTGGTGCTGCTTCCCCCGATCAACGGTGCGACAGCGATTTCTGGCACTCCGTACTTCACGACGAGTCCGGGCCAGCAGTTTCAGGCATGGGATTCGTCCATCACGTTCGACTGGGCGCCGAATGACTACGTGATGTTTCGGGCCGAGGCAAACCATCGGGAGGCGGCCGAGCCCTATTTCGTTGGACGGGGCGGCGTCACTCCCGTCGGCGGTAATCAGGGCACGCCGGGCTCGATCGTACCGGGATTCACCCCCGATCTCGTGCGGGCGGAGACGCGATTCAATTTCGCGCTGCTCGTGAAGTTGTAGGCCGTCGCCGCATCGATCGCGAGGTCGGCTCGCGGTCAACCTAGCCGGCTCAATGTTGCGGTGCCAGGCGGCGGCCGTCCCTCGACTGACGTGCAAATACCTCGCGCCTGGACGCAGCGTTTCCCCGCTCTCGAGGGCCTCGAGCAGCCCTGGCAGGCGGTTCCGCGCATCGTGCTGATCGGCGCCTGCGTGGGCTACGGGCTGTTCTTGCTGCAGGCGGCGCGGGGCTCCGGCCTGCTCCTTACGATGGACCTCGCATTTGTCCCGATCCACGAGGGCGGGCACCTCTTGTTCTCGTACTTCGGGCAGTTCCTCATGGTCGCCGGCGGCACTCTGCTGCAACTCGGGGTGCCGGTCATGTTAGCGGCGTACTTCGCCCTGCAGCGGCAGGTTCAGGGAACGGCCTTTTGCCTGTTCTTCTTCTTCGAGCAGTGCCTGCCTACTGCGCGCTACATGGCGGACGCCCGGGCTATGGCGCTCCCGCTCCTCAGCGTCGGAGACTCCGACGACGTGATTCACGACTGGAACTATCTGTTTGGCAAACTCGGGTGCCTCAATCACGACACCCAGATTGCCCACCTCGTGCGCGTCACGGGTTGGCTCGGCATGTTGGTGACACTCGGATGGATGATCTGGCGTAGTGTGGCCAGTCGGCCGGCGCCGCGAGTGTCAGAGAGCGTCCATCCGGGTGACCGGCCCACAGCCTCCGTCGCGGCGGAGTAGCACGCCCGAGGGCCGCAGGCCCGGTGAGAGTCGCGCCTGCGGTCCCCGGCGGTATATTCGAGATGCGGATGGAAAGCAGTCCCCTCTGGTGAGGAGCTCGCACACAGTGCAGCGACAGGGTAAGCGCTTGCGCATCGGCATTCTCGATCTCGTCAGTAAGGGCCCGACGACCGGGCTCTATCCGCGGATCATGAACGCAAATCTTGCCAGCATCATGCCGCAGGTGATCGCTGTCTGGTGTGAAGCGGCCGGTCATGACGTTCGATATGTCTGTTACACGGGCTTCGAGGATCTGGCCGCCGTGTTGCCCGGCGACACGGACCTGCTTTTTATCGGAGCCTTCAGCGAAGCCGCGCAGCTCGCGTACGCGATCAGCGCCATGTACCGCAGTCGCGGAACGGTCACGGCGCTCGGCGGTCCGCACGCGCGGTGCTATCCCGAGGACTCCGCGCAGTACTTCGACTACGTGTTTGGGTTCACCGATCAGAACACCGTCAACGACGTGCTGCGGGACTGCGCTCCGCAGGGCCATACGGGTGTCATGGTCGGTGCTCGCAAGCAGCCGACCTATCTGCCCGGGGTCCGAGAGCGCTGGAAGTTCATCGATGAGACGCTGTCGAAGGCGCCGACGATCAAAATCGTGCCGATGTTGGCGAGTTTGGGGTGTCCGTACACCTGCAGCTTCTGCATCGACTCGACCGTGGACTACCACGCGATGGCGACCGACCAACTCCGCGAGGACTTGACGTTCCTTCTCAAGACGGTGCGGAAGCCGCGTGTGGCCTGGCACGACCCCAACTTCGGCGTGCGATTCGACGAGACGCTCACGGCCATCGAGGATGTCGTACCTCCGGGCCGCATGGAGTTCATCGCGGAAAGCAGTCTCTCTCTCCTTGGCGAGGATCGCCTTCCCCGCCTGGCCAAGAACGGCTTCCGCGCGATCCTGCCGGGCATCGAATCCTGGTACTCGCTCGGCAACAAGGCAAAAACTGGCCGCAACGTCGGGATGGACAAGGTCCGCCAGGTCTCGGATCACATCAACACGATCATGCGCCATATCGGCTACGTACAGGCGAACTTTGTGCTCGGGCTGGATACCGACGAGGGCGACGAGCCATTCGAGCTCACGAAGCGATTCATCGATCTCACGCCCGGCACCTTCCCCGGCTACTCGTTGCTGTCGGCCTTTGGCCGCGCCGCACCGCTCAACCTCGATCTCCAGCGGGCGGGCCGGGTCCTCCCATTCCCCCATCATTTCCTGAACAACCACGGGGCGATGAATGTGCGGCCGAAGAACTACGAGTGGGGACGGTTCTACGAGCGTGTGGTCGACCTCACCCGGTATACCTTCTCGACGCGCGCAATCGCTCGGCGCTTCCAGGCCAACCGCGGCGCGATTCCCCGTTGGATGAATGTCGTGCGTGCGGTCTCGACCGAGGGATTTGGCCGTACGAAGTATTTCGCGCAGGTCCGATCGCTGCTCGAGCGTGATCGGTCGGTCCGCGGCTACTTCGAAGGCACGTCGACGGTCCTGCCTGACTTTTACAAGAGCCGGATCCAGCGGGACCTGGGTGCCTTCTGGCAGTATCTGCCCTCGGGGGCGTTGTCTCACGATCACAACGCCTACCTGCACACGACGCAGCAGATGCAGGCCCAGCAGCCGGCGGCCGCGGTCAGCTAGCGAAGGCGGCGGACCCCAGGGCGGCCTCACGGGCCGCCCTCAATGTCTCTAGATGTGGTAAGAGGAGCGCTCTCGCCGACGGCTTCAACGACCAACGGCGGCAAGTCCTGGCGTCGCCGCTACCTCGCCCAGTGGCCGCTGACCCAGTACCAGCCCCGCGGGCTCGCGACCCAGCGGCCGGCGACCCACACGCGGTAGCCGGCAGGCGGCATCCGCCAGCGCCCAGGCACCCAGACGTACCGCCCTCCGCTCCACGACTGGTACCCGGGCGTCCAGACGTAGGCGGGCCCGGGACGCACGACGACGACCTGATGCGGCGGCGGAGGCGGTCCCACCCTGACATACACCTGGGCTTGTGACAGGGCGGGCCAAGCAAGCGCCGCCACTGCCGCCAACGCGACAAACGCACCGCGAAGACCGTGTTGCTTGTGCATGCTCCACCTCGATTGCCTGGCGAACAGGCAGGCGGGCGTCTCCACGCGCGGGCCCGCCCCGTTCACGACATACGCAGGCGCGCCGGGGTGACGCTACTGCACCGAAGGTGCTATTTGTGTCCTCGGTGGATTCAATTGGTCGTCGCAACACTCTCACCGAGGAGGTTGCGATGACAGCACCGAGGCGACGGCGCTCGGATCGGTCTGGACGTGGCAAGCTGCATTCACTGGGCCGCCCGCCGGTCGGGCGGCGTGAGGACCGGCAGCGGTTCTGGGGCGCTATCGCCCGCGGCTGCTACTCCGAGACCGCGGTTGCCGATGCGCGAGTCTCGTGGGTGGTCGGGGCACGCTGGTTCCGACAAGCTGGAGGCATGCCGCCGTCACATCTCGCCCCATCCGCGTCGCCGCTGTCGGGGCGCTATCTATCCTTCGCCGAGCGCGAGCAGCTGGCGCTCCTCCACGCCCACCACTACGGCGTCCGCGAGATTGCCCGCCAGCTTGGGCGCGCGCCCTCGAGCATCTCGCGCGAGCTGCGCCGGAATGCGGCGACCCGTGGTGGCGCGCTCGACTACCGTGCGACCACGGCGCAGTGGCACGCCGACCGGGCGGGCCGCCGCCCGAAGCCGGCGAAGCTGGCGACAGACGCGCGGCTCCGGCAGTATGTGCAGGACCGCCTCGCGGGTGTGATCACGGCGCCGGACGGCGCGGCGGCGCGCGGGCCGGCGGTGCCGTGGAGGGGCCGCAGGCACGGGCGTCGGCAGCACCGGCAATGGGGTCGCGCGTGGAGTCCGGCGCAGATCGCGCATCGGCTCCCCGTCGACTTCCCGGAGGATCCCACCATGCGCATCAGCCACGAAGCGATCTACCAGGCACTCTACGTCCAGGGCCGCGGCGCGCTCCGTCGCGAGCTGACCGCCTGCTTACGCACGGGCCGGGCGTTGCGCGTGCCGCGTGCCCGCACACGGGCCGCGGGCAGAGGCTTTGTCACGTCCGACCTGCTGATCAGCGCTCGACCAGCCGAGGCGGACGACCGCGCGGTGCCGGGGCACTGGGAGGGCGATCTGATCCTAGGCCTCGACAGCTCCGCCATCGGCACGTTGGTCGAGCGCACTACACGCTTCACGCTACTGCTCCACCTCCCGCGCATGCGGGGCCACGCGGCTGGCGCGCGCACGACCGACACAAAGAACGGGCCCGCGCTCGCCGGGCACGGTGCTCCGGCGGTGCGTGATGCGATCACGCGCGCGATCCAGACACTACCCGCCCAACTGCGGCGGTCGCTGACGTGGGATCAAGGGGCAGAGATGGCACAGCACGCACAACTACGCGTTGATACGGGGCTCGCGGTCTACTTCTGCGATCCGCAGAGTCCCTGGCAGCGGGGGACGAACGAGAATACGAACGGACTATTGCGGCAGTACTTCCCAAAGGGCACGGATCTGAGCGCGCACAACGCCCCTGATGTGGCTGCGGTCGCGCTCACGCTGAACACGCGACCGCGCAAGACGCTCGGCTGGAGAACGCCTGCCGAAGCGCTGAACGAGCTGTTACTCTCACACACACAAACCGTTGCGACGACCGATTGACTCTGGGCTCTCCTCGTCAGTCGGAATGGCGCAGGTTCAACGGAGGGCGCAGGATTCGAACCTGCAAGGGCCTTCCGGCCCGCCGGTTTTCAAGACCGGTGCATTAGCCATTCTGCCAGCCCTCCCAAGGTGTTGCTGCAGTACAAGATACATCGTTCGGGGGACGCCGTGTGGGGTGGCGTGGTCCCATCCGTGGTCCCATTCGGATCGAATCACGCGCTGCTCGCTGTCTCGCGCAGGTGCTGAGGCGTCGGACACGACTCGACGAGTGACTTGAGGTCGTCCGACACAAAGCTGTAGTACCCCATCGTCACCTTGAGATCGGAGTGCCCCAGCGCCTTCATCACCTTGACCGGCGACTTCTCCGCGGCGAGCCACGTCGTCACTCGGCGGTGCCTAAGATCGTGTTGCCGAAACTCGAGCGGTAACTTCGCCCGTCGCGCTGCGGCGTGGAACCCTTCGCGGAGTGATGCGATCCGAGCGCCGGTGCTGAAGCGCCGGCCGGTGAACTGGTGAAAGAAGATCCACGGTGAGTCGGCGACGTTGAAGCGGAACCGTGCGAAGTGCTCGCGGAGCGCCGCCACGAGCCGCGGCGTCATTGGTACCACGCGACCTTTGCCGCTCTTCGTCCAATGCCCACCGCGACCACTCACGACGGTGATGCTTCCGCCGTCGAACGAGACGTCGCCCCAGTGGAGCCACAGGACTTCGGACTCGCAGCGCATGCCGGTTTCGTTCAGCATGAGCGCGTACAGCTTGAGCATCGGGCGATCACCAATCGCCTTGAGCAGCGCCTCGAACTGGTCATCGCTCAAAATGACCGGATTGCGGGGATCCGCTTTCGGCTTCTCGGTGTCGGTGACTGGGTTGTGCGTAACCTCCCGACGCTTCTTGGCCAACCTGAAGACGCGATGCAGAACGGCCCGATCCTTCGCCAGCGTCCGGTTGCTGACCGGACGCGGCGCGGGCTTCTCAGCTGGCTGTGCAGTGTCGCCCGTTGCCTTCGGCGTGTTCTTAAGCTTTCGCTCTGCGCCGAGCCAATGCACGCGCCGCCACGCCAGATAGTCGTCTACGTGGCGTCCCTCGATCGAATCGGCGAGCGGATTGTCGATCGTGTCGACGAAGTAGGCGCGGAGCGGGCGCAGGCTGTCGCGATATGACGCCTGAGCTCCCGGTGCTAGCGCCGGGACGTGCGTCTCCTCGAACCACTGGAAGAGCTCACGCATGCGACGCTTCGTGACCTGACCCAGCGCAGCGCTGACTCGCTCCCACTCCGCGTCTCGCTCGAGCTCCGCAATGCGTTGCTCGATCAAAGCAATGGCGGTGCGCCGGTCGGTCGTGGCGGCAGTGACACTCTCGCGTTTGCCACCAATCCGAATGCGGACCCGATAGCCATCTCCACGGCGCTCGAGTCCAGTGAGTCGTCGCTTCCTTCGCATTGGGGATCTCCTTCTAGGCTCCGGTGGTAATGGAACCCCCACGAGCAGAGTGCATCCGCGTGCGACGGACCGGCGTGCCGCTCAGCCGAAGGGGCAGGGGAACGCCAGAGGAGATAACACACTCCGATTGCTGGATCCAGTTGCGTACGCTGCCCGCCGTGAATACGAGGCGCCCGTCGACCTTTCGGTGTGGAAGACGGAAGCCATCCCCACCCGCCGCGGTGTGGCAATGGACATAGTGCGTTGATCGACCCATCGCCTCCGCGACCTCACGCACGCCCAGACGTGTCTCATCGGGTACGAGCCACAAACGCTCGCGCCATGTGATTTCCGGTGGTACCGTCGACGAGTGCGTCGGCTGCTCAGTCCGGCCAATGGACCCAGCGCGGTTCGTCAGCGCTTGCTCGAGCTCAGCGACCGCGACGCGCAACGCAGTGGCGTGCGGTGCGGCACCGTGTCGCTCGAGTAGATCAGCGCGCTCGAGCCAAACGCCTGGTAGCTGGGCTAGCGTGAAAGGAGCCAACGCTGTCGAGCTCAGGCGGCCTCCTAGTGAGCCAGATCTCTACTCACTGCCCGTCGCCCCACGACTATCTCCGTCGCCAGGATGTCGGCGAAGCGCCCCGCACCCGCATCAATGTGGCGCGACTTCAGCTCGAGCCATCGACGCCAGAAGCCCTACCACTCCGGACGGGAGATTTGTCTCGTTCGTCGATCTGGCCGGGGTCGCCACGCTAACTTCTGCTCCGCTTGCGTGGAAGGGCGTACTAGCTAAAGGATTGCGCTCGGCTGGTCTCGATACCCTGGAAGGGAGCGCCAGAGCCACTTGGCCCGAGCGACCCTTTGCGTCCGCTGTCCCCGTGTCACCGAATGGGCAAAGGGGCTCGGTGCACTCCAGCCAGGCGGGCGGCACGCCGCCCAGTCCTTCCTTCTCGTAGTAGCAAATGGAGACAGACGACGCGGCTCGCTTCGCGATGCTGAACGCGACCGGGTTCATGCTGGCGCCCCATTGTTGGCCGCTTTCATTGGTGGGGCATCAGCGCGCCGCCCGTCGTTGTAGGCGAACACAATGTCGGGATCGCAATTGCACGGGCCGCGCCCGTGTAGGAGCTTGCAGTACGCATCGTGCCAGACTTCAACGGCGGTCACCTTTCCGCGCCGGGCAAACCCCTGCCGCGCGGCGTCCAGGATACGGCACACATACACGGGAATCGTGGGCGCGGGTGCGTGTCGGGCGCGAGAAGAACTGGCGGATCTTCGATTCGTCATGGCGCCTCGTCCCTCGCTGCCGACGGGTGCGGGCGCGCAGTGAGCTCACGCGCCATCCAATGCGCGGACGAATCCGCCCTCCCAACCGCGAGCGCAGCGCAGCGTTGCAGCTCGGCCATCAAATAGGCGTCTGGCGACCGCACGCTTCCTTCGCGGACGCGCTCAAGCACAGTCGCTGCGATGCCCGTTGCTCGCGCGTCCCCGAGCTTTTTCCAATGGCGAAAAAATCCCCGGTATTGTGGCCACGCTAACTGACCCTTCCCTGGCCGAAGCGCTTGAACGTAGCGTTCGAGGAAGCCCTCAAAATCGGCGAGGTCGGCACGACTCGCTCCGGCGTTCGCCATGAGGACCCGCCGATAGTCGCCGTATCGTCCGGCAGCCTCGGTTCGTCGCACGCCGCCGCGGGTTGCTCTCGGGTGTGCACGGGGGGCACGCGTGGCTCGTGCGGCTCGAACTACATGTTCTTTTACATGCTCTTGTATTCCACAGCTTGTGACGTACATGTGGTTCGTAGTTGGGGATCGGGCTTCGAGAACAGGAGCCCGAGCGGCACCTGGTCCTGGCGACGCGGCGGCACCTGATCGTGCGCCCGTGACGGCACCTGATGGTGGTGCCGCGGACGGCGGGACGGCGCCCGGGCGGTCCGGGTACGCGCGACGGTGGTGGACGGCCGACGGTCCGCCCGCATCCCGGGTCCTGGTGTCCTGCTCGGCGCCCCGCTCTTTCGGTGCGTGTTTCGCCGAGCGCTGTCGCACGAGCTCCGCGCGGCGTCCTTCGAGAGTTATGCCAATCGTCACACGCCGACCCCTGCCTCGGAGTCGAGTCGCTCGTGCCAGCGCCAACATATGGGCGTGCTCCACGAGTTGAGGCGTGAGTTCGGGGTCCACGTCGTAGAAGACCCAGCGCCAGCAATGGACCGCGGTGAGGGATCCGTACTGGCGTGTCACCGGAGTGACGCTGCGCACGAGTACGGCGACTGGCGAGACGCCGTGCTGGATCGACCGACGCATCGCGCTGATCGCATTGAGCGAGCAGTGTAGGCGGGCGGCGAGCTCGTCATCCTTGACGTCCAGCGTGACTTCCTCGCCAGGTGGGACGGGTGGCACGATGCGGCCTTTCCTGCACGATTGCGCGTAGAGGATGCGGAGCATTGCCACCAGCGTGAATTCCATCGGTTCGAAGAACTGATAGAGGGCGTCGGCCGTCGTTGACATGACCGCCACGGGGTCGTGCGGACTGCGGACATGCTCGCCAAATGCTACCGCCGTCGGAGGAGAGCGTGGTGGATGGAGAAGATCTGCCCTGTCGGACTCGCTCATGTGCCCAGGCGCCGGTGGGAGAGTGTCAAAGGTCGAGTGCTTTTCAGCGTCTATCTCAGGAGTCTCTCCTCTACCGCTTTCCGTGACATCAGGCACGCTTTGCACGATTCCATCGTATGTAGTAGAAGGGGCTCGCTCACGAGATCCCTTGTTGTTGGCCTGTTCGATGCTGGTCGTGGGGTGACGAAGACGTCGTCTCAGGTCTCGAGCACAACGATCAATCGAGAGACCCCGTTGCCAAACGCCACACGACCCGCGCGCCGCACACGGCGCACAGACCATCGCTGGCGCCCGGAGGAGTGGGCGCGCATTGCTGCGTACGCCTCCGAATGCGGCATCTCGGTTTCGGAATACGTGCGGCGAGCGGCGCTCCGAGCGACACCTCACGGTCGCCGGCGCGCCCACCAGGCCTGGGCGGTGTACGAGCTCGGGCGCATCGCGACCGATCTTCGACGACTGTTGCGATCGATGACGCCAAAGGGCGACGACAACCAGGTCGTCCTTCTCACCGCGGTCTATCAGGCGACGCTGGACGCGATTGCTCGCCTGTAATCGGGCTCGAATCCGAAGACCGGACCGCGTGTGATTTCAGTGTCGAGTAGCGGAGCGAGCTTCCGCGGATTGGCGGCCTATCTTCGTCTCGGCCGGTCCGGAGAAGAGCTCGGTCGCGTCGACTGGAGCGCGGAGCGCAATCTCCCGACCGAAGATATCGAGTTGGCTGGGAAAATCATGCGCGAGACGGCCGCTCAGAATCGTCGAGTGCAGCACCCCGTGTATCACTTCGTGCTCTCCTTTGACCGGAGGGACGCCGTTTCGCGGTCAGACATGGAACGGATTGTGGATCGGGTCCTCGCGGCTCATAAGCTGTCGGAACACCAGGCCTTGCTGGTCGCGCACAAGGATCGCTCGCACGCGCACATCCATGTGATGGTCAACCGGGTGCATCCTGACACGCTCCGGGCCTGGGACCGGTGGCATGACATGGTGGTGACGCAGCGGGTGTTGCGTGAAGAAGAGCGGAATCTCGGACTTCGTGTAATTCCAGGACGGCTTACGCCCGCGGTCGGTCGATCCCCGGCGATCGAGGCGGAACTCACAGCGTCGCTCAGGCTCAGCGACACTCTACCGCGTCCGGACCTGTCCCTTCTTGAGCGCGCGCGTGAGCGGCTCTCCGATTGGCGGCGCGCGACGTCGTGGGCCGATCTCGCGAAGCGGCTCGACGTGGCCGGGCTGTGGGTTGAAGCGCGCGAGCGGGGTGCAGTCGTGACAGACGGCGAGCGGCACGTGCGCGCGTCGCAGGTGGCACCTGACTGCTCGGGGCCAGCGCTTGCCAAACGATTTGGCGAGCCCGTCCCACGGGCTCCGACACCAGATCATGAGCGCATCATGGAAGTGCGTGATGCGGTGACGAAGCATGGTCAGGCACTAGCGGCCGATCGTGCAGCGGCGGAGGCGGAGACCATACTGGCTGGCGCCCGGCATCGGTTCAACGTTCTGGACGCGGCCCTCACGCGAGCCGACGGCGCGTGGCAAGACTTTGATCGCGCGCTGCGCCAGGTGTGGCCGGACGTTACGGATACGGAAAAGGTCCGCGCAGCGTTCACGCGGATCTCGACGCACTCGTCTCCTTCAGCGGCGCGCGAGGCGCTCAGGGCGGCACTGGAGCCGGTGACGGAGCAACGTGGCTGGCGATCGTTGGGGTCGGTAGTGTTTCCAGCCGCGCAGACGACCACACGCAATGTCGCTAGCGCGATCGTCGAAGCCGGGAGCCGCGCCATTGACGCGGAGCGAGCTCTTGAGACGCGATCGCTCCATTCCCAACGCGAACGACTGGAAGGCGAAGCGCTGCCGATTACGCTCGGAGAGCCGCAGGTTCGCGGTGAGTCAGTGCTCGCTCAAGAGTTCCGTCGGGGTTTGGAGACGGTGTACTCCGATCCCGATCGAGCGCTAGATCGCTTTCACGCCATTCGGGCTGCCCGAGGTGGCCCGCACGCTTGGCGTGTGCTCGATCTGGATCCCGAGCAACTGGGGCCGCTCGAGCGAACCGTGGCCGCGAGCGCGAGATCGGAGACAGCCCGCTCCGCAGCGGTGGTGTCGGGAGAGGCCTACGTCCGGGGAGCCAATTGCCTCGCGAGCGAACGTGACGTGGCGAAGGCAGTCGTTGAGCAAGCGGAGCGGGCGGCAGCCGTTGCGCGTGCCCGCCATCGGGAATTCTCGAACCGAGGGCCGACCCTGAGCACACTTCGCGGCATGGTCTCTCAACTCCGAGCAGTCGAGGTCGCGGCGCTTCGTGCTGTGCTTAGCGCACCAGAGCGAATGCTGATGCACAGCGTGCGTCGGGCGGTCCGTGAGATCGCGCTCGGAAGGCCCGACGTAGAGCGCTGACGCCGTCGGTTAGTCACGCCGGACGAAATTGGTCTCTGTTCGAGGTGCAAAGCGGGTCGCGGCGAGTGTGATGTCACGTTTTCGCCACGAGGGGAGAATTCTCTCTAGAGAGGCCGTTCTCTCAACAACGCCGCTTTGGGGGTCGTCAAATGTCACCTCGCTCGTTTGCCGAGCTCGCTCCCTATCTCGACACGGCGCAACGCGTGTATGGAGGCCCGCGCCGGGATCAGGCTGTGTCCGAACTGTTGACGCAATTGCGAGCAGTGGCAATGCAATACCTCCGTCGACACATGTCAGCGCCGCGGGCGGAGGACTGCGTCCAGGAGATTGTCATTGCGGTGAATGCAAATCTGCTGGCCATCGACGTCGCGACCTGTGGGTCGTACTTCAGGGCGGCAACGATGAGCCGCCTGTACGATGCCCGCCGTCACGCCCGTCGACCCGGAAGTGCGTTGTCCGACCGTTGGGTACCGCTTCGCGCCGTGCCCAATCTCGCAGTGGCGAGCAACTCGAGTGAACGCCTTGACGCAGAGGAGCTCGACGCTGCCGTGCGCCGAGCGTGTGCGCGGCTCGCGCCATCGTTCCAGGAGGTCGCCCTGAGCGTTATCGCGGACGGAGAGCGCGTTCGGGATTTTGCTCGCCGCGTTGGACGAAGCTCGGCGCTTGTCCGCTCGCAGCTGAGGCGCGCGCGTAAGCGTCTTCAGCGAGACCCGACATTGCGTCCCTGGCTTCTTGAGGCCACCCAGCTAGATGCCGAGCGTCTCCGGCGGAGGAATTGAGGTAGGCGCGGCGTCTTCGGCAAACCGTTGCCTTATTGAGCGAGATCGGTTAGAAGAGGCGGTCAGGCACCGCATTGTTGTTGAGCAGGATAGATTGGCAATTATGCGCTCTACGCACACTGGAGTTGCCCCGATTTCGTAGACACGTGAGTTAGCTGACTTGCTGCAACTGCTCCTCGAACTCGGCCGGCGTGCGGTAGCCCAACGAGGAATGCCGACGCTGACGATTGTACCAGATCTCGATGAATTCGAACAGGACGCGACTCGCCTCAGCCCGCGTGGCGAACAGGCCGTCGACTAGCAGCTCCTTCGTGAGTGTGGCGAAGAAGCTCTCCACCACGGCGTTATCCCAGCAATCGCCGACGCGACTCATACTGCAGGCGAACCCAGCTTGCTGGAGCAGGCGCTGATACGCAAAACTGGCATATTGGGTGGATTCAATTGGTCGTCGCAACACTCTCACCGAGGAGGTTGCGATGACAGCACCGAGGCGACGGCGCTCGGATCGGTCTGGACGTGGCAAGCTGCATTCACTGGGCCGCCCGCCGGTCGGGCGGCGTGAGGACCGGCAGCGGTTCTGGGGCGCTATCGCCCGCGGCTGCTACTCCGAGACCGCGGTTGCCGATGCGCGAGTCTCGTGGGTGGTCGGGGCACGCTGGTTCCGACAAGCTGGAGGCATGCCGCCGTCACATCTCGCCCCATCCGCGTCGCCGCTGTCGGGGCGCTATCTATCCTTCGCCGAGCGCGAGCAGCTGGCGCTCCTCCACGCCCACCACTACGGCGTCCGCGAGATTGCCCGCCAGCTTGGGCGCGCGCCCTCGAGCATCTCGCGCGAGCTGCGCCGGAATGCGGCGACCCGTGGTGGCGCGCTCGACTACCGTGCGACCACGGCGCAGTGGCACGCCGACCGGGCGGGCCGCCGCCCGAAGCCGGCGAAGCTGGCGACAGACGCGCGGCTCCGGCAGTATGTGCAGGACCGCCTCGCGGGTGTGATCACGGCGCCGGACGGCGCGGCGGCGCGCGGGCCGGCGGTGCCGTGGAGGGGCCGCAGGCACGGGCGTCGGCAGCACCGGCGATGGGGTCGCGCGTGGAGTCCGGCGCAGATCGCGCATCGGCTCCCCGTCGACTTCCCGGAGGATCCCACCATGCGCATCAGCCACGAAGCGATCTACCAGGCACTCTACGTCCAGGGCCGCGGCGCGCTCCGTCGCGAGCTGACCGCCTGCTTACGCACGGGCCGGGCGTTGCGCGTGCCGCGTGCCCGCACACGGGCCGCGGGCAGAGGCTTTGTCACGTCCGACCTGCTGATCAGCGCTCGACCAGCCGAGGCGGACGACCGCGCGGTGCCGGGGCACTGGGAGGGCGATCTGATCCTAGGCCTCGACAGCTCCGCCATCGGCACGTTGGTCGAGCGCACTACACGCTTCACGCTACTGCTCCACCTCCCGCGCATGCGGGGCCACGCGGCTGGCGCGCGCACGACCGACACAAAGAACGGGCCCGCGCTCGCCGGGCACGGTGCTCCGGCGGTGCGTGATGCGATCACGCGCGCGATCCAGACACTACCCGCCCAACTGCGGCGGTCGCTGACGTGGGATCAAGGGGCAGAGATGGCACAGCACGCACAACTACGCGTTGATACGGGGCTCGCGGTCTACTTCTGCGATCCGCAGAGTCCCTGGCAGCGGGGGACGAACGAGAATACGAACGGACTATTGCGGCAGTACTTCCCAAAGGGCACGGATCTGAGCGCGCACAACGCCCCTGATGTGGCTGCGGTCGCGCTCACGCTGAACACGCGACCGCGCAAGACGCTCGGCTGGAGAACGCCTGCCGAAGCGCTGAACGAGCTGTTACTCTCACACACACAAACCGTTGCGACGACCGATTGACTCTGGGTTGCACTCCGCGATCCGAATGATGCAGACCGCCACGGGCGCCCCGATGCGTGAGCGCCATCCGGAGCGCACTGAGCGCGAGCTCCTGATCGAGCCGCGCGCGCAGCGCCCAGCCGACGACCCGGCGCGTGGCCAAGTCGAGAATGACCGCGAGATAGAGCCAGCCTTCCCGTGTCGGGATGTACGTGAGATCAGCCGCCCACACCCGATCAGGCTCGGGATTGCTCGTGAGCGAGAATTGCCGATCGAGCACATTCCTCGCGACCGGCTGGGCATGATCCGAGTTGGTTGTCACCCGATAGCGCCGAGCACTCTTGGCTCGCAGCCCTTCCACCCGCATCAGGCGCGCGACCCGCTTCTTCGCACACCGGATCCCGAGCGCCCGGAGTTCCATCCGCACGCGTGGACTGCCATAGCGGCCCTTGACTTGTTTGTGGATCTGCCGAATCCGCTCCCGCAGGACGACGTCGTCTTTCACGCGCTCACAGAGCGGCCGCGCACGCCAGGCGTAGTAACCGGCCCTCGACACCTGGAGCACCCGGCACATTGTCGTGATGTGATAGATGCGGGCGTGCGCTTGGATGAACACGAACCTCATCGTGCATCCTTGGCGAAGAAGGCCGTCGCTTTTTTTAGGATTTCGCGCTCCTCGCGCAGGAGCGCATTCTCACGTTGGAGTCGGCGAATCTCCTCCTCCGGCGTCAGCAGCTTCCCACTCGTGGCCACCACACCGGGCCGTCGGACTGACTCGCCCAGCTGCGCGCGCCAGCGCCGCAGGATGTCCGGTCGAATGCCCAGATCTCGCGCAATCTCACCCGGCGGCCGCCCCGACTCGTTCGCCAATCGCACGGCCTCGAGTTTGAACTCCGCCGTGAATGACCGTCGCCTTCGTCCCATGAGACACCTCCCGCCCGAACATAATCGGGCTCACTGAGGTGTCTACGAAACCGGGGAAAGACCACACCTCACGCGTAGCCTCGAGCGCTACCCCGCCGTCGGTGTCGAGCCAGGACACCTCGCTGCCGCCCAATGCGGCCACGAGCGGCGCAGACACCTCGCAAGGCGCGGGCGCGGCTGCACGTAGCGCCCATAAAGGACCACTGAGTCCCAATGTGGGCGTCGCGAACGCGACCAGCGGTGCACTGCCGCCCGATCTCTGGCGCATGACGCGCACCGACGCCGTGAATAGCGCCGGCTCATTCGCTAGATGGGCGCGGTCCATAAGGCGCACCGATGACGGGTGAGTTCCTGCCACAACTCGGCCGATTCGCGACGGCGCAGGACGGCGAGCAGTACGCGTAGATGGCGCAGGCGGCAGCAATGGGCGTGCCGCCGGCTAGCCTCATGGCGACGCGTGCAAATCGGCCAGTCGGCAACGCCACATGTACACCGGGCGCGCCCGCCACGCCCACGCAGCCACCGGCCGGTGCCATGCATGGCTGCACTCCGCACACCAGGCGCGCACCCCACCGCGCCTCTAGCCGCCGCACTTCCAGGCGTGCCGTCGATGCCACGCCACAACCGGATGAAGAATTGGTGACGCGTTCGACAAGGCCGGCAAGAGGGTGCGCCGCGACTGCCCAACGCACTCCGCGCGGCGCCGCAGCGTGCGCAACCAACCACCCCGCTCTTGGCGAATGGAGCGCATGCCCTTAGCGCTAAAGGCGGGCCGCTGCTTCGGGACGGTCCGATTGCCCAGTGACCCGCTGCGGCAAGCGGTGCGCATTAGTCATTGCCGGCCCCACGACGTGCTTCCCCGCACGGCAAAGGACGATGCGCGTAACCCAGAATAGTAGGGTACCAGCGACAATCACCGCGGCAGCCACGAGGCCGAGGGGACCTAATCCTGTGAGGGCACGCTGTAGCATGCCCTCGCGTGGACCGCCTACAGCTGCAACGACGACCTCAACCGCGAGGATGGTCCCGAAGACCCACTCCCGCCACCACTTCGCAACGTGGCGTGAAAGACGCGGGTGTCGATCGGCCCAGTGGTCAAACGTAAAGCCTACCTTGCGGAGCCCGAAGCCTAGGACGCCCAACGCGACGATAACAAGCCAACCCAAGAAAATGGCTGACGCAAGCCACAGGACGAGATAAATCATTCGATCCTCGAGTAGTGCTGCTTTACTCAGTGCGGGTGCGTCGACAGCGCAAGTCACATCCCATCGAGATGCAATCGGCAGACTCTGGTCGCCGGCTTGGACCTCACGCCTGCCTCGATTTCGGGTACGAGAGCTCGGACCGTCGCGAGCGTGTGCCCATGATCAGGTCCCAGAGAGGCGACGTCACGCCATAGTCGCGATCGGGATCGGTAAAGTGGTGTCGGTAGTGCCGCCACTTGGTGTATCGGCCGATCGCCGTGCGCATGCGTCGATGATGCACCGCATAGTGGACAGTGTCGTACACGAGATAGCCACCAAGGAATCCGGCAAACGCCGGCGCCCACAGATGAGCGCCCGCGACGGCACGAAACAACAGGGCGAATACCAACGCTAATGGGACGCTCGCCCCGGGCGGCATGACTAGCCGCGATGAGTCGCTCGGATACTCGTGATGCACACCATGCATGATGAAATACACGATGTGCCGCCACCCTGGCAGCTTGGGAATGACGGCTTCGCCAGGCATGAGCCGAGCGGCGATATCATGCGTCTCGCTCATGATGGCGTCAGGAGCGTGGAACAGATGCCTGTGCAGCACGTATTCGATCGCAGTCCACAGGAAGAGTCCTGCTCCCACCAGCCACGCGTCCAAGAGCGGCGGCGTCGGTGCCCACCACAGCAGACCGGCGATCACCGGCAGATATATGAAGTGCGGGATCACTGGGTGCACCCGGCTCATCCGTTCCAGCCAGTCCTGACGAAACATCCGAACTGACTCGTCCCGCGCAGAAACGAAATGTGAATTCACGGTCATGCACGTCACCTCGCGCGAACGGGTTGTCCTCATATCACCCTTCCCCCGGCATTGCGGTTGCGACAAGTACGGCGGTGATGGTCAAGACGCCAGTTGCAAGCACAAGTTCCAGCGCGGCACTCCGAATGAGCACTTCGACGCCCCGTGCATCTCGCAACCTCGGGGCGACGCCGCGCCAGTTGTAGGCACCGACAACGACGACAAGCCCGAATAGCGCCACTTTGATGGCGAGCAAGCGCCCGTAGGGACTCGTCCACAGTGAGGAGACGCGGTCAAGATGCATGCAGCTCGCGACGACGCCGGTACAGACGATCACCGCCGCACTCGTGAGCGCGATCGGTGAGAGAGCCCGCACCATATAGGCGACCCGATCGCCCCAGCGGGTCCGATCTGTTGCTGCAGTCGGAACGCCGACCAGCACGATGACGGCCAGTGTCCCGAGCCACGTCCCAGCCGCAACGACGTGCAGGGTGTCCGCCACCACGGCAAGCACGGGGTGCTCCTGCGAGGCAATAGCGTGTCCTGTGATTGCGGGAGCGATCGCCATGCCGACGACGCCAAGCCAGACGCCACCCATGGTGACACCCGATCGACTGCGTAAGCGGCGGGCCGGATCGTCAGCACTCCGGGCGGCCATGAAGAGCAACATCGCGGTCATTTGAACCATCCAGCCCCGGGCCCACACGGTGCCTCCCAGCAGCGCGCCGGCGGTCGCCAACCAGCCGGACGGCAACAAGAACTCGCGGACCTGGAGAATGAACCGAACGAGTACGAATAGCGCCGTGACACCCGCGACCGCTAGCGACAGCCGACGTGTGCGAACGGCCGCGGCAGAGACGAACACCTCCGATGCCGGCGCGGCGTCGTGGTGGGATACAGTTGCCAGCACGACTCGCTCGAAGGTGATTGCCCCGATGGTGAGGATCACCCCGGCGAAGATCGTGAGCCTCGTGACGACCGGGAGTACATCCCAGATCACGCAGGCCTCCAGGGCTTTGGAGTGGGCAGCCGTTGACGCGCCCCAACGCGATATGTCAACAGGCGGCGCGCCAAGGGATGTCTGCCCGAACGCTTGTTGAGCGGGGTTACCGGCCGCTTGCAACGACGAAGGCGATGGCGCCCGACGCAGGGTGACCATCCGTCGCCGCCGTTTTCCACTCGATCGTGTAGGCGCCAGGCGTCACCTTGCCTGTAATGTCCGCCACAATGGGCGAGTGCGGCGCGCCGTCGCGGTGTACGGCGGACACGGTTATCGGCATCGTGCTCGCACCCATGGACATGCTTAGCGCAACGGAGGTGATCGCGAGCTCCGGGTCTTCACTGAACCACAGTTTGATCGCGCCCGGCGGAGCGCGCAGTGTGTCGTTAGCAGCCGGTTCGGACTTGACGAGGTGGACGTGCCACATCCCGGCGTGCGGAACCCCGGCCGACGCTTGGCGGAGCGTTGAGCTAGCGGCGAACATTCCGGCGAGCGCCAGGATACCAGCGGCACGCGCCGTCAACGCAATCGGATGAGCGAACATGAGAATTCCCGGCCAGACGATGGCCAACGAGGCGTTATTGACGACCGCACGCGCCCTTATAGCTCGCTACGCGATGCGATGGCGCGTCACGCAGAAAGGGCGTACGGATGGTTGGACGACGAGAACCCGAGACTTACCGGTTTGAACCGAGCCTCACTGCTTCGGCCCGGCGGGCATGCGTTTGCGCGCCGCTCGAGACAACCCCGGCGAGTCGGGGGTTAGGCCCAAAGCACAGGAGGACCGACGGGCGGCGGAAGCACGACCTGTGGTGCGGCAGGTGGAGGAGCATCTTGCACCGGTTTCGCCGCAGTCGTGACGACGCGGGCGGGCACGACAGGAATGGCGACAAGTCTGCCGGCGGCTAGCGTGACAGTCGCCGGCGTGCAGCACGCTCCATCACATCCGCCGTGCTGCGGGTGCCTCGTGGGTACCGACCCGTCTGGCGCAGCCGGTGACGAATGCCTCGCAGCTGCCTGGCATTGCGCCGACCCATCGTGTCCCATCGCTGGCATGCCCGGCATCCCGGCCATAGTCGCGTCGCCATCTTGGGCCATTGGCATGGGCGCCATGCCTGGAACTACGACGGCGAACCACAGCGAAAGCACGGCAGCGAATACGCGCTGCGACCACGAGCGGCGCATGTACCCAATATACACAAGTCGAAGGTGTCGGCTACAGGGCCGAAGCGTGCGACCTTGGATCACTCGCCGGGCCGCGCTGCTATCCGCTCAACGACTTATCCTGCTTTCCAAGCTTCTCAATTCGATCGCCAGCTTCGTCATCAAGATCAAAGCTATTCGCGGCTCTTGACGGCCACGCCTGGCCATCGACGTTTTTGTCGAGGTGCAGATCGGACCGCGGCTAAGTATGTCGCAGCCACGGCCGGCGCGCGCATTAGGTGCGTCGTAAACCGCAGGGGGTGCTGGGCGTTGATCGCCTGGAGGGCACGACCCGCTCGGCCAAAGGAGTGGCCGCCGTACAGGATAGCGTCGGATCAGGTGCGCCAATGCGAGCACCTTCGACGGTCCACTGGATCCCCTGAACTCGGGAGTCAACGCCAGGTTCTCAGCCGCCCATTTCGGACCATTCGTGCGTTGCGCTGGATCTTACCGCGCCCCCCGGTAACTAAGAAATCAACGGGAGAAATCTCTGCCATCTCAACCCAGAAGATTAAGAAATGTCGTACATCCACTAGCTCTCGCATTGCCTCATGAAAACCGTTACTGACAAGGTCCGTTGCCTGACCTGACTTGTTACCGGTGAGGCACCTGCACCATGATGCCCTCACGACAGGGAGGCATCATGAAGCGAAGCATGACACGTGCGACTCGTGCAGAGCTCACCGACGCCATTCGAGGGCGCTACCGGGGCGCTGCCGGTTCGGCGAAGCGCCGGATCCTCGAGGAGTTCATAGCGGCCACCGGCTACCACGAGAAGTCTGCGATCCGCGTCCTCAACAGCGTTCCTGTAGCGATAGTCCGCCAGCGACGGCAGCGTCCGTCACTGTACGATGAAGCCGTACGCGCGGCCATCATTGTGCTGTGGGAGGCTTCGGATCGGGTATGCGGCAAGCGGCTGAGAGCGCTGCTCCCGATCCTCCTCCCGGCTTTGGAGCGCCATGGGCATCTGAGGCTTGATGAGGAAATACGGCCGAAGATCCTGGCGATGAGCGCCTCGACAATCGACCGCTTGTTGCGGGTGGCGAGGCAGGCCACTCGGACCAGGCAGATCGCGCGCGTCGTACCCGAATCGCGGCGGCGCATCAGAATGCGCACCTTTGCCGATTGGAATGAGCCTGCGCCTGGCAGCATGGAGATGGACTTGGTGGCTCACTGTGGAGAGGTCAACCGCGGCAGCTATGTCCACAGCTTGGTTCTGACCGATATCGCGAGCGGATGGACGGAAGCGGCGCCGATCGTGGTCCGAGAGGGCAGCTTGGTCGTCGAGACCCTCGAGCGGATCCGGGCCGGCCTGCCCTTCGCTCTGCGCGCGTTGGACGTGGACAATGGCAGTGAGTTCGTGAATGACCGGCTCATCGAGTATTGCCTGAGCCATGGCATCGAACTCACCCGCTCGCGGCCCTACCGCAAGAACGATCAGGCGTGGATCGAGCAGAAGAACGGCGCCATTGTGCGCAAGCTCGTGGGCTATCGGCGCTTCGAAGGTCTCGCCGCTGCCCGAGCGATCACGCGCCTGTACGCGGCATCCAGGCTGTTCGTGAACTTCTTCCAGCCCTCGTTCAAACTGGCGGCGAAGGAGCGGGACGGCGCGAAAGTGACCAAGCGCTATCATGCCCCCCAGACTCCTTGCGAGCGACTACTGCAGGCGGAAAGCATCCCGACGCTTGCCAAGGACAAGCTGCGTGAGATTGTCGCGGCGCTGGATCCCTTGAAGCTCCTCGAGGAAATGCGGGCCGTCCAGGCCTACCTGGCGGCGCTGGCGGATGGTGAGGCGCCGCCGCAAATGACCTCGGAGCCGCCTAATCTCGCCGCGTTCGTGGCCAGCTTGTCCAGTGCCTGGCACGCCGGTGAGATCCGTCCGACGTTTTCCAGCGAGGCCAAACCGCGATACCTGCGCGGCTTGCAGAAGATCTCGTCGCCGCGCCCGACCGCGAACCCCGTCATGACCTGCAATCCGGTGACTGTGGACATTACCGCCATTGCTGCGAAGCCGCAGGAGAGACCACGGGCGATCTACGCTGAGCGTGGCCGCGCCCGTGTCCAGGCGCTACGTATGGTGTGGCCAATCGTGTACCGCCGACTGGAAGGATTGCCAAACATCAACGCCATGCAGCTCTTCGAGGAACTCTGTATCCAGTTCCCCGGTCGATTTAGCCGCGCACAGTACAGAGCGCTGCTTCGTCGCATCAATCTGTGGCGCCGAGATGCGCGGGCACGCGGCGTTATCATCGGTCCGAAAACCTACCGACGGCTCAGCGACAAGCCGCGAGGTCGCCGTCCTCAAGTCTTCAGCGCAGACTGGGCGGAGATGGCGCAATGTCTAGAGGAGAATCCCGATCAGACCGCGCTGGAGCTGCTCATCGAATTCCAAGCCCGCTATCCAGGACGCTATAGCCTACAGCAACTCAACACGTTGCAGAAACGAGTGCGAGCGTGGCGACAACACGCTGTTGAGCGGCTGATAGCTGGAGAAGGCGGCCTCACATCGTACGCTTTCCAGAACTGCTATCGGTCCCCAACGGGTAACCTCGTCAATGACGCATCGGGTAACACAATTACGTGAGGCAACACGACACTAGCTTGCCGCACGAGATAAGAGCAGCCCTTGGCGCTCCGATCGGAGGCTGTTCAGCGCGGTCCTGAACGACTCACTTAGGGCTCGTTCTTCTCTCGTGAGGCACTTAACCGGGTCAATCGCGGGTCAACGCGCCACGGTGCGCCACCAATGAACCCGAACGGGTGCCGAACTGCCTTCATTTCTGTCTTCATTTTGCGATGGAGTGAAGTGATACCGATGGTGGATACGGGACCGCCCCCGGTAGTGTGAGCTCAGGGATCGAACTAAAGGCGGAAAAGAGCGACCGCCCGGGCCGCCTCCACCGCTACGCTGTCTCGGCCAATCCGATGAGGCGTAACCTGGCGGTTGCCTCAGTCGAGAGTTTTTGGCTCTCGCGCGTCTCGTTCATTTTGCGTTCACGGCCCGTTACGTCCTTTGTTGCTGATGGCCTCGTAGTAGGCCACCACGCTTCGTTTTTCGGTAGAAGCAGAAAAGCACGGCGCCCGTGATCGCGGCATAGCCGCGATCACCACCGCAATCGGAGGGATCCCTGTTCGACTAACAACCTCTCGCTCTGAACGGCTTCGACTTGTTGGGGTAGTGACTTAACGTTTATTCAGACCGGCCTGGAACCGGCAGCGCCGCCGAAAAAGACCAATGTGCAAACAGCGTTGATCCACGCAAGCTGACAATTGCTGTCCCCTTCCGTGGCACCGAGCGACACCCGGAACAATCCCGATTCCGGTTTGTAGCTTGTTTGCGCTTCACGTTGGTCTAAGACCATAAATACCTGCTAAAAGACTGCCGTGATTCCAGCGTAGAAGCCGCGGGGCGGAACATAGGCCGCGGCGGAGATGCCGATTCCAGTGCCATTGCGAATTTCGCCAACATTGTTGAACACATTGAGGCAATCGACACGGAGCCTTACCTGCTCGACGGCCAAAGTGTGCACATGCCAGACATGTTGCACCCCGACGTTGGTCCAATCATAGCTGGGAAGTTTCACGTCATTTGCAAAACCGGCGCGCAGGCCGTTTTCATACACAAAATCGCCATGGACCTGGGTGTCTCTCAGAAAGGTGTAAGCCACGCCGGCCGAGCTGGTGTAACGACCCTGGTGGTCCAGTTGGAAGTGGTGGCTCAGAAGGTAGGCCAGTTCATTGTCCGGGAATTCATTTTCAAACGAGTCAATATTGTCTGCCCAGGTTTGGACATAGGAAAATTCCCCATACAAGGAAAGAGGGCCTCGCTTGTAGGTGGCGCCCAATTCGTCACCATAAACTTCGCCCCACCCGTAATTGAAATTGTTCAGAATGACCGCGGCGCCGAACTGTCCGTCGTCGAGCAGGTTCCGGGCCGCCTTGAGGAACGCGTCCGCCGTCAATTGCAGAGGTCGGGCGACCTGCCAGATAATACCGGCGTCAAAATAATTATCGCGTTCAACTTTGGGAGGATCGGCTCGATCGTTGAAAGGAGCGTCAGTCGTGTATTCAAATTGCTGTACGGTCGACAGTGGAACATACTGCAGGGTTGGTGGCATGAAATAATGCGCATAGCCGAGATGAGCTGTGATGGCGTCGTTAGCCTGCCAAATCAGGTTCACGCGCGGGCTAACCTGGCCTTCGTGATCGAAGGTCACGTCAAAACGGTCGTAGCGCACGCCGTAGTTCACGGTCAGTTGGTCATTCAACCGCCACTCGTCCTGCAAGTAAATGCCGGAGGTCAGCCCGTTGGCCCCGCTGTTGGCAACGATGGTTTCGGGCGTCGTGGACGATTGCGGGGCAACTGTGGTCGGCAAATTCTGGCCGGTGCCGCTGGGCCGGAATTGGGAAGCCGAGGGGAAGACGGTGGACGTGTTGTCGAGTTTTTCAATGTCGTAGGTTCCGAGCAGTCCCGCCCGGAGGGTGTGGTGATCGCCCAGGGTATAAGACGTCTGGAGCTGCACACCATTGGCGAGATCATCATTTATAATGTTTCCCGCAGTGCCATCGAACATCAGGTTCTGTGCCAGATCGCGTGTATAGTGGATGTAGGCGTATCGCGTAAAGGCGGCGATTTGGCCCGAAAAGTTGCCCTCGGTTTTTTGGTAGGAGAGCACGGCGTAATTATTCTCTTCGTTCTGGTTCTCGTTAATGATGGCCGAATTCGGTACCGCGTCGGTCAGCATGTTGTAGGTGGGAGTAAGCCCTCGGGTGTCCGGAATCTCAAAGCCCGCCAGGGAACCGCTCACCAACAACGTCACCCGGCTCGTGGGGTCCAAGACGTGGGAGAAGTAACCATAGAGTTTTCCCTGATCCGTCAGGTCGTGCAACGGATTGGGGCTGGGCGTAGTGGGGTCGATGCCTACGTTGTCGCGCAAATACGAGGCGCTAACAAAATAGTCCAGATTGCGTGTGGTGCCGCCCAAGACCGCGGTTGAGTGGATGGTCCCGTAGCTGCCGCCATACGTCTGAAACTCATTGCCGTTGAGTTCAGCACCCGACTTGGTGGTGATGTCGATGACGCCGGCCGTGCGGTCGCCAAATGCGGCCGGCATGGCTCCGGTTAGCAGCGTGACATTCTCGATGACGTGCGTGTCCACCTCCTGCGCAAAACCGTTGAGGCTTTCCGGCAGGAAAATGCCATTGATGCGATACTGTACGTCGCCGTGATCGCCCCGAACATGGATCTCTCCGAATTCATCCTGCACCACACCCGGGTCATGCAAGAGCACCTGCTGAAACGAGGCGTTTTCCCCCTGGCCCATGGACTGAATCTGGCTTTCGTCAGTGTTGTAAGTGACCGCCCCCAGGCTGGGCGCGATTTGCGCCCGCGCCTTGTTTAATTCCGTTATCGTCACGGTTGGCAGGACCCTCGACAGCATGAAGTCGCTCTGCGCCCTTCGCGCGGTCGAGTCGAGCGTGACCGTGCGGACCTGCTCGGCGTAGCCCAGTCCCTTGGCGCTCAGGGTGTAGGTGCCAAGGCCCGGGGCGCGGAGGTCGTAGCGGCCCGTCGAGTCGTCACTCACCTGCGCGAGCGTGGTCTGACCCTGACTGAGCGCGATGGCGGCGCCGGCGACCGGCCTCTGCGACACACTGTCGCGCACCACTCCGTGGATCGACCAGGCAGCGGAGCCGGATGCCGTTCGACCGGAGGGGCTGCCCTGCGCGACTGCCGTCCCGGCCCACACGCTGACGATTGCGGCGATGGTAGCACAGCGGAGACGCATTGTCTTATCGGTGTATTAGGGTGAGGACATATCCCGCGGCGGCAGCATTAGCCCTGGTCCCGCTGATTGCTACCGAGGGAATTGCCGCGCTGCGGGCAAAAGCCCTCGCGGATGGCTGTTGCAGCAGATGAAACAATCACGAACCCCGAACAGATGGGCCGCCCAACCGCATTCGGCCTGCAGTCCTGGCCGCGCGTTGAGCGAGTACCGCCCGCGCGTGCCCCGTCGGCTCGCCCTGGCGACTTCGCTCATCCGTGCTGCGGCACTCGGCACATGACTTTGTCATGTTGCCACGTACGCTGCACTATGCCAGTCCCTTGGCAATCACGGCAGACGGTGGTCCGCTCATGGTGAGACAGGATGAACCCCCGTTCGCAACGTGCGCAAAGTCGTGGCCCCGATGCATGGATGACCACGCCTTTGATGCAGTGCTCGCATGGAATCCGTCGATGCTCCACGCAACGAGACCCGATGCCGGACGCCCCACAGGTCGTACATGGCGAACTCTCGATGCGCTGCTCGACCACCATTCCCGTAGCGTTGCAAGTGCCGCAGGAATTGTCAGGCACGTGTCAGCCCTCCACGCGTGGGGCGCGAGATAGCTCGATCACTGTCGTACGCTCACGCGTAGCTCAATGCTTCGCGGTCGTCCGATCGATGGGCCGCTCGTGAATGCGCCCTTCCGGATGCAATGCAAGGCCACTAACCGCATGAGGGTCAAGGGCGGTGGTTGTTGCGTGCTGTGGAGCATTGGCGTCGCGACAGAACATTGCGGTACAAATATACCATTTCGTCCTGGCTGCACCCTAGTTTAGCTATCCCTAAGTTCGGCCGCAAGGGGGCTGCCTGGCGATCGATGGGAAGCGTGTCCGTCGACACTTGGGTCTCCCGCCCCCGGACCGAGTCCTTGTGGCTGCGCCGAAATGATCGTCGGCCGACCAGATCGCGTCGCGCGCCCCGAGAGGCTCGTTGCCGGACCCGCGGTCGGGTCCTAGGTCCCGCGGCGGTCGTAACGCGTCATTTGCTCTTCAAAGGGATTGGCTCCACCAAGATCCCATCACCGAGGCCCGGCCCGATTGCGTGATCCACTGCGCGCGGCCCACTTCCCACGCGCACCGTGATGGGCCCGTCGAACGGCGCCCGCGCCGCAACGAGAACGATCGCGCCGGGGACCAGGCCGAGCTCACCCAGGTACCGCAGACGGGCTGGATCTTCACCCCTCACGCGCACGATCCGCGCGCGCTCGCCAGGCCCGAGATCGCCGATCGACGCGCATCGCGGCTCGTGCAATATTCCCTCGCGCGTGGGAATCGGCGCCCCGTGCGGATCGAACCCCGGCTCCTTCAGCGCCGCCGCCATCCGGTCGATCAGCGTGTCGCTCGCTGCATGCTCGAGTCGCTCGGCCTCCCCATGCACCTCGTCCCATTGATACCCGAGCATGCGCGTCAGAAAGGTTTCGATGACGCGGTGATGTCGAATCGTGCGCAGCGCCACCTGCTGTCCGGCCTTGGTCAGTCGGACTCCCCGATAGGGCTCATGCTCCAGTAGGCCTTGCTCAGAGAGGCGATGCACCATGCCGGTGACTGAGGCCGGCGCGATGTTGAGTCGGTGGGCGATCTCCGACGTCGTGGCCGTGGCGCCTTGCCCGCGGCACTCGAGCTCATAGATCGCCTTGAGATAGTCCTCGACTGGCCCGGTGTGGGTGGCCGTGGGACCGCCAGCCGGATCAGATGCACGCCGCGATGCCGTCATAGGGCCCGGTCGCCACGCTGAGTACACTGGCCGACCGCGCCGGACGTCAGCGGGTGCCAGGAGAGATCGCGCCGGTCCGGATCGCGGCCGTCCCGCTCACGCACCGGCGGAGCCATGGCGCAAGTCCACGCGTCACGCCACATGAATCGAATCCTCGGGCATCAGTGTACAGCAGTCCAGACCTGATAGAACACCACGGCCATCATGAACAAGAGATAGATGCGCAGACCCAAGAGGACAAGCAATTCGATCGCCTTGAGCGGACGTCGGGGAATGTGCCGCTTTTTCACCTCGGCGAGCTGGTCGCGCTCGAGCGACGATAGCACAAGCGCTTGCTCCACGGGCCCGATCGATGCGTGTGCGGGATCAGTCATGGCCTTCTCCCGTCACTTGCCACCCAGACCAGCGAAGAAGTTCGGCGCAATCACACTGACCCCAAAGAGTATGCCGGCTGCCGTCAGAAAGATGACCACCAGTGTGGCGAGCATGTTTGCCCAGCGCGGACTGACGGCGTCGCCCATGAGCTCTTTGTCGTTCACGAGCATGAAAAGGAACGCGAGGGCTGGCGCCATGGCCAGTACGGCTATGACGTTCACGACCAGAACGACGAACACCAACGGTAGGCCGGGTATGAGCACAACTGCCGCCGCGACGGCCGAACACAGGAACAGCACCGAGTAGAAAGCCTTGCCCTGGCCGATCGGCAAATTGAGACTGTGCGGCCGGCCGGCCACCTCGCCGAAGGCATACGCCGATGAGATCGAGATCGTGACAGTCGCCACGAGGCCCGCCTCCACGATGCCAAGGGCGAAGAGCGACGCACCCAGGCGACCGATGAGCGGCTGCAGAGCTTGGGCAAACTCTCCAGCCTGGAACGTGTCGGCCGCCATGTGGTGCATGAACAGCGGGGTCGTCGCGATGACCGTGGCCACCGCGGCCGCCGCTGCCAGTGTCGCCCCAAGCAGCGTGTCGAAGCGCCCGAAGCCGACGTCGGGCTTCGTCAATCCCTTGTCAACCGTCGCGCTCTGTTGAAAGAACAGCATCCAGGGCGTCACCGTCGCGCCAATGTCAGCCAACACGATCAGCAAGGTGTCTTTATTCAGGCCGCCCGGTAGGGGCCTCCAGGTCGTGAACGCGCGACTGACGGCATGCCAGTCGGGATGCGACAAGAGTGCAACCGGGATGAACACGAGGTTGCACGCAGCGACGGCCAGCGTGATCCGTTCCCACGTCCAATACCGGTGGGTCAAGAGCGCCGTGTACAACAGCACGAGTGCGGCGAGCACGGCGGCCCAGGGCGGCACCCCAAAGAAGCCAAGTCCGGCGCGCACGGCGATGAATTCCGTGATCAGCGTCAGAAAGTTCCCGATGCCCAAGTCGATCATGGAGAACCAGCCCCAGAACGGCCCAAAACGCTCGAAGATCAGCTCCGCATGGCCCCGGTGCGTCACGGCGCCCAACCGGACCGTCATTTCCTGGACAACGACGGCCATGACGAACGTCAGGACGATGAACGGCAGAAAGAAGCCGATCCCGAACTTCGCGCCCGTGGCTGCATAGGACAGCATGCTGGGCCCGTCGTTCTCGCCCAACATGACCAGGATACCCGGCCCCACCAGGAGCCACAGCAGGCGCACCCGTGACGAGGTGCCACCGCGCTGACGAGCGGACTGCACGCGAGCCCGGTCCTGCGCGCGATCGATATCTTCGTGCGTGATGACGATGTCCGCGTCACCGCTCGCCTGTGCCGGCCCCACTCCGCACGCCCGGGGTGGGAGAGTTAGTTGGGGTTGACCCCCGTCAGGTCCCATGCATAGAACATACATTAGCTGAGGCTAGAAGGCTCTCGCGCGTGCGCGCGCGCTCCAGCCTCGCGACCGTGACGACGTGGGCGGGTAAGCGCGCGCCGAAAAAGACGGCCGCAGACCTGACCGTGTTGTGACGCCGCGCGCTCGCGCCGGACCATTAGGGGGTAGCGATCGCGGAAAAATGCGGCTAGGGCCGCGGAGGCTGCACTGGAAGCAATCGTTAGCCGTTTGAACTTCACCATGAGCAACTGCCCGTCGGCGTCGGCGATGAGGACCGGATCGGTTGCCGTCATCACGGCGTGCCGCGCGCGCGCCACGTGATGTTCTGCGATGACCACCCGCAACGATCGCACCTGGAGCGCGAGGTCTAAGAGCGAGGTCCGGATGTGCATCGCCACCTTCGTCTCAGTCGGCGACCAGGCGTGCGCGGTATGGCGGACCTGCTCGCTCCACACCGCGAACGAGCGCCGCGGTGAGAGCTCGCGCGGGTCGTTGCCGATCGCGACCGGCTTATTGGGATCACCGGCCCAGCGAACGGTGCCGCGCTGCTCTGCCCGAAACCAGAATGAGATACTCGCCGTCGTCGCGCGAGAGCTCGACCGCGAGCACACCACTCGCCACCGCGGCGAGATGCGAGAATGCGGGCGCGAGCTGCGACAACGACGTGCAGGCAAACGGCGGCTCGGTCATGCGCTTCCCCAGCCAGTCGCAGAGCAGCCGCAGATCGCTGGGCCCCGGCACCTCGCCGGCACTCCGAACCTCGCCTTCGTACACGAGCGCCACGCCGGTCGCGTCGAGTGAGTCGAGGAGCCCACGCGGCGGCTCGAACAACGCCGGGCGCCAGTCCCCCTGCGTCCGCACCGACTGCATCAAGCGCTGTTCGAGTCGCCGGACGGCCAGCTCCGCCTGGACCTGCTCGTGTCCCGCGACGACCGCGATGCGCGTCGCGATGACTTCGCTCAGGAGCTCGCATGCGGATCGCACATCATACGACACCACCTTGGGCGAATAGTGGTGACAAGCGATGAGGCCCCACAGGCGACCCTCGCAGACGATCGAGGCCACGAGGGTGCCCGTCACCCTCATGTTGCGCAGGTATTGCAAGTGGAGCGGGGACATGCTGCGCAACCGGCAGAGCGACATGTCGAGTTCTTCATTGTCTAGCGGGGAGACCCGCGGCACGATGGGCACCGGCGTGTAGTTGACGTCGACCAGTACCCGCACACGATTGCGGATGTAGAGCTCGCGCGCCCTGAGCGGAATGTCGGAGGCGGGATAATGTAAACCGAGAAACGGTTCATGGTCCTCGGCGACTGCCTCGGCCAACACGTCCCCGTGGCCGTCGGCGTCGAACTTGTAACACATCACCCGATCGTAGCCAGTCAGCATCCGAATGTGCGTGACTGCGACCTGACACAACGACCGTTCGTCATTCGCCGCCCCAATCTGTGCGACGCTCGCCGCGAGTTTGCGCGGCAGTTCGCGCGCGGTCAGACCATCGTCGAGCGGCTCTAGCTCAACGGTCAACCCCCCCCGGTTCGACCGGTGGGCGGTCCCGACGAATGGATTCAGCCAGTGATCACGTCCTGCGCTGCAGAGAAACGGTGTCGGATGGCTGAGCAGTCCGTGCCCGTGAGGCGTCGGAGTTGCACCTCGAGGTCCCCACCCAAGATCGCGATGCGACCGTCGAGCGCATCCTCCAGCGAGACGCCGAGCAGCGCCGGCACATTCGCCGTGACCTGGACGATGGTGAGATCGGATTCCCGCAGCACCATTAGCACTCCGTGGGGCTGAATCGATCCCGCGAGGTGAATGAGCTCACGCTCGCAGTTGCTGAGGTCGGCCGCTCCGAAGGGTGGATGCGACAGGGCTGTCGGAACAGTCATGGACACAGGCTCCCTGCAGTGGCCTCGCGCGCGGCCCTGATGGTCAATGTTGGGGCGCGGCGCGCCAAGACTGCCTTTCAATGCCTGAGCTCGCCAGTCTGGACGACTGTGTTGGGGCGACCCCGTGTGGCCAGTTGACGGACGCCCGACGGCAGGGGACGGCAGCGCCTGCCGTTCATATATTTGCTCGATGTCGCCAGTGCCGATGCTCGTTGCGGCGCAAGTCGTCGCCGGGTCAACCTGGAGCTCATCCTGTTCACGAACATCCCCACCCTCGTGCCGCACCTCAATCTGTTCGTCAGCACGCAGTGGCTGCCGACGGCGACCGCCAACGCCAACCCGTACACGGAGTACACGGCGAGCGAGCTTGGGACGCCGATTCGGACGCCAGGGCTGTCGGTAACGGGAGCCGTCTCCTACGACGTCGTGACGCCGCAGCTCACGGGCGGCTGGTTGACGGTGACGCCGTACATCGGCGACAACTTCAGCCCGGCGCAACGCCCGACCGATGCGAGTACGTTCACGCACAAGCTCGACCTCGGCCTTGGCGCGACGGTGCACGCTTTCAACTGGACGCCGAAGTACGTCTGGATCCACCAGCTGGGTGCCGTATTCGTCATGGACTATCGAGCTACAGGCATGCCACAAGCAGGGGACGAGGTACTTAAGGGCGAGCGTGTGTTTTTCACCAATGCGCGACCCGCTCTGCTCCTCATCGGCTTGTCTATCCCAATGGCTCCACTCGTCGCCGCGCAGTGAGTGCCCGGGTTGTATTTCGGCGACTGGATTGATACGGATCACCCCGACACCGTCAGTCCGTCATCCCAATCGCGATTGCCAGCTCGAGACCGCCCGGACTGTTGAAACCGGAGGAGTGTCGCATGGCCCCGCAACGAATTGCTATTCGCGCCGACGGCGCGCCGGGTGCGGCTCAATCACTGGCTCAGGGTCAGAGGCATCGTGATGGGAGGCGGCGCGCGTGTGGCCTGGTGCTCGTAGCGCTCGTTGTTTTGGCGGCCTGCCAGGGCGATGCAACAAGGGCGGACAAAGCGGCCGCCAATCCGCGGGCGTCGGTCGGTGGCGAGGTAAATTTTGATCCGACTCCTTCGCCTGAGCCGACTGTCGGTGCAACGGCCGGCTCCGTCGGTGAGTGGCGCATTGGTGGCCGGAACACTGCGCTGACGCGATACAGCGAGCTCGATCAGATCACGACCGCCAATGTCGCGCAGCTGCAAACCGCCTGGTCGTTCTCGACGGGACAATTGCACGGTCATGAGGGGACGCCACGCGTTGTCGATTCAACCATGTACATCGTCACGCCGTTTCCCGGAGTGGCGTACGCGCTCGATCTCGCACACGGCGGCCAGATCAAGTGGGAGTTCCATCCCAACACGGACCCGTGGTCAGTCGGTGTCGCTTGTTGTGATGTGGTAACGCGAGGCTGGGCGTATGCCGACGGGAAGTTGATCTACAACCTGCTCGACGATCGCACGATTGCGCTCGACGCTAACACCGGCAAAGAGGTGTGGGAAACCAAGCTCGACGATGTCCGCAAGGGCGTCACGATGACCATGGCGCCGCTCGTCGCGAAGGACAAAGTGATCGTCGGTAATTCGGGCGGCGAGATGGGTGTGTTGGGATGGGTCGCCGCACTCGACGTCAAGACGGGCAAGTTGCTCTGGCGCGCCTACAGCACCGGCCCTGATAGCGTGGCGCGCATCGGGAACGACTTCCATCCATTCTATGCGAAAGACCGCGGCAAGAACCTGGGAGTGACAACCTGGCCGGCGGGCGCGTGGCAGCACGGCGCCGGTGCCGTGTGGGGATGGGTCTCCTATGATCCCGCGCAAAACCTCGTCTACTATGGCACCAGCAACCCGGGCCCATGGACCCAGGATCAGCGGCCCGGCGACAACAAGTGGACGAGTACGTTGTTTGCGCGCGACGTCGATAACGGGATGGCGAAATGGGCCGATCAAATCACTCCGCACGATGAACACGACTACGATGCGGTCAACGAGTACATCCTGGTGGACCTGCCGATCAGCGGGCAGATGCGGAAGCTCGCAGTGCATTTCGACCGAAATGCGTTTGCCTATACCATCGATCGGACGACCGGTGAGATCCTGATCGCCAAACCATATGCGTACGAGAACTGGGCGAAGGACGTTGATCTCAAGACTGGTGCGCCAGAGCCGAACGAGGACAAGAACACGATGGCTGGTGCCACGGTTCACGACATCTGTCCCCCGGACGTGGGTGGAAAGGACTGGGAGCCCGCCGCGTTTTCGCCAAAAACACGACTCTTCTACGTCCCGGCGATCAACCTATGCATGGACTACCAGGCATACAGGGTCAGCTACATCCCCGGCACACCGTATTGGGGTGTGCGCATGAAGCGATACCCAGCGCCGGGTGGGCATCGCGGCGAGCTCATCGCCTGGGATGCGACGACGGGTACCGCTCGGTGGCAGATCCCAGAGAAGTTCCCACTGTTCGGTGGTGTTCTGACCACCGCGGGCAACCTGGTTTTTTACGGCACGGTCGACGGTTACTTCAAGGCCGTCGACGCCACGACCGGCAAGGCACTGTGGCAGACAAAGGTCGGCTCCGGGATCATCGGGAATCCGATGACCTATCTTGGGCCCGACGGGAAGCAGTACGTCGCGGTCTTAAGCGGAGTCGGCGGCGCGGCGGCCACGCAGAAAGGGATCGCCGGATACACGCCGCAAGGCGGGACGCTGTACGTATACCAACTGGGCCCGCCGACAGCGCCGAACAACGGCCAGACGGCCGCGCCCACATCGGCTGCGACTCGAGCGGCGGGGTCGCCATGAGACATCATCTGTTCCTTCTAGGAGCGGTCACGCTCCTCGTCATGAGCTGTGGCGAACATCCACACGGTACGACCGCCGCGGTCTCGTCGCCAACGCAAACCGGCGACACCGGCGTCCGTGTCGCGCGCACGACGGCCGCGACCTACGCGACGCCAGAGGAACAAACGGGGCTGGGTGGCGCCACCGTGAGCGGGGCTGAAACAGGCGCTGCGACAGCCGGCCTGCCCGACCTCGCTGCGGTCACCTCCGTGAGCGTCGGACCACTCGCGGGTGATGCGACGAATCCAGCACGCAAGGCGATCAAGAATCCATACACCGGCAATCCGCGCGCCATCAACGAAGGCGGCGAGCTCTTCATCCACATGAACTGCGCGTCCTGCCATGGCTTTGAGGGCGGCGGTGGTATGGGGCCCGCGCTCGCAGACGCATACTGGCGCTTCGGCGGCGGCGACGCCGACATTTTCAACTCCATCTACGACGGGCGTGGCAAAGGAATGCCCGCATGGCGGGACGCACTCACCGAGGACATGATCTGGAAGCTGGTCGCGTTCATCCGCACGCTGCCCGACACAGCCGCGAAGGCGGCGACAGGCGGTCACGCCGCGCCTGGGTCCGCACAACAGCCCACCACCAACGCGCCGGGCGATTGGCGGGAGCCGCTCAATGGATCGCAGGAGACGCCATAAGCGGTATTGCGTGACTGTTGACTGGCATTCCGCCGCTCGGCGCATCCTCTGGAGTGGGTCCGGTGTTCTCTCAACCCATGCCAACCAAGTGGCGATTGGAGCGACGCCACACCGAGAGAATCCATCAGGCGATCGCAAAGATCTTAACCACCGGGATGTGGATGCTCGTGCAGAAGATGAGTACACCGAGCGGCCAGAGGCCGTTCTGAAACAGGCTCTGGCTGCTGCTCTTCCTGTGATGCGGTCCCTTTGCTCACTTTAGAAGACCGAGACGCATCCCGAGTCGCGCTTCGACGCCGGCCCGGCGTCAGCCCGCAGTCGCGGGGACCGAGCGATCGAAAAGTGCGCGCAATTCGCGTTCCGGCCATTCGAGCACCTGGCGGGCCGGTAGGCTTGCATATGCGAGGCGCGTCACCAGTCCGGCGGTAAACCACACAGAGGTCACGACTGGCACCTGGTCGCCTGCGACGGTAGGCCGATGCTCCTGCACGGTCACGCTCCACCACACGCCATCGACGGGGATGGCGCGCATGGTCGGGGTCTCTCCCGCCTGCGTCATCAATCGGCCGCGTTACTCGCGGGGCGGCTCCGCCACCGCCGCACGACCTCTGAAAACAAACAAATCGCCAGTGGATTTCCCCATCGAGCGGGGGCCGAACCGCGTGGGGAATTGTGCCGCAACCGTATCGCTATTAGGCCCCTGCCCAGTCATGGTGTCCGAGACTGCTTCGGTCAAGACGCAGGTGTCGAGATGCTGTTCAACCTGCATCAAGCCCTCCGCAAATCGCAGAAGTCGCGCATGTCGGAGCAGTTAGTTAGCCGGCCCTCACGCAACCCCGGCGGGTTGAGAGACGGCCCGCCGGTGTCGCAAGCCTGCGGGAATAACTACCATTCTCCGGTCAAGGTGTCCGTGATCGGCATCACCTCGCGCGGCAACGTCCGCTGGCCCGTGCAGCCCGTGATGGAGAACGGCACCGCCAGTGATGGCACCGAGCGACGGCGTACGTAGATCGAGCGCTTTGTGTGAGCTTGCGGGAGGGCTCGATGCATGCTTCTACCACGAGCAGCACAGTCGGCGCGTTCGCAATGCGACAGGATTGACTGGGAGCGGACAATGAAGGCGACAGATGCGAACGCGCCTTCCAGGCGCGCGCGTGCGCGATTGACACCGTTGCTCGTCGTCTCCGTGCACATCCTGACTGGCTGCGGGTTGATCGTGCGCCAGGCGACGATTGGATACATTGCGGTCAATTCTCTTTTCGCTCCCAAGAAGATCGAGGTACGGATCGACCGGTCGTTCATCGAGCAATACAAGAATCGAGTTGGCATGCATACGACGTTCACCGTCGACAAGGCGATGGCATCGCCGCTTCCGAGCGCAATTGACGGGGACCTGCACTTTGCGGGACGCGCTCCCCAGGTAGCGCTCCCGATCGTTGCTGAGATCACAAACGCCAAGGATCAGCAGGCGGCGATCGCCCTCGTTCACGATGTCGCAGGAACCGGTAGACCCATCAGGGTCTCGGGCGTCTGGCGGATCTGGCCGGAGCATGCGGGAAGAGCTCCTGAAGACCAAAGGAAGCCTCTGCCTGCCTTTGACACCGACAATCCCGATCATGTCTTCGAGATTCACCCGGTCACGGGGATCGACAAACTTGAACTGCTCGATTCCTTCAAACCAGTCAAGGGCTTTAGTCCAGGAGGCGCTCAGAGAACCTTTGGGATCTATGAAAAGATCTCGTCCACGATCACGATCAAATCTCCGACGATTTCAATCGTTACCGAGACAGGCCTTTACAACGACGTCGAGTTCATCATGCAGATTGGTGAAGACCCGCAGCATCTGGTGGCCGACGGGAGATTCGTGGTCGCTTCGGCGAGGGATCTCGACGGGAACCTGCTCGTGGCGCGCCTCCGCATGGTCTTTACCAAAGGGACAGCTCCTGAACGGGCGGTCCGCGCCCTCAAGGCAGGAGACCGCCTGCATGTTTATGGAATACCGAGACTGGATTTCGCTGAGATCTCGCGGAGAGTGATGCACTCCGCGACCAACCCCGCTCTCCTCACGGGGCGGTTGCCGTATGAAATCCTTGTCCTCGGCGTCTACAGGTGACGTCCAAGGGTGCCAGGTCTCCGGCCGGCCCGCGGGGCCATGCGCACGAGCTTTGCTCTAGTCCCGTGGAAGTCACACGAGCCCCCGTCATTCGGAGAAGCCGGTCGTGTCCATCCGTCGTACTCTGCAAACAGCCGCCATTGCCGCGGCGTGCGTCAGCGCACCTTTGAGCGTGGCGCACGCCCAGCTCACCTTCAGTGCGGGCGGTGGCGCCACGTGGCCGCTCAGCACGCTCGGCGACTCCTATAACACCGGATACAATGTGCTCGCGGCGTTGGGCATCGGCATGCCAGCGTGGCCAGTGAACCTGCGAATCGACGGCATGTTCAACCGAATGCACTCCGCATCGGGGGTTTCCGCAGGAACACTGCAAATTTGGACACTCAATGCCAATGTTGTCTGGAACATCGTTCCGGGAAAGGGCGTGACCCCGTACCTCATTGGTGGCGCAGGCTATTACAACGACAGCTACAACGTTTCGCTAAACGGGTCGAGTGTGAGCGCCGGTGGCAACGTCCACAACAACTCGTTTGGTATCAATGGCGGTGCCGGATTCCGTTTCGGTATTTCGACCTTGTCGCTCTTTGTCGAGTCCCGCTATCACTATGCGTTCCAGTCGGCGTTCAATCCCCAATTCATTCCGCTCACGGTCGGAATCACGTTTTAGGAGCAAGACGCACGAGTATTTGGGCCTCGGCTTGCGGGTCTGGAGAACTGCAAGAACGTCGAGGGCTAGAACGGATCCACGACACGGCACGTGGCCGCAACTCGTACTGAGCTGAGCCATACTATGCCGACAGGACGGCTGGTAGGTGAGCGAAGTACGGAGATCACGCCTGGCCGTACGCCGCGCTGATCATCGGCGCTTTACCCTCAGGCGCGGCGCTGAGGCACCGTGCGCCACCTAGGTCGCCGCGCGCGACCCAACGAGACGTAGTCGGGGAACGATCGACGAAGCGACCCAGGCGTAGCGCGCACCGCGGTGCGACTCGTTTTATGCCGACAGTCGCCGAAGCGTGTCGATGGCGGCAGCGGAGCCGGTCGTGAGGGTGCCTACGATGGTGGTGTCGTCTACGATCGTGCCGGCAAACGTCGCTGCTCTGGGTGGCACCTCGAAAGACATTCTGGAGAGCCACACCGTTAACGGAACCGTGTACGGGCGACCCATCAACCACTCCGCCGCAGGCGGCTTCGATCGTGCACACTGCGACACCGCGCACCTGATCTTGAGACTGTGTCAGGGTATACGTGAAATCGGCCGATTCCCATGTGCCCTGTATGTCGACGACGCCAGGCGCCGCCGGGTCGCCGGCAGCCGTCGTGCAGCTGGCAACGGCGAGGGTGGCCACGACTGTCATGAACAAGCCGACAGCGCTGCGTCGGACCGTTTGCAGGCGTCCGCAGGCCCAGGACCCTTCGATCAAGGCGGCGACCATGGACTCGCACCACTTTGCAACTCAGGTGCCGTGTGAGTCCCGCTCGCCGTCAGTGAACTGGTGTGCCTTGAATGCACCATTTATGGTCACCTCCGTCACGTGGCCTTGCCGATCCACCGTAAACACCAGGTCCACCGGTGGGAGTCGCTCACAAAGTGCACATCGGATTCGGGATGCAGGTCGAAGCGAGTGGCCTCACTCCCGACAGCCGCCCGGCGGGGTGGTCGCGTCGCGACGGATCGTCAGCGCGAGACGTCTAGGACCGCGTGCTGCAGGAATGTCTGGTATGACTCACCCGACGCTCGCTCGATAATGAGCCCGAGAAGCACGTAGCTGGAGTTGTACTCGAAGCGAAACCCAGGGGGAAATCGCAGCGGACGATTGCGGAAGCGTGCCATAAGTGCGCGGGGCGTGGTCGGTTTCATCGCGGGCAACAGGCGTCTACAACCGAAACGCTTCGGCCACTCCCGATAGCCTGTCGACGCCATTTGCGGGCCGAGACGACTCTCGCGCGCACAAACGTAGTGCACGAACTCGTCGGTATACCCCAGCGATATTGCCCCGTTCAGCGGCGCTTCTCCGTGCCACTACTCGCGGACGTTTGCGTGGGCACACCCGCTCGGGCGATAGGTAGCCGCGCGTCGGTCTAGCGCTCTGTACGCCGGTGCCCGGATGGCGGAGCGCACTCCGCCAGGGCTCCACGCGAGACTGGGCTTGTCAATGGCTGAACTCGGTGGCATCTTTTCAGCCCTTCGGTTTCCGTGACCCGCATCGCATATCTATGGGTGACGCGACCAGCGACCGCAGCGACCCCCCACATGTACTACCCGGCGACGTGCAGCACGCTCGCGCCATGCTTGGCCGGACCGTTGAGGCGATCGCCGCCGTCCGGGATCGTCGGGACTGGCGCCGACCGCGGCGGAGCAACTCGCATACACGCGGGGTGTGGTCGGACCATCTGCTTGGCGAGCACGCGGCGCTTTGCAACGCGCTGCGCCAGAACACCGAAATGGTTGCTCGCCTGGAGCGCGCGCACGGCCGACCCCCCGAGCGGCTGCTTATTGAGCTCAAGAATCTCTTGCGGAACGTACCGGGCTTGCAGGCCGAAGCGAGAATGGCGATGGAACGGGATATCGTCCAATGGGCGATCGCCGCGTACTTCAGTGACCGAACTAACGAGCCGCGGTCGTAAAGCTGGCGGACCGCTCCAGCACTGGACTCTTGCAGCGTCACGCCTATGGATTGGGGGGGTACACCGCTTGAACTGCCCCTTACGCCGTTGGTCGATCGGCACGCTCCGGGCGCTTCGCTGAGCGCTCGTAGCGTTTCGCGCGTCGGTGCGCACGCGAGCGACACGTGATCAAGCGGCACGCCCAGTCGCTGCCCCTCACTCGGACCGTGTTGTCGTCTGACCACTCCCTCGGCACACCGGTCGATCAACCGTTCACTCCCCCAGAGGAGACAGGCCTGGTCACCTCCACGTTGCGCTACGCTGCCGCGGTCGATGCGGCACGGCCCGAGAAGCCGCACAGAGCTGCGCGCGTATCACCCCGGCGACTCGCCGCGGCGTATGTCGACGACCTGGCTGCAGTCCCACGCGACGAGGGTGGGGTGCGCGAGATGATGCAGCAGCTCGGAGGACACCTGCGCCCCGCGGGCGCGTGGCCCGAGTACATCGTCGTGAGCGCGCGGGAGGCGAGCCAGCACGATCGCTGTCGCGAGGCGATCCGAGCCCGGCACGGTTTGCGGCTTCGTGTGCTCCGCGAACTGACGCGACGCGGACAGCAACGTCCGCTCGATGACGACGACGTGCAGCGGATCCCGGGCCGCAGCATGCATCGGAGCGGGAGCGTTCCATTCGCAGGGCGTTTCACGGTCAGGGTCCGTTCAATGGCTGGTACGACCGTCGACGTACGCAGTATGCGGGCGGCGCGGTGAGGCCCGGGGTTTGCCTCGCCGTGGCGTATGACCGTCGGCGGAATCGCGATCGGTTCGTTGCTGCGGAAGGTGGGTCGCAGCATCCTCGCGACGAACGTGCTCGGCCTCTCGGCGCAGACGGCCTACTACTTCTTCTTCTCGCTCTTCCCGCTGCTCCTCTTCGCGACGCCGCTTTTCAGCCTCGCCGGCGACAAGCGCACCGTGGTCGACTTCCTGATGACGGAGTTGGGCAAGACGGTACCGCAAGACGCGTATCGTCTGCTTTTGGGATTTGTTAACGACGTCGTCTTTGCGAAGGCCGCGCCCGGGATCGTAGCGGTCGGCGCCGTGTTCGCCCTCTGGGCCGGCTCCAACGTGTTCTCGGCCCTCACCGACACCCTCAATCGGGCTTGTGGCGTCAACGAGTCACGGGCGTGGTGGAAGCGCACGCTGCTGGCCTTGGCCTTCGTAATCGGCACCTCCGTCGTGGTTCTGGTCGCGGCGGTGGTGCTGCTCGATGGGGAAAATGTCATCCAGTTCATAGCGAGAGTCGCGGGCCTCGGCAGCACGGCGAAAGACATCTGGACCGTCATTGAGTTCCCCATTGCGGTCGGGTTCATCGGGCTTTTGACCTGGGCGATCTACTTCGTGTTGCCCGATCTGCGCCTCACGTGGCGCGAGGCACTCCTTGGCGCCGCGATCGGGACGACCGCGTGGGTCATCACCACGCTCGCCTTTCGTGCCTACGTGCAGCACTTCGGGAGTTACAACAAGACGTATGGCACCATCGGCGCCGTGATGGTGCTCTTGATATGGATGTATCTCACGATGCTCGCCATTTTGACTGCCGGCGTGGTTGCCGCAGAAGTGCACGGGGAGCGCTCCGGGCATCGGACCCCGGGCGATCGACACCGAGCGGCTACCAGCGATACCGGACCAACCGATAAGCGGTGAGCGACGCCGCTCGCATCGAGTCCCGTCCGCTCGGGAGTGAACGCATCCGAAGGTCGACCTGCGCGGCCACAGCAGCCTTGCACGCGATCGCGCTCCGTGCGCAGAGCGCCGCCGCATCTGGGACGTGCGCTCGCGTACGATGCCCGGAGAAATCGGCATCGCGTCGATTCGATCGGGTTGAACGGCGTGAATGATCCGGCTGAGGCCTACGTCACGTCAGCCACGACAGACAAAGTCCGGGCGACGGGCATGGGGCAGGACGCGACGAAGGCGGGCGCCGGTGCGGCTGCTGGTGGTATCCTCGGCCAAGTGATTGGGCACAACGCAAAGTCCACGATCATCGGTGCGGTGCGATTCGCCGCGGCAGTGCGGCGGCCCTGGCCACCACCAGGTACGACTTCTGGATCCCGCAGAACGGCCAGATTGCTCTCGCGCCCACCTCCGACGCGCTTTTAGCGGGAGCGGGACCCTCGAGCGATCGGCGGCAGTGGGCGCTCCTCCCGCCTGGCGCGACAGAACGCCACGCGCGTGTTCTCACCACCGATCTGATATTGCACGCAAGCACCGATTGAAATTGCAAACTCGGGTCTCCTGATCCTAGCGGGGCGGCGGTGGGCGCGATCCTCGGCAGGCCCCAGCTGTTTGTGCCACGTTGCGTCTCCTTTCTTGGCCGCGGGAGGCGCCGGTGTACGGATGGGAGCGACTCGTGCCGCTCAAACACTTGCTGGAGCAGCCCTCTCGAAAGCGGCAATCGCCCGGCAGTTCGGGGTGAGCCGTCGGGTGGTGTACCACTGGATCGGGACCGGACAGCCCGAGCGTGATGTGACCGCGCCGCGCGTACGCATTGTCCACCCGAGTAAGCTCGACGCTACACGCGCGAATATCGCGACCCAGGCCGGCTGCATCAGTTCAGGTTATCGCAAGGGATGGGCCGATATTGCAGGCGTCAGGATCAGGTCTCAGCGGTGCGAGACCACGCAACACCTGAAACCCAGGAGGATCAAATAGACAGAGGCGTAGGACCCGCGACGCGTGGCCTGGTACCGGTTCTGTAGTCATTAGGGGTCGTTGAATGAGGCATTCTCGTCCTCCGGTGTGATGCGAGCGCCGGCGTACCGAGTGGTGCCCCAGCGGCTCTACTGCTGTCTCACTCTGATGGCACACAACTCTTGCTTGCACGCATTGGCTCTATCCGCGTGGGGCACATTGCGCCATTGCCCGCCACTTAGATGATTATTTCAGCGACTTGGTCCGTCACGAATCGGACGGCGCTCGCGCACAAACGTCGATCCACCGCTCGTCCACGCTCGAATCACTGTATTCGATGGTGTTCGACACGTATGTTCGCGAGGACGATTCTAACGGCCGTTTCATTGACTTCGACGTCGGATCCATGGCCACAATGCAGGGGAGTGACCCGTGACCTCCTCCCACCAACGCACGGCTGCCGAGCGACGTCCGAACGCTACCGCGCCGTTCCCGAGCCGTGTGGCCCCCCACCCCCTCGCGTGCGTAGCGGTTGGGCAGGAGGTGAGACCACAGAGCTGGGTGATTCCTGTCGGAGGACAGCACGCAATCGATGCCAGGAGATCATGACCACGATCGCAAGGACGAGAACGATCACCGCCGCGCAGCCGAGAAGCCGCTGGCGGGGCGACGAAGCCACATGGGACTGTGCCCAGCGGCGCCGCCAGACATCAACGCCCCAGACCATCACCCCTCGCTGTCCAACAGCGACGGTACCGCCAGAGAGCTACCATGGGCGACTGCAATGGAGCAGGGGTCATACCGTTCGACGACAGAGTACGCTATCGCACCCATATAACGTGCTTCAATTCGCCGGTGCCCGTCGTGACCCGCACTTCCTAGGGATATCCGAACAGGTTGGGGCTGACCGTTTGCTCTCGGCTCCGGCTGACGTCGCGAGGCTCCAACCATCCTAGCCGGACCGCGGATATCGACGAGATGCGCAGCACCCAGCCAGTGTGAACCTCGGGGACGAGGGGAGCGGCCACGTCGAGCCGCCACAGTTGTCGAGCCTCGATGGGCAGTCCGACGAGCAGGCTCGCGCCGGCCGACGCCACCACCGGGGAGGTGGCCCCGTATGGCACGCCTCCGTTCCAGATGCGACCCGTTGTGGCAAAGCCGGCGAGACCCCACGCCGCCGCAGACCGGGGCAACGACCACGGCATGCGAAACAGGTGCCGATACTCGGCGCGGCCAACCGCCCGAACGCCGCCGGCGACCTGTGCCCCGTCGTAGCCCTCGACACCGCCCAGGGGGTCGCTGAGAGTGAGCTCGAATGGCACAATCACGCGCCGACCGAGCGCGGCGTCAGTCGTGAAAATCAGTGTCTGCGCGAGCGTCGGTTTGTAATACCACGCCCCGTGAGCGCTGGCAATGAGTCCGTCCCACGCCCCCGTGCGCAGATCCCGTCGCGCTTCCGTCTCGAGCCCGGCTTGGACCACGGACCGACGGTTGCCCGCTCCCATATCCATGCGACCCGATACGAAAATGTCAGGGTCTCCAGCGCCGCCGAACCATGGGACGCTCCGCCCCACGACGCTTGATGCCTGCACGCCGATCGGGACGTCCTCCTCACCAAGCAGCGACTCGAAGCCGCGGACTGTCATGTAGTGCAGGGCTCGAAATCCGGCCAGCCCGTTCACCCGCCGAACATTGTGCGCGGCGTAGCGTCCCCCAAACGGGGGGCTGCCGACTGTCGTGTCGGACACAGGGCCCCTTCCCGTGAGATCGAGCGCTTGGCCCGCGATACCATTGCTTTCGTGCGACAGCGCGGCGCCGATGAGCACGGTCTGGCTGTACTGAACGGCGAGGTTGGTCGGCCCCGTCGACTCGAACCGGGATGGGCTTCCGAGACGGAACAACCCGCCCGCGCTGGCGTAGCTCTGCTGGAAGTCCAGGGCTGGACGCACACTCCCAGGGCGCACGAACTCGAAGTAGTTCTGGAGATTGCCAGCAGCAACGCGCCACGCCGTACGCTGCAGATTCGTGAAGTACGGATGGGACACGGATCCGTCGATCTGCTGACCGACGTGGGCCAAGTTGGCCCTTACGTCGGCGACCCACGGGTGGCCCAAGAACGCATAGTCCGTGATCTGGCCGCTGAACTGGTCTCGATAACCTTCCTCGAACGACCACAGTCCGTCGACGCGTATGGCCGAACCGAGCAAGTTCCCGTTGCCGAGGGCCAGCAAATTGATCAATGGCGGTCGACTTTCGATGCTGAGGCCAACGTGCGCGGCGAACGCGTCGACCGTCAGCACATCCATCCGCACGCCATTCGGCCCATCGCGAATCGCCGAAATGCGCACGCGGTCCAGAAATGGCTGGGCCCGCAACAAGCGCTCGGATTCGAGGCGACGTGGCTCGGTGCACACATTCCCCACCTGAAAGGCGAGGAATCGACGAATCACGTAGCGCCGCGTAGTGAAGTGCAAAGCATTGAGGCGACGCAGACGTGCCGTAACGCGCGGATCGGTCGAGGGCGAAAAAAACGCCGGCGGCTGTGGCCGGATCACGACGGCCGTGATGATCCGGCCTTGGCAGTTTTTGGCGTTCTTCGCTGAATCCCGTCGATTCGCCCCTCGGAGCGAGTCCCGGATCACCGCGCGCCGGAGGGTATCGAGCGCGAGCGAATCGACAGGCGCCGTGTCGACAGTGATGTGAATCAGGTGGCTCGTGTCACGCAGGACGTGTGACGTATCCTGGGCGGTGGCTCCAGTCGACAGTGATACCACCATCAACAGCGCCAACAGCAGGCGGCTGAAAGCCTGCGAGGCCCCCATCGCGCGCGTGGTGCGACGCGTCGAGTTCGAGACCTCCGACCTTCTACTGCGTCACTGTCAGATTCACCGTCAACGTCGCGGTCGGGGGGCTCGCGCCGGCGGCGCTCACATTTACGACGGCGGAGTAGGTTCCGGCGCTCACGGTAGCGGCGTTCGCCGCCAGCTCGAGCGACGCGGGCGCCGTGGCCGCCGACAGCGTGACCGTGAGCCAGCCAGATGCACCGGTCGAATACGCACCGACCGACGCCGAGACTCCTGATAGCGTTCCACCGCCGACATTCTTAACCTCCACTGAACCGGACGCCGTAGCGCCGGCCGTCGCCGTGAGCGTGACGGTGCTCGGGCTGAATCCAATTTTTGGTTTGGGCGCCGTCGAGCCGCAGGCGCCGAAGAGGAACATCGCTCCAATGACACACGCCGTCCGGCTAAGACGAGTCCGTGCGGTCCGAGCACACTGTGCGCGATTCATCGTCGCTCCGCCGACTGGCGCCCCCGCTGGTGAGCTGGATGTCGATCGGCCGCTGATCGGCGCGCCGGCGCATCACCCATTTCTCCGCTACGGGTGATCTTGACCTCTGCCTCGGCATTGACCGACCGCCTTGCCAAGTCCGTCAACAGGGCATCGGTGTGTTTCTCTTCGTCGAGCGTCTGCCGTAGGAGCGTCGCCTGGGCCGTGTGACCGAGGCGCATCGCCCATTCGTACGCGCTTCCGTATCCCGCCATCTCGTAATGCTCAACGTGCTGTGCCTTGGCAATGAGGCCAGCATCCAAGACCGCCGAGGGCTTTGCTTTGTCGATCAGCTCGGCACCCTCTTCGATGACGCCCTCCATGCCGCGACATTTCTTGCCCTTTGGGGTCCCATCCAAATCGGAGAAGATGCGTTCGATCCGCTCGACGTGCGTCACCGTTTGCAGAAGGTGAAGTTCGAACGCCTCCTTGAGTTCCTCGTGTGTTGCTGCCTTGATCATTTTGGGTAGCGCCATCAGGATCTGCCGCTCGGCGCTATACAAGTCCCTGAGTTCGTCGACGTACAGATCCTCGAGCGTCTTCGGGGTCATTGATCCTCCGGATCGTGAGCGCGCAATCGAGCCTGATGGTGCCGGCCAATGCAATCGCCGATCCCGTCCGTTGCCGTGCGGCTGGCTCCTCCCACTTGTGCCCTAACTGCGGAAACAGTCCGCTGATCTCCACGCCTTCGGTGCGAGGAGGCCACGAGGTCGGCGGACGGTTCCGACAGCGGACCCACGAGTGCCATCGCCGACTGCAATGATCGTTGGCGCATGTCGAAGTTCGACGCGCACGAGCTAGGACAACCAGCTTGGGGCCTGCGGTGTCACTCCCATCCGACTTGTATTGACGCCCGTCAGGCCCCGCGGATGCAGCGCGTGCTAATGATCCCGCTCGAGTTTGCGCTCGGACTTGCCAAGCTTGTCTTGAGCCTTACCCGCATCCTTCTCGAACCGTCCTTCGGCCTCGAGCTGCGGATCGTCCCGTTCTTTGCCCAGATCTTCTCTGGCTTTGCCTGCGCCTTCCTTCGCCTTGCCCGCGACAGAATCGGCTGCTCCTTTGTGAGAGCCGGTCGCGTAGTCGTTGGGGTTCGATTGATCTGGCATTGTCTTCCTCCAGTGTGATGTGAGCGCCGGCGTACCGACCAGCGCCGCCACGCTACCGCTGTCGCAAGCGGTCAAGCACATTGCGTGCCGCATACTGCCGAGGGGTTAGCAGCGAGACGTGGAAGCGCGAAGCCACGCACGCGAGACAAGTGACTCACTGGAGTTGCCCCGATTTCGTAGACACGTGAGTTAGCTGACTTGCTGCAACTGCTCCTCGAACTCGGCCGGCGTGCGGTAGCCCAACGAGGAATGCCGACGCTGACGATTGTACCAGATCTCGATGAATTCGAACAGGACGCGACTCGCCTCAGCCCGCGTGGCGAACAGGCCGTCGACTAGCAGCTCCTTCGTGAGTGTGGCGAAGAAGCTCTCCACCACGGCGTTATCCCAGCAATCGCCGACGCGACTCATACTGCAGGCGAACCCAGCTTGCTGGAGCAGGCGCTGATACGCAAAACTGGCATATTGGGTGGATTCAATTGGTCGTCGCAACACTCTCACCGAGGAGGTTGCGATGACAGCACCGAGGCGACGGCGCTCGGATCGGTCTGGACGTGGCAAGCTGCATTCACTGGGCCGCCCGCCGGTCGGGCGGCGTGAGGACCGGCAGCGGTTCTGGGGCGCTATCGCCCGCGGCTGCTACTCCGAGACCGCGGTTGCCGATGCGCGAGTCTCGTGGGTGGTCGGGGCACGCTGGTTCCGACAAGCTGGAGGCATGCCGCCGTCACATCTCGCCCCATCCGCGTCGCCGCTGTCGGGGCGCTATCTATCCTTCGCCGAGCGCGAGCAGCTGGCGCTCCTCCACGCCCACCACTACGGCGTCCGCGAGATTGCCCGCCAGCTTGGGCGCGCGCCCTCGAGCATCTCGCGCGAGCTGCGCCGGAATGCGGCGACCCGTGGTGGCGCGCTCGACTACCGTGCGACCACGGCGCAGTGGCACGCCGACCGGGCGGGCCGCCGCCCGAAGCCGGCGAAGCTGGCGACAGACGCGCGGCTCCGGCAGTATGTGCAGGACCGCCTCGCGGGTGTGATCACGGCGCCGGACGGCGCGGCGGCGCGCGGGCCGGCGGTGCCGTGGAGGGGCCGCAGGCACGGGCGTCGGCAGCACCGGCGATGGGGTCGCGCGTGGAGTCCGGCGCAGATCGCGCATTGGCTCCCCGTCGACTTCCCGGAGGATCCCACCATGCGCATCAGCCACGAAGCGATCTACCAGGCACTCTACGTCCAGGGCCGCGGCGCGCTCCGTCGCGAGCTGACCGCCTGCTTACGCACGGGCCGGGCGTTGCGCGTGCCGCGTGCCCGCACACGGGCCGCGGGCAGAGGCTTTGTCACGTCCGACCTGCTGATCAGCGCTCGACCAGCCGAGGCGGACGACCGCGCGGTGCCGGGGCACTGGGAGGGCGATCTGATCCTAGGCCTCGACAGCTCCGCCATCGGCACGTTGGTCGAGCGCACTACACGCTTCACGCTACTGCTCCACCTCCCGCGCATGCGGGGCCACGCGGCTGGCGCGCGCACGACCGACACAAAGAACGGGCCCGCGCTCGCCGGGCACGGTGCTCCGGCGGTGCGTGATGCGATCACGCGCGCGATCCAGACACTACCCGCCCAACTGCGGCGGTCGCTGACGTGGGATCAAGGGGCAGAGATGGCACAGCACGCACAACTACGCGTTGATACGGGGCTCGCGGTCTACTTCTGCGATCCGCAGAGTCCCTGGCAGCGGGGGACGAACGAGAATACGAACGGACTATTGCGGCAGTACTTCCCAAAGGGCACGGATCTGAGCGCGCACAACGCCCCTGATGTGGCTGCGGTCGCGCTCACGCTGAACACGCGACCGCGCAAGACGCTCGGCTGGAGAACGCCTGCCGAAGCGCTGAACGAGCTGTTACTCTCACACACACAAACCGTTGCGACGACCGATTGACTCTGG